>JAWXBR010000023.1:0-66356 GCA_034440235.1 bacterium
CTACTTGCTAACTAGCTTCTACTTGCTAACTAGCTTCTACTTGCTAACTAGCTTCTACTTGCTAACTAGCTTCTACTTGCTAACTAGCTTCTACTTGCTGGCAAGCTTCTTTAGGTCTACTTTCTCTGCTACCGATCGAGCGAATGCCACGTCCTGCTTTTCAGCTTCGACGTTGAGAATGAATCGACCGCCGAGGCCGTACATGAGCGTCGTGTTTTTCGTTGATTTTTCGAAGCGCTCATGGCCGTTAATCATAGGGTCGCCAGTTTGGAACGTACCCGATGTTTCGTCCTTGTTGTCTACGCGCCATTTCATTCCAAATATGGCACCCATCGATGCATACCCCATGGTGCCGTTGTTGTAATCTGTCAGCTGCAGTTTTATCGTTGCACCGTCGGCTCGTCTGTATACCCGCGAGGCTTGTGAAAAAGAGAACCCGGGCATATCTGTACTTGAAGTTTCTGGCTCCTCTGCGGTATACCCGGATATGTCTGCTGGTAGATATGCCTTCAACTCTTCGACGGGCAGGGAGACGGTGTCGCCCTTAGCTCTGCGCTCTTCGCGTCGTTTTTCGACGACATCCTGCGTGGCCTGGGCGTCTTTGGCTGACTCTGCAAGATTCTCCATGCTTTTGAGTCCCTGAGCTGCCTCGTCCAACTTGCCACCACATCCTGTAAGAATTGCACCAACCAAAAGAAAAGCTGCCAACGTCTTCATATGGTCTCCACGTATGTAGTACAAAACCAGCAATGCCTGCAATATGTAACTTTCAAGAACAGAATCGAGTTGGGATTGCGATTAAAGGGTCTTAACAGTCATAATAAGGACTATCATCATGCGTAAAATTCTATACCTGGCTTCAGTGCTTTGCATCGTTTGTTCGACGTCCGTTCGGACGATGGACGGAGGCTCTGCGCGGTTTTACTCGAGTCCGATTGCCACCGGAACCACCCTCAGCCCCTCTGTCTTAAGCCCCCTACACGCTGCCAATGCAAACAATTCCGGCTCGGTTATTTACATCCGATACAAGGGCTATACATGTAGTCACTGTGTGCGGCAGCTACGCTATCTGAACGAACATGCCGACGCACTCAAGCGATTAGGCGTGAGTATCGTTGCGTTCAGTAGCGACGATGATGCTACATCGAACAAGATGATCGCTGCCCAAGGATTGAAAACCGACGTCATCCACGTTGTGAGCGATTCTGACAACGACCTAGCGCGCACGATTGGAGCCTTGCGCGTAGAAAACGACACAGCACGCGATTTACATGCAGCGCTCGTTGTGCGTAACGGCGTGCTGACCTTCGCCGCATATACCGACGAGCCGTTCATGGATGTCGAACGACTCATCAGCATGGCCACAGACCGTACCCGCACTGGCACCGCTACAGGCAGTGCAGCCAACAATGTCGCCGATAACACTGATTCTGAATTCGGTAAGGGGGCTGCCTTCGGCAGCGGGCTCCGCTCGTACGCGAATGGCTTCACTGTCCGCACGATTGCGACCGCCGCAGACGGTGTGCGCGAACCAAAAGACCTCGACTTCAACAGTAGTCCCCTACACCCGAATGACTTGTGGGTGGTGCTTGCCGAGCCGAACGGACATGCCATGCTTATTGTTCACGATGCCGATAAAGCGTCGCAAGTAATTCGTCGCAAGAAAGACTCTCGCGCATCGCACTTTATGTGGCGCACACAAGCACTAGCGTTCGGAGAGAATGGAACGTTTGGTACGGCGCAAAACGGAGAGCCTGGGAATGGCGACCGCGACTATCAATTCATGGGTCCGTCTTTATGGAGTAGCGACACGGCCATCTTCGCTTCGAAGTATCAAAACGATGATAATATGCTGGCCAGCCACCTCGACATGCTACACCAGAATGCGTATTGCCTGGGCATTGCCCACGAACGCGATAACGTGTACTGGATTTCTGATGCTCTGCATAAGAGAATCGGACGTTATGATTTCCGCGATCCGCATGAAGTGGGTGGAACCGATCACCGCGATGGAGAGATTCGCAACTACACCAATGCAACGATTACGACATCAGAGCACGGACGTGCCGCGCACATGGACTTCGATGATGCAAAGCAATGGCTGTATTACATCAACCCGGGCGCGAACGCTGTAATGCGACTTGATACACGCACTGGCAAGGATGTTGGAGCACTGTCGACAACACCTCAGAGCGACGAAAACCTCACGCTATTCCGAAATTTTAGCGGTGCCACGGTACAGCCCGTTATGCAGCTTACGAAAGACGTACGTCCGGTCGGACTCGACATCGTAGGCAACCACCTCATCATCGGCAACACCGACGGTACTATACTTGTTTATGATATCGGCGGAGCGTTACCTACGCTGAAGCATACGTTGAACGTTGCACCGATGGTTGTAGGTGGCGTTACTGTTGGCCCAGACGGACGCATCTGGTTCGTAGATCCGGTAAACGCAACAGTCAACGTCGTAGACCCCGATCTCAAAGAATCGATCGTTGCAACAGACGTCGCACGCGTTACAGCTACGGCAGTGAAAATGTCCATGGTACACGGCATCGTTCGTCCGAACTGCGACATTGCGTCGTACCGAATCTCTACAGAAGCGCCCAAGGGCTGGACAATTGTCAGTCCAGACTCCGTTACAGTTACTGCAGCAGGCTCGCCTGACTTTACTGTTACGGCAACACCAGACAGCACAGCACTTACCGGACAGCTTACGGTTCGCGCTACCTCGAAAGACGGAAGCGTACTAACAACTCACGTCCTTATTTCGCGATCCGACCTACGTCGTGTTCTTGTAGACGACGCTACCACAGAAGGCTTCGACTTTGTTGATGCAGTTGCACAGACTGCTCGCAAGGGCTACAGTCCGATGACATCCGACATATTCCTTCGCCTTATTGATAGTATACCTGACATACAAACGGTTGTTTGGAATGCAGGAAGTTTTGGTGAGATAAACACCGTAGAAGATGCCATTCTCAATTATCTGGTCGGTGCCGGACGTGAGGTAATGCTCGTTGCAGACGATCCTTTGCTGTTGCGTACAGACCTTCCTGACGCAAGCGCATTCTTTTCGCTCTTTGGCTCAAGCCTATTGGGTGCCGATGTGCCAAGTGGCAACGACGATGGCCGACGTGTCTTGCAGGGAGCCCCAGGCGATCCTATCACGGGCGGCATGACTGGCATCGAATGCGAACTACCTCGCTTGAACCACACGCGCGGCAATCAGTACGTTCCTAACGTCAAACTCAGCCTTGACAAACCCAATGCGTTTGGAGTGTTGAAGCGTAGCAACAACACCATTACTACAGCCATCCGATACGACGCAACCAGTTACCGTACTGTCCTCTGTGGCATAAACGCCGCACGTTTTCTCGATGCTTCTGAACGGACAACCTTCCTTGATAAATCTATTGCCTGGCTCGAGTTGGCCGAGACCCCTATCCCCACTACCGGAGTCGCATCGGAAGTAGTAGTTGCGCCCGTGGGCCAGTTGCAGACAGTCGGACCCAACCCATTCAGCGACCTTACAAAGGTGCGTGTAACGACAACAACACCGTATGCCGACATTGCGCTCTACAGCATTGCCGGACAGCGTATTGCAACATTATGGC
This sequence comes from bacterium, assembly GCA_034440235.1. Lineage (GTDB taxonomy): Bacteria > Bacteroidota > Ignavibacteria > Kapaibacteriales > Kapaibacteriaceae > JAWXBR01. Next base: position 3,621 of record JAWXBR010000023.1, read on the forward strand.
AAGGGGCTGTTGAAGGGTCTGTCGATCTTGACGTTAACGGACGATCTATCTCGAACGGCACGTATTACGTCATCATGCGATCGGGTGGTACGATAAGTCACTGTACCATCATCAAACGCAACTAACACTCACACACGTTCGACGAACCTCTACACAGTTCTGCGACTGAACTCTCCACGGTTTTTATGGCCCGTCAAGTAACCAAGCGACGCTCTAACTCTCCGGTGCATGCCGATCATACATTAGGCACAGACCAGGAGGCAGACCTTGCGCTGTTATTGCGTGAGGGCAAGTCGCATTTAGCGCGATTTAACGCGGATATGGTTACGCGAGCATTTCGGTTTTGTGTTGAAGCGCATAAGCAAGACGTGCGTGCCAGTGGTGAACCGTACTACACACATCCGTTGCAAGTCGCACTGATTGTTATTCGTGAAATTCCGCTCGATGATGTAAGTGTTGCGGCGGCGCTGCTGCACGATGTTGTAGAGGACACGACCTATTCGCTGAAGGATGTGCGAGAAGAATTCGGCGCCGAGGTAGCAGAGATCGTTGATGGTGCGACGAAAATCAGCGACGTGTTCGAGAGTCGTGAAATAACGCAGGCCGAGAACTATCGCAAGCTGTTATTGTCGCTCGTAAATGATGTGCGCGTAATTCTTGTGAAGTTCGCCGATCGACTTCACAACATGCGCACAATAGATGTGCTGCCACGTGAACGTCAGGAGCGCATGGCGCGTGAGACAATGGAAATTTATGCTCCATTCGCTCATAGGTTTGGTTTAGGAAATATTAAATGGGAGCTCGAGGATCTTTCATTCAAGGTCCTTAACCACTCAGCCTACGACGACATAAAAAGACAACTGAGCTCTACACGCGAAGAACGCGAAGATTTTATCGATCGGTTTGCAAAACCTATTGCAGACAGGCTTGTAGAGCATAGCCTGAAATATGAGATAAGTGGACGTCCGAAGCACTTGTACAGCATCTACAAAAAGATGGTTACGCAAGGCAAGACACTCGATGAGCTCTACGATTTACTTGCAGTGCGCATTATTCTTGAGACTGCAGACAACAACGATTGCTTCCTGGCATACGGCATTGTAAGCGAGATCTACACACCCGTGCCTGAGCGTTTCAAGAACTACATCAGCGTGCCCAAAAAGAACGGCTATCAATCGATACATACGACTGTTATTAGCAACGATGGCAAACGTGTCGAGGTGCAAATTCGAACGCGTGCAATGCACGAATTTGCCGAACGCGGTGTTGCAGCGCACTTCAGGTACAAAGTGCAATCGGGTGCAACTGCATCGTGGATAGACAGCAAGGATCTCGAAGAGTGGGCGTCGTGGGTGCGCGATGTTTTTGAAAACGTTGGCGAAGATGCTGCGTCGCAACTGCTCGAGTCGTTCAAGCTCAACCTCTATCAGGATGAGATTTACATCTTTACTCCTAAGGGTGATTTACGAATCCTTCCGAAGGGTGCAACACCCATCGACTTTGCATTTGACATTCACTCGCAGGTCGGAGCGCGGTGTATCGGTGCGAAGGTAAACGGACGTATTGTGCCATTAGACCACACGCTTAAAACGGGCGACCAGGTCGAAATTCTTACCTCCAAAAATCAGACTCCGAACCGCGACTGGGAACGCATAGCCATAACACACAAGGCCAAGACACACATCCGGCGCATCTTGAACGAAGATCGTCGTGCGCGTGTGGCAGAAGGCAAAGAGATTTGGGATAAGCGCGCAAAGAAGGTGAACATCCACCTGAACGAAGATGATCTTGAAAAAATTCTGTTGCAGATGAAGTACGACAGTAGACAGGAATTTTATTTTGCGCTGGGCACCGGAACGCTAACACCCGAAGCAGCTTCCGATCAGATCCTTGAGAGGGTGCAGCCGAAGGGTGCACCCGAAGCCCCGTTACCGCACACCGATTTTGGGTTTGAGCAATACTCTGGTCAGACACGCGAGAATGCTAATGGAATTTATATTGTTGGCGAAGGCATCTCATCTGCGAAGGTCATGTTCTCCTATGCACGTTGCTGCAACCCCGTGCCGGGCGACCCCATTGTTGGCATCGTCACCATCGGCAGTGGAATTAAAGTGCACCGCGTATCGTGTCAGAACATCGCCGATCTACAGGACAAGTTGCGCGCACGTCTCGTCGAGCTCGAATGGAGCAAAAAGCGCAAGGGCGAATTCCTTGCCGCCGTCAAAATCACCGGCGACGACCGTCCCGGAATGCTGAACGACATTACGAGTGCAGTCATCTCGATTAACAACACCAACATCCGCGGCGTGAACATCGATGCGTACGACTCGATGTTCGAGGGCATCCTTACAGTCTACGTTCAAGATTTAGCACATCTCGACAGGGTTTTCGACAAGATTCGTCGCATCAAGGGCGTCAGCACCGTCGAACGCTTCGAAGGATAAGGGTAAGGGGCTGATGGATTAGCACAAGGGGCTTATATTCGCCTTATTGCTCAAGTCGCTGGGGTCTCTGCATTGGCACTACAACCAATCCTGTTTCTGTTGTTCGCATTAGGTGCTGTGGTATCGGCTGTGTTAACTGTAACACGACGAAATCCGGTCAGTTCTGCGATGTCGCTTATTGGACACTTCTTTATGCTGTCTGGGCTCTATCTGACGCTTGAAGCGCAGTTTGTGGCCGCAGTACAAGTGCTGGTGTATGCTGGTGCCATTATGGTACTGGTAATTTTTGTGATCATGCTTTTGAACCTCGGCCGTGAAAAAGCGTTGAACGAAAAAGTCAACCTGCGCTCGGTGCTTGGCACAATCATCGGCGCTGTGTTTGCAATTCAGGTTGTTATCGTGCTAGTAGCACGACCGACTGAGCGCCTTCAGCTTGCTCCGAATGCCGTTGCCATCGGTACAACAGAGAGCATCGGCACCTCGCTTTTCACGACCTACCTTTTCCCATTCGAAGCAATCTCGTTGCTTCTGCTGGCAGCTCTCATAGGTTCGGTAATCCTCGCAAAACGTCACGTCGAGAACTAGACTATGCTCCCCACAACCATCCCCCTCGACTGGTACCTGATACTCTCGGCAGTCCTATTCGTAATCGGCGTCATTGGCGTCATAACGCGCCGGAATGCAATCATCATTTTTATGTCCATAGAGCTCATGTTAAATGCCGTGAACCTCACCATGGTGGCGTTTTCGTCCTATAATGGCAACATCGCTGGTCAGATGTTTGTGTTCTTCATCATGGCAGTAGCAGCGGCTGAAGCTGCAGTAGGTCTGGCTATTGTTCTGTCGCTGTTCCGAAATAAACAGACGGTGTATGTCGACGAAGTAAACGTTATGAAGTGGTAGAATACATTTATTATGTGGCATACCACTTTTTTACCTATTTTTCACAAAACGTAGAATACGACACAAAAGGCTCAGAATGAAAACGCTCGTCATCGTTGTCTTTACGCTACTCATCGTCCTCTCCGCATGTACAACAGAGCCTGTGGAGTTCTCGGCCCAACAACTAACAGTTCAGGAGCTGAACACGTCGCCCGGATACGCGTGGTTTCCGACAGAAGTGAACCTGTACGCACCAAATACATCGATGGTAGATTCCGTACGCACAACATTCGATGCTTCGACGCAGAAGGTCGCAATTTTTGTCAAGCCGGGATGTTCATGCAGAGGTACAATGCGCTTGTTCCCACAGATCATGAAGACGCTCATTGCTGCCGATGTAGATATGTCGAAGGTTGAAGTGTGGTCGATGCGCGGTATTACCGACAAACATCCCTACCAGCCAACAATCACCATAACCGACCTGCCATCTGTCTACGTCTTTCGTAACAACGTAATTGTTGCTGAAGTGCATGATGGCAACTACAGTGATACCAACGCTGACACACTCATTGCAACTGCTCTCGCTCGTTAAACACATTCGCTATCGCTCGTTAACACATTCCGGGGGGAATCATGATTTCGAAACTTGCTGCTGATGATGGAACCACAATCCGCTTTTTCCTCGGAGCCGCACCGTGTGGTATTGCTCCTGTCGTAGAAGAAGAAAGCACCGAGCTAAACTTTACGAGGTTTTGGGTACCCAATCCACGCGATGCGTATAGTGTAATAGCTACTGGCGACTCGATGGAAGAAGCAAGAATTTATGCTGGCGATATGCTAGTAATTGATGCGGGAATGGAAGTCCGTGATGGTTTGATAGTAGTAGCGTGGTTGAATGGCGACTTAACGGTAAAGCGCTTGGCGCATGATGCGAGCGGACATATGATGCTCGTTCCTGAGAACCGTAAATACGCTCCGATTGTAATCGGAGAACACGACGATATTCGAGTGCTTGGCGTTGTAACGAGCGTTCACCGCAAGCTCTAGTGCTTGTCGATGTAGCTGGCGTACACCTCAAGCTCTAATTCTTTTTTGGAGCATTGTGTATGAAAGCATTCTACGCAGTTGTTGCAGTAGGACTTATGTCCATTGCCATTTCGTTGGTTACAAGCCCTGATCTCACGGCACAAGACCTCACTGCCAAGGTGCAGATTGCACACAACGCTGCCGATCCAACTGCAGTGAAACTCGACGTCTATTTAAATGGCGAGTTATACCTCGATGATTTCGAATTCAGGACATCAACAGAATTCCGCGACTTCGTAGCTGGAACGGAAACGCACATTGGTTTGGCTCCTAACACAAGCACATCAGTGGCCGACACGATAATAAACATTGCATATACATTAGTTCCGAATTCGCGCAATGTTTTGGTTATCGAGGGTGTATTAACGCCAGCGAGTTTCAAAGCAAACAGCGACCCTAGTGCACGTCCGATTGGCATCACCGTTATGCGCATTACCGACGTACGAGAAACGGGCATAAATCCTGCGCAAGTAGACGCGTTGTTCTGGCACGGTGCGACGGACGTTGGTGCTTTAGACTTGTATGCAGGTCCTTCAACAGAACTCGCAAGCAACATCTCCTATGGCTCTGTGTCGCCGTATTTCAATGTTCTCGTGGGCTCTGTCCCATTTGGCGTCCACAATGCTGGCGGTGCACTGATCGAGACATACCGCGGAAATTTCGGTTATCGCGCGGGACAAGCCGTCATCCTTCTTACATCGGGATTTCTGACGCCTGCAGAAAATCAAAACGGTCCAAGGTTCGGTTTGTATCTCATCGATAACGAGGGCGGTCCGTTTGAGCGCCTAGAGCCTCAGTCAACTACTCCCCGTGCATTTGTTCAGTTTGTAAACAATTCTGCTGATGTCGACAACCCTGTCGTAGATATCTGGGTTGATAATGTGCTTGTTGCGGACAATCTTGAATTCAGAAAAGCCACCCCTTATTTACAGCTTAACTCGAACACCCAGGTAATTGTAGTGGTGGCACCTCCAACGAGCACTACACCTGCGGATAAATTTGCAGGAGCGCCTTCTGTATTTAGTACATCGTTTACATTCACACCAAAGCAGCACATGCTGGTTGTAAATGGACTTGTGTCGACTTCAGGGTATGACGTTAATCCAGACCCATTAGCAGACCCGCTAGGAATTGCAGTTCATCGTATAGAGGACATCAAAGCCGGTACAACACCTGACAATGCAGAGCTTTTCATAATGAATGGATCGACGAATGCACCTGCTCTTGACTTGCATGCAAGAAGCACGACCGATTCCATTTTCATAACGAACGGTCTGTCTTATGGCAAGACTAGTCAAAACGTTGTCATTCCGCTGGGCGCGCTTTCTATTGTCGCAAATCGTCCATTAGGACCATCGAATGCTGCAGTTTGGCAATACGATTTCAGTCCGTTCGCGGGCAAGATCATCGCCGGCATCACATCGGGCTTCATCTATCCGCAGCAAAAAGTTGGCGGTGCGCCATTCGCACTATTGTTAGTGTTTGACGACGGCAGTACAGCTGTCATCAATCAGAATACTCTTGACGTTATTGATGACATGACGTCTAGTAGCAACGGAAGAGTCTTTCCAAACCCAGCCTCTACCGATGTTACTCTGTCGTTTGAAAACACGACTGATGCAATCACCAGTATTTCAATCTTTAATCTCCTTGGTGCAAGGGTCTCTCAAGAGTATGTGGGGCTGCAACCTGCTGGCTTAGTGCGTGCACAATTAGAGTGCAGCATGCTTGCAACAGGTATGTACAATGTGTTGGTTGAAGCTGGAGCTACGCGCACCATGATCCCCCTATGGATCGTGCGCTAACTTGCGAGATAGGATCGTGCGCTCATCGTCTTGCGCGTCGTACAAGAGGCGGGAGTCGAACCCGCACGGGTTTGATCCCGCTGGATTTTGAGTCCAGTGCGTCTGCCAATTCCGCCACTCTTGCGGAGTATCTAATGTGGGCGCTGAGGGATTTGAACCCCCGACCCCCTGCTTGTAAGGCAGGTGCTCTGAACCAGCTGAGCTAAGCGCCCTCGATTTAAACGAGCCACAAAGTTACGCAGACGTATTAACCTGTCCAACTTATCTGTTTAATGTCATGAACTCGCGGACATAGCCTTACGCCACCCGTTCTACGCGTCGAATCTCTGGGACTGCAAGACGCAGAATGCGTTCGATGCCCGCGCGAAGTGTCATGGCACTCATAGCGCAACCATGACATGCCCCCACAAAGCGTACTTCTGCAACACCGTTTTGTTGTTCGAAACGAACAAATTCGACGTCGCCGCCATCGCGCTGTAAATGCGGACGTGCTTCTTGTAGTGCTTTAATAATACGTTCTTCGATGCTCATGCTATCGGTGTTTTCGTGCGAAGCAAGGTGTCCTGCGATTATAGTTCGATAGCAAGTGCTGTACCGCTCACGCGATGATTTTCTTGACGGACTTCGCGTACTACGCGGGCGGCTAGTGCACGGAATGCATCGCCAGCCGAGCCGGACTCTGGGTCGAGCACAAACGGGAACCCTTCGTCAGCCCCTTCCCGAATGCGTACGTCGATCGGGATTTCGCCAATGAGTGGCACAGAATATTCTGCGGCCACACGTTGTCCGCCACCCTTTCCAAAAATGTAATATTGTTTATCAGGCATATCTGGTGGAATGAAGTAGCTCATGTTTTCTATCACACCAAGCACAGGAACGTTCACTTTGCGAAACATCTGAATACTTCGGCGCACATCGGCAAGTGCAATTTCTTGTGGTGTTGTGACGACGATGGCGCCTGTAAGCGGAATGCGTTGTGTTAGTGTGAGCTGGATATCGCCGGTACCCGGCGGTAGGTCGAATAGCAGGATGTCCAGCTCGCCCCATTGAATCTGATCGACAAGCGTCGAGAAATACCCGGCAAGCATCGGACCGCGTAAAATCGCTGCCTGATCGCGTTGCATGACAAAACCGATCGAGGCCACCTTTACACCATAACGCTCATTGGGATACCCGCGCATCGCTCCCGCTTCGGTCTTCTCGGCGCGCATCGACTCGCCCGCCATGCCGTACATCGTGGGCTGCGACGGACCGTAGATGTCTGCATCCAGGAGGCCAACGCGCATACCGCGCTGGGCTAGTGCGGCTGCAAGGTTTGCCGAGACGGTAGATTTGCCAACTCCACCCTTACCAGATGCAATTGCAACAAGTGTCTTAACCTGCTGTATGCCTGCTGTACGCTTGGTTAGGGGGCTTTCTCGCTCACGAACCATTACTTCTACATCGGCATCGGGGTACAGAGCGTTGATAGCCGTTTTACAAGCTGCGTCGATGTCCCTTGCTACAAGCTGCAGCGGAGGCACCATCTCAAGGAACACTTTTATAACAGAACCTTCTACTTCGACCCTATGTATGGCCTGCAAGGCTCCAAGCGAGACCTCAAGATCGGCATCCATGATAGGTTCAAGACAGGCTCTAATCTCGTCGGCAGTGGGCATAAGCATGTGTAACTATTCGATTTGAGGATCCATCAACAACACAAAGCTAAGAAATCGTCCACCTGCGTATCTTAGCTACTTACGTTTTGGGCAACTTCGACCATTCAATCAACTCTAGGGAATACAATCCATGAAGCATCTGTTTCTCGCTGTCGTCTTGTTCGCAGCGATAACTGGTAGCAAGGCTCAACTGATCGTTTCGGGTGATACCCCGCTTCGTTTTGTGAATACTTCACCTAACTCAATCACGGCCGCTGATATCGCAGGTCGTAATTCAAAGCATGCAGACGGCTCGGTTCAAGCACTTAGCTGGAAAGCTTTGTTCAACACGTCGGCTCAGATGGGATTCCATTATTCACAATTCAATAATGCATCTACTGTTGTCGAATTTGATGCTGCAAGTGGTTCGCTAAGCATTGTGCGCACAGACGCAACATTCGTTGGCACTGCACTTAGCAGTAAGCTTGGCGTAATGCGTTCAAACGATCGTGGAGCTAATTGGACGTTCGATGTGGTGAAGGATCTTCCTACTGGCTTTATTGGCGCTCCCAACCTTGCTCAGATTAAGACAGGTACGAACCCCGCCACTTGGCCAGTGTTCATATACGGCAACACCTATGGTAGTACTGGTGCAAACCTGTTTCACAATACCGCCTATTATCGCATAGATGGCACTGTAAACGAACTGCCGTTTACGTCAAATCCTAGTGGTGGTGCGAATTACGAATGGAGTCAGGCAGACCTTGACGTTGATAAAGAAAACAACAGCTTCCTTGGCGTTAGCCAACTGGGTGTAGTTGCAAATTCAGGTACACAGTATGGTGCGTACGGGTTTTTCAATTTTAGTCCTGAAGCCGGCGACTTTGTTACCGAAGGGATTCCTTCAGCGTGGGGTCTTAGTAAATTCCGTCAGATCTCACCTCCGAACGTAAATAGTACGCTCGGAGTTGCCCCGCTTATCGATCATGATGCGGATGGACGTTTCTACGTTGCGTTCAATAACATGAAGGCTGACTCGACGATACGCACAGTACTCGTGTCGACGTCGGAAGATGGCGGAGCTACATGGAGCGCCGACTTTAACATGATGCCTCCATCGTTGTTAACAGATTTTGGTATAGCAAAAGACCAAGATGTTGTTATTCAAATTAGTGTGACGCCATACCAAGGCTCGGCATTTATCGTGACTGGCCCTAATGAGTATTCATACTTCTTCCGTGTAGCAACCGGTGATCTTGTTCCAACAGACCCAACCCAGTTCAACATTGCTCACCATTACATCCTCGAAGCACGGTATCGCGCTGGTGTATGGTCATTAGTTGATGTTGCTGACCTAAGCATCGGATTATCAATTGAGGGAGTGCGCCTTGAGTATCCGAGTTACGAGTTGAATGATGCACGTTCAGCTCTTGCTGGAAGGCCAGTACTCGTAGTTGACGCTGCACGTCGTAGTGTCGAAATTGAAGTTGGCAAAACAGTCGACGGGAACCATCTCATCGTGAAGTTCCTCGATCAGGATCCAACTAAGTTTGTTGAAGTAAATCCTCCGGTCCTTTTGATGACGATTACAGATCAGGGCGACACTGTTGAAGCTTCTGCGCCTCTAGACACACTTGCATGGACTGACATTTTCCTTGTTAACCGCGCAATTGGCGCAGCCACGTGGAGTACACCGACGAATGCAACAAATGACGCTGCGTTCAATAAGGATACATACATGGCACGTGATATCCCAAGTCTGACAGAAGTGCCACTTGTTCAAGGACGCGCTCTTGCTTCAATGGGAGTTATTGGTTCGCAAGTACCTGCCAGTGTGGTAGAGGCTATTTCCAATTTTGCAGGTAGTGTAGAGTTTGCAAATGCAAGCACCGTAACGGGAGTTGAAGACCTTGAGCGTGTTTACGCATTCCGCATTAGCAACATCGTTCCAAACCCAGCCTTGAACTTTTCTGATGTGACCTTTACGCTCGACAAGAGTGCAACGGTGTCTGTAGATCTGTTCGACGTAATGGGCAACAAAGTTCGCACCCTCGTTTCGCCAGTTGCCTTGCCAAGCGGACCTCATGGTGTAAGTGTTGACGTCAGCTCGCTAACTGCTGGCCAATACCACGTAGCTGTAACGGTTAATGGCAACCGCATTACCCGCTCCTTGGTTGTTGTGAAATAAGCATAACAACGGGCATCGTTTCGTATAATAGGGGCAACAGATTCTGTTGCCCCTTTTTTTTGGAGTCCAGTTATGCAATTGGTTCTTGTTATTTGTCTGATTGCATCTGTGTTGACGACTGGTAGCGCACAGCAATGGACAACGTCGATTGCGAATCGCGCCTGCTATTCCGTTTCTGTAAATCCGCTTAGTCGCAATGTTGTGTACGTGGGGAATGTCTCGCGTACCTTGTTTCGGTCGAATGACGGAGGTACGACGTTCGAGGAATTGTTGGTTGGCTCGGGTGGTGGACCCTCCCTTATCACGACGCTGGTCGTGCATCCTCGCGATACGGCGGTGGTGTTTGCAGGGGGTATTGCGTTTGCCGGACTCGATAGAAGTAGCGACGGTGGACAAACATGGACGAATGTGCTTATCGACCCGATCGGTGCACGGTTCGAAGTTGTCTCAAGCTCGGCAATAGCCATCAACCCCGCGTACCCAGATACGATGTATGTGATGCGAAACAATCCGGCCTACCTCTATCGCAGCATTAATGCTGGACTAACGTGGGACTCTGCCGGTGCTATCGCAGGCTTGCCAAGCCAGGGCCGAATCCGTGCTCTAACCATAGCGCCGGATAGAACAAACGTTCTACTTGCAGGCGGACGCTCTGCATACGTTCGCAGATCGACGGATATGGGCAAGACGTGGGCAGTAGTGATAAACGATAGCGGCACAAACGATGCCGAAATAGCTCGCTTCGTATGGAGTCCGTCAACACCCGGCAAGGTCTACGCCGTAGCCATCATACAAAACACCAGCAGCGGCGGCTTGCACGTAAGTACCGACTGGGGTCAGTCGTGGGAGACCATGCGATTTCGTGACACCAGCTTATATGCTCTCGAAGTGCAGGCAACACCAAGTGGCGACGAAATCTTTGTCGGCGGCAATCTCCTCGAATTGTATGATGGTTCGATAAAGGGCGACTCTATTATTTACCGCACCGTAAACGGCGGCACGAACTGGCAAAATCTAGGCAGCGTCCCCTGGGCCGAAAACGAAACAGGCAACATCGTTTCGAATGTTTGGGCATTCGCCGTTACATACGAAGGCCGCTACCCTGAAATGCTCATGGCCACAGAGTCAGGCTTGTATCGATCGACCTTTATCACCGAGGTAAGCGAACGCTCTGCAGTTCGCACAACGCAGCCCCCTACCCTTTATGCAATCGACAATCAGTTGGTACTCGACACCTGGCAAGGGGCACAAGGGGCTTTTCGCGTAGACGTAACGTCTCTTACGGGGTCTACTCTATACAGTATCGAGTGTGCATCTGGTCAGCAACGCGTTCCGTTGCCGCTTCTGTCTACAGGCTGCTATATCGTGCGTGCAATTGGTACAAACGAATCTGTTTCTTCGGTCGTAATGCTAGGTAACTAACCCAGTAAATTTTTCGGTCGTAATGCTAGGTAACTAACCGAGCAAATTCTTCGGATGTTTTCGCAGGTACGAGAAATGAACAAAACGCTAATGCTGATTTGCGTAATCGCTTGCACTGTTTCTGCACATGCGCAATACTCGTGGCGCAGGATTCTGCCGCAATCTGCCTTCACTATTCAGGTAAATGCTCTCGACCCACAGAAACTCTATGTGGGTGGTAACAGCGATCAGTTGTGGCGATCGAACGATGGCGGGTTGAATTGGGAGCGTATTCTGTTGAGTGAATTCCAAGGCGACAACGCACTCTCGTCTGTACTTGTTAGTAGTGTAGACACTGGTGTCGTTTTTATTGGTGGGTTTAGGATGAATGGAATTGTCCGGTCGAACGATGGCGGACGTACCACGACACCTGTACTGCGTCCGTCGACTGGTAGGATGTGGTTTATAAGCGAAGCCATCGTCGAAGATCCGTCCAATCCAAGTACGATGTACGCGGCGCGCGGATCTGATGGCCATACTATTTACAAAAGCACAGATGTTGGTGTGACGTGGGATTCAGTCGGGGCTATTGCACCAACGCTCGCTAGTCGTTTGTGTACGATTACAGTTCGTCCGGACAGTACAAACATCATCTTCGTCGGAGCACGATTCGGCACCATACATCGTAGCGACGATGCTGGCAAAACATTCAAACAAGTACCCGTACTTGGAGACAAGCTTTCAATAAAGAATGACAGTGAAATTCCGAAGATTGTGTTCTCTCCCTCGAACCCGTTGGTTGGGTATGCAGTTGTAGCCTTTGCCGATCCTACAGCAGTTGTAGGCAATGGCGGTTTACTAAAGACTACGAACGGTGGTGCCTCGTGGGACCGTGTTGCGTACCCTGACACAAGTTTGTGGGCGGTAGAGGTACGTCCGTCTTCTATCGGCACCGACGACGTCTTTATCGGTGGCTTCAAACTAAACGGTCAGCCAAGTGTAATTAAGGGCGACAGTCTTATCGGACGTAGTCTTGACGGGGGTATGACGTGGACCCAGCTAAGAAACATCAGTTGGTTAGCAAATAACGATGGCGATACCAATGCCAACGTTTGGGTGTTGCGTTATAACAAACCGAGCAACAAAATGTATATGGCCACGACATGTGGGCTTTATGTATTCGACGAACCAACAGGCGTCGAGCCCGACGTAATTGCTCCGTCGTCGTTGCTCGTTACACGCACACCCGACGGCTTGCACGTTGTAGACAATCAGCCATCCACGGTACGTACCACGTGGACCCTGTATGACATGCAAGGGGCTGCTGTTGCAACGGGTCTCGTTGGTGCATCGAATGAATTGACACTTGAGCTGTCGGCGTATGCATCTGGTGGGTACCTCATGACATGGGGCACCGATACAAATTTCCGGACGATAAACTTTTCTATTATTCGCTAGACGTTGTTCTGAACGAACACTCTATTGTTCGCTAGCGACTAGCGTGTTCGAGAGCGAGCCAAGTCCTTCGACTTCGCACACCACAACATCGCCGGGCTTTAGCCACCAGGCTGGGTCGTACACCTTGCTGCCATTGAGTTCAAGGAAGCATCCAGTGCCGCAGGTGCCAGAACCAATCACGTCGCCTGGGTAGAGCGTTACTCCGTAGCTCGCACGTTCGATGATCTGCGCGAATGTCCACGTCATGTCGTTGACGTTCCCTTTGGACACTTCTGTACCGTTTACCGTGGTACGCATGGCAAGGTTGTACTTGTCGCCATGTGGTGTTTCTATGCGACGCGATTCGAGTTCGTCGGCTGTGACGAGCCACGGACCTATAGAGGTTGCGAAGTCTTTGCCTTTCGCCGGTCCTAGGTTCAGCTTCATTTCCTGCATCTGCAGTCCGCGTGCACTCCAGTCATTCATCACCATGTAGCCCGCGATGTATGCATCAGCTTCTGCTGCAGGAATGTTCGTGCCCTTCTTACCGATTACGATTGCACACTCGAGTTCGAAGTCGAGTTGGTTGCAATGTAATGGCATAACGGGAACATCGCCGGGACCGAATACGGCCTGGTGATTCGTGAAATAGAAGATTGGAATCTCGTCGAATTCTGGAATCATCTCCAGGCCTCGATTGCGGCGAGCAGATTCGACGTGCTGCCGGAATGCGTAACCATCACGCATTGACGTTGGGTGTGGAACTGGTGCAAGTAGAATCGCATTTGAAGGGATCACCCATGGCATCGGCGTCTCCCTACCCGACATCTGCGACGTACACCACTCGTGCAATGCACGTAATTCGTTGATACCAGATTCTTCTAAACGTAAAATTTCGAGCACACTCGTTGGCAAATAACCAAGACCGCACAAGGTGTTATCGGCGCTTTTCATTGCATCGTACGCACACGCAACGTCAGCAACGAAATCTTCGATAAGCAGTCCGGCTCTTGAGCCGATGCCGTCGCTCCAGGTAACTAGCTTCATTTGTTCTTAGCGGCCGAATGCGTGACGTAGTGACAGCACTCCAACTGTTCCGAATCCCATGAGGAACATGAGCTGGAATGGAATTGCCGCGATTTCGAGATAGCTGATAGAAGTTGCAATGCCGAAGACGAAGTATAGTGCAAGTGCTATCTCAACAAACACAGGCCAGCTCAATCGCTTTTGCACATACTTCTTCTTACGCCACTGATCGTCCTGCGCTTCAATGTGGAATTTTGGTGTACGCTTGAATTCCGATTTCTTACCAATGATGGCTTCGAATACTGCCTTGCTGTTGTTCACTGCAAATCCCATCGAGCCCGCCATGAACACAGGGAAGAGCAACAAACGTCGGCGCCAGTCTAGGTGAATTGCACGTTGTGCATACATGTAGAATAGGAACGACGAGATGCTAGCAAGAACGAAGATCGACATCACACTAAAGAAGGCGTCGTAGCCCCCTACCTCGTTCTTGAGGATTACTAGAGGCACGTTCAACAGAGCAGTAAGCAGGATGAACGGAAAGACGATGTTACTTGTAAGGTGGACCGTGCATTCGAGTTTATGCTTGAACGACAGATTGCTTTTCCATACCGAAGGAAGGAGTTTCTTTGCGGTTTCAACGGCACCTTTTGTCCAACGGAACTGTTGCGTTTTTAAAGAGTTGATGTCAGCGGGGAGCTCCGCGGGTGACGTAACATCGTTAAGAAAAACAAAACGCCAGCCACGCAACTGAGAGCGATACGACAAGTCGAGATCTTCTGCAAGCGTGTCTGAATGCCAGTTGCCCGCATCTACGATGGTAGCCTTGCGCCACACACCAGCAGTGCCATTGAAGTTGATGAAGAAGCCTGCCTTGTGACGAATCTGTTGCTCAATTACAAAGTGTCCGTCCAGCGCAAGCGCTTGTGCACGCGTTAGGAATGAATATTCTTCGTTGAGGTGTTCCCAACGTGTCTGCACCATTCCAACTTCTGCATCGCAGAAGTATGGTACTGTTTTAAGTAAGAATTCTTTTTTAGGTACAAAGTCTGCATCGAAGATTGCGATGAATTCGCCACGTGCAACTTCGAGTCCTTCTTTCAACGCGCCAGCTTTGTATCCCGAGCGGTCTGTACGGTGAATGTGCTTGATGTCGAAGCCCAAAGCTGAGAACTCTGCAACAATCGTCCGCGAGATTTCGAACGTCTCGTCCGTTGAATCATCAAGTAACTGAATCTCAAGTTTTTCTTGAGGGTACTCCATCTCGCAAACGGCGCGCACAAGACGTTCTACGACATACATCTCGTTAAAGACGGGTAGCTGAACGGTGACAACAGGAAGTTCACCTTCCTGCAACTGAGGTTCATGGGCGATTTTTTGTGTCTTGTGATAATAGTAGATCATCACAAGTCCATGCAGACCAAACGCAAACAGCACACAGAGTGAACCGAAATACGTAATCAGCAGCGTTTTTTCCATGGGTTCCAGTTCTTAAACAAACGTCCTTTTTACCAATCGCTCACAACTGCGAGCAATACATCATCAGCAATTCTATTGATGGCCTGTCGCACTGCGCGCTGTCTGTCTTCGGTAGCGTTGGCAACATCGTACACATCAAAATTTTGAAACGACCTCTTCCACACTGTTCGATTCTTTACAGCATCGAAGTACTCAACCTCCATCGTCACCGATATTTTTCGTTGCGATTCGAGATCTGCACCCTGAACGTTCAGTATATCGTCTTGAATTCTGCTTATCGAACTTGTCAAACGTGCGTCACCGTTGTCTTCGACAACCTGTAAGGAGTTGTCTCCGCGAAATCGCTGCATGAGCGCTTCTGTAGCGACTTCCCGAAACGTTGGGTCACCATAACCACTGTTGTCAACCACCGAAGCAATTGCAATCGTCTTGAGGTGGGCGGGCACCGAGCCGCCTCGAAATGAATAACATGACGACAGCACAACTGTCATAACGATCAACGTGATAGGCAAAAATCCATGTGAATTCATGCGACCACAATGACGAGAGAATGAATTAATTCTCATTGGCGTTTTCTCCGACATATGGATTTGATACTCGCTCTTCTCCGACGGTAGTCGTAGGACCGTGTCCGGGCAAAACAACGTAGTCGTCGGACAGCACAAACAATCGCTCGTGAATACTTTTCAACAGTGTGTGCAAATCACCTCCAGGTAGATCTGTTCTGCCGATGCTCCCTGCAAACAGTGTATCACCAACAAATACGCGATGATGTTCATGATCGATAAAACACACGCCCCCTTCGGTGTGGCCAGGTGTGTGGATAACATGAAACGTAGCCCCTTGCAAAACAAGGTCTTGATTATCTGTCAACATGTGGTCTGGCACAACGGGTTCGATTTCGAAAGGCAACGGCCAGATGGTGTGCTGCATGGGGTCGACTAGGCGGTACACATCATCTGGGTGTACACTCACGGCAGCGCCTGTGGCTCGTACAATGGGTGCGGCATCGGCAGTGTGATCCCAGTGTGTGTGGGTTAGAAGCAGATGATGCAGCGTGCAATCGTGCTTTTTCAGGATTTCGAGTACCCAGCCGAGACTGTCCGCCGGGGCATCGATGCATACCGCCGACTTAATCTCAGGGTAGACCACCAGAAACACGTTCGTAGCAACGGGTCCGGCAGATAACGAGTACATGTGTGATTGCATCGTACAAAGCTATTCCAACCCAACGTTGAATGCATAAAGCAATGCTATGACGTGTGCTTTGACGTGGCCTTTGATGAGGCCTTTGGCGAGTGCTTTCATACCGGCGATATCCGCTCGGTAGTATTTAACCGTTGTGCCGTATTTTGCGGGGAATAAGGGACGTACAATGCTCGACACCTACATACCATTCATGGTGATGATACTCGTTGGAGTAATCTTTGGCGCAAGTAATATTGTGCTTGCAGAGATACTCGGACCCAAGAAGTCTACGCGTGCCAAGCTCAGCACGTACGAATCGGGCATGGAGCCTGTGAAAACTGCGCGCGAACGCTTCAGTGTAAAATTCTACCTGGTAGCGATGATGTTCATTCTATTTGACATCGAAATCGTGTTCATGTACCCTTGGGCAGTGCAATTCAAAACGTTGGGCATGTACGGCTTTGTGGCCATGATTCTGTTCATGGTTCTGCTGTTCAGTGGTTATCTGTACGTGATAAAAAAAGGGGCTCTACGATGGGACTAAACGAAACAGTTGCTCGCGATGGGTTTGTAACGACCACCGTCGAGTCTGTAATTACATGGGCTCAGAAAAATTCGCTGTGGCCTATGCCCATGGGTATTAGCTGCTGTGCAATCGAGATGATGGCCTTTGGTGGTCCACGTGCCGACTCATCACGTTTTGGCTCTGAGCGTTTCTCATTCTCGCCACGTCAAGCCGATCTGATGATCGTTGCCGGTACCGTTACGTACAAGATGTCGTGGGTAGTGCGCAAAATCTGGGATCAGATGCCCGACCCGAAGTGGTGCATTGCAATGGGTGTATGTACATCTACGGGTGGAATGTTTAGGTCATATCCCGTTGTGCAAGGCATAGACCAGTTCATGCCCGTAGACGCCTACGTTGCGGGATGTCCGCCACGTCCCGAAAACCTTATCAAAGCCCTGATGTACATTCAGGAAAAGGTTTCGAATTACAAACCCCAGCTTGTTAATCTGGGCAAGGATTCGGGCGACGTGAAGCGAAGCGACCTAATCGTTACGCCTTAACGTGGCAGCCCTAACATGCTAAAACGTGGTAGCCTGTACTTGTTAACCGTTACGTCTTAAGATGCTAATTGCGGGCCTGATGACAGGCACATCGCTTGACGGCATCGATGTTGCCGTGTGCGACGTAGACGCCGAAGGCGTAACACTGCAATCGTTTGCAACACATCCGTACACCGAACACACACTCGACCTTGTTTCGCGCGCATTGCGTGGCGAAGCATCGACAGTAGAACTATGTGATCTTCCGTTTGCTCTTTCTGCAGACTATGCTGCGGCAATTCCTAAAGACGTTGCACTCGATGCAATTGGAATACACGGACAAACCATTTGGCACAACCCCCCGCACAGCACGTGGCAGGCAGCCAGTGGCAGCGCACTTGCAACGCTCACAGGTGTGCCTGTCGTCTCTGACTTTCGTGCAGCCGATGTAGCCGTTGGCGGACAAGGTGCACCACTCGTTCCGATCTTCGATTGGTTAACACTGCACAGCACAGAAATCGACCGCGTTGCGTTGAACATTGGTGGCATGGCTAACATTACGCTGCTGCCACGCAATGCTCAGCTCGAAACACTTCGTGCGTTCGACACTGGTCCGGGCAATATCTTAATCGACTCGGCAGTGATGCAGACGTTTGGTAAACGCTACGACGAAGGCGGAAGCATTGCGTCGGCTGGACGTCCACTAGTTGCAATGCTTGAACATGTTAAGGGGCTGCCCTTCTTTGCTCTAGAACCTCCGAAAAGTACTGGACGCGAACTGTTTAACGATGCGTTTGTAACAGAGCTACACCGACGCTTCCTGCATCCATCTGGTCCGTCTGAAGACTTCGTAACCACGCTTACAGAACTAGTTGCGTGGTCGATTGCAGATCACATTCATAGAATGCAGGCCAATACCGAGGAACTTGTATGCTCGGGTGGTGGAGTACACAATGAGTATCTCATGCAGCGTATTGCGTTTCATTTACCTGACGTAAGGGTTGTGACGTCCGACACATTTGGAATTCCCGCCGATGCAAAAGAAGCCATGTGTTTCGCATACCTCGCATGGCTCACATTGCACGGCATACCAGGTAACGTACCTACTGTTACAGGCGCATCGCGTCGCGTAGTGTTAGGGTCAATCAGCGACCCAAGAATCAGCTCAGTGAATGCCCCAAAAGTCAGCTCAGTTAGCGCCTCTACGCTGAGACCACGTGCGTAACGCTCTATTTCTTGCGTTGTTCATACTTGCGGCTCTTGTGTGCAGAGCATACATCACTGGCAGCGCATGGTGGCTAGGAATTGATGATGCTAACATTTATTACGTTTACGTGCAGAACATTTTGCACGGACATGGCGTGGTATACACTCCGGGCGGCGAGCTTGTCGAAGGCTTTACTTCGGTTCTATGGCTGGCATTACTGGTCATTTTCTCGGTAGGCAACGTTCTCAGTGTAGAAGCGGCTGCGCTCTTGCTGAGCCTTGCGTGCACGTTTGCGACGTTGTGGCTTGTATCAGACGCAGTGCACAAACAAAGCGGTACGCTCGTAGCTTGGTGCGTTGTTGTCGTAGTTCTTGCAACACCAGGTGTTATCGACTGGATGCTCATAGCGCGTCTCGAAACACCGCTCTGGGTGCTTGCACTAACGGTTGCGGGACTGCGCATGGCGTACGGACCCTACGACAAATGGTTCTTTGTCGCACTAGGTTTGCTGCCGCTAATCCGTCCTGAGGGCTTTATACTCGGACCCCTCGTCGCCATTGCTGCATGTTATGTCTGTCACGGCGCAACGCGGAACATACTTCTTCCTGCATTGCGTTGCGCCTCTGTCCCCATCGTTGTCGCTGCTCTACTAACTATTGTTAGAATGTTCGTGTTTGGTGTTCCCCTCCCCAACACCTACTACGCCAAGGTCAGCTCCTCGCTCCTCGACAACATTTCTGCAGGCGTTGCCTATTTGGGAGAGTCGGCACTTTCTGCAATGTGGGTGCCCCTTCTCGCATTTCTGCTCGTTATTGCTGTCATCGTACGGAAGAAAAATATCGTCGTCGACGATCACAAGAAAATGATCGTTGACAACACCGCAGGTACGTCGGTTGGTGATGGAGCAATTCGTTCGCGTTATGCCTTGATTATTCTTGTACTGAGCATTTTGCTCTTGCCCTTGTTAACAGGTGGCGATCACTTTACGTACGCACGGTTTCAGATCCCTGCAGTCTTCTTTATCTGGATGATGGTTGGACGTGAGTTCACTTGGACGCAACGCCGTCTGATGTCCGTTGCCGTCGTACTGCTACTCATGAGCGTAAATGCTGTCTATCTCGTGCGGCATAAAGGCGGCGTGTTAACACTTGCGCCGAACGCGCTGCGACTCGAGTACACCATTGCACGCGACGGACGTATGGAGGCCGAAGCCATGGAACAGATTCATAAAGGGGGCCCGCTTCCGCGATGGGGCGTCACAGCCGCAGGTGGAATTGGCTACGCCTATGATGGTGAGTGTATAGATCTGCTCGGTCTAAATAATCCGCGGATGGCTCGAGCGAACAAGAGGAAGGTCGGGGTGCTACACGGACATTCCTCGTTTAACGCAGAGGTGTTCTTCGAGCAGCGTCCCGACGTCATCTGCGCGTTCACGGCTAAGAACGATTCACTTGCGCTCATTCGATATCAGTGGGACTGGGGCTGGCCAACATCTTCGAATTATTTTATGCACGACAACATCGTCGAGCACCCCCGATTCAAGCGCGAATACGCTCTGGCACGTCTAACGGCAAATGGAGTCTCGATCTACGGACTCGTCCGCAAAGACTGGCCGCGCAAAGCGCCCACTGTTTCTTTCGCATTTTTGCATTAAGAATCAGGCTTCAGTCCCCTTCATCATGAATCGGGCTTCGGCCCCATTCTTAGCCCCTTACCATCGTTCTTAGCCACACACTCCGATAGACCATGTTTTCTTTAGAGCTCTCCGAAACCCATCAGATGATTCGCGACACTGCGCGACAGTTTGCGCAGGACGAAATCGCACCCTCAACAATCGATCGCGATAAGAATGGAATTTTTCCAACCGAGATCGTTAAAAAACTCGGCGAGCTCGGATTCCTTGGAATGATGATTCCTCCGGAGTGGGGCGGGTCTGGAATGGATGCCTTGGCATACGTCATTGCAATGGAAGAAATATCAAAAGTCGATGCATCGGTTGGCGTTGTGATGTCCGTGAATAATTCGCTCGTGTGCTGGGGACTCGAAGCGTATGGCACCGACGCGCAAAAAGAGTTGTGGCTAAAGCCCCTTGCCTCTGGTGTCATTCATGGTGCATTCTGCCTGAGTGAACCCGAAGCTGGTTCGGATGCCACGCAGCAGCATACACTTGCAACGAAGGTTGAAGGGGGCTGGGCACTTAACGGAACGAAAAACTGGATTACGAACGGAACCACAGCAAAGACATACATTGTGTTTGCGCAAACCGACCGAGAGTTGCGACACAAAGGCATCACGTGCTTTATTATTCCTCGCGACGCAGAAGGCTTCGAGCCAGGATTGAAAGAAGATAAACTTGGCATACGATCGAGTGATACATGTTCGATCGGACTTACCAACGTTTTCGTTCCTGACGATCAGGTGTTAGGTAGTGTCGGACAAGGCTTTAAGATTGCAATGGAGTCGTTGAACGGCGGCCGTATCGGTATTGCTGCACAAGCATTAGGCATTGCAGCAGGTGCTGCAGATGCTGCTATTGCCTACTCGAAGCAACGCAAAGCATTTGGCAAACCCATTGCCGAATTGCAGGCAATTCAGATGAAGCTTGCCGATATGGCTACAAACGTAGAGGCTTCACGCCTACTGGTGTATCGTGCTGCGTATATGAAAGACCAGCACATGAACTACATCAAGGCTGCAGCTCAGGCCAAACTCATGGCGTCGCGCACAGCAGTTCAGGTTGCACTCGAAGCAATTCAGGTACACGGTGGCTACGGGTACGTTCGCGAATATCTTGTGGAACGATATCTGCGCGATGCAAAGATTACCGAGATCTATGAAGGCACGAGCGAGATTCAGCACATCGTCATCGCACGTGAGCTGATGAAAGAGCTTGCGTAGCAAGCAAACCACTACGCTTGGTTGTTACGGCAGGTGTGCGCCAAGCTTAACTTCCCACGCCCTATCGTTGCGTGTAACGTTTCCTGACTGATTGGTAATAGAGCGACCAAACTCGAATATAAAATACTTTAGTGCTTCTGCATCGCCGAATACCGTCAGTGGTATTGATACGGTAAAGGTGTTGTTACCGCCTACATCGCTTACGTTGCCGTTAAATTTGTACGAAACGTCTCCAAAAAGCTGTCCTGTTATCTGAATTCGATTACCACTGCCATCGGCGGCTTGTTCAAACGCAACGCTTCGAATCATTGCGCTGTTGCCAAGAATGTCGTTCAGTACCTGCGACACGGCCGAGTTGGTTGCAATGGATGTCGCATCTCCAATGGTATTCGATCCAATGCCGCCTTGGCCAGATGTTGACAGCTCTGCCTGCGTGCGACCAAACAAAATAAGTGTGATGGCATCGGCAGTAATCTTGGTCGAGTCACCCGTTTGCTCGCGTCCATTCATAAAGATTCGGAATGCGAGATGAGGCTGATTTTTTGTGCCTGTGATATCAATCACAACTTGAAATTCTTCAGAGTTTCCGCCGCTGCCTAACTGACGACTACCTGTGTACTTCGCAGTAAGATTCAGCGCGGGGTTTGCCATACCTCCACGGTCGAAGTCAAGCAGGCCACTGGCTTTAAATGTCTTTAAGAAGAAGTACTCCGACTCGCCTTCTAACACTTTCAGCTTGCCGGCAAGGTTTATTGAGTTGTCGATAAATCTGCCGGTAAATCGCAGCGGTTGACGTCGCGAGTCCATGCCTACATCTGCAACGAGCGTTTCAAACGAACCAATCTCCATAGTAACAAGCGTTAACCCATCAAACCAGATGTTTAACCGAAACAACATGTTGTCTGCCATGCCGCCAATGGTCTTCTTAACAAACGTTGTGATCGTGGTATCGACTTTAGTGGAATCGTCAGGCAATACGACTAACGAATTTGAAAGGCTATCGCGTGAGAGACTGTCTGCAAGTTCCTGTTTGCGTACTTCTATCTGCGGACGATACACGGCAATCGGACGCACCAATGTGAAGACACTGCGATATTTATCGCGTGTGGAATCGCGCCTCGTAACGTAGTCGAACGACGTCGCGCGTTTCTTCGTCGCTGAACGGTCCTCTGGCATCGTTAGATTGCCGTACAGCACATGGATGTCGCCTTCGAGCGTTGGAGCGTCGAGGGAGCCGTACAAGTGAATGGGGCTAGACGGACCTGTTGCGATAGCAAGGTCGCCATATACTGTGGGACTCTTTGCTGCAGACGCAGCATTCATGACCGTGAGCCCTGGTGTTCTTACGGTAAAATCCAATGTCTTCGGCGTGAGGCCATCGAACTGTAGTGAGCCCGAAGCATACGCAACACCTGCTACGCGTGAACGATAATCGCGAGGCACGTTTCGTATAACGACAGTATCGATAATCAGTTTTTCGCCTTGCAGACTTACTGCACCGTCTGCAACGTAGTAAACATTTGTTGCTTGTGTTCTAAAGCTTGTTTTGAAGAATCGTGCATTCCCGGTGAACTCCATCTTGTCGGCTGTTCCCATTAAAGAAACCTTCGCATCGGCTTTACCGCGCACACGTTCAACAGCCGGAAGAAATGGTTCTGCAGCAGCCAGTGAGAGCTTGTTCGCAACAAGTTGTATGTCCACTGGTTTACCAGAAACTAGGCGCTCCTTCACGTCAGTGAGCCCCATATCCAGAGGAAGCGAGTTAATCCTGACATCGAGTGTTCGCGTTGTGTCTTGTGCGAGCTCGTCGTTATCGATAGTCGCGAATCCGGTAACCATTCTATTGTGATGTTTGATCTCGGCTTTTAGATCACCAATCAGGGCTTCGTTGTATGCTATTTCTCTGGCTTCGACTTTGACATCAACATCGGGTTCTTTCCAAGTACCATTGATCTTTACGGCAGCCGATGTAATCGTACCGTTAAGGAAATACAACGGATTGTCATCTGCCACCTGCACAAACCGCGAGACATCGCTCAATTCAAAATTTTCGACGTCTACGTGCATGCTGTCGAATCGCGTTAACGACATACGTCCGTTAACGTTTATCGCTTCGCTCGAATCACGTACAATCTTCAATCCTTTTATCGTGTACACCCCTTTGTCGACTGCAATAACAGATGGTTCTTTTGTATGCCATGCAAGCCTGTTGTTCGTGTCGACAACAAACGCTGCAGAGTCGATTGCAATTGTTGCTCGCTCGGGCGCGAAACCAACCTTTGCACGCAAGTACGCAGCCATTTTATTGATGTCCGACTGCGCTACAATCGAACCCGTATCTAAACCCAGCGACATGGTAATGCTCGGTTTCATCAGATGCAGATCGTTAATAATTACCGCAGAGTCACCCTTTGCACTTAGGTCGATGGCCGTGACTTTCGGCGCAACGAGCATGTCGCGCAGGCGCACGTTCAGACGAAATTCGAGAGGGTCGGACTGAATTTTTAATGAGTCTGACTCAACAAGCAGATCCTGGATGCGCGCTGTATCGATATCCATATACATCGTATCGGTACCCGCGGCCAGGTGACCCACAATTTTTACTGAACCTGCCATTGTCATATCCTCGGGCAAGAACGCACTCATCGGCACCGGATCGCTAACAGTTGCAACAAACCGCACATCAACTGGGGTAAGGGGCTCCGACAAGGGGCTCACCTTATGTGAGGAATCTGCGAAGTACTGAAGTCGAGCCGAGACGATGTCTGTCATTGCAGTAACAGCGGCGCCCATCGATGTAAACAATGCCGAAGGCACAAAACGTCCACTTGCAGTAATCGAAGCAAACGACGAAGACAACTCCAGATACCTTCCAACATTGGAGTCCAGTCGCGAAACAAGTTTAAGATCGAACGGCAGCAATGCGCGATCCGCAAGTGCAAACTCCTTCACTCTGCCCTCAACGGTTCCAAGCAGACTGTCGAGCTCGAAGCCTTGTGCATCGATCGTTAAATCTGCTGTAATGCGGTGCGGCAATGTCGCTTCCCCCAAGATGCCTGCAAGGTCTAACGCCCGTGTTGAGATTTTCAGTTCGTACTTGGGGTGGTCGAGGTCTTGGGCATGCAGCGTTCCACTTGCAGCTAACGTTTGGGTTGCGCTTACATCAATCGTCGTATCAACGGAATCTCTATTCGTGGCTGGTAGCTCAAGATCGAGCGTGTCGATTTTGATGTTGCCTGCCCCGTCCGCAGAGGCGATCAATGCAGTCTTGCGAACGAGATAGCCCGAAACAGTAGACCTATCAAGAAGAAGGTTGACCGAGCTTTGCATGGTATTGAGTTCAAAGCCCCTTCCCTGAATGGTAAGTCTGCCATTGAGGTCGGTGTCGAGTTTTGAACTGTCAGGAAGGAAGACTTTAAGCTGTCCGTTTTTTACGGTTAGGTCTGCCTTGTAGCCGATCTCCTCGTTCTTTAGGTATAGTGACATTTCACCGTCGATGCGTCCGGGCTTATCGGCGACATGAAGGTCGAACCACAGACTGTCTTCGGGTGGACCTCGCATGTGCAGACGTTCGATGCGCGTTTGCGTTATGAAGGGCAGCTCGGGCATTGGAATGAACGGCAATCTCCGACGCATGTCGGCATACACGGCAGTTGAGTTCACGAGCGTGCCATCGAGAAACAACGGACGCGATCCATCGATGTACATGATCTTCAACTTGCCAAAGAGCTCCGTGCGATCTGCATGTACTTCCAAATCGTCTAGAACCAGATCACGTCCGTCGTACGTCGAATACGACTTCAGGTTGTAGCCGTCACGTATGTCTAGGTCGGGAATGAAGTATGTAATCTCTTGACCCCATATTCTATTGGCTTCGATGTAACCTTCGATCGGATGTTTCCGCAATGAGTCTAACGAGAAGTTTTTGAAAACATCTACGTTGGCCAATTCCGCGCGCACCCCGATGTCTGATTCGTTTGTTTTTAGGGAAAGCGTGGGCATACTTATTCCGCCATGCCACAATCGTATTGAAGTAACGAGATCTTTTACTGCAAATGGCGAATGCGCATTCGTATAACCAAATCGATTGATTGCAACAGTAAAGTCTTCGGCTTTTAGCTCGGCGCGAGCTGACGCTCGCAACTCAACATTGCCAATGCTTAAATGTGTTGGATCGAAGTATCTGCTGTCTCCCCATTCCTCATTCATGTCATTCACATACACGGTGCCACCAGTAATTTGCAGGAGTCTAACGATCACTTTGAAGTCTGGTAGCGCGGATGTCGTGGTATCGGTCGTCGGCTTTACTATACGCTCTACATTCCATACGCTGTCGCCCTTGGTGCGTTGGATGTAGATGTGTGGTTTTTTAAAGGTTATCTCATTGATGACAATGATGTTCTGCAGAAGCGGGGCAAGGTCGTATTTCAGGACAAGTTCTTCGGCATCGAGTACGGTTGTACCGTGAGCATACAAACGTGGGTGTGTTAACACGATGCCACGAAAAATGTCGATATGTATATCGTCGACGACTACTTGCCCAAGGAGTGCGTCGTTTAGAGCATTAAGTGCGATGTCGCGAACCCAGCCTCGAAAGAGATTCGTCTGCGCGAAGACGATAAGCAAAGCACATAGAATGATGATCGTGCCTACAATGCGGTAGGTCCACAACCACAGGAAAGCTAGCGCACGTCGCCACCATGGGCGCTGCGCGTTAGAGTCGTCGCTCATTCCCCCTGTGCTTTTGAGTACCGTGGCTGATCTCCGGCTGTGTGAAGAAGCTCGATATGCCCCCAATCAAAACCAGCGCCAGAAAGGTCGTTCAGCAACGAAGTGACGTCGGTACGTGTTATCGCAGCCTCAGCTACATACCTGCATCTGAATTCATCGACGAGCAGGATGTTCGGCTGTTCACCAGGCCAGATTTTTGTGCCACGATTAGAAATCGTGCGCAATTCGAACGGACCTACATGAACGGGTGGCGTCGGCATGCCTTCATGACGCATAAAGACGTCAGCGCCGTGTAATGTCCATACCTCTGAAACAGTCGCAGGTGCAACAATTGCTGGCACAAAGCCAACTGGAACATCGATATCATCTTCAACCACAGGTCCAAGGCGTTCGATGATTGCTTGTGTGAATTCATTGGTCGTTGCCTGTCCACCAAGATCTCGCGTCTTAATTCCCGCAGCGAGCGCAGCAACAAGTGCGGCTTGAATTACACTTGCGTGTGCAACGAGACCCATGTACTGTAACATCTGAACGGCAGAAACAAGAATTGCTGTCGGATTTGCAAGCCCCTTACCAGCGATGTCCGGAGCCGAACCGTGTACCGCTTCGAACACTGCGCACTCGCGACCAATGTTGCCACCAGGTGCGACGCCCAGACCGCCTACTATGCCTGCACACAAATCGCTAACGATGTCACCGTAGAGATTTGGGAGTACAAGAACATCGAATTGTTCTGGGCGTGTGACGAGTTGCATGCAACAGTTGTCGACAATGATGTCTGTTGCTTCAAGTTCAGTGTATTCTGCAGCAACCTGCCTGAACACTTCCAGAAACAATCCGTCGGTAATCTTGTGAATGTTCGCCTTATGCACACACGTCACGCGCTTACGTCCGAGTTTGCGCGCTTCTTCGAACGCATACCGTATAGCCGCCATCGAACCCGGTCTCGTAATGACTTTTAGACACTGTGCGACGTTTGGCGTCGAGAAGTACTCGATGCCCGAATACGTGTCTTCGATGTTCTCACGCACAACCAGAATATTTACGTTCTGAAACCGCGTTTGCACTGCGGGCATCGATCGTGCGAGTCTGACGTTGGCGTACAGTTCGAGCGATTTACGAATGGTAACGTTTACACTCTTGTGTCCACCCCCAACAGGCGTTGTCGTCGGTCCCTTCAGCGCGACCTTGTTCCTCTTTATCGAATCGAGTGTTTCTGGTGGTACCCCGATGCCGGTACGCTCAATGGCCGGAAGACCTGCGTCTACACGTTCCCATTCAATTGGTACGTGTGCAGCAGAAAATATTCGCACCACGGCTTCGCATATCTCAGGACCAATGCCGTCGCCTTCAATCAGTGTGACCTTACGCAAACTCATCAAAATCTTTCTGTATCGAGGTGTGGCCGAATTACATTTTTTCGATAATCACTGCACTTGCTTCGCCGCCACCAATGCAGAGCGTTGCAAGTCCGAATTTCTTTCCCTGCAGATGTAATGCGTGCACCAACGTTGTAAGAACGCGTGCCCCGCTTGCACCTATCGGATGTCCAATTGCTACTGCTCCACCATGCACGTTAATTCTGTCGTGCATCAGGTCGAGTTCTTTTTTTGCAGCAAGCGTGACGACTGCAAATGCTTCATTGATTTCAAATAGGTCGATCTGATCGATTGTCATCCCTGCCTTACTAACTACGCGACGAATTGCTTCGACAGGAGCTGTTGTAAACCACAGCGGATCTTGAGCAAACGATACTTGCGCAACAATGCGTGCCATTGGCTTCAGTCCGTACTGCTTCATCGCTGCTTCTGAACACACAACAATCGCGGCTGCCCCATCATTTATTGTCGAAGCATTTGCAGCGGTGACCGTACCATCTTTCTTAAAGACAGGTTTCAGCGTCGGGATTTTATCGAAGGACACCTTCGATGGTTCTTCGTCGGTATCGACCACGACATCGCCCTTGCGTCCCTTAATCGTTACCGGTACAATTTCATTCTTGAAATGTCCGGCCTTCTGCGCTTCCTGCGCCCTCGTATACGATGCAATGGTGTACTCGTCCTGCATTTCGCGCGAAATACCACACTCGGTTGCACACAATTCTGCCGCATCACCCATCGGTACCTGATTGTACACATCCCACAATCCATCCCACTGCATAAGGTCGACCATACGTGCGTTGCCAAACTTCACGCCTTTGCGCGAATCGAGCATTGCATGTGGTGCGTTGGTCATCGATTCCTGACCTCCCGCAATTACGATGTCGGAGTCTCCGCAACGAATTGCCTGATCGGCAAGCATCACTGCCTTTAAACCTGACCCGCAAACTTTGTTAATCGTCATTGCGGCAACCGATGTAGGAAGTCCGGCCAGAATCGTTGCCTGTCGCGCCGGAGCCTGTCCGACGCCACCGGTGAGCACGTTGCCCATGATGACTTCATTCACGTGCTCCCCGATGAGGCCAGCGGCCTCAAGGGCCCCTTTAATGGCAATGGCCCCTAATTGTGGTGCCGACAAGTCGCTCAGTGAACCCAGGAGTGAGCCGACGGGAGTGCGTACTGCTGAAATGATGTAGCTGGACATAGAAACCTTTGTGCGTATAAGCTGGCAAATTTACGAAAAGGGGCTCGGGCAAGGGTCTTTCATGTCGGGTTCGGTTGCAATCCCTATTTTTGCAATTCTATTTCGCATCACATCTGTCTGCACTCAGGTTCCCATATGAATAACGGTCGTATCGTACAAGTCATTGGTCCAGTCGTTGACGTCGAATTCGCGCCCGGAACGATTCCGCCTGTTCTCAATGCGCTGCACATCAAGCGCTTGTCTGCTGAAACAGGCAAGCAGGAGACGTTGGTTGTAGAAGTACAGCAGCACCTTGGTGAAGATCGTGTGCGCACAATTGCAATCGATACAACCGATGGTCTTGTGCGTGGCATGGAAGTCAGCGATACGGGTATTCCAATCTCTGTTCCCGTTGGTCCTTCTGTTCTTGGTAGACTCATCAATGTTATTGGTGAGCCTATCGATGAGAAGGGCATTATTAACGCGGAAAAGAAATGGTCGATTCATCGTCAGCCTCCTGCATTCAAAAACCTTTCTACACAAAAGGAAATGTTCGAGACTGGTATTAAGGTCATCGACCTTATGGAACCATTTACAAAGGGTGGTAAGACAGGTCTCTTCGGTGGTGCCGGTGTAGGTAAGACTGTTATCATTCAGGAGCTCATTCACAACATTGCAAAGCAACACGGTGGATACTCTGTGTTTGCAGGTGTTGGCGAACGAACACGCGAAGGCAATGACCTCTACCTTGAAATGACGGAGTCGGGAGTAATTGATAAAACAGCATTGGTGTTCGGACAAATGAACGAACCACCTGGTGCTCGTGCACGTGTTGCGCTTACTGCGCTTACGATGGCAGAATACTTCCGCGATGAAGAAGGACGCGACGTGCTTCTGTTTGTCGACAACATCTTCCGCTTCACGCAAGCTGGCTCGGAGGTATCCGCTCTTCTTGGACGTATGCCTTCTGCCGTAGGATATCAGCCAACCCTTGCAACAGAAATGGGTGCACTGCAAGAACGTATTGCTTCTACCGATCGCGGCTCGATTACATCGGTACAGGCTGTGTATGTACCTGCGGATGACCTCACCGACCCTGCACCAGCAAACACATTCAGTCACCTTGATGCCACAACCGTATTGAGTCGTCAGATCGCCGAACTCGGTATCTACCCTGCCGTCGATCCCCTCGATTCTTCATCACGCATTCTCGATCCTCTCATTATCGGCGCAGACCACTACGACACCGCAATGCGTGTGAAGAAGATTCTCCAATCGTATAAGGATTTGCAGGACATCATTTCGATTCTTGGTATGGACGAGTTGTCAGACGAAGACAAGCTAACCGTCTACCGTGCGCGTAAAATTCAACGCTTCTTCTCGCAACCATTCCACGTTGCCGAGCAGTTCACTGGATTCGCCGGACGCTACGTAAAGATCTCTGATACAATTGCCGGGTTCAAAGGCATTCTGAATGGCGACGTTGACGAAATCAACGAAGGTCTATTCAGCTACAAGGGCACACTCGACGAAGTTTGGGACGCACATAAGAAATCGCAGAATTAAGATGGCTTCAGACCGCACACTGCACGTTTCAATCGTTACTCCGCAAACCACTGCCTTCGATGGCAGTGCACATGCAGTTTCGGTACCAGGCTCACAGAGCCCCTTTCAAGTGCTGTACAATCATGCACCAATCATCTCTTCACTCGATGCCGGCATTATTAAGATTCAAGACCCTTCGAATGCCATAACGTATTTCGCATCTCGAGAAGGGTTCGTCGAGGTACTGAAAAACAACGTAAACATCGTCGTGAACGAACTGCTTGAAGCATCGACCATCGACCTAGCCAAAGCGGAAGCTGACCTAGCTACAGCTCGCGAGAGTGCAGACTCCCATTCCGACCGAAGTGCACGCGAGGTCGCCCGCAAGGAATTGCATTGGGCTGAAGCGCGCATTCGAGCAGCAAAACTCATACGCGAATAGGTTCACATGAATGAGCAGAAAATTTGGGGAGAAGGCATCACGTTCGACGATGTTCTTCTTGTGCCTCGCTATTCGCAAACGTTACCACGTGATGCCGACACTTCGGCACGGCTAACACGCTCCATAACTCTGCGCATCCCGTTGGTGTCGGCCGCTATGGACACGGTAACAGAGGCTGCCATGTCGGTTGCCCTTGCCCGCGAAGGCGGCATCGGCATCATCCACAAGAACCTTCCCATTGCACGACAGGCAGAAGAAGTCGACAAGGTCAAGCGCTCCGAAAGTGGAATGATTCGCAAACCTGTTACGCTTACACGCGACAAGACCATACGCGAAGCGCAAGAGTTGATGGCGAAATACAAAGTCTCTGGCTTCCCTGTTGTCGACGCTTCGAACAAACTCATCGGCATTGTTACGAATCGCGATATGCGCTTTGCAAGCAACGGACACGAACCGGTTGCGAACATCATGACGTCTGAGAAGCTCGTAACGGCACGCATAGGCACAACGCTCGAAGATGCCGAACGCATTCTGCAAGAACATCGTATCGAAAAACTTCCCATCGTCGATGAGAATGGGCTACTTGTTGGCCTGATGACGGTAAAAGACATACAGAAGAAAAAGAAATATCCGAATGCTGCAAAAGACGAACAGGGTAGACTGCGTGTAGGTGCTGCCGTTGGAATTTCGTCGGATACACTTGAGCGCGTTCAGGCTCTTGTTGATGCTGGTGTCGATGTTGTGATTGTCGATACGGCACACGGTCACACCAAAGGTGTGATTACAATGGTGAAAGCTGTAAAAGCACGCTTCCCTTCTCTTGAGGTCATCGCTGGCAACATCGGCACTGCAGAAGCAGCACGTGCTCTTATCGATGCGGGTGCAGATGCAGTGAAGGTTGGCATCGGACCCGGCTCAATCTGCACAACACGTATTGTAGCTGGTGTTGGCGTGCCCCAGATAACAGCAATCATGAATGTTGCATCGGTTACTAAACCGTTGGGCATTCCACTTATCGCAGATGGTGGCATCAAACAAACAGGTGATGTTGCGAAAGCAATTGCAGCTGGTGCCGACACGGTAATGATTGGCGGACTGCTAGCCGGACTCGAAGAGGCACCCGGTGAAATGGTGCTGCTTGAAGGTCGCGCATACAAAATCTATCGAGGCATGGGTTCGCTCGGCGCTATGAACCAAGGGTCTGCTGACAGATATTTTCAGGACGTAGAAGAGGAAATTGGAAAGCTCGTGCCCGAAGGTATCGAAGGACGTGTACCGTATAAAGGCACTGCGAGCGACACGATTTACCAGATGGTTGGCGGACTACGTGCTGCCATGGGTTATTGTGGATGTAACACCCTTGCAGAAATGCACGAACACGCTCAGTTTGTACGCATGACAGCGGCCGGCTTGCGCGAATCACACCCGCATGACATCATCATTACCAAAGAGTCGCCGAACTACTACACACGATAACGTCCTCGTAAAAATCTCCTAACTACTATACGCGGTAACTATGGGCTCGGCAAAACAACTACGCATGGCTAACGATAGGCTTGTTGCTATTCGCAAGGAAATGAAGTCGAATAGCGTCGATGCCTACATCATCGCTCACACGTCGTCACTTCGTTATCTGTTGAATTTTTCGGGCTCTACGGGCATCGCTATCGTCACGTCGAAGGCCATTCACTTCATAACAAACGATCTTTACACGGTGCAAGTCGAGAAGGAGCTGTTGAAACTCGACGGACTGCACGTTCATATCGACCGCGACCCTTCGTCGGTTGTAAAGGGTAAGGGGCTCGCCGCCAAATGGAAAACGGTTGGCTTCGACCCTTCACGTCACTCTGTTGCAGGCTTCGCTGCAATGAAGAAAGGATTCGCTCCTGCTAAACTAGTTGAGTTAACGGGAGTAGTCGAGCGCATCATGCGCGTCAAATCAGCCGATGAAATCAAGTCCCTCAGTGCTGCCGCACAATTGGCCAGCACTGCGTACGAGAAAATGCTTGGCATGGTACGTGCCGGCCTCACCGAGCGCGACGTTGCTACCTTCATAGCTACAACCACGCGCACTCTTGGCTCAGAGAAAGATGCATTCGACATCATTGTTGTTAGCGGTAAGCGAAGTGCTATGCCTCACGGACGTGCTTCGAGTGCTGTTCTTAAGAAGGGCGATGTTGTAACGGTGGACTTTGGCTGTTGCGTCGATGGCATGTATAGTGACATGACACGCACGTTTGCCATTGGCAATCCGAAGCGCCGTGTAATGGATGTCTTTGCTGTGCTGTACGACGCACACATGCATGCTCTCGATGCCGCTGTTACAGGAGTAAAAGCTTCCGATCTCGATGCAGCCGCTCGCGACATCATCATCAGCGCTGGATACGGCGAATACTTCAGGCACTCACTTGGACATGGCCTCGGATACGAGGTACATGAAGACCCTCGCGTAAGCGCTGCGAATTCAAAAGAAACACTTCCGGAAAACTGCGTTGTGACAATCGAACCAGGTATCTATCTGCCTGGTGAGTTCGGTATGCGCATCGAAGACGATGTTGTGATAAAGGCAAAGGGTCCTCTTGTCCTCACAACTGCCCCACGCGAACTTGTGATTGTATAAGCAGAATGGAACTGCTTAACGTTCTGGTGTTTGCGTACTACTATCCTCCAATGGGTTTGAGCGGCGTGCAGCGTGTTGCGAAGTTCACGAAGTACCTGCCGGACTTCGGATGGCGTCCACACGTCATTACAAGCGGTCCGACTGCATACTACGCACACGACGAATCCATGCTCAAAGAGCTGGCCGAACGCGACATCGTCATCTACCGCACGTCTGGTAAAGACCCCAATGCCTTACTTGCCCGCAAAGGCACTGTTAAGATGCCGCGCGAGTTCATACGCAAATTTCTTAGTCGAATCAGCAACACGTTTCTCCTACCGGACAACAAAAAGAGTTGGTCGAACCAGGCACTGGTGCTTGCGCGCGAACTAACAAAGACCATCCCCTTCGACGTCATCTTCGTAAGCGGTCCGCCCTTCTCCGCCATGATGTCTGCCGCCAAACTCAGCACCGAAACAGGCATCCCCCTTGTCGTCGACTACCGCGACTTATGGTACGGCAACCAGTTTCACTTCTACCCTACTCCGTGGCATGCGCACAAGCATCAGAAGTACGAGCAAGAAGTACTCAAGCACGCTTCTCGTGTTATCGTCACGAACAGACGCATCAAAGAAAAACTCATAGCAGCGTACTCGCACCTTTCATTCGAAGACGTTATCATTATTCCTCATGGCTTCGACCCCGAGGACATTCCACTAACGCTCGATTTCGGCGATCGCAGTGCATTCAAAATCACGTACAGTGGACTATTCTACGACTTCGTAACGCCATTGTACTTTTTTCGTGCTGTAAAAAAGTTTATTGATTCTGTTCCAGATGCACACATCGAATTACACTTCGCCGGTGTACTGCGCGACGAGTACAAAAAAATGGCACGGAAACAGGGCATAGACAACCTCCTCATAGACCACGGTTATCTACCCCACAAAGAAGCCGTCGACCTGCTTATGCATTCCGATGCGCTGTGGATGATGGTCGGCGAAGGACGTAACACCGACACCGTCTCAAGTGGTAAACTCTACGAATACTTCGGAACGCAAAAGCCTCTTCTCGTAAGTGTTCAGCAAGGGGCGCTCCGGCGCGACGCCGAGCGCTACGGGGCTGCCTGGATTACCGACCCGTACGACGTCGACGCAATCGCCCAATGCCTCGCTGAAATGTACGAGCGCTGGAAGTCAGACACGCTGCCCGCACCCGAGCCGACTGTCGTAGCTCAATTCGACCGACGTGCGTTAACCGACGTGCTGGCAAGACAGTTGGCAATGTCGACGAGGATTCCTAGCTGAACGTTAGGTCTCAATTCCCAAAAGGAAAACTATGAACAAAACCCGTTTCGATACCCAGCATACGGTACCTACCTGCCAACATATACCAGTCGCAATGTGCCATCAACCACGATTGCATAGATGCCATCTGCGTCTGCAGGGATACGAAGGGTTCCAGTTATAGCCTGTCCATCGAAGATACACCTACCCATTATGTCATGTACCCTTATGTGTCGTTGCAATGGTGAGCTGTTCTCTACAAGGATGCCACCTTGCGTTACAGTCCATACCAGTGCATTGACGAATGTCGTGCCGCGCATGCCGATGCCGCAGCCTTCCAACTCCAGTGTTCCATCTGTGAGGGTAAGCAGTAGGCACGGGTTCGAATTAGTCGGTACATTCAAATGGAGACGCGTTGTCGTGTCGGATGTAAGGTATACCGTTCCTCGAAGAGAGATGGTCGCTGTTCCATTCACAGCTCGCAAACCTGGTGGAGTTGCCCTGAGTGTTAGGAAGGAACTGTCCCCGACGATCCTTCTGTCAAGAATGTCTGCTCCCACGACATCGTCAACAACAAAGAGGTGTCGCAGGAAGCTGATCGTGACATCCGGTACGTATACCAACCCTGTGCCTGCATCCGTGCGGGTGGCCAGTATGGGTACTGAGGTGCGGACGCCCGGTGCCGAGCGTACACTTGGAGCCGTGAGATCGATGACGGCACGGGTTGCAGCAGGTAGGTCTATCACCAGCGTGTCCATGCAGGACCGCGATGCCGAATACCCAATCAGCATAAGGCCGTCTATCGGTAGCACATTAAGTTCAGAAGTTTCTGCCAGCAGTGTACCATCCTGTATCCACTGGTAGGCGTCTGCACCGGAGGCTTGGATATGTACGAGCCCCGAGGTACAGTCCATCGCCGATACCACCACGGCAAGCTCAGGTCTGGCGGAGACCACGGTGCGGATGGTGCGTTGCGCCGTGCACCCATAGGAATTTGTCGTCGTGACCGTCAGCGTTGTCGGCATGACGGTATCAAGCACAAGCCTGGGTGACGCCGATGTGGGATTGTCGAAGAACGCTACCGGCTCCCACAACACGGGGTCGCTAGCTGCAACATAGAGCTGTATCACATCGCCCTGACATCCTACAATGAGCGTGTCATCGACGGTTAAGGATGGCACGGGTCGTACAGTAAGGAGCATGAAGGTATCACTGCGACAGCCGGCGGCGGTCAGAATGCTAACAGCCAGCGTGTCGGTGCGTTGCAACAAGGTTGTATTGCGCGCCTGAATGGTAATTGAGGTTCCCGAATCGCTACTGCCATCAGGAAGCGTCCACGTAACACGCGACGTGGTATGCTGGGCCACGGCATGAATCTCAACATCCGTGCCGCTGCATACCGATGTGTCCGCGCTGACGTCGATCGTATCTGCGACATGTGTCATGACGTACACGGAATCCGTGGTCACGCAGCCTGCATCGGTCGAGCGTACCAGAACATAGAGGCCTGGTTTGTCGACAGTCAACAGGCGGGATGTGTCTCCGGTGGTCCATTGCCACCGGGCGGCAGGGCCGCCGTCAAGGACGATACCACTGCCACTGCAGAGTGCCACACTGTCTGTTTCCAGGTGCGGCAGGCGTGGATGAACAACGGCTTCCGTGATAAGGGTGTCGACAAGGGCAGAATTATTCCGGCGGTAGGTAACGCGAACAGGATAGGTGCCGGTTGGCAGCATGCCAACCGTAATCAAAGTGTCTTTTGCTGGTTTGAAGATGTGGGTTGCTGACGGCGTGGAGATAGTCACGGTATCCACATCAAGATTCTGTAGTACACGTACGCGTACCATGTTGCCTTCACAGATCGTGTCGGTTTCTACATGCAGGCGCGCACGGAAGGCCGACGTCATGGGAAATATCGGGAAACCGCTTCTACAAGAAGATCTATCAGCAAGCCGAATCATCTCCGGGTCGTAAATACAGAGCGCTGCACGTTCATCCGGATTGAGGATGCCCGCCACAGAAGTATCATTGATTTTTGAGATGCAAAGCCTGTTATGGATGTCGAGTTGCATGCCATCCAGGACTATGCTATTTGGAATACTGGGACTAGCCCTAGGCGTTCGCAGAACTATCTGTCTGGAAAATTGCGTCGCCATGGTGCTGGTTTCGTCGATGGTGTATTGCGTGAGTTCAGACTCATGTTGGATGAGCTCCTGTTGAATGGCACGCAAAACATACAGGCGTTTGGAGTTGGGGGAGAAACATAAGGTATGCGTGCCTTCAATGGGGCCAAGTTTGCAGAACGGCGTGCATCGCAACGTGTTGATATCCAAAGAATAGACCTCCACACGTTTCTCGAAGAAATGGTGTAGGGCGACCCATTTTCGGTCTGGGGAAACACCTATACAAACCAAGGATTGTCCAGGATCGAGAGGGGACTGCGATGGATTCCCTGTTCCGGCAAACGCGTCGGATTCGATACGATCTGTGTATCCATAATCTTTACCTATCGGAATACACACAAGCTTGCCACCAAGAAAATTATGAAGAATCAGGACATGGTGCGTTGCATCTGCGCTAATTGTAACAGCACAATTTTCGCCATAGGTTTCCGGGATTCTCTCATTGAGTTTCACCACACGAACAAGACTCTGTGTTGCAAAATCCACTTCCAGTAATGTCAGGTAGTATTCATTACCGAGGCGCGGTGGCACTGTAGCACGGAGGTTGCCCCGAACGGACGTGATGCAGGTGATATAGTTGGGATGGGCCGGATCACGTACTACCATGATCGGGCCTTCGTTAAAGGATTTCAGGCCCGTCATAAGTACTTGGTGACGTCCGTTATATAGTGACGTGCCATCCTGATAAAAGGCCAGGTTGCCCTGCGCATCATCAATACCGCTGCCAAAAAAAGGCTGGGCGGGAATACGGAATACCTGTTCTTCCCCGGGTCGGCTGCCGAATTTCACGTGGGCATTGTAACCGAAGACCCAGTTGGTCTGTGCCATCACGAGTGGCCCTGACAGGAGGAGAGCTGACAGTACGCACGCATAAAATAGATTCACGGGACACCTGCTACAACAGTAGAATTAAATATACACTTTTCAACAAATAGAAAGGTCGGCTGGCATAGCCAGCCGACCTTTCTGGAAAATCTGCCGGTAGGAGTTGCAGTCCTATTGCATCATCAGGGCAGAATGGACGGTTCTGCACGATTGCTGTACAACCTCAACGAAGACAACTCCGATTATTCCTGGTAAGGGTATGTACTGCTCACTAGTATGTGGAGAGATAGATCCACTCTGAATCAACCTCCCGTCCACGCTAAAGACGCTGTACGACGCCGGTTCTGCCGGTTGGTGCCTGCGAAGTGTGATTGAGCTGGCACCGGTAACGATGGCATAGTCGTAGTCTGTGCATGACGGATCCGCGACGACAGGATTATGGGCTGCTAGCTTGTACGAAGGTGCTGATGTGGAGTACAGATCCGCCTCATTCAGTGCATTGGTAGAAAGGAAGCGCCATGGTCCGAAGGGTTGTATGCCACCTTCTATACAGCGATACCGTAGACGGATACGAAACTTGTGCTTGGTTTCCGCGGTGCCTGTATTGAGGCCGGAAATGATCTGCGATAACGAAGTGCCAGCCGTTCCCGAATTGGTCCACAAACTTGTAAGTGCTGTACTGGAGGCATTGAAGGCGTTGGCCTGTTCCTTCACTTCGTATTCTGCTTTTACCTTCAACCTTCCGATAAAGCCCCTTCCCTTCACACCGAAACCAGCCTGTGATGTCGAATTACAACGCATCGGCGGAACGATAGGAGTGGTAAGATCTGTGCGGAACTGACGGGGCAAGGACGGCACACCAATGGAAGCATTACCATAGAAGAGCATCGCCCTTCCGGAGTTGTCCGTGAGGTACGCGGAAACGTCAAAGATCGGTGCACCTACGATTACATCGCTGTAACCATCCGCGTTCACATCGCACTTGCCAGCAACACTGGTGCCGGATTTGGCGCCTGCAACATCGGATTGAGACAACCATGTAGTATTCGCATTGGTGCCATCCACATCGGCATTCACGCCAGTAGATGATCCAACCCAAAGGAACGCTGCGCCTTCGTTCACTTGTCCGTCGTCGTACAGGGGAGCTCCCACGATGACATCGGAGTAGCCGTCGCCATTCACATCTCCAGCTCCTGCCACGCTGGTGCCCAGTTCAGCACTGTTCTGCGTACCACCACACTTCCATGCGGCCCCTGCAGGAGTACCAGTAGCAGTGATTCCCGAAGCCGTCCCATGATAGACAAAGGCACATCCCTCGTCCGTATTGCCATCATCATAACCGGGAGCGCCAATGATGATGTCGCTGTACGCATTACCGTTCACATCGCCCGCGCAGGCTACAGAGTAACCAAACCTAGCATAGCTCTGGTCGCCACGGATCGTCTTGTGGCAACCTACAACCGTAGTCGGACTGAGACCACCGGAACCACCGAGGAAGATGGCAACAAGCCCTTCATCGGAATACACACCGTCGTATCCTGGTGCGCCGATCATGACGTCATCGTACCCATCTCCATTAACATCGCCAGCACATGCCACACTCGTGCCGAATTCGGCCCACGATTGCGGGTAGGCTGCAGACCACATGACATAATTGCCAACTCCGCCATTAAGACCTTCATACTGGTAGACACGACCATTGTCGTAGTATGTGGTTCCTTCATTCGGCACCCCATCATAACCGGGGGCGCCCACCAGGACCCCAGCGTGACCGGTGAGCATATTCTCGCCGGCTGAGGAGACGGACCATCCGTAGTGTTCGTCCAACTGGTCCGTACCTGCGAGGACCAATTGTCCAGACGTACTCGGCAGGCCCGTGCTCGAGCCCAGAAAGATGTACACCCTACCCTCGTCTCCGCCCGTCGTCACGTCAAAATAGGGTATGCCCACTGCGATGTCTCCATAGCCGTCGGCGTTCAGGTCGCCGAGACTGGTAACGCAGAAGCCGAAACGATCCATTTTCGTACTGTCTATACTTCTCGACCATGACGCCGTCGTCGGGATGCCAGTAGAAGAACCATAAAAGGCATAGACCTTACCCTTGTTCGTAGACGCTCCTTCATCGTACATGGGTGCTCCTATGACAACATCGTCATAGCCGTCGCCGTTCACATCACCCGCACTTGAGACACTGAAACCCATCATGAGATCCGCCTGGTCCACGCCATATGTCCAACCAGCCGTTGTCTGCGGGCCATAGGCGCCGCCATGGAACACCACGGCCCTTCCGTTGCTGGTCTTAGATGTATTGCTGCTGTTTGGCGTGCCCACAACAACATCGGAGTATCCATCTCCATTCACGTCGCCTGCCATTGCAACAGACTTTCCCGCATTTGCATTCGCCTCGTCGGATTGATATGACCAGTCAGCATTAGTAATGGTACCTGATGTACCAAGGCCGGCATCATTAGAAGCGGAAACTGGTCCTCCTAACCATACAACTGCGATGCCCTCCGCGGTATGTCCGCTCGCATAAAATGGACAGCCTGCCAGGAGATCTGCATAGCCGTCTCCATTCACGTCGCCGTTACTTGAAATGGAGTAGCCCAATGCAGCACTGGTCAAATTGGACGTTGCCTTGAAGTCCATGTTGGACCCTGTGCCCGTTGAGCCCAAGCCAGAGCCACTGCCGCACCATACGAACACGCCTCCTTCATCCGTCTGGCCGTCATCATACTGAGGTGCTCCTACGGCCAGGTCACTATAGCCATCGCCGTTGAAATCTCCCAAGCCAGCCGCGGTCTCACCCAGATTGGTATTGGTAGCGTTGGGTTCCGCATACCAGTCCGCGTTCGCCTGTGAACCACTTGCGCCAAGGCCCGTAGAGCTGCCATGCCACACGGCAATTCTACCTTCATTCGTATGCCCCCCATCATAACTTGGCGCACCCACACAGATGTCACTATAGCCATCGCCGTTCACGTCACCCGCGCATCCAACTGTGGTGCCTGAATAAGGATTGGTCTGGCCGTCAGTCATGTATCCGGTCCAATCGGCATTGGCCCATGTTCCCGTGCTGCCCAGCCCGGAAGAGCTGCCGTGCCAGACAGCAAAGCTGCCGGTACCGACTGGCTGGCCGCCGACGCTCTGGTCGTACGGGGCACCCACAATGATATCGGAGTATCCATCCCCATTCACGTCACCTGCACTTGCCACGCAAGCGCCGAATGTAGCGGCAGGGGCTCCGACCCTAGCAAGGGAAGCTGACCATGAAGCAACTTTTGGCGATGCCGTTGTAAGCCCACTTGACGAACCGTGGTAAACAAAGACTGACCCCTTCGCGCCATCGTATCCGGGGTCTCCTACTAACAGGTCGGAGTATCCGTCGCCATTCACATCGGCAGATGCGATCGACGAGCCAAAACTCCCGTGCAGACTAACGTTCGTGCCATTGTGGCTCCAGGTAGCGGTGGAAGGAAGGCCAGTGGATGATCCATGATACACGTAAACCTTGCCCACTTGCGTGCCGCTTACTTTGAAGCCTGGTGCTCCAATCGCAACGTCGCTGTAGCCATCACCATTGAGGTCACCGGCGGACGCTACACAAGTCCCGAAGACGTCGTTACTGGTCTCACCATTAAAGGTAATCGTTGGTGAGGTAACCAGTGGGTCGATGGTAACGGGATATACAGCATTTGCATCGTCGACAGCAATAGAAGCGCTCCCATTTTCCACCACAAAG
The DNA here is from genome assembly GCA_034440235.1 of bacterium. Lineage (GTDB taxonomy): Bacteria > Bacteroidota > Ignavibacteria > Kapaibacteriales > Kapaibacteriaceae > JAWXBR01. The sequence goes on from JAWXBR010000023.1 coordinate 45,261, forward strand.
GAAGACGCCAGTTCGCGACCGATAGCATCATAGACGTACAATTTGCCATAGTTGATTGGTAAACTGTTTCCCTTCGGGCTGGGAACCAGTCATGGTTAATGTGTGACTATCGGCCGCCCGCATGGAGTTACAGTTAAGGATCTCTAGCGGTAGGACAAGAGCCTGGGCATCATCCGGTTTTGCATGGACGATGAAATTCTGACGAATGCCATCCTCGGTGTTGATGTATTCTGTTGTAAGATCGTCCGTGCGGATGCTCAGCAAACTGTCGCGATACTGAGCGTAGGGTGTACCGGAGGTCCTTACAGAAATGCGGATACCAGTTGGGTCTGCATTGCCGTTCTGGACTTTTACCATCATGCCGGATTGATCGAATTCGGCATACAGCCTGTGGGCTTCGTTAGGCGCACAATACACATCCGCATCAGTTTTTCGCTTTATGCGATACTGATCATTCCGGATTTCCTGACGGGCCAACTGCAACCATTGCAAGCTGTCCGGGCGCTTGTGTTCCGGGGCACGGAGGGTGGACGAACTCGGTGTACTGGGAGCTCTACTTATGGTAGATATCACTACTCCTGCACATACAACACCGGCGAGCGCCATCCATAGGATGCGCCGGTTCGTTGAGGTAATCTGGCTCATAAACAAATCCCTAAATAAGTAAGGTAAGTCTGGGACGACATTGTGTCGTCCACATCAGTCAACCTAACGGGGAACAGAGCCAAAAACAGTACCACTGTTTGTAAAATTGAGACAACACTAATTCGGGTCGAAATGTTGATAATGATCGAAAATCTGACCCATCCACTCTCACCCATGATCTCGCGAAGCCAGTTCTAATGCGCTATTCAGCCTACCTGCAGACAGGTGTCACCGTACCTTCAAAAAGTGCATAAGGTCAAAGAAGTGTGAAATTGAGACAAATTAATTTTTCAAATACCCTTGCGCATTTCGCTCTTTTTATGCTGGCTACCCTCTCGACATTTCTTAGCCGTAACATCGGCCTTAAGTTCACCCGATGCTTCCCTCCATCGCGACTATTCAGATCTCCCTTTGATCGCATAACGCCTACAATCGCTCGTGTAGTGACCGTGCCCTTGTACATCGAGCTTGTAGGACTGCATGATGTCATCCAGTGCTTGAGGGGCTGGCAAGATTCCCACCTGCACCTCTTCACCATTCATGGCAAAGAGTATGTCGATCATCGCACGTTCGATCTTCCTGAGGCGGAAGATGAACTTCTAATGACGCTTGCCGAGGCGTGAACCCACCCTACAATTCGATCGGGTCAAAGCACAGTCGCGTTTGGATGCCCTGATCATAAGTGAAAAAGGATATCCTTGGGAAGATGAGGAATGAGCATTGTTCCATTCTAACTGGAGAGCGGTAAAATTATCTTAGCGGAAACCTTGGCTGTGTAACCTTACCGTAATATGGAAAGCGTCTCAAAATTCGGCCTAACGATAACTTGAGTCGTATGGGCGTCTACATTCTGGTCTCGCATCGCCGTAGCGTATCACTAGCTCACCACATGTTCGCGCAGTATCTCTGCGATGTCCTTGACCTTTACCGAGTCGATCTTATCGGCGGCTTTTACGCCGTCAGTAATCATTGTTGTGCAGAACGGACAGTTTACTGCGATGGTCTCTGCACCCGTGGCGAGGAGTTCGTTGGTGCGATTGATGTTCACACGTTCGCCTACCGTTTCTTCCATGAACATTCTGCCGCCACCTGCGCCGCAGCAGAAACCCTTATCACCAGAGCGTGCGACTTCGATGACTTGCAATCCGGGAATATCTGAAAGTGTTGCGCGAGGCGCTTCGTACTCGTCGTTGTAGCGTCCGAGGTAACACGAGTCGTGATACGTGATTGTCTCGTTGTTTATCTTCTCGCGGTCGATCTTGAGACGTCCATCTGCGATAAGATCACGGATGAATTGCGTGTGATGAACGACTTCGAAGTTGCCTCCGAACTGCGGGTAGTCGTTTTTTAGGGTGTTGAAGCAGTGCGGACACGTTGCAACAATTTTCCGCACCTGATAGCGCTGTAATGTCTCGATGTTTGTCATGGTGAGTGATTCGGCGAGATACTCATTGCCAGTGCGTCGAGCGACATCGCCATTGCAGTTTTCCTCTGTACCAAGAATGCGAAAGTCAACGCCGGCAATCTGCATGAGTTCTGAAAACGCACGTGAGATTTTCTTCGCACGCTCATCATACGAACCGGCGCAGCCAACCCAGAAGAGCACTTCCATTGTTGCGTCTTCCGCTGCGGTCCTGATGCCGAGGCCTTCAGCCCAGTCTGCACGATCGGAATGTGCAAAGCCACCCCACGGAACGGCGTTTGTTTCCATGTTGCTGTAGACATCGGGTAGGAGGGCAGACTCTTCGTTAAAAGCCCCTTCCATCATTACCATTGACCGACGCATGCCGACGATGGCTGGAACGTGCTCGATGTTAACCGGACATTCCTGCATACAAGCACCACAGGTGGTGCACTGCCAAAGCGCTTCGGGCAGTACATAGTCGCCGATGAGTTTTTTGTCCCACACGACTTGCTCTTCTGGCGTAAACTCGAGCCCCTTACCCTGCTTTAGAAGCAGTGGAGCACGGTCCATCGTTCGAGCATGAATATTCACGATGATGGCACGTGGGTCGAGGATTTTGCCCGTCTGATTCGCCGGACACACACTCGTGCAGCGTCCGCAATGCGTGCACGTGTACCCGTCGAGCAAGGTCTTCCAGCTAAAATCTTCGATATCAACAACACCGAATCTTTCTACGCCCTCGGCTTCGAACTCAATTTTTTCGAGGACGTTGCTTGGCCCTAACGGACCCAGAAAAACATTCGGGATTGAGGTGAGCACATGCAAGTGCTTCGAGAACGGCAGATAGTTCAAGAATGCGAGAATCGTGATGCCGTGAACCCACCATGCCGAATGAAATAGTACATATAAAGCCCCACCAGAAACCGGAGTACCAGAAGCACCCGACTCGGTCCCGCCCGCGAACAACGAGGCGATTGCATTTCCTAGCGGCCAGGCAATTGGACGAAATGCCCATGTGTAGTCGGAACCCATGACGTGCTGACGAAGCGAGTTCTGAATGAGAAGTGCAACAACGATCGTAAATATTGCAAGTAAAATCAGTCCGGCTTCGACCTTTTCATGTTCAACCTGCAGTCTTTTGACTTTCGTGATGTACCGACGCCAAAGGGCAGACACCGTCCCCAAAATGATTAGCAGGCAGAAGACATCTGTAAGCGCCGTAACAACAGAATAAATAGGTCCCAAGAAATTCAGCGACCATGCGGGCTGAAGTCCTTCGAGCACCATTTCTGTTGCCGCAAACAGAAGGACGAGGAAGCCCCAGAAGATGGCAGCGTGAATCGGACCCGCCGTTTTGTCGCGAAGAATCTTGCTTTGCCCGAAGCCAACAACTAGCGTGGTTACAAGTCGTTCGGGGATACGGTCCCAGCGAACTTCCGGACGTGCAACACGCAGCCATGAGATGAGTCGGAAGGCACTAATGCCGAAGACCGTCAACGAAGTCAACAAGACTCCGAGAAAAACTAGATTCTCTAGCTGCATAGACACTCCCAAGTGAGGGTGCAAAACTACGGACACTCGTATACTTGTCCGAATTCAGGTAACCCCAATCACATCTTTACTCCTCCGAATTCTATTTTCCTATGCGCAGCTTTCCGATAATCTTTTTCTGCTGTGTGCTCGCCCTCGAGGGTGTTGCGCAGCCAACTACACCGAGCGTACTAAGTCCGACCATCCTTGTCGATGCTTTTGCATTTAAAGGACCTGTTGGCGACACACGCGCTCGCGTCGATGTCTACCTAAGTGTGCCCTATCAGTCATTGCAGTTCGAGGCATATCAGAAATCTTTAGCTGCTCAGTACAACGTGCACATTTTGATGCGCGATTCTGCCAGCAGCAAGGTGTTGGATACGGCCTACACACAATCAGTTGTGGAAGATGAGTATGGCATTGCTCGAGGGTCCACAGGTAAGGCCGACAACAGTACTCGCACATTTGCACTGCAGCCTGGTACGTACCGCATCGAGGTCACTGTCAGCGATCAATTCTCGCGCCGCGAATACGAGCAGACCCGATCACTTGTCGTGCCCGATCTCGTGAACGACATCCCAAACCTCAGCAGCAGCATGTACCTCAAGGAAATCGAACAGCGCGGAGATCGATATCGCATTACACCGTCGGTGGGCGACGTAATCTGGATTGCCGAATCGCCCCTTTTTGCATTTGTTGAGGTGTATACCGACAGCACTCCCCGTACTTGTGGTCTCTCGTGGCAGATTGCGGCAACGGATGGCAAGGTGCTAGCAAAGGGGCTAGGGCCGGTATTTACGTGCTCTCTACGAACACAGCAGACGTTCGTACCAATAACAGTGCCCGTTCGGTCCGCCGCAGGCTCGTACACGTTCACATTGCGGCTGCACCCTGCACCGTCTGGTACCATCGACTCGTCACGCACCTTGGCAACACGTGAGCGTCTGTACGTCGTCCCGCGATCACTAACCACGTCCATTCTCAACGACCTCCACAAAGCCATCAAGCAGTTGATTTATGTTGCAGATCAGTCAGATCTCGACATCATACGAGCTGCTCAGAACGACGCCGATCGTCAGCTACGGTTCGAGGAGTTCTGGAAACGGCTCGACCCTACACCAGCAACCACGCGTAACGAAGCATTCGAAGATTACTACAGTCGCATAGAGGCCGCAAACAAACGGTTCAAGTCATACTCAGAGGGGTGGCTTACAGACATGGGACGAGTCTTCATTGTCTATGGTGAGCCCGTGAACATCGAGCGTTATTCATCACAGTCAGGCACAGCCTTGCTGATTCGGTGGACCTACGCCAACAACCTGATTCTAACCTTTGAAGACTCAACAGGATTCGGCGATTACCGACTACGGACTCCTATCCCACCGGGCATTCGATATAAGTACAAGCGCTAACCTTCCGACGAACGCTAACCTTCCGACGAACGATGTCATTTGTTACAAACCAATTCCGAAGACAAAAAAAAGCCGACCCCTAGTGGGGCCGGCTTTTTTTGTAATGCTGAGATGATCAGTGCTACGACATGTTATCGAACAACTACAATCGAAAGGATAGCGCGTTCGCTACCGTTCGACGCAACGACGTTGTACATACCAGCTGGAAGTGTTGATGTCTGCAGTGATACACGTTGTGTGCCAGATGCAGCACCATCGAATATCGTAGACACTGTACGTCCGGTTTGGTCGATGATCGTAACGGTAGTGTTCGTAAGCGAGCGAAGTTCAACATCCGTTGCGTCAGATACAGGGTTCGCACCAATGAGGCGAAGTCCGATTGCACCTGTTTCACTCGCAACATCTGTTTCAACGCTGCTCGTAACACCTGTGCCACGGAGTTGGGCTGTTGGACTTGCCGCCGAATTCGAACTGAATTCGATTGACGCTATGTACGAAGCCTTAACTGTGGTCGGCGTGAAGCGGACGGGCACAAACTTTGATGCACCTGGAGCGATAGTAACATCACCCGTACTAATGACCTCGAAAGCCGCAAAGTCGGTGCCTGCGACCACCATGTCTGTAATTACAAGTGGTCCATTGCCCGTGTTACGAATCGTAAGATCCATGTCCTTCGATCCACCAATTTGAACTTGGCCAAACTGGAGTGTTGTGTTTGCAAGCGACAAGATAGCTGCAGGAGCTGCTGCCTTATTCAAAATCCAGTCAAGAACTTCTTGCGTGACATTGTTACGATTCGTAGCATTCATCACAGATTGTAAATCTAGTGAGGAGTATACAATCCGTGATCCATTCGTCGTTACAACACGAATCCCACCAATTGCTGCTGTACTGTCACTGTAGTACAACCACGATTTTGCTTTCGACGTGGGTGTTAGCTTGATGATGTCACTGAAGGTGACGAAATTTTGCCACTGCCCTTGGACAATCTGGTTCGCAGTGAATGGTGTGATTCCTTTACCGATGGAATCTCCCGCAACACCCTTGACTGAGAATGAGGCCACCTGGATACCACCACTAACCTGCTGCGCACGAGCTCTGAATCCATTGTAATCTATTCCGAGAGTGTTCTTGTACCAATCGCGGACAGGCTGGAACGATGTGTTTGTACCATTACGCGTTGGCTCGAAGGTCATATACATGTTTGCTTGTCCGGAAATCCAAAGACCCTTACCAGAGGCTTCCATACCTTGAATGGTGTTAAAGACCGATCCCTGGATGGCAATCCACGCAGCATCGAATGCAAATACGGCAGCATCGAAGTCGGTTGCTGGGTATGCGTTTTGGAATGCATCCGAATAAGGCATGTAAACAACATCAGGGCTGTACGATGAGTTTAATGCAGCCTGGGCCGTTAGTGTCCACGCTGCATTATTCATACCGTAGTACGTAACAACTCTTCCACCTTCAACAAGATAGTAGACCAATCCACCACCGGCAGCCAAACCGTCTGAAGCACTCATACCAAGTTCTACAGCTGTAAAATTTGAACGGTTTGCCGAACCAGTAACCTTGAGCTTTACTGTCTTGCTTTCGCCTGGTGCTACAGTTACAGATGCAGGAGAGAATTCTGCACTCATATCTAGCTGCGTTAACGCAACAGTGTTATTAATGGTCCCATCAGCCGTTGCCGCAGCCGTTCCATTATTCGTTACTGTAACGTCGACTTCAGATGTCGCACCACGACCCACGCGCTGATAAGGACTAGGAACTGTGCTAGTAAGTTTTGAACGTGTAAAGAATGTGAAAGTGTGCGGCATTACCGTCATGTCTGCACTTACACCACCTTGAAGAATTTCCTTTGTCGTATTCGACTGGACAAATGCAATTGCATACTGTTGTCCAGGTGGAAACACAACATCATTGTTTATGACAGATGCTGGAAATTCAAATGTCTGGTCCCCTGCTGCTGGAATATTCAGAGCCGTTCCAGCTGCAGTTGGATACATCTTGTGAAACATGTCATGAAATTCCTTCTCGCCATTGCTAGGACTTCCAGCCAATATTGTAGCGATGTTAGGCACGTTGGCATAACGCGACACCAATGCTACTTGAAGCTTGTGATTGGTAAGTGCGATATCGCTCTTCACGCGAACCTTAATCTTACCACCGTTTTGAGTAACCGTAATTTGAATCGGACTTGTACGGGCTGCGTTCTTCAGATTTGCATTAAACGTCGATGCTTGGGTAGCGGGTCTTGGATCTACAAGAGGTCCTCCGTTTGCCGTCGCCTTTGGAATGCTCATGCTGCCACTACCATCATAATACAGATAGCGCTCTTGCGGTTCGCTTGGGTTGTATAGATTCCACGGATCGTTAGGCGCGGGGAAATTCATGTGGTAACGAATAGAAACAACACCACTATCAAGAATGGTTGCTGCATCTATGACTGGTGTTGCTTGTACACATGGACCACATGTAGCAGAAGACCATTCTTCGACGACACGAATGCGGGGGTACGGACCCTGTGCCGTTACGGCAACTGTGCCGATAATTGCGAACAACGCACATGCGAACATGCTGCGAGTTAGTATACGAGTGAGCATATAGCCCCTTTCCAAATTAGATTAAATCAAGAGTGTTCAATAGTTAGACATCGACCCAGTGGTCGGTAAGCCCAAAAGAGTTCAAACCGATTGTTAAAGTTACAACTACTTCCGTTTCCCCAAGCGTGGTTGTTTGCCATTTCCGCCACCTTTTTTTGGAGTCGGGGGAGGGGTTTTTCTGGGTTGTGCTCCGTTGCCTGTGGCTCGTTGATCGGCAACCGATTGAGCCTCTGCCATTTTCTTCTGTAGCCAGGACTCTTTCTTGGGCATTTTCCTCAGATCGTCGAGCGTTAGTCGGTTCCGACTGAACTTGGTCATGTATATCTGCTGCCCAATGCCAAGGATGTTGAACACTAGATAATAAAGGTTCAATCCCGAGGGAAGCGTCGAGAACATCAGTGTTAGCATCACAGGCATGAGGTAGACCATGGCCTTTTGGCGGGGGTCCTGAATTGTCTGCTTTTGCTGAATGAAGAGTGTAGCGCCCATGACCAGGGCAAGGCCAGAGAACTTGTCGATGTTGAACAGAGGAATCTTGAATGGCAAACTCAGGATAACGTCAGGTACGCTCAAGTCGGTAATCCAGAACGGCAGGAATGCAGCCTGACGTAATTCGACGTTGAGGTTCAACACAGCGTACAACGCGTACAGGAACGGCATCTGTAACAGCAGAGGCAAACAGCCCCCTGCCGGATTTATTCCGTATTCGGAATAGATCTTCATGGTCTCCTGCTGCTGCGACTTCATGTCGTCTTTGTACTTCTCGCGCATGTTGGCTACGATTGGTGCTACGAGCTGCATCTTTTGCGCGGACTTCATCTGCTGTATAGACAGCGGGTAGAGAAGAACCTTCATAAGAATTGCAAATAGGATGATTGCAATTCCATAGTTCGGAATTCCTGCATGGATAATGCGCAGCGTCGGCAACATGAAGTATTCACCAATGGGCTTCACGATCCATTTGAACCCAAAATTCATCACGCCTGTAAGGCCGTATGATGAGAGCGTATCGTACTGCATCGGTCCCGCATAGAGCGTCATGTCGTATGTCTGGCGTCCACCCCTATAAGGCAGTTTATACGTCAGGCCGAAGTACTCTATGTTGCCATCGTTAGGTGCTCCGTACTTGATACCCGATGTGTAAACAGACCCTTCGTAATCCTTTGGAGGAATCAGAGCAACTACAAAGTACTTGCTGCGGGTTGCTGCGTAATCGATACGTCCGGTAATTGCCTCTTCCTTTTTAGAGTTAAACCCATCGACATCCATCTCGTGTACGTCGCCATTTGTTGACACGATTGCAACAGCGTTGTTCGATTCATCGACTGTTGATTTCTCTTGATACCGAATTCCGTCTTTCCATTCAAGCTGGATGTACCGATTTGTCTGTGGTATTACCGACTCCATTTTATCGAGTGTCAGACTGGTCTTTGCGTCGTACTTGCTGCCCGAAAAGGTGAATGCACGTTCAATCGAGCCACCGTCGGCTGTGCGGGCAATCGCACGTACAATCGCAGTGTCGGAGCCAGTCAGACGAATAGTGTCCGAAACCGAATCCCATACAAAGTCAATCGACTTCCCTTCAACTCGGGCTCCTGTAGAGGAACGAAACCAGAACGAATATTCCTGGGCGTAAGGCTGCACAAGATCGACAAGTGCACTCGAATCTGTTTCCGCATACCACGGTCTAAACTTTTTTAATGTCCACGACTTTATCGTCCCACCCTTCGAACTCAGCCGCACTTTTAATAGATCGGTCTCTATCGTAAGAATTCTCTCGCGTACGTTCGAGTCTGCCATAGCGATCGCTGGGGAAGGGGCAGAAGGGGCTGCGCTTCGCGCAGAATCGGGTACCGACGCAGCAGCCTTAGCAGAGTCGAGGCGCTCGAGCTGAGCTGCCGTCTTCTCTGGTGTGACGTCGCGTTGGGTTACCGAACCCTGATAAAAAACCCACGCGCCAATGATGACTGCTATGAGAACGATGCCGATAAGTGATCTGCGATCCATGTCTAATGATGTTTTGTAGCGGGGGGCACGTTATCGATACCACCGGCGTGAAAGGGATGACACTTTGAAATACGACGAATGCCCAGCCACGAGCCGCGTAGCAAACCATGCACACGGATAGCTTCGAGCGTATAGGCAGAACACGACGGAGAGAATCGGCACGACGATGGAAGTAGCGGTGATACCACTAGCTGATAGATTCGGATGAGGCCAATCGCAAGCCAGGCAAAGGGATTCATGATGGTAAAACATCGTGAGGATTTTGAGACGTATTGGCTTTGATTGCTGGACGTGCGTCGAGCGCACGCTTTAACGTAGCGTCGACTACAGGAAAGACGTCGCGAAGACTTATCCGCGAGGCACTCGTCGGAACCGATCGCCAGATAGCAACAATGACGTTCACACCGTGTAAACGGGAGCGAACGTCATGTTGTTGAACTGTCTGTTGAATGGCCACACGTAAGAGCCGCTTAATCCGATTGCGAATAACTGCCGAATTGACGTTACGACGGGGCACAGAAACACCCACATGTATCGTGTCGGTTTGCACCGAGCCGATTCCGAGAGTTAATGACAGTGGTCCGTTCGTCGTGCGGCGTCCGGTCTTAAGAATCCGTTCAAAGGATCCATGACCCTTCAACGGCTTCAAGAGCATAATGAATGCTGTATTAACGTTCAGAAGAGACCGAGAGGCGGGCGCGGCCCTTGGCCCGTCGACGAGCAAGTACCTTGCGTCCGTTCTTCGTGGCCATGCGAGCACGGAAGCCGTGCACATTCACGCGTTTGCGCTTGCTCGGCTGGTAGGTGCGTTTCATGGGTTGATCCTAGGAATTTACGTTCTGGAGTAGAACAGCAAAGATACGAAAGGGCCAGTTAATGTCTGCCAACCCTTACGAACACCTGCTTAGTTAATGTCTGCCAACCCTTGCGGACACTTGTTTAGTTAATGTTGGCCAGCCCTTGTGGAAACGGAGGCTGCTGGTGGTCGATAGATACTTCGCCGTACTGTGCTTCGTACTTGCCAATGTTATCGGCGAGTGCGTTTAACAGCAGCTTGGCGTGTTGTGGAGTCATCACGATGCGTGCATGAACGCGAGCTTTTGGAACGCCCGGTAGAATGCGTGTAAAATCGATAACAAATTCTGCCGGCGAATGCGAGATGATTGCGAGGTTCGAATAGATGCCTTCGGCTTCTTTCTCACCCAACTCAATCGTCATCTGCTGCTGAGGTTGCTGATCGTTCTGATTGTTTGCCATTGCTGTTCCTTACTTAAGAGATTCGCCCTTTGCGAGGGCTTCTTGCATTTTATCGAGCATCTTACTTCGACCGTAGAGTCCCGCCATAATCCTGTAGTATTCTTTACTCGTCCGGTACTGATCTTCTAGCGCCTCAAGTTCCTGCATAATCGACTTGAGTTTCGTGGCGTCTTGTCGTACTTCGTACACATTCGCAAGCTGCTCCATGACGACAAGGTCGTCGCGGTATTTGACGGTTTTGCGTAAACGCTCGAAATACTGTGCGGACATCGAAAGATCGTCGAGGTAGGATTGATCGATTTTGTACTTCTTGTTCTGATCTTTTTTGTCTAGCTCGGCTAATTGCTTGACGCTGGCTGCATTCTTGTATTCGGCGCCAAGGTTATACAGTGCTGTTTCGTTTGTCGCATTGAGTTCGAGCACTGCTTTGAATTGCTCGATTGCCTCGCGTTGTTTGTCGGTGCGAGCAAGTAGCAATGCATATGGCAGTCGGTATGCTACGTTGCCTGGTGACTTATCAACGAGACCACGCATGTCTGCAAGAGCCTCTTCTCCCTTGCCCAACTCCTGAAGGAGTTGAATCCGAAAGATCATGAAGTCTGGGTCGTTGGGTTTAAGCGTCGTGATGATCGTAGACCAGTCGAACGACTCTGCAATGTTGCCCCGCTTGTAGGTTACGAATGCAAGTTCTTTCAACCCGAGCATTGAGACGATATGTGTGCGCCACCGTTCGTCTTCGATGAGCGTTTGTGCCGGATTGTACGTCCAACCTTCGACTGCTGCGTCGTCCGGACCCTCCTGAACGCTAAAGACATATACATCGCGCCCACCTACGTCGAATTTGTCCTTGTAAAACGTCGTACGTCCGTCCACCGACGAATCGATGCGCGTCTGCATCGGAGTGCCAAGCACACGCATTGCACCACCGCGAGTCTGACCGATGTAGAGCGACTTCTGACTTAAGATTTCATACCCTGGTCGTTCACGTTCCCACCAGTTGCGAAATGCATCCAACGCAGAGGTGGTATCACCTTGATTGATATGCACCTGTCCAAGAAGTACGAATGCTTCAGAAAACTCGGGCTTAATTGTTGTCGCTTCTTTAAAGTATGTGGCAGCTGCATTCAAATCGGTGACACTTCGCGTTGCAACATAGTCGTTGTATTTGCTGATGCCTGCATTGTATTGGCTTACCCACGCTACGTAGAGCTGACGTGATAAATAGTTTTGCTGGTCTTTTGTAAGCGCTGGACACTTCATAGCAACCTGATACGCTTCGACCATCGACCGCGTATCGTTCAGTCCCGCATTCACGTCCCCCATCAGAATCAGCGCTTCACAATTGTTGGGCTCGGTCGCCAGAACTTTCTCAACAGATGCCTTGGCTTTCGCGTACTCTTTCTGGTTGTATGCCTTCTTTGCGATACTTAATTCGGGCGAAGCGCACTGAAAGCCCTGCGTTAACAGTGCAGTGAGCGTCAACAATGCTACGATGTGTAATGGCCTGATCAAATCGTTTCTCTCCGATGTCCGGGCCACGAAGATACGGGATGTCAGTTCTTAGCGATATCCGATAGTCTGCGTGCGCGTTGGTAGTTCACGCTGCGCTCGGTTGGACGGATGATGAGGTCTTCGTTTACTTCACGCTCACGTAAGGCTGTCGTGAAAGGGTCGAGCTCGCCCACCAGCGTGAGCTCGCTCAAGGTGCGAATTCTGATGTTCTGTTCGTCATCGATTACCAAAACGGTCGAATCGTTGTCTGTGTAAAACGCCCTGATCTCATTTGGTGTGAGCGCACACAACGTAACAGGGGTAACACTTACGCCTAATTCGCGGGCTGCTGCGTACGAAAGGTCGATAACACGGCGGCGGATGAACGGACCCCTGTCTGTTATCTCTACCAAGATCGTTTTACCTGTTGAGCTGTTCTCGACTAACACCAAGGAGCCAAACGGTAGCGACTTATGTGCTGCCGTCATGTCGTGCATGTTGTACACACGGCCACTTGCTGTCCGACGTCCGTGAAATGCTTTACCATACCACGAGGCAAGTCCCGCCGGAACATCCGACATCTCAAAGCTGGCCTGATCATTGTTGGTAATTGTGATCGTGTCAACCGTAACACCATGAATAGGTGTTGTCGAAGTTGAGAGTGTTGTTGGAATTCCTCGAGCGTCTACCATTAGGGCGATAGACATTACGCCAACGAACACTGCAACAAAGAGCAGAACGCGTAAAAGGTTTTTAGTCGAAAAGGTTATTGTCATAGGCTTGTCCTCGGTATGTGAATGGGTCCTTGTGAACCTTCCGCTCGTCCGAGAAAGGCTAAACTACTACGGGAATCGACCGTGGGAATGAATTCTTTATGAATAGTCGTTCATCAAGGTTGCGCACCCTTGGTCTAGTTGTAGCCCTTATCACCCTTCATACAGTCAGTCAGGCCAGAGCTGTTAACTGTCTTTCGCCAAACGCAGATAGCACGTCCGAATTGGTGCGTCCGTGGCGCCTTGCCGCCGTAGGCGGCAGCACCTTAACAGCCTTTGTTGTCGGACACGGCTTTTTGAATGATTTGTGGTGGAAGGGCGAAAAAGTGCCCTTTCATTTCAATTGGCAGCAGGATGGGGAGTATGCGATAGGTGCCGATAAACTCGGACATCAGTACATGGCGTTTGCAACAACACGTGTGTATGATGCTGCGTTTCGGTGGTGCGGACTCGATTCAACTACTGCGGTTTTTGCAGGTGCCGGCGTGTCGGTTGCATACCAGACATACATAGAAGTGCGCGACGGGTTCTCTCGCGACTACGGATTCTCGTGGGGCGACTTCATCGCAAACACTACTGGTGCAGCACTCCCCGTAGTGCAACGTTTCGTTCCCGCATTGCGGCCTCTCGATCTTCAGATTAGTTTTTCGCCGAGTGACGCGTTCAATCGAGGAGAGTTTGGCGCAATCATCGACGATTACACAAGCACTACGCATTGGGTGAGTGTTGGTGTGTTTGAATACTTGCCGTCGACGTGGCAGGAGTGGTATCCGCCTTGGCTGAACTTGGCTGTTGGACACAGTGTTACAAACCTCGATGGCCAAGGTGGCGGCACACACGTGTTGTACGTATCACTCGATTGGAATCTTGCAGCAATAAAAGGGCTGCCTACGTGGCTGCGCGAAGGGTTGCAGCTGCTGCATCTCTATCATCTGCCTGCACCAGCAGTACGCATTACACCAACCGTTGCGTTCTTCGGTCTGAAGTTCTAACAAGTTCGTATTCGGTCTGAAGTTCTAACAAGTTCGTATTCGGACTGAAGTGCTAACAAGTTCGTTTTTTGAACGGACAATTGACTCTTAGCCAGTCGGACAGTCTTTAAGAACTGCTACTTCGATGCGGCGGTTCTGACGGCGTAGGCTTTCCTGCTCCTCACGAGACATACGCTTCATGTCACGCGCCGAGGGTTCTTTTACACGTGGCATGCTCGATCCGTATCCAACGGTACCGCGAATCTTGCTGGGCGATACGCCCTGCTGCAGCAACCATTCCTTCACCTTGCGAGCGCGCATATCCGAGAGCTCTTTGTTGCGCTGTGGCGGTCCGTCCGACGATGCATGTCCCTCGAGCATCACCTGCAAATCGTCGCACGAGTTCTGCATATATGTAAGCAGCTCTTGCAGATTTTTCTGCGTCTCAGGCTGCGTCATATCAAATTCGTCGGTGTTCAGTATGAAGCGGATGTCTTTCGAAAATGACATACGCTTTTTAGGAATCGCTGGTGGTTCGGGTGCGGGTTCTGGTTTCGGTTCGGGAGCTGGTGCTGGAGCCGGCGGTGCAGGTGGTGGTGCAGGTGGTGCAGGTGGAGGCGGAGGTGCTTGTTGAGGGGTCTGGTAAGGGGCAATGTTGCCTCCTCCTCCACAACCTTCGCATTTCAACGCTGGATCTGGGTCCATCGAATCGATGATACCATCACCATCGGTGTCAGGCTTTAACGGATTTGTCTGGTAGCGACAGCTCAGCTCGTCTGGATCATCCACGCCATCAAAATCGGTGTCACGATTTAGCGGATTGGTTTTGTGACGCAGCACTTCTTCGCCATCAAAGAGACGATCGTTGTCTGTGTCGACATTTCTCGGATCGGTACGATGGTTCATTACTTCAACACCATCCGGCAGACCATCACCGTCGGTGTCGGGAATGAGCGGGTTCGTGCCGTGGTCCATCACCTCTTCGCCATCTGACAATCCATCGACATCTGTGTCTTGTCGCAGAGGATCTGTTTTATACTGAATGAGTTCGTCGCCATCGCGTAGACCGTCCTGGTCTGTATCTGCCATACGAGGGTTGGTGCCAAACGCCTTCTCACGTTCTATGTCGAGACCATCATTATCTGGATCGCGATCGCCAGTGAAGTGATAGGTTAGTCCAGCCGATAACGTCGCAAGGTGATCATTCCCTTCTGCCGCTGTGCTGATGTCATCGATGTACGGTGTTAGTGTTATACGATACGATGCCTTTGCAGTAAACGCCAAATCTTCAGTCATATATATATGAAAGCCGGCGAACATCGGAAACTGCACATCGAAGCGACCATATACCTCGCCCGAATTATTCGGTAGAGCTGTGTGTTCTTCGTAGTTCGTTGGAGACCAAGTCATCACACCAACACCTGCACCTACAAACGGCACAATCCGTTCGTCCGGTAAGAGATTGGCAGCGACTGTAAAATCGTAGAGTGAAATGCGTGACTGACTTCGATCCTCTATCGCAGCAAGTGTACCTGGGTAGAGTCCACCTAACCGAGCGTTTGCACCAAAGTAATCGGGGTATTTCGCAATCGTTGCCGGCGTCACCTTCCATATAACCTGTCCAACCGTCGTGCTCAGTCCAAGCGTCAGATGCCTAACCGGACTAAACGTAATCCCGAATTCTCCCATTGCACCGAACACATCATCGGTGTATTCCCCATAATACTTAGCAACTCCACCGGATAACCCGAGGCCAAGCTCCATAGAACGTACTTGCGCCGAAAGCGCCATTCCGTTCATAAATAAGAGAGTTGCGACGATTAGCGTACAGCGTCTATCAAGTACCATCATACGGTTTTCCACAGTGGTGGATAGTGGGTGCAATTCTCAGTGGACAACTGCATTTAGCAAACGGTATGCCGTCTACTGAGTATTCGAAGGGGCGACAATTTGGTCAGTGAGCTTCCGCTTTGGCAGGTCTACGAAGCAATTGCCCGTAGAATTCGCTCGTTGACTTCGTTCACCGAGCCGATGCCATCTACAGAGACAAGGCGTTCAGAGTCGGCGTAATAATCTAGGAGAGGGGCGGTTTCCTGACGGTAGACTTCGAGGCGGTGACGGACAATCGACTCGTCGTCGTCTACCCGTCCGCGTTGCAGGAGGCGCGCAATAATGTTCTCGGCGTCAACGGTGATATTCACAACCCGGGCAATTTTTTGTCGGTGTGCATCGAGCATTTGCTGTAGGGCATCGGCCTGTGCTCGAGTGCGCGGGAATCCATCGAGAATACATCCATTTTTGAATGAGTCCGATTCCATTGCTTCTTCGACAATGCGTGCCACAACATCGTCGGGCACAAGCTTACCCGCCTCGACAGAAGCCTTAGCAAGTTTTCCAACAGCCGTGCCGTTCTTAATAGCACTGCGGAAGGCGTCTCCAGTAGAGAGATGAGCAATACCCAACTTCTCTGCCAGAATGGTTGCTTGTGTGCCCTTGCCCACTCCCGGGGCTCCGAAAAGAATGATAATCATGTGGGCGAAGATAAGTGCTTTAGAAGTCGAAATCGAATGCACTTGCATAAGGGGCAGCATATTTACGAAGCACCTGAAGCGTTGCAGCGAAGTCCTTTGGGTACTCTGCGGTGTATAACACCGGCGCTAGCGTGCCAGGGTGTACGAAACCGAGTTGGGCAGCATGGAGGGTTAGACGTGACATAATCGGACGTTCCTCGGTGTCCTTTGCAAGATGAAACTTGCGTTTTATGGCCGAGAGTTTGAAGTCCGCATTCTTCCCGTAGTCAGGGTCTACCAGCAGTGGAAAACCGATTGCAGCGCAGTGGACGCGGATTTGATGCTGACGTCCAGTAATCAGCCGACACTCAACAAGTGTAGCAACGCGAAAACGCTCTAGAGTGCGAAGCACAGTGTGTGCTTCCTTGCCCCTTGCCGAAGGCTTCATAAGCCCCTTACGTTTAACGTCCTGCGTAATCGGAATATCAATTGGCACTTCATCTTTGTCAACAACACCGCCAACAATGGCATGATACAGTTTGTTAACGCGATGATTCTGAAACTGATCGTTGAGGTGCTTGTGTGCTTCTGCCGTTCGCGCAACAACCATGAGGCCGGTTGTATCGCGATCGAGCCGATGCACTATAAAGGCAGCTTCGTAGCGTTCCATCACAAGAGATCGTACACTTGGCAACGTGGCGTCAAACCGATCGGGTATTGCAAGAAGTCCAGCCGACTTGTTCACCACAACAATGAACTCGTCCTCGTGCACGACATCAAGTAACGGGTTTTTCTTCATTCGTGAGCGCCTTGCTCAGTCGATGCTGATGATGCAGCTGATGATGCAGCTGATGATGCAGATGATGATGCAGCTGATGATGCAGCTGATGATGCAGCTGATGATGCAGCCTGTCGTGCGATGAAGATCTCTGCTGCTGCGATGGTGTTTTTGAGGAGCATGGCGCGCGTCATCGGACCCACTCCTCCGGGTACAGGAGTAATGGCACTAACTTTATTTATTACACTATCGAAGTCGACGTCGCCAGTCAGTTTCGATGTGCCGTCTGCCGCAACGGTGCGATTGATGCCAACATCGATAACAACAGTACCATCACTAATGTGATCGGCCGTGATAGCATTCGGTACACCAATGGCAGCAATGAGGATCTCTGCACGTCGCGTATGCTCATGAAGATTGCGTGTCTGCGTGTGGCACACCGTAACGGTTGCATTCCCTTGTGGACGCTTTTGGGCTAGGAGCGAAGCAAGGGGCTTTCCTACAATGTTGCTTCTTCCGACGATTACTGCGTGTTTCCCTGCGGTCTCGATGTTCGAGCGTTTCAAGAGCTCGAGGACACCTGCGGGTGTGCACGGAAGAAAACCTGGCAAGCCAATGAGAAGGCGTCCGGCATTCATCGGATGGAATCCATCTACATCCTTCTCTGGAGCAACATTCTGCAACACCGTCTGCTCATCGATATGCTTGGGCAGTGGTAGTTGCACGAGAATGCCATGCACAGCATCGTCTGAATTCCATCCGCGGATTATTCTAAGAACCTCTGCCTGAGTGGCATCTGCTGTTAATCGAATAATCGTCGATGCAATGCCAACCTTTTCGCAATCCTTCGACTTATATCGCACGTAGACTTCCGACGCCGGGTCGTTGCCAACAAGCAATAGATTTAATCCTGGCGTTACGCCATGCGCCTGCTTCATCAGCAGCACCTGCTCGGCAACCTCATTGCGGATGTCCAGTGCTATTGCATTTCCATCGATAATCTTAGACACCAAGTCGCTCCTGTACACTGATTTTATTCACCAAGAAACTTCGGTACTTTTTTATTCTCTAGAAATCGATCACGCCATGCCCTACGTACGATAAAGACCTCGTGTACTTGCTCTATTCCTAGTGCCTGTCGCGCGAGGCCGAGGGTCGATAACACAATCACGACGTCGAACCAGAAAATGGCGGAGATAAGGCTGCTGCCAGATGTCCCAACAACGATGACCAGTACCATCCGGAATGGTATCAATGGTAATAGTCGCTCAAGATCGCTGTCTTCTCGAAGACGGAGTCTCGTCCATTGCCGCTCGGCATGCTGCGAACGTGCATAGAGCAGGAATAGAAAGAAAACGACGATTGAGAACCCGACAACACCCATCTCACCAAGGATGCTTCCATATAAAGTTGAAGGGTATTTCGTGAAGTATCGCTTCGCTAATTCGGACTTACCAAAATTGCCATTTCCAACGCCAAGAATTGGTGCCGACTCGAAGACCTTGCCTGAGACCCAGTAGTCGCTGGTGCGCATTGTTACCGATTCGCCAATGATGTCAGAGCCTTGACTCGTCGCTTTTCCCGAAACCAGATTTTCAACCCTTGTACTAAACAATGTTAATACGCTGATATTAAAATATTTCTCTATGGCGTAATCAGATGCCACAAGCGTCATGATGGTCACACTTAGAAATATCGCCAACCGCTTGGGCGCGGTTCGTGGATAGAGAATGACACTCAAGACGAGCGTAGCACCAACCAGAACCAAACCTGACATAGAGAACGATAAAAAAAGAGCTATCGTAGTGCAGCCTATCGAAAGAAAGAGAAATGCCTTCGATTTAATAATCGTATGTGAACGCCTGAAAAGCGGAACAAGCATCATCATGAGGCTCATGGCCGAGTATCCAGCCAGCGCCGATGGTTCAGAGAACACCGATGTAGCACGATAGAAATCGGCAAACCGTAGCGCCAGTTGACCCATCTCTGCAGCTTCCTTGTCGAGTTTTCTAAACGACTGGTTTGTTACTTCAATCCAACCCAGCGGCCACTCGAAGGTGCGAGCTGGTAACTGATAGATTGCAAACGCGACGATGATGAACGACACGACGAAATGTACTCGCAATGCAGTCATCCATTGGCGCGAAGTAATGGGCAACGCAATCAGTACCCAAGCTGTCAGCCATATGTACAGTAGATGTAGGAGTGTCTTGAGACCTTGTGAGACCATTGGGCTATTGCCGGACAGCAGAGGCGTAATCGATGACGCTGCACACACGAGAAGAACAGCAGCCATTGCGATTGTTTCGAGACGTCTCGGGACACGAAAAGGGCGTCCTAGCCAGACAGTATGATGGAGTGCGTAACCAAAGACTAGAAGAAAGGCAAACTCAATAGGTGGGAGTCCGAAGTCGCCAATACTAAAGACCTGAAACAGCCCAAGAACTGATGTAATGATAATTGAACACAAGATGAAGGTCATGCTGAAGTCCCCTCTACAGCACGGCATATGTCTGCATCCCGCTCAAGCGGAGCCGAGCATGTTACTCCACGACACACAATCATAGTGTCTTCGGAATGTGCTTGCGAATACACGAAGACTGCAGTTGGCAGGTAGGCTAAGAAAACGTTCCTTTGCAGTGAGCCGAGTAGCGAAACACGCTCCTTCGTTCTTCCATGCATATCTGATGCATTCACAGAAATTGTACTTGGCACAGATATCTGCATATGCCACGCGCACAATAGCATACAGAATGCAACCGATGCCCGATTGATTTGTTGTCCGTACGAGCGCACGCACATAAGTGCAGCTTCTTCGTAGACCGACGCATGTAGAATAGCACCAAGCTGCGTGAAAAGAAGTGCAGCCATGCTATTGCCACATGGATAAGCAGAATCGTAAGCATCACGCTGCCGGACTGGAATATCACTCGTAGAACGACGTACGATCGACGGTCCCCTACTAGCGTCCATGAACTCCAAAATGATCGTATCGGCATGCATCCGCGCTTCGTCGAGATACGTCACGATACCTGTGCTCTGATACAATTCCGCCGCAGACCATCCTAACATCGCATGGTCATCAAGCATAGCTGCCACTGCGCGACTGCCATTGCGATAGCGATGCCACCACGTCGACGCCCCGTCAACACGGGCCTCAGGTACTGCGTCCGAATCCCCGTCGCCTACTGATTTGTTCGATTCATTATGTGTTGCTTCGCCAAAACATGTACGAACGATCGATGCATACGCATTTTCGGCCATCGAAAGCAGTATCTCGTCACCGCCTAGCGCGCGCGAAGCACGTGCAAGTGCGCCAATCATCAGACCGTTCCAGTCCATGAGCACCTTGTCGTCAACCAATGGTCTAACACGCATCGAACGTCTGGCTAGAAGCTGAGGCCGAAGCCCCTTCCACCCCTTATCATTCATCACTGCGCGTAATTGCGAAGGCTTCACATGTAGGATGTTCATGCCCGTGCGCTCGCCCGATGCTTCGTCGAAGAAATTGCCTTCTGGGCGGATATTTAAAGTTGTTATGATATCCAGCGACGTTGGGTTCTGTTGCTCTAATGAAGACGATGAGTTCTGTTGCTCTACTGAAGACGATGAGTTCTGTTGCTCTACTGAAGACGATAGGTTCTGTTGCTCTACTGAAGACGATAGGTTCTGTTGCTCTACTGAAGACGATAGGTTCTGTTGCTCTACTGA
>JAWXBR010000024.1:0-13430 GCA_034440235.1 bacterium
CATCCAGCCCTTTGTTGCTGTGTCAGGTTGTTTCAAGTTGTATAAGTAAACCGTCAGTAGAATCGTCAGTCCCTCGTATTCTTCGAGGCCAACTGATTGACACTACTGACGGTTTTTGTATGCGCATCTCGTTCTATCTCGACAAACCCGCCGCCGAACGCAGCACAGTGATGCTGAACATCGCCTTTCGCGGCCAGAGAATGCGGTTCGGAACCGGAGTTGCTTTTGCGCCAAAGCACTGGAATTCCGCCAAGCAAGAGCCTAAGTCCAGCTCCCCTACGGTCAACGCGGACCGCCGTCGACTTCAGTCCATCGAGGAGTTCGTCAGGTCTCTTCATGGCATGATGGAGTTCGGTGACAAGAAGCGGGCTTTGACAGCAAACGACGTCGCCGTCTTCAAGGAGCAGATCACCGCCTTCCTCACACCGCCCTCTCAGAAGAAGCTGGCTGACGGTACGAGTGGTTTCCTACACGACTTCAAGACATTCATTGATACCTACGCCGTTCGTTCGAAATCGGGAATGATAACTGTACAACGTCCTAGCGAGAGCTCACTACAGTTGTACAAGCGCACACTAAACTCGTTAACGGAGTGGTCAGCTTTTGCGAATCGTGCGTTGTCCTACGACACCATCGATGAAGCCTTCTACCAGAGCTATGTCGGATGGCTTGCTATGCATTGCAAGCTCACCGATGCTTCTGCTGGCAACTTCATAAAGAACCTAAAGACATTTATGAAGTGGGCGCGTCAGAAAGAGTATCACACCTCGATGATGTACGAGACATTCTACCGCGACAAACGCACGGGTGATACGATAGCGCTTACGGTAGAGGAGCTGCGGCGCATGCGCGATCTCGACCTCACGAGTAACCCACGACTTGCGCGTACGCGCGACCTATTTCTCTTGCAGTGCTACACGGGTATGCGTTATGGTGACCTCTGTTGGCTCGAAGCCAGGCACTTTGACGAGGGTGCGGGACTCATTCGTTACGTCACGCAGAAGACGGACACTCGATGCATTGTGCATATCACGCGTCCCCTTGCAGCGTTACTCGAACGATATCCATCTCGTCTGTTCGAATTTCCATCGGACGTCAAACAAAACAAATACATCAAGGAAGTCGCGGCACTAGCTGACATGGGCCAACCCATCACCATCTCGCAGTTCATCAGCAGCAAGCGTGTCGAAGAAGTATTCCGGCGCGACGAACTCGTAACAACGCATGTTGCTCGTCGGACCTTTGTAACCACGTCGCTACGCTTCGGCGTACCCGAAGCCGTCATTGGCGCAGTCACGGGCCATGCCGCACAAGGAGTACTACAGCAGCACTACGCCAAATTTGACGAAGAAGGCGTACGTGAAATAATTGTCCGTGCATGGGACCAACTATGAACCAATCAACAGAGCTGTACTTGCTAAGTCCGCTCGCATGGACACACGCTCAAGACCTCCTTGCACGCGAATCAGAAATGATTGCGAGGGGCATCGGCGCAAAAAACGTCGCGAATTTCTCGAACGCGAATGTGAGCGCCTCCAAGGGCTCGCAGAAATAGCGTTGGTTGAAACTCTGCACACATTTTCTGCAGATCTCTCACGAAGCAACGTCGAACTCGGAATTGACGCCATGCGCGAACGATTCCGACGTCACGGTTTCACGGGCACATCACGTATCGTGCGCAACATCAATCGTCGTCTTGGCAACGACGACGTAGGCTTTGATATGACGACACTTCTAGCAGGCATCAATATCCTAGGTGACGACGAAGGATTCGCCGCAGTGGCGAGTCGTGCTTTCGCACCAGTGTTCGAAAAGCTTTTTACCCATTCCACATACGCCGAGGGTGAGACTGCATTTGAGGCATTACAGACGGAACGACTACTTCCATCTGAGAAAGACGCTAAAGCTCGAATGTTAGCTATCGAGATGGTGACCAAAGCACTCGAAGGCATCGAAGAATTTTCAATCGAGAATAAGCGAGACGCCGCATACTTGCGAGGCCGATTGCTTGACATTGAAATAGCTGACGTTATGACCTCCTTGTTAGCAACGGGCGGCGTGACGGCGGTCGAAGCCATTATGCATGAATCGATCGAGGTCCAGCTTGACCAGTATTGGTCGGCCTTATCGTTTGCATTGGACCCACGCGTTACAGCATTGGGCGGGTGGAGTGAACAGCCAGAGCATGCAGACGCTGACACGCCATCTACGCACACTGCTCCAACTACGCATGAGCGTGTTTCCGCTATACCGGCATCGGATACTTCCCCATTGATTTCGTTAGAAGACGTAAGGTCCGTCCTCAACGTATCACGCACGACTGTCTATCGCCTCATTCGCGACAACGCACTCGAGCAGATTAAAGTGAGAGGGAGGTCGATGGTGACGCGTGTGAGTGTTGACGCATATATCTCATCCGCGACAGAAGGTGCCGCGTAATACCGCGTTCAAGACAAACCCCGCTCACCTTTGATTGAACTGGCCTTACTATTATAGACACACTGGATAGTCAGTATTTTACAATACTGACATGGGCTAGTTCCGCTACGAGCAATTGTGGGTTAGACCAGTTTTGCAGTGTCGATAGCAGACTGAAATTCACAGTTGCAAGGATCTATCTCGAATGCCAAATGCCGATGAATGAAGTATGCTGATTGGTTGTCATCGCCACGTATACGATAGCGGATGACTGATGAGGAGTAAGAACAGCTTCATGATCGCTAATGTTAAGATCGAACTCTACCTGACGTCCCAATATATCAAATAACCGTATCGATTCCGGGCTAGAACGACCTACTGACCAACGTACATGCAAGGAGCCATCTCCGTCCGCGTACACCACGTAGTCATCGACCTTAATAAAATTTTCTACTACAGCCGTGGTCGTTATTACAATCTCATTTGAGAACACATCACACCCGAACGGTGTTTTGCCCAAGACCTTGTAGGTGCCTGGCGTCGGAGCCTGTACACTGGTTGTGCCGTTGACACCAACGCTTCTTAGGGGTACTGGTTGACCGTCACGCAACCACATGAAGGGACCATCCGACCACCCTGCTTCCAGGGAAGTCGTGGCACCTTCTACACGCTCGCGTATGACAGGCCGCGAGAGAATCGGTAGAACAGAATCCGTAAAACGCTGCGCTCCAACGATGCCGTCGCCCACAAGCATGGAAAAGTACATTGGCTTCATTGAATCGATCGCATTGATCACAACGGTACTCAATCGCCTGTTCGGGGTTATTGTGTAAGTCAATTGTGCATTGTTCGATCGTGAATGATCCAGTATCACGCTATCGAGTCTGTGTCCACCAACGACATACTCGACGCCCGAACACGTGTACAATCGATCGATGCGCGATATAGGACGTGGCTTGTTAATCGGGAGGCTGATCAAAGAGCCATGTGGGTGCACCGCGCCATCGAGGTCGTAATAAATACCTTGCATTGGAACGTATTCATAAAAAACGGAGGTATCTGCCGGAGGCAAGGAATCGGGCTGCAATAATACTACGAGACGCGTGCAAGTAGTGTCGCCGATACAGTTGATGCCAACACCAGTACCGTGCCATCCATACCAGCAATCACTGCTATCCATCACACCATCTTTTAACGAGCAGTCTCCTAAATATCTCCCCTCGCGCCACGATTTTGAGTCTTGCTGCCAGTAAAGGGTACGTCTAATAGACGGTCCAGGAAGAAAGGGATCATTGATAGTCTCGTCGATCGTAAGAGTATCGCGAATGACGTTGATGTTGTCATACTCCCAAAATTTAATGTGTTCCTGTTTCTGCTCTGCAATCGTCGTGAACGACCTCCCATGATCATAACTCATCTGGACGGGCGCGGAATGATCACCCGAAGCTACCGAGTGCGCCACAATCCAGCCATGCGGAGGCAGCACGTACACTCCGCTCTCTGCCCTAGCTCCTTTAAGGTACAAGAATGTTTTGCCGTTGTCCAGACTCGAAAACAGGGCACCTGAGCCTATCCAGTACACCATACCTCGATAGTCGCGGTATAACTTATGGGACAAGACGAACGGTGGCTGTTCCGAGAGCAGCGAGTCCACTAACGGCCTCCACACTCTTCCACCGTCGTCACTGATAATAAAGCCATCGCGTACTCCGTTGAAGCTCGTCAGGAGTACACCTCCCTGTAATCGCACAATGCCGGAGATCGAATAATTCGGTGCGTCGACGTGCTCCAGCGTCCACGTCTTGCCACCATCCCAGGAGCGGGTGACGACAGGGTCGGCACAAACGCCGTACATCATCTGCTGAGAATAGTTTGAACAGTTGACGAAGCCTCCGATTAGTGATCCATCGTTGCACGGTACCCAGCCCCGTGCACCTTGCACATGCAACAGTGAATCACCTGCCGCTACCCCCGCCGCATGGGCGGCGAGGGTGAACAAGAGGAGGAGATAACATCGTCGATTGAGCATAACTAGCGGAGAATGGAGATTATCGTGGTATAAGTGTAGAAACCGTTGCTGACTTCCACAAGGTACGATCCGTTCTGTAAACCCGCGTTCGCAACGACGACCTCGTCACCATAGCGTACCGCTACCCGGCTGAGATGCAGTTGCTCATTACCGAGCAGATCGAGCATACGTACGGTCAGGATGGGCGTAGGGGCACCCTCATACCGAAGGGTAAAGACATCGTTCGAAGGATTTGGGTACACGGTGATTGCAAAGGGTTGCGTTGCAGCAGCAGTACGAGGGATTGGTTGCTTCCAGAGCGATCCTGGACGCTTTGCGTGTTCGACTCCCATAGCGATGATCGCGTTGACGGTGTCTCGCTGTTCAGCTAGCGTCAACGTCGTATCACCCTTTGCTTCAAGCCACAAACTGGAGTAATTCACATGGAGTGAATCGTAGCCGGTGAACAAGCCAATTCTAGCAGAATCCAGCCAAAGTTGTGCATCAAGGTAGAGATCGTTCCTCACCAATAGGTCGACTCGTGTCATGATCGCAGCTTCACGCAGTACTGCTGGCTCGGAGGTATCCAGTCCAATGCCTGCCAGCGTCGCTATGAATACTGTAGTGATGGAATCGGACTTCGGATGTACGCCTACTGCGCCGGACATTAACGTTATGGCTTCAAGTCGGGTTGGCACCCCACGCGCATTGTCAGTCAGCAGTGAAGAATAGACGTTGTAAAACTTTTTAGCAAAGGTGGTGTCGATGTCGACCCATGAACCCATTAGCAGACCCGCCAGGGAAACGCTGTGATTATCCATGCCACCGAGCGTGAACCGGACAATCTAACTGTGATTTACGTCAGTAAGAAGGTCAGTGTATTTCGGACTCTGCTCCTGGCATCGCCCTATTACAAGGCGTCACACTAACTGTTCGAGTCCCGAGCGGGTATTACACCTTCAACGAACCTCGAAACGCCCTGCCCGCGTAATACGATTCCGCGCCATTGTGATACACGAAGACGGTGTTGTAACGCCGATCAGCAAAGATGGCGCCGCCGAGTTTTCTGATGTTAGAAGGTGTTTCTATCCAACTCGATGTTTTTGTATCGAACTCACCAAGGTTCTGTAACTCTCGATATTGTTCTTCTGCTAAGATCTCGATGCCCATGGCCGATGCCATTTCAAGAGCGGAGCTTTCTGGTTTGTTTTCTTTCCTCGATTTGAGCGCTTCGCCGTCGTAACAACTACTTCTGCGTCCTTTGGGACTTTCGGCTGAACAGTCATAAAAAATGTATGCGCCGGACTTCTTATCATGACCTACAACATCGGGTTCGCCACCCGTTTTTTCCATTTCATTGAGCGACCAAAGTTTATCTGGATTCGCCACAAGCCTTGCTTGAACTTTAGCCCAATCGATGCCTTTATGGCGCTTCATGTTTTTTTCGAAACGCGCTTTTAATGCACTAACTAGATCGTCGCGTTGGTCTACCTACAACTTCTTTTTGCTCATGAGTTTGCTCATCCTTCTGAGCTTTCCTATTGTTTTACGACAATCTGAGAAATCGAGCTGTTCTCAAACTGTACGTGTACGACGTACACACCTTCAGGCGTGCTCGACATCTCGATGAAGACCTTGCCTAACGATGCATCGACCGTTGTGCTGTACACTTCGCGTCCGGTCATGTCGGTGACCCTTGCGACAGCAAGGCCTACGCCTGGAGTGAAGCCAATGGTAGCCCCTTCACGGACAGGATTTGGTGAGATGTGCAGTGGTGATTGGGTTGCGAATTCGTCGACCGACGACGTAGTTGTGTCGCCAGCATAGGTGAGCTGCACGGCGATGTCGATGATCTGCGTGCCGAAGCCAATTGGGCCAACACGTTCTGCAGTGCCTGTTTCTCCGAGACGATAGAGGTCGTCGTTCAGCGATGGCGATGCGTTCAACGTCATGAAGCCGACGTTTTCGTTTTGAGTTGAGTCGTAGTAGAAGTCCATGTCCGACGATTTGTCACCTTGCGTCGGCACGTATACGTTGCCCGCTATTGTAAAGATCGTACCGGTGTTTGGCGGATTAATTGTTACAATCGAGCCTACAGAATCGTCGACTGCGAACAATGTTGTAAGCGTTGCACCCTTGAAGTTGTTCATGTATGCCGCAGAACCAATCTGAGGTACGACTAACGCATTGGGGTCGTCTGGCGAATACGCAACCATGCCGTCGGTTGCAACGAGTGCACCGTCGTTTGGATTGACGCGATAGTTGTTGCGTGTTTGTGCACTTATTACACGTATGCGATCGACCGTTGGGTTAAAGTCGAATGCAACATCGCCTGTTCCGAGCATCATGGTTTGTGTTGTGTCGCCGATTGGCGTTGCGACTCCTGTTGCAGGTGCAATGGTGTAAAGCTGGTATGCGTTGTTAGCGCGGTTGTATGCGAGGGCGTAGAGTTTCAGGTCGCTCGGACGTACATCGAGTCCGACGACGCTGTATCCGGGCTTCACACCATTAATAATGGTAGTGGAGCGGATGACTGTCGGATTGTCGCTGTCAATCGTTAGTAACCTATTTGACGTTTTCGTAAGCAAGTATATTAAAACGCCGGTAAGGGGCTCAACAGGGGGCTGCTCGATCAGGATTGCAATGTCACTTATTTCGAATGGCAGCGATCCGAGGAACGTTGTTGCACCTGTGGTGAGGTCCACGAGGTAGAGTGCATCGCTTGCCTGACTTGTGTCGTGTGTTGCAAGGAAGGCCATGTTGGAACGCGAAACTGGGTCGAAGTAGATGTCCATGTCCGCACGCCCTTGCGATGCCTCGAACACGACGTTCGTGCTGCCGATTGTGTTGAGCATCCCTGCATTGGGCGGGTTCTGCAACGCAAGTACATTTAGATTTTGATCGTACACGTAAAGCGCCGTGGTCTCTGTTGCGACGTAGCTATTTGTATAGGCAACGGCGCCGATAACAGGTGACGTACCTACGTTTACATCACCGACAGCGTATGCAACATCGGTGTCCGTGACCGCTATCGCACCGGTAATTGGATTCAGCCTGTAGTTCTTGCCATTCACCCCCACCACCCGAATGCGATCGACGACTGGGTTGAAGTCGATTGATGCTTCGCCATCACCAAGCGCAAGTGCAACATCGGCAGTGCCGATGGGTGTTGCAGCTCCGGTTAGTGCGTCGAGTTTGTAGAGGCGTGCCATGCCGCTTGCAGCGTGGTAGCCAAGGGCATAGAGTTCGCTGGTGCTCGGACGTACGTCCATGCCGATGATGGTGACGCCTGCGGGGAGGCCGGTGATGGCGAACGGACCCCGCACAACTTGCGATGGTGCGCTTGCATCAACTCCAACAAGTTTGTTGTCTGATGTAAGGCCCATGATTGTCTGAGCATTGCTCGAAGACAAAATGACGAACGTCAACGCCATCGAAAGAAGTAATGACATATTCATGGTGATATCCTGTTGGTGTCTTGTTCCTACTTGTCGTGTCCGTAACGCTCGAGCGTAAATGTTTCGCCGAGGTAACGTTTTCTAACCTCTTCATTGTCTGCTATTTGTTGTGCTGTGCCGCCCACGAAGATTTGTCCGTCGATAAGAATGTATGCTCGATCTGTTATCGACAGCGTTTCGTGAACATTGTGGTCAGTAATAAGAACACCAATCCCCTTTTGTTTCAACTGTATGACAATCTGCATGATGTCTTCGACAGCAAGCGGATCGATACCTGCAAAAGGCTCGTCGAGAAGAACAAATTTCGGGTCGGTTGCCAACGCCCTTGCTATCTCGCACCTTCGACGTTCGCCGCCCGAGAGCATGTAGCCCTTGCTCTTGCGAATGTGGGTGATGCCGAATTCTTCGAGCAAGACTTCTAGGCGTTCCTTGCGTTGTGCGCCGGACATCGACTGTAGCTGAAGAATGGCGGTGATGTTCTTTTCGACAGAAAGTCGTCGAAAGATCGAAGGCTCTTGAGGCAGATACGAAAGCCCCTTTCGCGCCCTTTTATACATAGCAGCAGCAGTGATGTCTTCGTCATCAAGATACACGCGCCCGCGTTCGGGCTTCACCATGCCGGTAATCATATAAAACGTCGTGGTTTTCCCGGCGCCGTTCGGACCCAATAATCCAACAACCTCGCCTTGCTGCACACTTATGCTGCAATCCTTTACAACCACACGTCGGTTGTACACCTTACGCAAGTCCTGCGCACGAAGAATGCTACTCAATTACAGCTCACAAGTATGCTGCTCACAAGTATGCTGCTCACAAGTATGCTGCTCACAAGTATGCTGCTCATAAGTATGCTGCTCAATTACGTGTTGCGCCGCGTCTCGGACGCGCTCGAAGTTTTAACGTCATGGTTTCCTCAGAGTCCCCGCGCTTTACGGTAATGCGCAGCGCTGAATCGGTCTCACCGTCAAGTATAGCGACTTTCACGTCTTCGGTGCGATGAATGCGCACACCGTCGATGGCAACAATTACGTCGCCGGGCTCGAGCTTGGCGTCTTCGGCCGGACTGTTTCGCATGATCTGCGAAATAATCACGCCCTCGTTTGCTTTAAGTCCGTACATCCTGCTCATCGCCTCATCTATCTCCTGCAACTCCATTCCCGTCCAGAAATCACGATCGATGCTTCCATCTTTTTTCAATCGGTCCATGATGCGCTTCACACGATTAATCGGAATCGAAAAGCCAATGCCAATCGAACCCGATCCGCGCGAACTCTGTGATGTAGAATAAATAACGGTGTTCATGCCGATGGCTTCTCCGCTGGCGTTTACCAACGGACCTCCACTGTTACCCGACGAGATTGCAGCATCGGTCTGAATCATGCCTCTGTAGACCCGGTCCGCACCTGCCTCATCCGGTTGTGTAAAATCGACTCCAGTATTACTCACCACACCAACTGTTACCGTCGGTTTTGCATTGATATCGAACAGTCCGAACGGATTTCCAAATGCAATGGCCCACTCGCCCACTTCGACGTTATCGCTATTTGCAAGCTTCAGGTGCGGAAAATTCTTGCCAGAAATTTTCAGCAGTGCAACATCGGTTACGGGGTCTGTACCAACAATCGTGGCATCATATTTCTCGCCACTCGTCATCGTTACCACAATCTTCGATGCATTGCCGGCCACATGGTCATTTGTTATAATATAACCATCGTTACTAACAAGAAACCCAGAGCCAAGTCCGCGTACTTCGTACTGTCTTTTATACGTGCGACCACGATCTCCGAAATACCTCCGAAAAAACGGATCCCCCATCATCATGTCTTCCATCGGGTCGCGATAGAGCTGGGTGCGTGTTTCCGTAATGCTTATTCCCACAATTGCCGGTGAACACACCTTAACGGCACGTGTAATGGCATTCTGACGAGACGACGTAATGTCATCCTCTGCCACTATCGACGTAGATGGAGCTGAACCATACATTACTAGCGGGTGCGCTGCCAAAGTCATGAGGCCAGCAGCCATAAGGGCGCGGTACCAGGGTGTTTTTTGCGGTGGTTTTTGCATAGGTGCAGGGGTCGAACCGCTGCTTGAATTATTGTCGGACTTCATGTCACACAAAAATGCGGTTTTCGTACGAAGATGACGGCTAGTTGGTAATAGATGTTCAGCGCTGTTTTACAACTACGCCCTTGTGAGGCCCTATCTTTATGGTATGCCTGTGTTCGTCAACGTAGCTCTTCCCGTCCCCAAAGCCGATGCCTTCACGTATGCCCTACCCGAGGACGTGCATGTCACGCGCGGGCGTAGGGTGCTTGTGCCCTTGGGACGTCGCACGGTAACAGGTACGGTGGTCGAGGTGGATGTGCCCGGACGTGATGATGCTCGTTTGATACTCGAAGTGCTCGACGACGCACCATCTTTTCCACCAAACGTTCTAACACTCACAAAACGCATTGCCGATTACTACATGTGTTCGTGGGGCGAGGTGCTGAATGCGGCGCTGCCGTCCGGACTCTCCCCGTCGAGCGTAGTGCGCATTCGTCTCTTGCGCATTGTCAGCGACGCCGACATCGACACCATTGCACAACGGGCACCAAAACGTGCTGCACTGTTAAGCGCACTGCGCGATCACGTTGGTGATATCTCAGTTGCGTATCTGCAGAAAAAACTTCGCTCAACAATTGTTGGCGACCAACTCCTCGCACTTCAAACCGACGGTTGGATAGAAATCCGCAACTCTGTCGAACGCGAAGCACGCACACGCAGACACCGTGTGTACACCATCGCACCCGAACTCGTGCAGCTCGACGACCGCTTGCGCGAAACACTCGACCTGCTCGACAAACGCGCACCCAAACAATCGCTCATCCTGGGCATCCTCTACCTCGCACACATTCGCAATGAAGGTGCAATTCCAAAGTCGACGTTACTCACCGAGGAAGGGGCGAGCGCTAGCGCGCTCGAGGGGCTCGTTACAAAGGGACACATCACGTATGAAGATGTCGAGGTCGACATCAATGATGATGCGTACACAACATCGATGCTGGCGCCACGGAATGAAGCGGAGTTGCCCCTTACCCAAGAGCAGCAAAACGCAGTAGATGCGATTGTAGAGAATGCAACTGCACGGGGGGCAGACACAACCTCTGTTGGCTCTAACACGACTACGTTAACATCATCGGTTTTCCTTCTCGAAGGTGTTACGGGCAGCGGTAAGACTCTTGTTTATCAACGTGCTATTGCCGCTGTTCTCAAGCAGAACAAACGTGCCCTGGTGCTTGTGCCCGAGATTGCGTTAACGCCACAACTGGGTGACAGATTCAAGCGCATGTTTGGCGACGACGTTGCAATAATTCACAGTCGGCTTGGCGTGGGCGAACGTGCACGCACATGGAAGCGCATTCGCGATGGCGAAGCTCGTGTTGTGCTTGGTGCACGTTCGGCGGTGTTTGCGCCGCTGCAAGATGTAGGCATTATCGTTGTCGACGAAGAACATGAGCCTTCGTATAAGCAGGACGATCCGGCGCCGAGGTATCACGGACGTGATGCGGCTGTGCTTCGAGCATCGATTGAAAAGTGTACGATCGTCCTCGGAAGTGCGACGCCTTCGCTTGAGTCGGTACACAACGTCCGCATCGGACGCTACAACCACCTGCGCCTCACACATCGTGCGGACAATGCAGTCATGCCAACCGTGCGCACCATTGACCTTCGCGAAGCTCGCAAAGAGCGCACCATGCACCAGGCGTTCTCAGAGGAAATGCTCAAAAGCATTCAAGAGCGCATTGCAAAAAAAGAAGGCACGCTTGTCTTCCTCAATCGGCGCGGATACTCCGTGAATCTTCTGTGCGAAGATTGCGGCGACGTACCCATGTGTCCGAACTGCGACGTCTCGCTCACCTATCACAAACAATCGTTCGCCCTGCGCTGCCACTACTGCGGATTCGCCGAGCCCGCGCGCACCATCTGTCATGTGTGTGGGGGTACCGACATGCGCGAGTCTGGACTCGGCACGCAGCGCGTCGAAGAAGAACTCATCGCATTGTTATCTGCTAAGGGTCCGCTTCGCGAAGGGTCTGTAGCCCGCATGGACGCCGACACCACCTCTCGCCGCAACGCACATCGTAAACTATTAGAGCAGTTTGCAACAGGCGACATCGACGTGCTCGTGGGCACGCAAATGATTGCCAAGGGACTCGACATTCCACGCGTAACGTTAGTCGGTGTTGTGAACGCGGACCATTCACTGCATCAAAGCGACTTCCGCGCATCGGAGCGCACAACACAATTGCTCATTCAAGTAGCAGGACGTGCAGGTCGCACAGCGTCACATCCAGGCGAAGTGCTCATCCAAACATCGAGTCCAGACCACCCCGCCATCCAAGCCGCCATCTCTGGTGACACGCGAACCTTCATCGACGCCGAACTCGCGCTCCGCAACGAAACACGCTACCCTCCGTTCGCACGCTTCATCGTCATCGAAATAAGTGGCTTCGACGAAACCCTCGTCGACGACAGATCAAACGTCCTTGCCGCTCTCATCCCCACGCACACCGAATACATGATGCGTCACCCCCCAGTCCACCCACCCATCGCCCGCCTCCGCAACCGCTTTCGTCGCGTTATCGTCATCCGCAACTTCAAAGACACCGACCCATCGGGCGCACTATGTCGTTCGCTCCTTCGCAATGCCATCGACGCCTACGATAAAAGTCACGCCACATCAGCAGTTCGCATCACCGTCGACATCGACGCAAACGGCACACTATAACAATAAGACGCCATGACAAGAACAACGCTCAGAGAACCGTACTTTTCGAATGACATCCAGCACGTTTCAAATACATTTGCAGCATGAAAATTCTTCTACTTGGATCGGGCGAGCTGGGCAAGGAATTCACCATTGCGGTTAAGCGCTACGGACATCATGTCGTTGCGTGTGACAGCTACGACAATGCACCGGCGATGCAGATGGCCGACGAGAGGCGCATACTCAACATGCTCAACGGCGCGGAGCTCGACGCAGTCGTAAGCGATACACGTCCAGACATCATCGTCCCGGAAGTCGAAGCCATCCGCACCGAACGTCTGTTCGACTACGAATCACATGGCATCCACGTTGTACCTAGTGCACGTGCGGCAAACATGACCATGAACCGCAAGGCCATCCGCGACCTCGCATCAAACGAACTCGGATTGCGCACCGCACGCTACTGCTATGCAACAACAGAAGAACAATTCGTAGAAGCTGTTCGCGACATCGGCATCCCTTGCGTCGTCAAACCCCTCATGTCCTCGAGCGGCAAAGGTCAGAGCACCGTCCGCACTGCAGCCGACGTGCAGCAGGCGTGGACGTATGCCATGGAAGGCTCTCGCGGAGATATAAAAGAAGTTATTGTCGAAGAGTTTATTCCATTCGAAAGCGAGATTACCCTACTCACCGTCACACAAAAAGACGGTCCGACCTTGTTCTGTCCGCCCATCGGCCACCGCCAAGAACGCGGGGATTACCAGGAATCTTGGATTCCCGCCAAGATGGGTAA
>JAWXBR010000025.1:0-162096 GCA_034440235.1 bacterium
AAAAGCCTTTATCGTCTTCCTCGCTAATTAATTCGCCCGCATGTTCGGCTTTATCACGCCACATGCGGGCTTCTTTTTTGTTGCCAAGCATTGGGAACTCACCCCCTACCCCTCTCATTAGAATGAGAGGGGTGCCAGAGCAATAAGTGAGGGGTGCCAGAGCAATAAGTGAGGGGTGCCAGAGTGTTTGGTAATTTGATAATAATGGGTAGTTCGCAGGAATCATACGTTATAGAAGGGGGCACCGCTGGACGTGAGCGCCTACGTGTGTTGTCGGCGGCGATGAGGCCCCTAACCGAATCGTTTCTCGACCGATTGAACATAACTCCCGGTATGCGTTGTCTCGATGTGGGATGTGGTGGTGGCGATGTTACTCGCATGCTTGCGCGCAGATGTGGTACGTCAGGCGCAGTAGTCGGTATCGATATGGACGCTGCGGTTATTGCCATTGCACGCGAAGAATCGACAGCCCTTGAATCTGCGAATTCGGAAGACGGCAATGATGTCGCGAGCTCAGAAGCCGGTGATGATGTCGCGAATACCGGAGCCGGTAATGCAATAGCTATAATTGAATTCTCTGTAGCCGATGCAACGACGTTTCATTCGGCACAGCCTTTCGATCTCATTTATGCCCGATTCTTTTTGTCACATACGACCGATGCGCGAGCAGCTATACAGCACCTGAAAACGCTGTTGCGTCCGGGTGGAACCCTTGCAGTCGAAGACGTCTGGTTTCCCGGACACTTCGCATTTCCACAAAGCGAGGCATTCGACACGTACGTACGCTGGTATCGCGAAGCCGCCCAGCAGCATGGTGCTGACCCGGGCCTAGGAATTATGCTACCTACATTGTTCGAAGAGTTAGGACTTCAGAACATCCATCACGAGATGCACTCGCAAGCATTCGGAAGTGGACCCAATAAAGAAGTGTCGCTTATCACACTCGAGCGCATACGGCATGCTGTTGTACAAGCAGCCATATCATCCGAAGAAGAAGTTGCGAGAGTTATCGAAGAATTGCGGGCATTTACAATGCGGGCTGACACCGTTGTTAGTATGGCGCCAGTGGTGCAAATCAGCGCACGTGCTTAATAGGATTAGGTAGTACAAATCAGCGCACGTGCTCAATAGGATTAGATGGACTTCTTCGATTGCTCGGTAATGATTTTCTTGATCATGAAGAGCCCGCGGGTAATACGAGTGTCCTCTCTCTTGCCATCGTTAATGTAGTGAGCGTATGAACGCTGCGCACCTACTGTTATAGCGTTCCAAGCACGTTGTGCGTCTTCGTCCGTATCGAGCACAGCTTGAAATTCTTCGCAGATATCTACGTGATTGGGGTTTGGGTCGGGCTTTATAACTACGTTTACTGTCTCACCCCACTGCACACCTAGCTCGCGGAGCATGGGCAGGCTTATGAACACATGTCGTGTTCCATCCTTGCGTCCCTGCACGGCGCGTCTATAGTCGCGTCCGTTCAGCGTCACAATCAGTCTCTTAATTTTCGCCGCCTTCAGCATTTTAGCAGCCCTTACAGGTATTGCCACAAAGTGATGCACGATTCCACTATTGTACGAATCGATTTCTGCCTTGTATTTATAAACGTGGCCTGCCTTACGTGGTGCGGCTGGCTTGGGAGTCGTAATGGACTTGCGTGGCATATCCAAAACTACAGCATCACCGATATCTACGCCTACAGTTTTACAAAGCGCTTCGATGTTGTCGAGTGCGCGTTGTGTAGTCTCACGTAGTAGACGCCGCTTGCGAGGTTGCTCACAGAAAGACCCGTTGTGGTGCCAGTTGCAGTGGTGCTCAGCACAATGCGTCCGTGTGTATCAATGACTTCGATGAGGTAAGGGGCGCCGGTGCCAACGTGGTCTACATGAAGCACGTCTTCTACCGGCGAAGGATAGAGCCTGACGTTATTTTCAAGGTTGTCATCGTTAATGTTGTAATCGTTGATGTTGTAATCGAATACTGCAACAGTCTTGAGATCTAGTATCGTGAAACGCCCGCCAGAATCGATGCCAGTACGTTCTAGGCTGTAGGTACTGTCGCCGACTTTTGTTGCCGCGGTAATAGGACCGACATCGTATGATTTTCCCGTGTATCGTCCGATGTATGCTTGCGTGCGATCAAAGCCATTCACCTCTTCACCAACGGACCACTCAAGGTCAAGATCATACATCAGAGTTGATCTGGTGTCGAAGCCGATGTCCCAAGTTGAATGCACTGTAGGCGTTGTTTTTAGTTTGTGTGTACGATCAGTACCTCTAAAAGCATACGTTCCGCCCGAATAGTACAGAAAGTCGCTTAATACCGTTACATATCCATATCGGGCTTCTGCTCCTTCGTGAAGTGTTAGTGTAGTTGGAAGGGAAGTATACAAGTGACCCACTGGATACTTCTTTGGCACACCGGGTTCTACATACATGGCCAGTGCTCCAAGGTACGGTCGTATATACGAGCTATCAGCACTCTGTACAATAGAGCCATTACGACCAATCGTCATCGTATCGGTCAAAGCGATCATTCCACCTAACAGCCTTAGCATACCACTGATCTTCACATTCGTATTGACGTTGACGGTATATGTATTGCCAATAGCGATTGTTAGATTATTTATTGTATTCATGACTGAGTGCATACGTAGGGTTCTGGTCCAGCCTCCAGCTCCCGTAATGATAATATTAGACTTATCCGTCGAAGAGACAACGCCGCTACCACCGTACTGGATGTTTGCGTGCGTAATGAGATCGAAGCCGTTGAGGACTAAACTTCCGCGCTGCAATTCGAGCGCCTTGAGAACAGAGATGTTTGTTCCTAGCAAAACGGAGCTAGCACTATCAATATCAATGCGAAGAATTCGAATTCTCGTTCCGTGTAAAGGCAGCGGGAGATTTAGTCCAGCCTTCGTTTCAATTGTCAGTTCGGTGTTCTCATTGGTCGCTAGCCACCCACTGCCTGTTAGTGCACCCGTGATTGTAAATTGTGCATCACTGATATCGAGGCTACCGCTCACCAAGTTTAGATCTTGGACTGACAGCCTTTTCGACGCGTTCACGCTATAATATCGCGGAACATTGACGATTAGCGTTCCTAGAAACTCTATGTCCTTGAGAACCAGGTCTGCACCAATTGGAGAGTTCACGATTAGCGTAGTCGACCCATAGCCCTGTAAGGAGCCGGTCGCTACGTAAACATGATTGAGCGAAAGGATTGTTGTTCCTTTACATAGCAGCACACCACTACTCAAATACAGCGCACTAGTGATATTGATTCTATCTGAAATAAACACCTCGCCTGTATCACCAACATCGATTGTGAAGGTGCCGATATCATGTCCGTCTGGATGAAATGACAAGGCTCCTGCGCTAGACCCAATACCGTTGATTGTAATGTTGGAAAGTGACGTCGAGTGAATGCGTCCAGAATCGGAAGTGTTCTCACCGCTAACAATGAGATCGTGTCCGTCTAGCCATAACGAGCCGCTCAACAACGCGAGATTGAGCATTATTCTCAAGTCGTCGTCCAAAGCAATTGCGCTGTCGTTATGAAGATCTAGGGTTAAGCCGCCGATTGCAGTTCCGATGATTGGCAACACGCGTGGATATACATCGCGCGTACCCATAGTGAGTGATGTGCTGTCGTTGACGACGATTTTGCCAGCCCCTTTCAGCGAGCCCCTTAACGAGAGACTTACATTATGCGCTAGAAGATTGCCGGAGTTGAGCTCAGTTAATGTTGTAACGGCGAGATCGGAGACGAGGCGTGTATCGATACCTGGATTGGGGTTTAGGATTAGACTGCCCAAGAAGCCACCGTCTGGCGCGAAGCGCAAACCGTCTGGCGCGCCGTCCTTGCAATTAATAACAAGGTTTGCGTTGGTGTCACCGCTAAACGCACCAGTGCCAACGAGGGCTCCGTTTACTATATAGCTATACTTGCCAAGTTTATAAATACCAGAAACAAGACTCAGTGTATCGACAACAGTGAAATTGTTGTTAACCGACACTGTTTTGTCCATTCCAGGATTAACAGTAAAGTTGCGAACGGCATTGGCAGTCGACGAAAAGGTCAGATTCGCTGGACAATTAACTGTGATACTAGATGCAATGTTCGAGTATATATAGTTGTCGTATCCTGACTCTGAAAAGCCTGTCAATGTGAGGTCGTGTCCGTTCAGCTTTATCGACCCATACGACAGCACCAAAGAAGTCTTTAGATCTGATTCGAGTGTTAAAGTCGCATAGTCGAGTTTGACACTTATGAGTCCAGCACCTAGCACCTCTATTCCATGGAAGGCCTGATTACTATACTGCAAACGATACGGTTTAGACAGGTCTATCGTACCACCATTGGTTGCGAATCGACCTCCGCTTTTCAGTACGATGATAGGCGTATGTGTTAAAGTGATGCTGCTGCCGGCATTTAGCAAAAGGATGCTACTACTAATGGACAACTCTTGCCTCACTGTAAGCTGGGCTGCCAACTGACAGCCATTATTGTCTGCGGGATTGGCGCTGCACCTGAATTTGAATACGTCGATTTTGCCAGAAAACGAGAATATTCCTCCGAAATACCAATTAAGACCAGAGCTCGTAATCTCGCCCGTCCCGCTGAGTACTCCGTCGTATATGTATATCTCATCGATATAGTATCCAGACAACTTGCCGTTGACTGTGAGAGTATCGTCAGGCGAATCAAGGTGTACACGGGAGTCGCGCAGAACATCAATGCCTACTGGAATTAAAATCTGTTGACCCCCGTCGCCTGTAGGCACTTCCCCGCCCCAGGTGGCAGGATTGCTCCATTTGCCCGACTGAACAGCGGTATAGGTACGTGCTTGTGTGGCACTCACCAGCACTGTCAATGCGAGGAGAAGGCATGACAATGGCATAACGAGGTTCGTGCGGAGTTTCATAGGCCTATACAACCTGCGTTGGGCCAAACTGTTACCATCCGCGAGCGAATAGTTGCAACTTCACGATACGTTTGAGTTTACAGCTTCACAAAGCTCTTCGTTACGTACGTGCTTCCGCATTGAAGTTTGATGTAGTAGACACCGCAGTTGAGTGCGCTCAGCGAAATGCGTGTGCGTTGATCACTCGTGGTTACGGTGTTTGCAACAATGCGTCCCTGTACGTCGATGATGTCGATTGTCGATTGCACATTACTGCCTGCAAGATTCTCGATGACGATTACATCGGTTGCTGGAGATGGGTAGACATTGAATGCAAGTTCTTGCTCAGAAGCCACATCAGATGTTGTGCCATCGAAGATTGCGAACGGACTCAGCGATTGTATGTCGGTGCGTTGAATGCTGTACATGCCATCTGCACGTAGCGTAGCAGATGCTACTGCATTTGCATCCCAAGCACTGTTTGTGTAGTGTGAGATGTATGCTGCTGTTCGGTTAAAGCCATTTACTTCTGAAGCTGTCCGCCAGGTGAGCTCGAGGTTCATGTGCAGGTTTGATGTGATGTCAGATGTGATATTCCATGTGTTGTTTACTGCTGGTTCGGATTCTGAAATAAGTGCGCCTGTAGTGCCTTGCGCATATACACCCGCCATTGAACCTACGTTTACTACACCGCTTGCAGAACCAGACTGAAGTGAAATGCTGGCAGGAAAAAAGCCCCCTACAGCAGAACCAACAGGAAAAATTGAAGGTGCAGGTGCGCCTGCATCGAGCATCATCGACACAGCACCCGTTCCGCCTGTTTCGATGAATGATGTTAACGTACCACCGACGATAGAGCCGTCTGTACCAATAGACAACGTGTTATCGCCAATGTTCACACGTCCGCTCGTAAGCGTCAATGTGCCCTCAACAACGATGTCTGTACCAACTGACATCGACGCAGAATTAGCCGCTGCCACAGTAAGGTTATTGACCCTGTTCTGAAGCGCATCAAACAGGAGAGTGCCGGTCGTTGACGTCGCAGATGTAAACAAAAGATTCGAAGTGTTAGTTGAAGCGATCATACCTGTACCTGTCGCGTCTATCGTACCGCCGATAGTTAGGTCGTTGTCACTTAAAACTAGTGAACCGCTTTCAAGATCTAGTTTCTTTGCAACCACCAAGTCATCACCAAGTGATACAGAGCCGCCGCTACCAACGTTCACGTTAAAGCTGCCAATAGTTGTGCCTATCAATGGTAGTGGTGCCGCGATTCCTCCAATCGTGTTGATTGTTAAAGCGGAGTTACCGTTCACCCTTAGTCCGGCTCCAGGTTGGGTTCCACCTTCGAGCGCACCATTCAACGACAGATGTACATCGCTGATGTCAAACGCCCCAGATATGAGGTTGGTTATGCCTTTGACGACGAGATCCGATGCAAGAACAACGCTGTTGGTTGTGCTTACGTTGATTGTAAGATCATGAAGCACTTGACCGGCGGTCGCAAAGCGAATTACCGATGCAGGACCTGTTAACGAAGTTATAGTAAGGTCTGACGCATCATTACCACTGAGCATACCCGCGCCAGATATGTAACCTCTGACAACGACCGAAGCGTTA
Organism: bacterium; assembly: GCA_034440235.1. Classification (GTDB taxonomy): domain Bacteria; phylum Bacteroidota; class Ignavibacteria; order Kapaibacteriales; family Kapaibacteriaceae; genus JAWXBR01. The sequence goes on from JAWXBR010000025.1 coordinate 6,524, forward strand.
TCGAAACTCAGTATGCCGCTCACTAAATCTACCTGGCTACTAATGTCCCAAGCACCTGCTATGCGCGCCGTGTTGCCGACACCCTTGCTTACCGTCAGTTTGCCAACAACATTGCCCGTGGGTTCTAATGCCAAGAATCCTGTTGTGTTCGTTGAACCAGTGAAGCTGATATTCGACGCAGCCGTTGAACGAACTACGCCCGATACACTACTAATGACATTTCCATCGAGGGTTAGGTCGTTTCCGTTGAGAACTAACGTCCCGGCAGTTAGTGAAAGGGTCTTCTTAACAATAACATCACTTCCAAGCGCAACAGTATTTGTAGCACCGACGTTAATGGTCAGGTCGCCAACAATTCCGCTCGTGAATGCGATCGGTAGTATAAGACCACCAGGCGTGTTGATGATAAGGGCAGATACGCCATTCGAATTAATCTGAACATTACTACCGATAAGTGCACCGCCAAGGGTAAGCTTGATACCTGTGATATCGAGACTACCGCTTGCAAACGTTGCGGTACCAGCTATGGTTAGATCAGAGGCTAGTTTTACAACGTTGCCTGCGGGTACGTTGACAGTAATGTTATTTAGTGTTTGTCCGTTCGCTGCAAACTTTAGTCCCGAGACAATTCCACCAGCAGAATTAACGACAAGATTCGACGTTGCATCACTGCTAAGAAAACCTGAACCAAGCAATGTGCCGTCGAGAGTGAGCGTACCCATCGTAAAGCGTAACGTACCAGAAGCGAGGTCCAGAGCATTCGTAATGTTTAGCGAACCACTAATGGCTGCAGATTTCGTAGCCCCAACGTTAACAATCAGGTTGCGCACCCCATTCGTCGATCCACTGAAATTAAGCGCGCCTGTTGTACCTGCTGCTGATGTGAGGCTTATGTTCGATATAGACGTCGACCGAATGAAGCCGTTGACTGTAGACTGAACATCGCCTGTCACTGTGAGATTATTTCCGTTCAGAATGAGTGTCCCGCTCTGAAGATTCAGGATCTGAGATACTGCGAGGTCCGAGGCAAGAGTAACAGTCTTGTCGGCACTCGTATTTATCGTTAGTGTGCCAATTGGACCGCCTGCAATCGACATTGGCGCGACAATTCCATCGGGTGAATTTATCGTAAGCCCGGCATTGGCATTACCAGCAATCGAACCTGCACCCGTTACCGCTCCGTTGAGCGTGAGCTTGAAATCAGCAATTCCAATGCTTCCAGATGCAAAGTATGTCGTGCCGGCTACTGTAAGGTTTGAACCGAGACGAATTGAATAAAGCAAGCCAACATCAATCGTCAAATTGTTTACGATTTGTCCACCCGCTGCAAACCGAAGGAGATTGAAAATCCCGCCGCTGGTATTCACTGTAAGATTAGTAGTAGCATCTCCACTAAACATACCTGCACCCGTTACATCACCGCTAATAGTAAGGTTGGCACCGTTAATACGCAATGTGCCGGTTGTAAGTTGAAGTGTGTTTGCAACGTAGACAGTTCCTGTGATTGACGCAGTATTGTTTGCGCCAACATTTATCGTCAGAGTTTTTACGCCGTTATCTGTACCGCTGAAGTTTAGGACACCAGTTGTACCCGTAGCGGATTTAATTGAAATATCAGACGCCTCCGTTGAGCTGATTGCAGTACCTGCAGCAGCGGTTAGTGGGCCATTAATAGTCAAGTCTTTACCGTTGAGTTTTAATGTTCCGCTTGTTAGAGTAAGCACACCAGCTGTCGTCAGATTCGATCCGAGTGATATCTCGGCGCCGGCAGGGATATCGATGGTAACATTGCGTAGTCCGGCGCCACCAAGTTCTAGACCAGTTGTTGTTGCTACATTTAGATACTGAACATTGTACTGATTTGTAAGTGTAAGCGTGCCACCGCTCAGCACGATCTGTCCACCCGACATCGTAATTGTCGAACCGGTTGCAACGCTTAGGGTAGCACCGCTAGCCAACGTGAATACGCCCCCTGTGAGGTTAAGCCCCTTGCTTACCACAAATTTTGCAACTGCTTGAAGGCCAGCTGATGTAGAGTTGAGGTATTCGGCGTTGATCGTACCCGTGAAGGCTAAAACACCTGCCGCATTCAGCACTAGGGTGCCGATATTTAAGGCGCCAGCACCTTTCAGTGCGCCCTGATTGATAGTCAGTGTCGTCACAGCGTTAGAGATCAGCCCGCCAGTTACTTGTATCGAGGCTAGCGGTCCGTTCACCACAGCGTTATTATCCATCGTAACGTTTATTCCAGCAGGAATAACAATCTGATCGACCGTGTTGTTGAAGTTGGGTGCTACTCCGCCCCATGTCGCACCAGCACTCCAATTGCCCGACGCAACGGCGGTGAACACTGCACTTGATGCAATCGACGTTAGAGCAATACAAGCCACGACGAGGCACGATACAGCGCGGATTGCGTGTAATAGATGTTTCATTTGTAGACTCCTAGTGTTATGACTTGGTAATATAAGGCATGGTGAATTGTGGTATTAAAAAAAGGCACCTCCGTTGCCGGAAGTGCCTCAGTTCTTAACCCACAAAGACTAGAGGTACATTCTAGCCTGTCAGTTATTTAGATTTTGATGAAGCTCTTTGTTGTCACAGAACTTGCGTTGTGCAGCTTGATGAAGTACACGCCAGTGCTTAGCGCATTTACCGAGATGATGTGGCTTCCACCTGGCATCATAACCGAGCTAGCTACGATACGACCCTGAGCATCTACGATGTCGATTGTCGTCGGAGCCGAAGCGTTAACAAGGCTTTCGATGACAACTACATCTGTAGCTGGTGATGGATACACATTGTAGTTGCTGGCGACTTCTGAAGCAACGTCTGACGTTGTGCCGTCGAAGATTGCGAACGGACTCAGGCTTTGAACATCAGAGCGTTGAAGGCTGTACATGCCATCTGCACGTACAGAGGCTGCACCTGTTGCGTTAGCATCCCATGCGCTATTTGTGTAGTGCGAGATGTATGCTTGTGTTCTGTTAAAGCCGTTTACTTCTGCAGCTGCCTGCCATGCCAGTTCCATATTCATGCGAAGGTTCGATGCAATGTTTGAGCTGATATTCCAGGTGTTGTTAACCGAAGCTTCAGTATCGGAGATTAGAGAGCCAGTCGTTCCTTGAGCAAATACACCTGTAATTGCACCAACGTTTACTGTACCACTACCTGAACCTGGTTGAAGCGAGATGTTCGCTGGGAAGAAGCCTGTTGCAGTTCCAACTGGAAATACCGTTGCAGCCGATGCGCCAGCATTAACAACCATCGATACGGCACCAGCAACTCCGGTTTGAATGAATGATGTTGCGTTGCCACCGACGATTGTGCCTGTTGAAGCAATTGCAAGAATGTTGTTAGCAATGTCCAAACGACCGCTTGTAAGTGTAAGGTCACCAACAATGTTTGCAGCTGAAGTTAGATTCACAACGTTGCCGCTGCCAACTGCAATTGTAAGATCGTTAACAGTATTTGCTGCGGCGTCGAACGCTAGACGTCCGGCAGTAACAGCACCACTAAGAATGTTGATGCTAGATGTTGCTGTAGACGAAATTGTGCCGACACCTTCAGATGCTAAACCGCCGACGATTGTAAGGTCGTTGCCGTTCAGAATTAGTGTGCCGCTATTTAAGTCGAGCATGTTAGCAACTATGAGGTCGCTACCAAGTGTGATCGAACCTGCTTGACCGATGTTCGTTGTTAGATCGCCGATTGTGCCACCAGTAAACTGGAGTGGAGTCGACAAGCCACCGATTGTGTTGATCGTAAGACCCGACGTTGCATTTGTAGCAATTTGACCAGCGCCTGTAAGTGCGCCACCGATTGTAAGATCTACATTGCTGATGTCAAGTGTACCACTCGTAAGAGTAGTCGTACCTTCTACGACTAGGTCGGATGCAAGGCGTACAGCGTTCGCAGCTCCAACGGCAACGGTAAGGTTGCGAAGGGTCTGTCCTGTTTGTGCAAAGGTTAAGCCCGAAGTCAAGCCACCTAACGAACGCTGTACTGATTGATTAGCGAGAGCGTACCGCCGTTTAACGCCATCATTCCACCGGAGAACGTAATCGTCGAACCATTGGCTACGCTAAGCGAACCGCCGTTTGCAAGAGTAAACGTGCCCCCTGTGAGGTTAAGCGCCTTAGAAACAACAAATGTTGCTGCACCTTGGATACCTGTAGAAGCGCTATTCACATATTCAGCAGTAACCGTGCCTGTGAATGCGAGCATAGAAGCAGCGTTCAGGGCGAGTGTGCCGACGTTTATAGCGCCATTACCCGTTACAGATCCCTGACCAATTGTCAGTGTTGATGCTGCATTCGAAGTAAGCGTACCATTCACTGTCAACGACGCAGGCGCACCATTAATAGACGCGTTGTTGTCCATCGTGACGGTTATTCCTGCTGGAATAATAATCTGGTCGAGGGTGTTGTTAAATGCTGGTGCTGCTACACCCCATGTCGTTGCAGCACTCCAAATTTCCCGATGCGATAGCTGTATAGACAGCACTTGATGCAACCGACGTAAGCGCAATGAAGGCTACGACGATGCAGGACATAGCTCGAGCTGACCGTAATAAACGTGCCATAAGTAGACTCCTAAGTTATTTGAGTTTTTTGGTGGTGACCAAAAATTGCCGTGCGCGTTGCGCGCCCACGGCCAAGAGACAGACTATACGATTTTAAGTTCCGCTTAAAACGGATCTCATCTGTAAGTCTATACCGGCAAGGGGCCTACGAGGGGTCTTGCCCAATTTCTAACACTGTCTTCACCTTCTCGTCCTTTAGTGTTTCACGTCCAGCCTCGACTTCCACGGTTTTAAGAGAAACGGCGTAATCGTTTGGATGGATGTCTGCACCGAATCTAATGGCATACGATGCAGTGAATTCGGCTCCGAAATACAGAATCACCGATGTGTAGTAGGTCCATACAAGCAACACCACCAACGACCCCGCAGCTCCGAACGTACTGCCTACACTGCTCGCGCTTATGTAGTAGCCAATTGCATACTTACCGAGCATGAAAAGTATTGCTGTGCCAATAGCACCAACGACGACGTCCTTCCATTGTATAAGAGCATCCGGTAACACTTTAAAGATTACTGCAAATATGCCCAGGGCCACTAATGCCATTACAAGCTGATTCAATGTATAGAGTATCGATAATGCCACACCAGGATACATGTCTACCATACTCTTATGTAACGCATCGACAGCAGCCGATGCTGCAAGAGACACAAGTAATAGAAAACCAAGAGTTACAATGACTGAGAACGATAGTAAACGATTTTGTATAAATTTCAACCATCCTTTACGCGGCTTTGACTGAATTCCCCATATCGTATTCACTGCTTCCTGTATTTCTGCAAACACCCCTGTTGCGCCTACGAACAACACTACACCTCCAATAATCGTTGCCATCACACTATCGCCACTGAGTGCAGCGTTTTTAATGATGTCCTGCAGCCCGAGTGCCGTGTTATGTCCCATGAACCCTTCGAGCTGCAAGTAAATGCTTCCCTCGACGGCAGCTCTATCAAACACTAAACTGCACAGTGCAATTATGACAATAAGCAGAGGGGCCATCGAGAACACCGTGTAGTATGCAAGCGCCGCCGCTAGCGTCAGCACCTTGTCTTCAGAGAAGCCCGTAAAAGCCCCCTTCAGCACCTTCCACAATCCGCCTAACGAGAATTTCTCTTTAGCCATAATGTGTCTCCAGAATCTTGATGGACAAGATAAGTGCGTATGGAGGAAAAGCCTACTCTTTCACTGGCGTTTCTATTACAACCGTCACGGTCCGAGTATAGAGACGTCCTTCTGGTAGCGAGTTGTCGTACAGATCGGCTTGGCCGATGCCTTTTACGGTGGCGTTCTTAACCCTCAGTGCTGCTGCAACTGCTTCTGCGCGAGCGGTTGCGAGCTGTTGGTTAAAGCGGGCGTCGCCTAGCCTGTCTGTGTAGCCAGTTATAGTAATCGTCGATGTTGGCTGTATGTGACTGCGGATGATTGCAAGCGCATCATTGTGTTCTGCTGTAATCTCGGCTGAACGCACATCGAAGACAATGAGACTGAAGTGGTCTATTGCTTTATCGCCTCTGCCTTCGGCTTTCTTCCGCTTTATCGTGACCTGTTCGACTGCAATTGTTGCATCGACAGAAGCATTGCTACCATTGTTATCTGTTGCAGTGAAGGTTGCGGCGGTTTGTGCTTCGGTACGCGGGAGAGAAGACTTTTCGGAATCGAGGTTCCAGTCGATGAATTCTGGTATAACACCAGTCCCTTCAAATATCCTTAATACATTGTTGCTATGTTTAACAGTTAGTTTCCACGAGGCGATGTCGGTGGGACGGTTTGCTGTCGGACGAAATCTGATTGTCGGTGGGTTGGGCGTATGTAGCGTGTCGCGTGTTGTGATGGGCGCCATTAGCCGTGCATCGTTACCATAGATTTCTACACGCCTGTTTTCGGCAGCACCGTCGTTTGCTTGCGACGAAGCAGATTTCGCTGGGAGCAATCTGCCTTGTGTGCTAATTCTATCGGGAGATATTCCCCACGACTCGACGAGGTAACGCTTTACCGATTCTGCACGACGCGTAGACAGGTCTACGTCAGCCTTTTCTTCATTACCGTCTTGACTGTGCCCAGTTACTGTAATCGAAGTTCCGGTTACTTGGCGCATTCGACTTCCGATAACGTTCAGCAGTTGATGATACGTCTTGAGTTTGTCTGCATCGTTCGCGCGGTCTGCAGAGAACGAGGGGGTTGCATCGGGCTTCAAGAGATTGTATCGCTCAGGTATTCTATCTGAGTTTTCGTCGAAGAAGATATACGGCAGTAACGGTGTCATTAATGTCGATGCATAGTCTTCGACTGAAAACTTCACTGTCTGTTCTTCGCTGCCGCCTTTGTCGAAACTCGACACACCAAGTGATACGACGAGTGGCGGAATTACTGGCGGAATAACTGGCGGTATAACGGGTGGAACTGTCTCTTTAGGCGGTGTCGCATCTGCAATTGGTGGTTCGGGCTGCGTGGCAGGCTCATCGAGTTGCGATTGTTTGCGTGATACTGGAGACCACTTGAATGCAATCCCCGCACGCAACGAACTCGCCTTCCATGTCGAGTCCGAGTAGACATTCATTACACCCATATGATAAAACGCTTCGGGCACTAGCAACAACGTTCCTTCTGCGTTTAATGGCAATTCGTAACTGATGCCAATCATTGGCGATATCTGCAACCCAGTCTCGGGTATCGTTCCCGCGAATTCGTTGCGCGTCCGTTTGCGCGAGTCGCTGCCATCGGTGTTCACGAACGTACCTGTTCGCTCTGGCAGAGTAAGCACGTCGCTTTGCTCATAGCTGCTGCTCAATACAAACGCAATACGTCCGCCGGCATGCACATAGAACGAGTTAAACACACGTACACCGATAAGGGGCTCGATGCCAAGGGTCATCATCGACCCAGTTAGGCGATGTTCAAACGCGCCGTTCTGCTCTTCACCTGCAACAAGAACAAGTGTTGGCTCTGTCGAAATCATGTTAAACGGTTGTGTAAGTACTGCGAGACGCGCACCAACACTTACAGCCTGCGCGAGCGGGAACTCTGCGAGCGCGCCCCCTGCCAAACCAATACCAGAGCCGCTTGTGAAGCCCGCGCAGCAGCTTTGCGTCCCAGGCATGCGAGAGAAGTCGGCGTTGTGTATTGCAACTGCGGCGTGACCGAACAGACCATAACGTGCTCGAATAGTGTCCTGCGCAAAGGCAGTACATACAACACAAAGGATGAGGGCGCATACGAGCGCTGCGCGACTCAAGGCGCTACTTCTAGGCGAATGGTAACGACTTCGGTAGGCGTGCGCAGGCACAACAAATATGCACCTGCCGCAAGGGCGCTGACGTCGAGAGCATAGGTGCGTCGGCCAATGCCGAGGTTGCCATCGAGGAATGTCTTCACTGCGCGTCCCTGAAGATCGCTCAACGAAAGCGTGGTGTGTCCGGTCTCTGAGAGTTCTATGGTGACGTCTGTAAACCCGTTTAGTATCGGGTTCGGACTCACACTTGTTAAGTCGATTAGTCCGTTAGGGTTCAATAGTCTGGCTCCGCCTTCGCGACATATTTCGTCGAGTGTAAATAGACCATCCTCTGTCATAAAAGCAACGTTGCCCCCTACCGCTTGCATGTTTTCGAGCGCAAGAACACATACGCTGTCGTTGCCTAGCGCAATTCTGAACTGCAATGTCGTTAGCACACCATTCGCATTGGGTATTGCGGGCATGCTGACATCGACGACTGCATCGATGCCTGTAAAGGGGCCCGGGACGAGGGGGCTAAGCGGACGAAGCATTGTGGCGTTGTATCGAAGCCGTCCCGTAAAGCTTGTTGCACGTGTGTCTATAAGGTTGCTGTCTGAAATGAGCGTAATAGGGATGCTCACGATGTCGCCAGTCTTACCTGTGTCTGAACCTACTGCTAACAGTACCCTACCGAATTCTTGAGGTACAGTGTCGGGTGGCACCGTATCGCCAGGCAGCAACGTGTAGAGTCCGGTATGTGTTGTGATATTCACAGTACCACCAACTGCTTCTACATTCTCAAGCGACAATACTGTTACCGTGTCTGTGGCGACTGTTGCGCGAAAATGTAGCGTTGTAAGCACACGGTCGACATCGGGAACAACTGGAAATGAGAAGTCGATAATACGTTCTCTGCCAACTACTATTCCGGCAGGGGTCGGACTCTGCGGTAGAAGCAGTGAATCTTCGAATCTGAACTTTCCGGTAAAACTTGTTGCACCAGAGTTCACGAGATTGCTATCGGTTAGCAACACAATAATAATGGTTACTAACTGACCTCGCTGTGCAACTGCAGAGCTAACAAGCAATTCTACTTTAGCGTTTTCTTGGGGACCATCTGCAACACCCTCACCATGCATTGCAATTGTTGCAGGCGATCCGACTCCATTATAATCGAACAGCAGCCGACTGCTGGTGCGTCCATCCGCCCTTGCATTAAACTGCATATCCGTCAGCTTGACTATTCCGCCAACTTCGAGTGTAAATGGTTGTCCAGTAATTGTTGCAGTGAAATCTGTTGTGTTCGGACCACCAATTCTAACACCAGTAATTGCAATCGGAGCCGTACCTGTGTTCTTTATCGTAGCAACCTGCGTGAGGGTTTTCGACGAACCAACCGCAACCTTGCCAAAGTCTACGTCCTGGCCCACGATCTCGAGCACGGGCTGTATTCCAACACCTTTCAGCGAAACAGTAAAGCTACCCGCTGACGTGTGCACAGTTAGGGACGCTGTTCTTGCGCCAGGAGATAGGGGTGCAAAGCGTAGTTCGAGAGCGTGGTTCGAACTTCCGTTAATGACATAGGGTCCGGCACCCGATACCACACTAAACATCGAAGCACTCGTACCCTCAATCTTAACTGAGTCCACGGTAAATGGGACTTGTCCGGCATTCATTACGAACCCCGTAATCACAGAATCTTTAACTGTGTTTACAAGTACGCTCTTCATGTCGATGTCGAATACTCTAGGAGATGGACGCACTATTGAGAACGTGGCGTCGGATGTATCAACTAGCAATGGCGCTTCGACTACCATGCTCCAAATAGCCGTGTATGACCCAGTCGATGTGCTTAACAGTTGGCCATCGGGACTGAATTCGATATCGGTAGCTCCAGCAGTCGCACTTCCGAATTGTTGTAACTGTGTTCCTGTATTCGCATCCCAAACAAACGAGACTCCACCTGCGGTTCCAATTTTTTGCCCGTCCTCACTCCAGCATACACCGCTGACGTAGTTCGTATGTCCGGTCATGACGAATTCTTCTGTCCCTGTCGAAGCAATCCACGTACTCGCCGTTTTATAGCTGCCGGTAAGCAGGCGCTTGCTATCGGGGCTAAACCGAACAGCACTTACAGCACCGTTGGGGTTTAGTGTATGCAGCAATGCACGAGTTTCTGCATCCCAGATTACAACTGTGCCATCGTCCGAACCTGTAGCAATGAGCTTTCCGTCTGGACTCCACGCCACTACCTTTACAGATGCGCTGTGTTCGGCAAGAAACGGGCTGAGGAATACACCCGTGTTCGCATTCCACACTATTCCCGATGCGTCCATGCTTACAGTTACTACCCTGTTCCCTTGCGGATTCCACGTTACGTCATACGTTGCTTGTCTGTGCGATCGCAGCGAGTGTTGCAGCACTCCATCAGATGTATAAATGCGTCCTGCGCCATCGAGCGACACCGTTGCCAACCGAGTGCCGTCGTTACTCCATCGCACTCTGTACACAGGTCTATCGTGTTGCACAAGATTCAGCAGTTCACCCGTGCGTGTGTTCCATATCGAGGCGTGATCTGGTAATCCACATACGGCAACGTGAATTCCGTCAGAATTCCAATCAAGATGCGATAACAAACTTGAATTAGTTACGATCGTATGAACAATCTGGCCGGTGTATGGGTTTGATACAACAATGCTGGATCCTGATACCGATGCAACCCGAAGGCCATCCGCGCTCCACTTACCACGTCCACCTTTGAGTGAGAACAGTGCTCCCGCCCCAGTACTCGTTCCACGAGGCACGCGCGATATACGCACCAGACATCTAATGCTCCCTTCATTAGGGATCAGCCAATCGTAGCTAAGGCCGCTCGCAGCAGATGTGATTACGACCCATGTATTCCCTCTATCAAGACTGTATTCGAGTTTACAATTTTCTGTCGCAGGTATACCGGTCCATGTAACAAGTGCATGCGAGCCCCCTACCAGCAATTCACCACCATTGGGCGTAAGAAGTTTTAGGGTTTGAATTGTAGGTGGCTTCCCGGGATAGCCACCGCTTGCGTAGTAGTGTTCGGTGCACAGGTTCGAGATAAACGTAAACTCTGTGAATGTGTAGCCACTATCCGGAGGTACGTAGGTAACGGTTAGAGACACTTTTTGTCCAGCCGCCAACGAAAACGTCCGCGGCGAAATCGTATACGCCGGATTACTACTCGTAATGTCCGTAACCGTCACTGCACTGTTTTGCGCCGTTACTGTTATGACCGTGTCGAATGGTGGCGAACCAAGATTCGGACGAAAGAAAACTTCATACGGAGCGTACAGCAGTTTAGCAGTTCGTGCACTAGACACAGCGTACGATGTTGAGTCGGTCGACGACGCATCCGAGAATTCAACAAGACGTTCTTCTTCAGGACAGTTCACGCTCTGCCAGCTTATCGTACAGGGCGGTCCGCTCTGAATTTCGCCCAGTATTTGCATGTACACGGCTTCGGCTTCTGCAACGGTTGTGATGTTCTCAAACCACTTGCCACCGGTGATGCTAGTAACACTCTTTAGCGAAGCGGGACACGCAATGCCGAGTGTTACCACGTACACAATGCACGCTTGCTTTTGAGCTTCTGTAATTATCGCTAGACCATCTTCCTGTCGAATGGGCATTCCGTCTGTCAGAAACACAACCACCTTCCGAAACCTTCCATCCTTACTCACCTGCAATGCACCGGCAGGAGGATTAAGAAGTCCCTTATCGTAATCTGTCCCACCACCCGGCGTCAGCGCATTCACCGCAGCAAGCAGCAAGCTCCTGTTCGACGTGAAGTCCTGCAGAAAATAATTCTTGTCATCAAATGCAGTTATAGCGCACTCACTAACCGCAAGTGGCATCTTGTTAATTGCTTTGCGTGCACCAGCACGTGCAATGTCGATGTTCGTTGTGCTGCCATCCCCTTCGGCCATCGACCCCGACACATCCATCGTCAGCACAAGCGATACCGGCCGAGGATTCGACGCGGGTGGACAGGTCACCTTCGAGATTGTCCGTACCGTTCCATTCTCCTTCAACGTCAGCTCGCCCACGCTCCTCTGCAGCTGCCTTCCATCCGCATCAAACGCATAGAACTTCGCACTCATCTGCGGAAACGCGGTAGAGTCCATCTCGAACATCGTCAGCGTCTGCGCCACGAACACTGCAGGCATTAGCAGAGAAAAAACTGCAACAACCACAACTACTTTTAACGTCTTTAATAACTGCATTGCTGTATCGGGTAAGGGGCTAGGAAGGGGTCAAGGGCTACGAGCTACGTAAGAGTCACAGTAAACATCAACGAATATACGTGCCACAAATGCCGGGGGTCAACAACCACATAGTATTATTTGAGGGTCATGAGAAATCACATTTTTATCTATACGCATACTGCGTATATTTGCACGTGAAAGCGGTCTTCATTGAACTTCCGGCTTTCGCAAAGCATCGACAGATGTACTTGTCCGACAACGAGTTTCGTGTTCTACAACAACTGTTGCTGGTAAAGCCAGAAGCCGGTGTCGTAATTCAAGAAACCGGAGGGTTGCGAAAACTAAGGTTTGCAGACAACCAACGAGGCAAGGGTAAACGTGGTGGCCTTCGCATCATCTATCACAGGTGGGAAAAGGGTAAACAGGTTTGGCTATTTACAGTTTACTCTAAAGGCGAAATGGAAGATCTTACGTCCCGAGAACGTACTCTACTCAAACTATTACTAACACAAGAAATGGAGAAACGACAATGAAACGAAATCTATTCAAAGAACTTAAGGAAGGCTTCGACGCACTCGCAGGAGAGCACGAAGGAAAGCTCACGTTACGTACACATGTTATCGATGCAAAAACTGTTCCCGTAGTGGGTCCCTCTGAGCTTATCTCACTACGCGAACGCCTTAACATTTCGAGGGCTGTTTTTGCATCGTATCTGCGTACGAACATTCGAACCGTTGAGAATTGGGAGCAGGGCCGTGCGAGTCCAAACGCTCAAGCAACCTTACTTATTCGTCTCGTTCAGAAGTATCCCGACATGTGGCAGAGGCTGCAGGGAATCTGACCCAAAACGAAAAAACCCCACACATCATAGACGTGTAGGGCATTTGTGCTCCGCAGCAGGGATTTGAACCCCGGACCCTCTGATTAACAGTCAGATGCTCTAACCAGCTGAGCTACTGCGGAATGAGCCACGAAAATACGACTAAGGCGGTATTTTCCCCAATGATTGTGACGACAGATGCAATTGTGCTGCATTCGAGGCGGTTTGGCGACACTAGCCGAATCGTGGTGGTGTATGCCGAGTTGCTCGGAAAGATCTCTGTGGTGGCCAAGGGTGTGAGGAAGCCGACGAGCCCCTTGGGCAGCGCGCTGGAGCCCCTTTCCCATTCGCGGATAACGGTGTATCACAACAAGAATCGAGAGCTGCATGTGGTGTCGGCGGCCGAGCAGCTGGTGCGCCGGCATAGGTTGCTGACGTCGTACGAGCACATGAGCGCGGCGATGCTGGTAACCGAGTGTGTGATGCGCACGCAGGCCGATAACCAGCCCGACGCAAATGTTTTTGAAATGCTGAGTAAGGGGCTCGCGGCTCTCGAAGCCGCGAAAGGCGCCGATGGTGCGTATGGCGAGGCTGTGGGTGTGCGGCTGATGCTGGCGGAACTTATGGGCTTCGGACTCCCCTATGCCGAAGCAAGTGTCGAGGGTGCACCCGTGAGTGTGAGTCCGGAGGACGGAATTCCACGCAACGGCAACGCCCCTGGCATTCGGATGTCGGGCGGGGCGTATGCGATGATACATGCGCACGGACTTCGTCTTGAACATCGCATTGTGGCTACCGAGGCTTTGCGTGCAGAAATCGAGAGTTTTATTACGCTGTACTTTTCACATCATCTCGATAGACGCATTGTCTCTAGATCGTTCGACGTGCTTAGATGAAGGTGGAACAATCGTTCTGCTAAGAAGAAGGTGCCTTAACCATACTGTCGTTTGTTGTGCTGCGTTAACTTGCGCCTATGCTCGGTAATATTTCGCTGACATTGTTTTTTGTGTTCCTGAACGGCTTCTTCGTTGCCGCTGAGTTTGCTATTGTAAAAGTGCGCGCTTCGCAGATTGAACTGAAGGCACGCCAAGGCAACATGTTTGCAGGCGTTGCGAAACACTTACTCGACCACCTCGATGCATATCTGTCGGCGTCGCAGTTGGGAATTACGCTCGCGTCGCTCGGACTCGGCTGGATTGGTGAGAGTGTGGTTTCGGTGATTATTTCGGACCTCATAAGCCTCGTTGGCATTTCTCTCGCTCCCGATATACTACATAAGGTTAGCTTCTGGATCGCGTTTGCAACCATTACGGTGTTGCATATCGTGCTCGGCGAAATGGCGCCCAAGTCGTTTGCCATCCGTCGTCCTGAAGCCGTTACACTTGCCGTTGCATTGCCCATGCGCGGCTTCTACATTGTGTTCAAGCCAATTATTATGGCGCTGAATAACATGGCCAATGCTATTCTGCGCATGATGGGTGTAGAGCCTGCTCCAGAACATGAAGTGCACTCGCCCGAAGAGATACGATACCTGATTAAGGAGAGCTCGGATAAAGGCGCCCTTGAGTTGAGCGAACGAGAGCTGATTGAGAACGTGTTTGAGTTTACGGAGACGACGGCTGGACAGATCATGATTCCGCGGTCGAATATTGTCGGACTCGATGTGTCGCACACAATGGACGAACTGCTAGACCGAGTGATGGAAGAAGGATACTCGCGCCTTCCCGTGTTTAACCAGACTGTAGACGACATCGTGGGCATTGTGTATGCGAAAGACTTGCTGACGCTGATGCATCACAAAGACCTGATTATTCTTCAGGACATTTTACGTCCGGCGTACTTCGTTTCAGAGGACGTAAAACTCAAGAAACTTCTTCGCGAAATGCAGCACCGCAAGGTGCTTTTGGCAATTGTGCTGGATGAGTTTGGTGGAACTGCCGGACTTATCACGCTTGAGAACGTTATCGAAGAGCTGGTCGGAAGTATTCAGGACGAATACGATGACGACCGTCCGCAAGTCGTTCGCAAAACACGCAATCAGTTTGAATTGCCTGCCGCAATGCGCATAGACGAGGCAAACGAGACGCTCCCATATCCGTTGCCTGAGAGCGATGACTACGAGACACTAGGTGGGCTCATCAATTCGGTAGCAGGAAGAATTCCTGCAAAGGGCGACGTCGTAGATCTGCAGAACTATCGCTGCACGATTCTAGAAAGCTCGCCGCGTCGCGTAGAACGTGTTGTACTACGCGTGCATTCAAGCGATAACGATTGATATTTTCGACGCATTTGTTTTCTCAGTTAATAACATTTCTATAGTAGCTTACAATAGCATTATTGACTACTTGCAACCACTTTCACACAACACGATCCGAGCGCCTGGGTCGGGGATGAGTCCACGGACCATTTCTTTTTCGGAGAGCGGCACTGATATGCGGATTTCGACGGACCGTCGTTGACTGTTGTCGATGTTGTCTTGCGAAACAGCACGGCCGATTGCGCGCACCTTTAACAGCCCCTTAGCCTTGAGCTCTTTGTACTCGGGCACACTTGCTTCCCATGTTTTGTCGAGCATTTCTGCGGCGTAGAAGGCTCGGAGCTGACTTAGCAAGTAGTTGCCGCCAGCTTTCGATGCAGAGAATTTTACAGAGCCATCGCCCGGGATGGTGGTGCCATTGATGTACGGACTGTCCTTGGTTTCGAGCTCGACGAAATGATCAGCAAGGTTAATATCGGGTCCGGTGTAGGTGCACTTTGTGTCGAGCGGACGCGGATCGGTCCAACCCGTTATTTCTACCGTTACAGGTTTGCCCTTCGCCACTTCGCGCAACACGCACGGAATGCGCAGTGCCGATGTCATGCTTTCTGCAATGCGGTCGATTGCTTTGTCGACTTCGGTTGCATACGTCGGACCCTTTGAGCGTGCTTCGCCAACGTCTATGCAAGCCGAGCCCGGACGTCTCGATGCAATGGCCTTCGGCGCTTCGAACTTCATTGCGTACGTGAACAGTTCATTCTTCTCGCATTCAAGCACTGGCTCTTCGAACTTTACTGCAAGACATTGCTCGGTTTCGAATATCGATGTGCACGTTAAGTACTGCTGATATTTTTCTGTGGTCGGACACCAATAGCCCGTGACAAAGAAGCGAACATTCTTTACGGGAAATTCCTGCACACACTCGGGGATGTGCCACACCGCAGTGTCGTAGATAACAAGTCGGTGCTGCAGCGTGTTGCCGCAATGTGCATCGAACACAAGTGTGTCTGTAGCAGCAAGCAGGCGCCTGTCGTTTACCTCTGCAGTGATGCGCACACTGCGCTGACGTGTGTCGTTGTAGATGCCTGACGTTAGCGCTTCGTCGAACACAAGGCGCGCAACACCTTCTTTGTTTGTTGTGAGCGTTGTATTAAAGACGTGACTCTGACCCTTGATGGTAAGGGGCTTCAGAGCCCAAGGAGAAGTCTCGTCCTCTGTCATGCGCGTCGATTCGTTGAACGAACGCCCACGCAGAATTGTCGTAACCTCTACAGTGTCGGGCTTAACGTTCAGCTTGTAGCTGTATAAGTCATAGCTGTTCGACGCTTTTGCTGGTTGTCTGCTGCGCATCGTTTCGTCGTCGACGGCACGATCTGAACAGAACACAAACCAAGAGCCCCCTGCCGAAAAACTTGGATGTCCTTCGCGCGAGCCCTCCATGTTAATGCCAGGAATTGCAAGAGCATACGGCTCGCCTGTAGTGTTGCCTGTCGAAGCATCGATGTCGGCGACCCAGATGTCGTAGTCACCTGCAAGAGTTTTGTCGGTTGCGTAATACAGCTTTCCGTCCGGACCTATACATGGCGTCTGCTCGCTGCGGTTGTCGCTACAGATACTCAAGAGGCGAGGCTCAGACCAACGCCCAGCCACTCGCTCAGAAACAAATATGTCGGACGTCGACGTGTTCGCCGCTCTTCTGTCCGATGCGAAATACAAGTAACGTCCATCTGCCGAAAGCGCTGGCGTATCGTCCCATGCCGTCGACGACAGTTCGTTCATGCGTCGAACCGACCATACATTATTAGCAAACGTGCATTCGTAAAGATCGTTACCATAGGAACGTCCGTTCACCATGCGGTTCGACACAAACACGCCGTAGTTCGGGTCGCAACGCGAGAACGCTACGCAACCGTCTAACGACACATCAGCATCAGATGTCGCAAATACCGGGTCGAACGTGCCTTGAAGCAAGTCGCCATCGGTATCACGCACGTACTTGATAAGCTTGCGCGATCGATCGTCCTTGAGTCCGGCATTTGTTGTAACCCACACCTCGAGTGTATTCCCAACGCAGCGGAACGACGCAGCATACTCTTGCGCGCCGGTGTTCAGCTTTGCAAGCGGCACAACTTGTGCGAACACTTGTGTGTACGTAAATGCAAGTATGCATGCACATGCAAGCGCGCACATCAATTGTTTGGTCTGCATCATAGCGTTCACTGCGAGTCCGATCAATTGAATGGATAACAAACGACTGCTTCGACCTGTGGCAATGCCTGTGTGCTTGTGTTCGCCCAGTCGAGTTTTTGAATCCACATAATGCCGTAGTATGAGCCACGCTGAAAGATGAGGATGTCACCCGTATTGATGTTTGCAGTACAAGAGAAGGCGGGCAACGGACCGCATCCATACTGTTGGAACAGATCGCAGATGTCTTGAGGAAGGAAGAGCACACCTGTTGCGACCTTGGCGTATTGCACCCAACATCCACCGGTCGGGCCGGGTCCGGAGCTAAGCGTCGCGCTATTCACTGTGCCGCCAGGAGATATACCTGACACCGTTAGGCTTTGTACAAAGACTGCCACTGAGTCTAAGGTTGTTCGCTTGTTATCGGTTATTACAACACGGTTGTCTGCAAGAATGTCAATCACTGTACGCCAGCGTGACCCTGCAACATCTGTCGTGTCGTACTTGAAGGCAACAAACGGTTGTTTGTTCGCACATTCTTGCTCTGTCGAGGCGCGTCCCACTAGATCGATACCGGTTATTGAGCACCCTACAATGTCGAGTCGCGTGTTCTGCACGTATTGCGGTTGTGTACACCTGCCACCCGGGTACACATCGGCTTGCGTTGGTTTGAAACGCAAATTCATGGTCCTGCGTTCGCCACCTTTTAAGACAATAGAGCCCGGACTAACTGTGAACTGACTGTTGTTCGATGTCAGGTCGACCGTTAGTTCGCATTCACCGTCGTTTCGGATGACTAGTGTCTTTGTTGCGAGCGAGTCTACAATACCAAGACAGTTACGCAGGGTGTCGATGCGGAAATTTGCACCGACGCGACGGAAAATCGTCGACGCAGCACTATCAATTACGCAGATCGGCAAACCACCCTGTCCTCGATAGTAAACTATTAGAGGATCGGCGCATGGCACAATGCCAGTTGGCGTGTTGCGGCTGACGCGGAAGTAGAAGCGTTGTAGGTATGGACGTCTTGCAAGGGGCTCGAAGCGAATGGAGATGTCGCTAAGAACACCCGACGGTGGAATCGAAACCGACGTGCCACCCGAATTGCCTAGGCCAGTTAGACGTACTTCTGCAAAAGGCTCGGTAAGACTGTCTGTGTCCAATTCATAAATAAGGTCGCAATCCTGATTCGGATTCGAGATGTTCAACGCAAACGTCGAGTCCTTCCGATCTCCTACACACACAGTATCGGGTGTGCGCGGCACTGTGTCTCTGCGAATCGGAGGACAGTCGCATGGCGTTGTTGGAATTACTCGGTACCGAAGATTGAAGCCACAGTTCCAGCATGGCGTACCGTTTGTGTTTTCGACGACGAGGTTTACGTTGTACGAGTCGTCGATCTGACGTGCAGTTGTTGCCGGACCTCCGATGAATCGGATTTTGAACCGCGTATTTGCAGGAACGTTGGCTGGCATTGCCACAACGACATTATTTACGAGTACTTCAAAGCGAATCTCGGTCGGCAGTGCGGGTGTGAACGTCAGACTGCGCACGACAACTGCGTTCGCAGGGACAACAAAATCTCCCTGCTCTGCTGTGTCAAGGGTCGTTAGAGGGGGCTCGATAAATAGGTCAATGTCGGAACAGGCTGGTGCTGAACCGCACGAGACTGACACTTCTTTGCGAAGCTCAAAGCGCAACACAGTTGTATCACATACAACCGCTGTGTCTACAAGAAAATCTCCGAACTGCTGGCGTCCAGCGAAGTCGGGGTTGCCTGCCGGTGCCGTGACTTTAAACAGTACTTGTGTGCCTTCTTTTGCAATGGGCACAGGAATTACAAACGTGACTTGTCCGTTCGCTGATGTGAACTGATTACGCGCCGCCTCTGTCGTAAACGACGAAAGCATGACAGCCTCTGCAGTGCCTCGTTGCACAAAGGTCCATTGCACGCGAGCATTCGCCACACCACGTCCGCCCTGGTCGGTCACAAATGCTTCGACTGGAAAGCCATCACCAATGACAATGTCATCGGGTTGCGTTGGTGTCTGACACGACAGCACAAGCAATGCAAGTACGACAATAGCTAGCGCCGACCGCACTTGACCTAGAGTAGACCGACAAAGGGCGCTTGTCGATTGCAATTGTGTTTTAACCGCACGTAGTTGTGTTACCATGGTAAGTGCACTCCTAACTTCAGCAGAATGCTATGCACAGTGTTTGTGTTCACGACAAAGAAGTTGTCTTCTTCGCCAGTTGTGCTTGGTGGACACACCGGACAGGGTGTGCGCAGGTTGAGACGCATAAATCGATAGCCGAGCGAGACGTTTATTAAATCGGTAATCGGAAGCCCCACTCCGCCCCCTAACAGAAACTGTGCATAGTCTTCTGAGTTGGCTGAAGGTGTTGGGCCGGCGCCGTCGAAGCCGGCGTCGAAAATCCATCCGCCTTCAGCGTAGATGTAGGGTTTGAACGAATCGTAAACTCGTATATCTTCTTGGATGACATAGGCCGATGAATCGCGTTCACCGTAGTTGTCGCGTGATGTTAGCGAGCCTTGTGTTGCGGTGGGAACGGGACGTCCCGTGGCGTTGAACTGACATGTGTCGGGCACATATCGCAGCGACGAGACTGTATGGCTACCACCAAAAGGTGAGTAACGTAGCTGACCCATTGCAGGAATGCGAAGGCGTCCACCTTCGGATAACACACCAACTCCGAGGGCTAGTTGCAGACGTTCTCCGAGCATTGTTCCGAATGGTGCCACCCATGCTTCGGCACCAAAGTATAAGCTGGCAAAGCCAACCTGACGGGTTGATGTGTCGGTGCCACCGTAGCCAAGCATGCCATCGATCTCGATGAAGTTCATATCCGTCGAGCGAACACCTTCTGTAGACTGATACTCCAAGAGTGGCCGAATCGGCACAGCGCAAGGTTGACCTCCGATGCCGATGCCATACACGGTTATCGATGCAACGCGCGATGCGGGTACAATCGAGTCTCTGCATGATGTGTTTGTTGTTCTAATCTTGAATCTGACAGCTTGCGTTGCAACGGTGCCTTGTCGGCCTTCGATCATGGTTCTAACCATGCCGATGCAATTGCCAATTGTCGTACTGTCCGTTAGAACAGCAGTAAACGTTCCGTCCTGCGACACGCACGGCAGACCCCCCTTGCAAGGGGCACAGTTGCCTGAAGGACTTTGTCCGAACATCGACGTCAAAGACAGCGCACACACTGCTAAAACGTACATGACCTGTTTGGTCACAATAACCCCATGTATATCTCAGGGAGCAAAGGTAGGTGAAACTCCCATTTCATTCCACATAAAGGAATAGATATCGGTGGTTTGGTCCATGGAGACGTCTGCATTTACCGCCCCATGACCAGAACGCGCCTGAACTCTCAAGAGTTGAGGACGCTCACCAGTGTATACGTTTTGCAGTGCGGCTGCGAACTTATAAGAATGTGCGGGCACGACTCGGTCATCGTGATCGGCGGTCATAATAAGGGTGCTAGGGTACTTTTCATTAGGCTTCAGGTTGTGAAGAGGTGAGTAGCCTTGCATCACTCCAAAGGCTTCGGCATCTTTAATGTTGCCATATTCTCCCTGCCATCCCCAACCGTAAGTAAACAAATGAAATCGGAGGATGTCGTGCACGCCCACTTGCGGAACTGCAACGCGAAATAGTTCTGGTTCCATTGTCAGTACAGCACTGGTTAGCAAGCCACCGTTTGATGCTCCGGTAATTGCAAGTCTGTTAGACGTTGTGATGTCGTGCTTAATCAGCCACTTCGCGCATGAGATTGCATCGTAGAATGAATTCTTCTTATAAAGCCCTGAACCAAAGTAGTGCCATGCGCCGCCGAACTCTCCACCGCCTCGAATGTTTGCTACAACGTACACACCTCCCTGATCGAGCCATGCAATTCTGAGAGGGTCGAAATCCGGATTCAATGAAACGCCGAATCCACCATAACCATAGAGTATTGTCGGTGCAGTCCCATCGAATTTCAATCCCTTCTTATAGATAAGCGTCATCGGAATCGTGATGCCATCTCTACTAGGCGCGAGTACACGTTTCACTTCGTAGTTATCCGGGTTGAAATTGAATGGCACTTCTTGCCACATGCGCGTGACTTTTTCACGTATGTTATAAAGACAAATGCGATTCGGTCGTGTATATGATTCATGATTGAAATACATCAGAGAATCATCGCGACCCGCCCTGAAGCCAGAACTGTGGCCATCGCCCTCAAGAGCAATCACAGCTTCTTTGTCGCCTTCGAGGGTATACACATCTACCTGATGCGCTTGTCCGAGCTGGTTCTCGTAGGCAGAGCTGTTAATGAAGATGCGTCGACCTGCAATCCATGCATACTGAAACGACCTGCCCTTAAATGTTAACAACACATCGTCTTCGGTTTCGCCTAGCAAATCTGTCAGTCGAATTATTCTTACTCCCAGTAATCCTTCGAAGGCAACCAAATAGGCAGTGTCTTTATAGGCGTCCAGAAGAATCATACCATTCTTGCTTGCATATATTTCGTGCTCTGGCGTTTCGGGGTCGAGTTCTTTTACATAGAGTTTAGACGAACCCATGCTGTTCTGTTCTATTCTACACATAGAATTCGATCCGACAGGAACTGTAAACGAACTTGTAATCTTCGCGCCACTATCTTCAGAATAGATGATCTTGTCAGAACTCTGCGGTAAGCCAATTTTGTGATAGTGCACGCTTTGCGTTCGCGTAACCATCGTCATTTCGGTCTGCGTAGAATCGGGCGCCGGGAAACGGGAATAATAGAATCCATCGCGCCACCACCTGATATCTGGTGATTTAGTCCAGCGTATCGTGTCCTTTAGAATTTGTTTTGATGCAAGGTCCATAATTAACACTTGCTTCCAGTCAGAACCCGCATCTGAGCGCATGAACGCCATCCATTTGCCATCGTGACTGAACTCGTATCCTGCAAATCGTATCGTGCCATCCTTCGACCACGAATCTGGATCTAACAACAGCTCTGGATTTTGTCCGGTGCGTTGCCTGTACAACGCATCGTTGTTACTGCGTCCGTTGTTATGGATGTAATACGTAGCGCCAGGCGTCGTACCAGCCATGTAATACCGCTCGTAGTTGTTCAACTTCTCAAGTTCTTTGCGAAGGCGCGGACGATATGGGATGGCACTCAGATATTTCTTTGTCACGTCGTTCTGCGCTGTTGCCCATCGCACAACACTAGTATCACCGTCTTTCTCCATCCAGCGATATGGATCGGGAATGATATCCCCATGTATAGTGTCGACCACGTTACCACGCGGAGATTGTGGATATACCAATGGCTGCGCTTCGCTAGCAATGCCTGCGAAGCACATGCAAATACAAAACAGAACTAAGCGCACAAAAGACCTTACTGTAATATTTGTTATGAAGTACAACCGACCAATTACTTAACCAGTACTGGCGAAACGCCCATTTCATTCCACATAAAGGAAAACTTATCTGCAACACCATCTAGCATCACAGCAGTGTTCACAGCACCGTGTCCAGAACGTGTTTCTACACGCATGAGCATGGGCCGCGCTCCGGTGTAGGCATGCTGCAATGCAGCAGCGAACTTGAACGAATGTGCAGGAACAACTCTGTCGTCGTGGTCTGCTGTCATAACCATGGTGCTGGGGTACTCGACGTTTGCACGGACGTTATGAACTGGCGAATACGCAAGCAAGGCTTTGAACTCCGACTCCTCAGCCGCTGTGCCGTAGTCTGCTGCCCAGTTCCATCCAATGGTAAACATGTGATAGCGAAGCATGTCCATAACACCGACTTCTGGAACTGCAACGCGAAAGAGGTCCGGACGTTGCGTCATCACAGCACCAACAAGTAGTCCACCGTTCGATCTACCGTTCATAGCAAGTCGCGAGGCGGACGTTACGTTTCTCTTTATGAGCCACTCCGCGCAGGCAATGTAATCGTCGAATACATTCTGCTTCTTTGTCTTTGTACCTGCTTCGTGCCACGTCTCTCCGTACTCACCACCGCCTCGCAGATTCGCCACAACAAACACTCCACCCTGTTCAAGCCATGCTATGCGCAGAGGATTGAATGACGGCGATTCCGAAACATTAAATCCACCATAACCATAGAGAATCGTTGGTGCTGTGCCGTCGTATTTCAAACCCTTCCTATGCATCACGAACATTGGCACACGTGTGCCATCCTTGCTCGCAACGAATACCTGTTTTGCAACGAAGTCTTCGGGACGGAACTGAGCTTTTACTGTGCGCCAGACCTTCGATTCGCCGGTGGCAACATGGTATGTAAAGATGGTCGTCGGATAGGTGTACGATGTGAAAGTGTAATACACGAGCGTGTCGGTGCGACGGCCTCCGAAGCCCCCTACCGAGCCCGGACCCGGCATTGGTATCGAGCGTACATGCTCGAGTGTATTGCGAGGGTCTCTGGTAATGCGGTATACATCTACCTCGTCTTTTACGTCGACAGATTTCGTCACATGTATGTAATCACCAAGAATAGAGACGCCTTGTATTACGTACTTCGATTCAGGAAGAATTGTCTCGAAGCTACTAGAATGCAACAGATGCGGCATACGCACAATGCGTCCGTTTGGCGCATTAAGGTTCGTCAGCGCATACAGAGTATCGTTGCGAACATTGATAATGTCGAACGATGCGGTATTCGACTGAAAGACTTCTTTCCATGGGGCTGCGGCGTCATCAGCTGGACGAAACCAGATGCGTGAGCCCCTGTCTGCCCCTTTGCTAGCGGCGCGAAACAAGAGGTTGCTGCCTTCGGGTACCCAACAAAAGTTAAACTGCTCGGGCTCGGAAGGTTCTTCGTAAACTAGTTTATCGACGGTTTGTGATGTACCAATTTTGTGATAGTACACCATGTGTCCTTTGTTAACAGACGACAACTCAGATTTACCACCCTCAGGCGCAGCGTAACGTCCGTAGAAAATTCCGTCCTGCCACCACGACGTTCCCGATACCTTAACCCAGTTTAATGTATCGCGCAACACCTGGCGTGTAGCGAGGTCCATTATCATAACTTGTTGCCAGTCCGACCCGCCACTCGACCGCGAAAACGCAAGCCAGCGTCCGTTTTCTTCTACGTCCCAATCCGACAATCGCACAGTGCCATCGTTCGACCATGTCTCCGGATCGAGCAGCACCTGACGTTCTTCTTTGCTGCGCTGCCTGTAGAGAATTGCATGTTTCTCTTCACCAGTCTGTCGCATAAAATACGTCGTGCCTTTAACGTTGCGCGGCGACCATACCTTCTCGTAGTTGTTTAGTTCTTCGAGTCGAGTGCGAACAGCACGTCGAAACGGAATTGCATCGAGGTATTGTTGAGCTGTTGCCGCCTGTGCTGCCACCCACGCCTCTACTTCGGGGGCACGATCGTTTTCAAGCCAGCGGTATGGGTCGGCGACAGAAATGCCATGCTGCTTCTCTACAACTTCACCAAGTTTTGTCGGCGGATAGACTAGCGCGTTTGCACGCGAATTGCCAGGTCTGTTAGCAGGGGGCTGCGCTTGCGCGCCAAAGGCAGATAGAATGCAGAGTACACCAACTACTAGCAGGACTATACATAAACGTGCCGAAGCGATGTTTACAAAAAGGCGTCTAAGCATCGAATTACTTCAGGAATGCATAATAATTCTTGGAGCCGCAACATAGGGCTATTTGTGCTCTACTTGTGCTCTTTGCTATGCTCTATTTGTGCTCTTTGCTATGCTTTACCTTCGTAATGACAATAACGTCATTATGAATGATGCTGTAGTAAATGAGAAGAGCCCCTGCACCATGTCTCGCTGTCCACAATCTGCTTTTTCCGTCAAGTTGCATTTTGCCTATACGTGAGAATTCAGACTGCAGGCGCACGTTGTCCCAGATAACAGCTTTGATCTTATTAGAGGCTGGAATGGAATGCGCTGCAACTAGATCGGTGATACGATCTACATCCGCTATAGCTTTTTCGAGCCAGATGGTTTTGGCTTTTCCGCCGGTATCCCCTGCGACCCCTTTAGTAGCCATTCCATAACCTCCTCATTAGGCACCGATTCCTGCGTTATTAAATATTCTTGCCAACGCTCCTCTATTTCCGCCAACGTATCCAAGTCTTGCTCTACAGTATCTAGATACTGATCCATGGCAGTGCGAATAACCCATTGCTCTGTGCGATTCATACGGTCTGCTACCTTTCGCAGGCGTTCTTGAAGATCGGCATCGATACGGATGCCTCTGACAGTAGACATGTGCTGCGACCTCTGTTTGGTGTGACAGTAGTAAGGCAATTATTTATGCTCAACAAACTACCACTTTAGACAACATTGTGCAACAGCGATAACCCTGTGTGCTATAAAAAAAGGGACCCCTTTCGGAGCCCCTTATTTTTCGATTGATACTGTCGATCCATCCCGGCACCCCTCTCTGAAAATGAGAGGGGTTGGGGGTGAGTTCTTACGTTAGGATTGTTCGCCGCCGCCGTCACGTGGGCCGCCTTCGCGTGGACGGTCGTCACGTGGACGATCGTCTGGACGTGGACCACGATCGTCTGGACGTGGACCACGATCGTCTGGACGTGGACCACGATCGTCTGGACGTGGACCACGGTCGTCGCGGCGTGGACCCCGATCGTCGCGTCCGCCGCCGCCGCGGTCGTCGCGGCGTGGGCCACGGTCGTCGCGTCCGCCACCGTCACGGCGTGGACCGCCTCGGTCGTAGCCGCCACCACCTGGTGGGCGTGAGCGTGGTGGTTCTTCTGTCCATCCTTCTGGCGGAGGCATTGTAGCGCGGCGTGATAGACGGACCTTGCCGTCGGGCTGTACTTCGATGACCTTTACGTCGAGAACTTCGCCAACTTTGAGTACGTCGCTTACATTCTCAACTCGTTTATAATCGAGTTGTGAGACATGCAACAGACCTTGCTTCTTTGGAAGGAATTCTACGAATGCACCAAGGCCTTCGCGAATTTCTTTTACGGTGCCTTGGTACACCATACCGAGTTCAACAGGACGTGTAAGTGCTTTAATGCGATCTACAGCGGCCTGTGCGTTCTCTGAATTCACAGCTGCGATCGTAACCTTGCCATCGTCGTCGATGTTGATTTCGGCACCAGTTTCTTTAACGATGCTGCGGATGGTTTCGCCGCCTGGTCCGATAACAAGACCAATCATTTCAACTGGCACGTAGATCATGGTGAGCTTTGGAGCGAACGGCGAGATATCCTCGTTTGGTTTGCCCATTGCTTCGTTCATAATGCCAAGGATGTGCATGCGACCTGTGTGTGCTTGTGCGAGAGCTTTGCGCATGATGTCTACGCTAAGGCCTTCGACCTTAATGTCCATCTGGCAAGCAGTTATGCCTTCGCTGGTGCCAGTAACTTTAAAGTCCATGTCGCCAAGGAAGTCTTCGTCGCCAAGGATGTCGCTAAGTACTGCTACGCGGTTTCCTTCGAGAATAAGACCCATTGCGATACCAGCAACTGCCTTCTTCATTGGCACGCCAGCCTGAAAGAGTGCAAGAGAGCCGGCACACACAGTAGCCATCGAAGAAGAGCCGTTCGACTCGAGGATGTCACTCACAACACGAATCGTGTAAGGGAAATCTTCGTCAGATGGAATGAAGTGTTCGAGCGAGCGTTCTGCAAGATCGCCGTGACCGATTTCGCGACGGCTAGTAAAGCCAAAACGTCCGGCTTCGCCTGTCGAGAACGGCGGGAAGTTGTAGTGCAGCATGTAGCGAATCTCATACGTTGGCATAAGGCCATCGATAAGCTGCTGATCGCGCTTTGTACCAAGTGTTACGGTTGTAAGAGACTGGGTTTCGCCGCGCGTAAAGAGTGCCGAACCGTGTGCGCGTGGCAGCACGTTTGTTTCTACCGTGATGTTGCGAATCTCGTCTGTCTTACGTCCATCGAGACGACGTCCTTCGGTAAGAATCATCTCGCGCATTTCACGCGCTTCGATCTTCTTTACGAGACCATCAACTATTTTATCAAACTTCATTGCAGCGAACAGTTCGTTCGATGCAATGAGTGGTGCAATGGCTTCCATAGCAACAACACGAATGTGTTTGCGGAACGCGCTGCGTGCATCCTTGGCAGATTCTTTGCGAATCTGCTCATTGATAAGAGGAGTAACCGCTGCATCGATCGTAGACTTAATCTCTTCTGGAATTTCGGCCTTTACAATTTCGCGCTTCGTCTTGCCACATAGTGCAGCGAGTTCGAGTTGAAGTCCGTTCAGCGTCTTGATGCCTTCATGGGCGAATTCCATTGCCGTAACGAAATCTTCTTCAGAGATTTCTTTCGAAGCCCCTTCAACCATTACGATTGATGTGTCGGAGCCGGCAACGAGCATGTCGATGTCGGACTCTTTGATTTCGGTGAGCGTTGGGTTGATTATTAGTTGACCATTGATACGACCAACACGTACAACCGTAATCGGACCGTTAAAAGGGATGTTGCTAATCGTCAGCGCAGCCGATGCACCGAGCGTTGCGAGCACATCCGATTCGTTTTCTCTGTCATACGAATACACCGTAGCAATCAACTGCGTCTCGTGACGCCAGTCTTTTGGCATAAGGGGGCGAATGGGTCTATCGATAAGGCGCGAAGCGAGCACTTCTTTTGTTGTCGGACGTGCTTCGCGACGGAAGAATCCTCCAGGGATCTTACCAGCCGATGCGGCCTTTTCGCGATAATCGCAAGTGAGTGGAAGGAAGTCTAAGTCCTTCGGTTCTGTGTTAGCAACAACTGTCACTAACACCATTGTGTCGCCATACCGTACCATGACGGCGGCGTCGGCAAGTTTAGCGAAGCGTCCTGTTTCCAGTGACAGTTCCTTGCCATTGAGCATTCGTTTTACTGTATGCATCCTACGTCCAATTATTTATGAGCACATTCGATTGGCACCATGCCAAGCGCGCGGCAAGCTGAAGAGGGGTAGGAGAACGAATATCGAGTTGGTGAAGGGGGCTGCACTGTGCGTTCATCCGCTCCTTCGATTACCAATCCGATATCCGTCCTCCCCCGGCATGATGTTGTTGCTTGCCGATCGAAGAAAGACCAACGGCGCCACACGGACGCCGTTGATCAACGATTACTTACGTAGGCCTAATGCTGCCACGATGTCGCGGTAGCGCTGAATGTTGTTCTTAGCAAGGTATGCAAGCAATGTTTTGCGCTTGCTTACCAGCATGATAAGACCACGACGGCTGTGATGGTCCTTCTTGTTTTGCTCACAATGCTGTGAAAGCATTGCAATGTGTTCGGTAAGCAGTGCTACTTGCACTTCAGACTTACCTGTGTTTGTTGATTCGCCGCCATGTTTAGCGATGAGCTCGGCTTTTCTGCTCTTAGAAACCATGGGTTCTCCGATAAATGAGTTAGAGTATTAGTTCTGTTGCTTGTTCTTTGTCGCTGTTGATCTGCGCTATGAGCGCTTTTTTGTTTTCGAATTTTTTTTCATCACGAACGCGTGTGTGAAAACGAATTGTCAGCACATCGTCGTATAGGTCTTCGTCGTAATCGAGAAAATGGACTTCGATTGTCGCTTCGGTGTCATCCGTAAAGGTGGGTCGGCGTCCGATGTTCGCCAGCCCCTTTTCGACCCTACCATCAATCACACTCGTCACGACATACACGCCGTTCGCGGGCACCAACTGATTCTCGTCTAGCGGTACAATATTGGCAGTAGGAAAACCAAGTGTCTTACCACGTCCATCACCTTTAACCACCGACCCAACCAATGCATATGGCCTGCCAAGCATTTCATTTGCTTCGGCAACATTTCCTGTGGACAATGCTGCGCGAATCTTCGAGCTGCTAACAACTACACTATTACAGCTAAGCGGTTCGACAGTATGAACCTCGAAACCAAGCTCTGTGCTCAGTCGTTGCAACAACTCTTCGTTACCGCCACGATCTTTTCCAAACATGTGATCGTGACCTACGAAGAACTGTTGTACGCCAATCTTTCCTGCGACATCGCGAACGAATTGCTCTGCAGATGTTGATGCGAATTCACGCGTGAACGTTATGACGACAGCGACATCCACACCGAGCTCTTCGAACATGTTGCAACGTTCGTCGATGGTTGTCAGAAGACGAACCGGCTCGCGTCCGTCGCGCTTCAACACGATCTGCGGATGCGGATCGAACGTCATTACAACAACTCTACTTCCGTTTTCATCTGCCAACTCACGCATCTTCTTTAGAATGCCTTGATGTCCACGATGCACACCGTCGTACGTTCCAACCGTAAGCACTGTGTTCTTGTCGAACAGGTTGAATGCGTTCTTTTCGAACACATCATCGCTAGAGTTTCCGTACCGCACGATTCTCATGCACTCACCATCAATGTGCTCACCGATACATTTTTCATGATGCACTCACCATCAACGCATCTTGTATATCACGAACCGTAACAGCGCGAGTAACATTCAAAGCGCCAATCGCTGTGCGCCTGAGCGTCCATACATATCCGCCAACACCAAGTACAGCACCCAGATCGCGAGCAATAGAGCGTATGTATGTGCCCTTCGTACACGTGATACTCATGTGCACAAACGGCCATTCGTATTTGAAACCGTCGATGGCATGTACAGTTATCGTGCGCTTGCGTTCCTCGAATGCGATGCCTTCGCGTGCAAGGTCGTACTGACGTCGTCCTTGATGCCTGATGGCTGCAAAGGCTGGAGGTGTTTGTTCAATCGTTCCAACAAACTGAAGCAAAGCCTCTTTTATACGATCTTCCGAAACAGGTTCGCATTCGATAATCGTTTCTTCGCTGCCTCTGTCGTCGGTCGATGTTGTGGCACCAAGCTTTACAACTACATCGTAGGCTTTATCGGCGTCTTGTATGAGGCTTATCTGTTTGGTGGCCGGACCGAAACACAACACGAGTAAACCGGTTGCGAGTGGGTCGAGCGTTCCTGCGTGACCAACACGACGGACTTTGAACAGGTGACGAAGTTTTGCAACAACATCAAACGACGTCCACGTTTCTTCTTTGTCAATGAGCGCTGCAGCTCCTGTTGTCCGTGCTGCCTCTATCCACGTTGGCATTACATCGGTTAGGGGGCTCTGCAAAAGGGGCATGTCAGGGAGCATCGTCGTCTTTATCTTCAGAGCGTTTTAGGGTGGCTTCGTCCAACCCTTCTGGTTTGGTCGCCTCGTCGGCGACCTCGTCGGGGACTCGCACGCTATCGAGCAGTGCGTTGATGCGAAGAGCATGATCGAGCGAATCGTCCATGAAGAACTTCAACTGCGGCACATAGCGCAAACGAACTGTCTTTGCAATGTGATGCCGAAGGCGTCCGGCTTCTTCGTCCTCGATGTACTGCAACACATCGCCTGGTGTGGCTTTACCGCCGAACACGCTCAGATAAATACGTGCTATCTGAAGGTCCGGAGAAAGCCGTACTTCGGTAACCGTAATAAAACCTGCAGAGGTTTCTCCGGCAATGCGTTGTAAAGGACCGGCAAGTGCCTTTTGGATTTCGCCGGCCACACGTTCGGTGCGAATTGACACGGCTTATGCAAGCTTACGTTTTATTTCAACTGTCTTGTAGGCTTCTACGATGTCACCCTCTTGGATGTCATTAAAGCCATTGATTCCGATACCACACTCGTACCCTGCATCAACTTCACGCACATCATCCTTGATGCGCTTGAGCGAATTAAGAGTGCCCTTGTAGATTTCGAAGCCTTCACGCAGTACACGTACGCGATCGTTACGTGTAATCTTGCCGGACTGTACATAGCAACCTGCAATCGTGCCGAGGCGGCTGA
The DNA here is from genome assembly GCA_034440235.1 of bacterium. Lineage (GTDB taxonomy): Bacteria > Bacteroidota > Ignavibacteria > Kapaibacteriales > Kapaibacteriaceae > JAWXBR01. The sequence goes on from JAWXBR010000025.1 coordinate 37,646, forward strand.
TCTTAAATGTTGCACGTACTTCGACAACGGCTGTGATTTCTTCCTTGATATCGGGCGTGAGCATACCTTCGAGTGCTAGTTGCACTTCGTTGATACAGTCGTAGATAATCGAGTACAACCTCACGTCGACTTCTTCGGTCTCGGCTACCTTGCGGGCTTGTGTTGGAATTGTTACCTGGAAGCCCACCACAATTGCATCTGATGCAGATGCAAGCATGATGTCGCTTTCGGTAATCGTACCAACGGCCTTGTAAAGAATGCGAACCTTAACCTCTTGTGTCGAGAGTTTCTGAAGTGAATCGGAAAGAGCTTCGACAGAACCGCTCACATCGCCCTTGACAACAAGACGCAATTCTTTAACACCACCCTGTTGGATTTGTGCTGAGATATCGTCGAGCGTAAGGTGACGCATACCGCGGAACTGCTGCTCGCGTCGGAGCTGCTGACGTCGTGTTGCAACGTCGCGTGCTTCTGCGTCTGTCTCCATCTCAATAAGAATATCGCCAGCATTAGGAAGTCCGTCGAAGCCTGTAACCTGTGCTGGTTCTGCCGGACCCGCCGAATCGATGCGATCACCGCGTTCATCGAACATAGCGCGAACACGACCCGAGTGCTGGCCTACAACAAAAATGTCGCCAACATTCAGCGTTCCCTTTTGAACGATAACCGTTACAACATTTCCACGACCCTTGTCGACGTGCGCTTCGATAACTGTACCACGCGCAGTGCGATCTGGATTTGCCATAAGGTTTAGAATGTCTGCTTCGAGAAGAATCTTCTCTAGAAGTGTTTCGACATTAAGACCAGACTTTGCCGAGATTTCTGCTGATTGATACTTACCGCCCCATTCTTCAACAAGCACGCCATGATCGGCAAGCTGCTGACGAATACGGTCGGGATTTGCATCTGCACGATCGATTTTGTTCATAGCAACAACGATTGGAACGTTTGCAGCCTGAGCGTGCGAGATAGCTTCGATCGTTTGTGGCATCACCGAGTCGTCGGCAGCAACAACAAGCACAACAATGTCTGTTACCTGAGCACCGCGAGCACGCATAGCGGTAAACGCTTCGTGACCCGGTGTGTCGAGGAACGTAATGGAACGTCCGTCTGGACGCTTCACACTGTATGCACCAATGTGTTGTGTAATTCCGCCTGCTTCACCCGACACAACATTTGCGTTACGGATGTAATCGAGCAGCGACGTCTTGCCGTGATCGACGTGACCCATGATGGTCACGATTGGCGGACGTGATCTGAGCGTTTCTTCGGCGTCTTCGATTTCCTCTACGTCTTGCGAACTCTGATCGTCTACGAAGTCGACTTCGAAATCGTAGTCACTCGCAATAAGTGTAATCGTGTCTTTGTCGAGTCGCTGGTTTATAGAAACCATCAAGCCAAGCGCCATACATTTCATGATGATATCCGCCGCTGTAACGCGCATCATGTTTGCAAGGTCGGCAGTTGTCACGAATTCCGACAGGCGAAGCACGCTCGACTCGCGTGCGAGGTCTTCCTGACGTTGTGCTTCTTTTTCTTCACGCACCATACGGCGCATCTTCTTCGACTTGTTGCGGCTTCCTGCTGCAACTTCAAGTCCGGATAGCGTAGCCCGTATTGCGCGGTCGACATCCGTAGACGAAACCGTCTCGCGCATGCCCTTCGTGTTTTTGCGTTTTTTCTTGTCGGCTAGGGCCTTGGCTGCTGCGGATGCGGGCTTCTTGTTCGGACCCATTCCGCCGCCAGTGCTGCCCGGACCTGCGCCTGTCGATGGACTTCCAGTGGTCTGCGGACGAGGTCCGCGTGCCGCCATGGCATCGCCAATCGTTCCTTTGTTTGCACCATGTGGCGGACGTGCTCCACCACCACTGCGTGGACCTCTGTCGTCGCGTGTCTGACGCGGACGTGGTTCGACTTTTGGTGCAAGATCGATTTTACCAAGTACAGTAAGTCCCTTGAGCTGATGGCCTCCTGGACCTTGCTGTAGCTGTACTTCGATTACGTTTTTACGTGGACGTTTTTTCTTTTCAGTCTCTGCATGTGCCTCTGCAGCAGCCTTTGCAGCATCTGCCGTTGAGGGATTTGCCTGTGGTGCTGGTGCAGCAGGTGGCGTTGGAGTTGCCGGAGGTGTTGGGGCACCCTTCCCTTGGGTAAGGGGCTGCGCCTTCGGCGACTGGGGCTTTGCGGGTTCTCTGAAGGTCGTCTGTGTGCTGGCCTTGAGTTCTTTTTCGTTCCATCCACCTGGGGGTTGCTTAGCCTTGGCGCGCACAGCTTTTAGGTCAATCTTTGCGCCTACTGCATGTCCCGTGTCCGGTTTTTCCTCTTGCTTCTCAGAAGCAACAGCTTCTGAGACATCAGTGGCTTGCGGTGGCGAGGCGACATGTTCTTTAGACTCGGCAACATCTGGCGTTGGTACGACGGCCTCAACAGGTACACTTTCTGTAGCCACTGAATGCGATACTTCTTCTACCGGTGGTGCAACCGTTGGTTGAACCTCAGGTGCCTGTGGTGCGGGCGTTGGGTCGCCATGCTCCAGACGGTCTTCGATCTCCAGCTGGCGCTCATGTTGCTGCGCCATGGAGTCGATGGATACGGCGTTGCCTTTCTCCTGAAGGGTCTTGCGGACTTCTTGCTGGCGATGCATTTTCTCGCGCTGCTTTTCCGCTACCTTCAGTTCTTTAGCAAACTTTTCAATAATAAGATCGACCTGTTCATCGGTCAATACGGTAGTAGCCTTGTTCTCGACTTTGAAGCCTTTCGAGGACAAATACTCTACAATCGCATCACGGCCGATGTTAATCTGGCTCGCGATCTTGAACAATTTGGCTTGGGTTGTCGCCATAAACTCCGTTATTCAGCAGCCTTCTCTTTATCGGCCGAAACTTGGGCATCGTCATCAGAAACTTGGGCATCGTCGTCGGATACTTCATCGCCGTCTGGTTCATCTGCAATTATGTCTTCGTTAGACACGACTTCTTGCGTGTCTTCTGCATACGAGTCGCTGAGCTCTGAGTCACTAGCATCATCATCGGTCGCATCGTCTGCCGGTGCAGGTTCAGAACCCACTTCTTCGAGCGTCTGCAGATACCGCGAGTCTTCGCGTTCTTCGAATTCGTCGAGCATCACACTGCGAATAACAACAATCTTGTCTTTACCCATCAGCTCTACGAGCATCGTAGGGTCGGCTTCGAGGAATTCTCGCGCTGTGTCGACACCAAGCTTGATAAGCGTATCGTAAAGTTCTTTACCAAGTTCATCGCGGAACTCAATAAGTTCGATGTCTTCGGCACCTTCTTTCACAAGCGATAGCGAGAAGCCTGTGAGTTTCGACGCAAGACGCACGTTTTGTCCGTTCTTTCCAATCGCAAGCGACACCTGATCATCGGGCACGATAATCGTAGCCTGACGTGTTTCAGCATTCACTTGTACGTCGCGAACCTTTGCTGGTGAGAGCGCTCTAGCGATAAACAACCGCTGCTCATCCGTCCATTCAATAATGTCGATGTTTTCGTTATTCAATTCACGCACGATTGCATGAATACGAATGCCTTTCATTCCCACGCAAGCGCCAACGGGGTCTACGCGTTCGTCGTACGAGGTAACGCCTACCTTGGCGCGTTCACCAGGCTCACGTGCAATTGCACGGATCTCGATAATGCCGTCGTAGATCTCTGGAATTTCCTGTTCGAACAACCTGCTCATGAAAGAATCATCGGCGCGGCTCAGAATAATATCAGGCAGCCCCGTTGCGCCCCCTGACCTACGAACCTCTTTGATGATTGCTTTTACCTGCTGGTTTTTCTTTAGACGTTCGGTCGGAATCTGTTCTTCGCGAGGTAAACGCATTTCGATTTTGTTATGCATTACCAGCACGTTGTTCGGACGCACCTGATAAATCTCGCCTATGATTACTTCGCCAACGCGCTTTGCATACTCTTCGTAGATGTTGTCTTTCTCTACGTCGCGAATGCGTTGGTTCAGTGTCTGAATAGCTTGCGCAACAAGACGACGTCCGAAGCTCTCGGCAATGTTTTCAAGCGTGATTTCCTCTAGGTACTCTTCGCCTATCACACCTACTTCGCCGTTAAGCTCCAGCAGTTGTTGCGGAGTTATCTGCTGATCGGCGATTTCGACTTCTTCGACAATCTCCTTCATCAGGTAGATTTCGATGTCGCCCTTTTCCATGTTCACAATGATGTCGAAGTTGGCTTCTAGGCCATACTTCTTCTTCACCATGAGCGACAGCGTTTCTTCCACGATGCCTTGTAGTAGGTCGCGGTCGATACTCTTCTCGCGAGCCATCTCATTGAAGGCTTCGATGATGAGTTTTTTGTTGTCGACCTTCGGTTTGACTTTACGTCGTGCCATAGTTGTAGTCAGCGGTCAAAACTTGAGAATGTCAGCGTCAAAACTTTGTTAGCGTCAAAACTTGAGAATCACATTTGCTTCATGAATCGCATCAGAGGTAATCGTCACTTGTTGCGAACCGGGCTTTGTTACGAGCACAAGGCCTGCATCATCGGCAGAGGCAAGAGCCCCTTCCACAATCGATCCGTCCTTCTTCACACATCGAACATCACGTCCGACGTGCTTTTTTAACTGCCACAGATACTTCACCGGAGCGTCGGCACCTGGTGAAGACACGTCGACCGCCCTAAGGCGGCCGTACCATTCATCATCTACGAGTCTGCTCTCAATCGCTTTACTTACTGCCTTGCAATGCTCGTGTCGAATACCCTCTACAGAGTCTATCGCCACTTCGAGTAACAGTTGTTTAAGCTGTCCGCGCACTTCTAATGCAATCAGTTCGGCCCCCGCCTCTCGGCAGGCGTCCTCGATAGCAGCCTGCACATGATCGGGTAAGAGATTACTCACTCGTCGCACCATCTAGTACCAATAAAAAATGGGCATTCAGCCCATCCTCACTTCGTCTTCAGCATAGCAAATATAGGCATTTTTCCACATGAACCCATGTCTGGCACCCCATGAACCCATGTCTGGCACCCCATGAACCCATGTCTAGCACCCTTTGAAGTACCGAGTCTTCGAGCATCGCGCCTCGACCCGCGCGTCGTACTTTTGCCTTCCATCTGCCCTCACACTCCATAAATCGGCCACCATGCTTGACTTCCTGAACCTTGATGAACTCCTGACCGACGAAGAGAAACTCGTACGCCAGACGGTGCGCGACTTCGTAGACCATGAGGTGCTGCCCATTATTGAAAAAGCCGCCCGCGACGGCGTTTTTCCTATGCACCTGGTGAAGAAGATGGCCGAGATCGGACTCTTCGGCATAACGCTCCCGCAGGAGTATGGGGGCGCTGGGATGAACAACGTGTGTTACGGACTGGCCATGCAGGAGCTCGAACGGGGCGACTCTGGCATTCGCTCGTTTGCCTCGGTACAGAGCTCGCTCGTGATGTACCCCATCTTCGCCTTCGGCTCCGAAGAGCAGAAGCGCAAGTGGCTCCCCCGCCTCGCTTCGGGTGATGCTATAGGGTGCTTCGGCCTTACCGAACCCGATGCTGGCTCGAACCCCTCAGGCATGATTACCAACGCCAAAAAGACAGCCAACGGCTTTGTTCTTAACGGCGCCAAGATGTGGATTACCAACGGCACCCTTGCCGATGTTGCAGTCGTCTGGGCAAAACTCGATGGTGTGGTAAGGGGCTTTCTCGTAGAGAAAGGGATGAAGGGTTTTACTGCTCCTGAAATGAGGGGCAAACATTCACTCCGTGCCTCGGTAACGTCAGAACTGGTGTTTCAGGATGTAGAGCTTCCGGAAGAAAACATACTTCCGGGGGTGGAAGGACTCAAAGGCCCCCTCTCTTGCCTTACCCAAGCACGTTATGGAATCTCTTGGGGTGTTGTTGGTTCTGCGATGGCGTGTTACGACTCGTCGCTCGAATACGCAAAGAGTCGCATCCAATTCGACAGACCAATTGCTGGCTTTCAGCTAACGCAAGACAAACTTGTGTGGATGTTAAACGAGATTACTAAAGCACAGCTTATCTGTATGCGTGTTGCCCAGCTAAAGGACGCTGGCACATTACGTCCACAACACGTCTCACTCGCAAAGCGCAACAACTGCGAAATGGCCCTTACCATCGCGCGCATGAGTCGCGAGATTCACGGCGCAAATGGCATCCTCGACGAATACCCCGTGATGCGTCACGCTGCGAACTTGGAGTCCGTAAAAACATACGAGGGTACACATGAAATGCATACCCTCATTTTAGGTCAAGATATTACTGGTCTAGCGGCATTTGCGGGCTAACTGAACCCTCCGGTCTGTCGACCGAAATGGGACCTATTCCCAGGAAGTTTCGAATGTGCCATCGGTAACAGTTACAGTTGCACCGTCCGATTTTTTTAGCGTACCGCTGAAACGGCCCTCTATTCTCTTTAACCCGCGATCAATCCTGTCGACTATTAGAGTACCCGGGGCTTCGTCTGTTGAACCATAATATGGGATTGGTGGCTGAAAACTGGAATAGCTCATAGTTGCAATAGCAGTAGAACCGTAGGCTGTTACACCATACGTTCCCGCTGAAGGAACCTCTGCATTCAGGTTAAGAGAGAAGAAACCTGTATTCGTCCCATCAACTTCGAAATCTATATCGCCATCTTCCGCGACTTTACATAGACCGCTTGTAGCAAATGCCGAGAAGGCAACGCCGTCGATTGTTGCCCTTATGAACTTCTTGTTCTCGAAGGCAACTTCCTCATTGGGGGTTGTACTTTAGTCTGCACACGAGATAATGATCAGGGCTATGCCCACAAACCAAAGGAGTCGATTAATTATAATAGTTTAGAATGTTAATAAAACAAAGCCGATTAAACTCATGATGAAATTACCATTTCGCTTCGAATGTTCCATCTACAAGTTCTTTTGTAGCGCCGTCAGAGGCTTTAACTGTACCGCTGAATTTGCCTTTGACGCGCATTAGTGCCACGTCGATTTTTTCGATCGTTATAGATCCAGTCGCACCATTCGTTGTTGAATAGGTTACGAGTGTGCTCGCAGGTCCCGGAATTGTAACAGACAAGATTCCGATGCCAGGTGGGGGTCCGAGTGTATAGGTGCCAGTGCCGCTGTTCGGGACGGTGGCGGACAGCTTGGTAATTCCAGGTGATCCCGTTGCAGTGAGATCGAAGAACACATAACCAGTGGTTTCGTTGCCACTAGATGCTATCGTGAGTTGCGATATCGTACCACCGTCAAAAGTCCCACTAATAAACTCCGTGTTGGAGAATGTTACTTCGACAGGTGCTGTAGTTTTATCTGCGCATGACATAACAACGAGGGCTATGATCACGAGAGCTGAGAGGCGATGTAACATGATGATTCTTAATTGTGAGTAAAACGATTGGTCAAATCGCGATTTGATATCTGTCTCTTAACATCTGTAGATGATGAACTGTATGGCCGGCAACGACCCACATAATTGCACGTGGTGTGATTGGTCTTCCATTCGAAACACCAAATCGCGAGACAGCATCGTAGTCTAGAGTCTCGAACAATTTAATGTTTGAATCGCGTACGCTTACCCATTCACTGAGAATCGAATCGAACGGACGCTCATCAAATCGTGCCTGTTCGACGTAGTTGTCTTCATCAAATCCGGGCAAGGGTTGGGTTTCACCTCTTGCTATGCAGAGAGCACGAGTACCGAAAATCCTCTCTGCGTCTGTAAGGTGTCCCACTAATTCTTTTACGCTCCACTTGTTTTCGGCATACCTCTGAAGAGACTGTTCATTGCTGATTGTAGACAGCCGTTCAACCACGTCCTGACGTTGTGTTTGCAGGATACCAATGACATCGCCTTCATCGACCTGACTAATATACTGGTCGAAATACGCTGGGTATTCGTGGGCGGCCGGTTTCATTACTCCAATATACATGACTACGTAATTGTTGCAACACCGTAGATTCGCAGCGTAGTATCACCGCTGCGATATTAATGGACCACCCCAAGCCCGAACCTCCTAGCCGATCCAGACTTATTCGTCTTACAATAGGCGCTATAGGTGTTGTATACGGCGATATTGGGACCAGCCCGCTGTATGCAATCAAAGAATGCTTTTCTGTTGACTCCCATGCCAACATTTCGGCGGGTAATACAGAGGTACTTGGCGTTCTGTCGCTCATATTTTGGGCACTAACCATTATCATTAGCATTAAGTACCTTGGTGTGATAATGCGTTTTGACAACAAGGGTGAGGGCGGCATCCTGGCGTTAATGGAGCTGATTAGTACGAGGACGCATGGCGTAGCCAAGATGACGTTCATCTTTGCCATCGGATTATTCGGGGCAGCATTGCTTTATGGAGATGGAATTATTGCTCCGGCAATTTCTGTCCTTTCGGCTACAGAAGGCCTTTTGGTAGCTGCACCGAGCTTTGAACCCATGGTCCTGCCGGTAACTGTGGCCATACTCTTTGGTTTGTTCTTCGCACAGCGGAATGGGACCGGCAAAATGGGTAGAATCTTTGGGCCGTTCATGCTATTCTGGTTCGGACTAATGTCTGTTCTTGGCATAGTCAGCATCATTCAATCGCCGTACGTACTAGCTGCCGTTAACCCGTGGCATGCTTTCTACTTCCTGACTCATCACGATTTAAGTGCATTCCTTGTTCTGGGTTCTGTATTTCTTGTCGTAACTGGCGGCGAGACGGTTTACGCAGATATGGGTCACTTCGGTAAAACCGCAATCCGTCGGGGCTGGTTTTCACTAGTGTATCCTGCTCTCTTACTAAACTATTTTGGTCAAGGGGCTTTACTTCTTCGAGAAGGTACAATTCCTTCAACGGTATCGAATCCCTTTTTTCATCTCGTTCCGTCTTGGGGTGTAATTCCCCTTGTGGTTTGTGCCACTCTAGCTACGATTATCGCTTCGCAGGCCGTAATCGCTGGTGCCTTCTCTTTAACATGGCAGGCATTGCAATTAGGATATCTGCCAAGAATGAAGGTCACCCATACTTCTGGTGACGAGCGTGGACAGATATACATTCCCTTTATAAACTGGACGCTTTTTGCGGGCACCGTCCTAGTCGTGTTGCAGTTCAGAAGTTCGGGAAATCTAGCTTCGGCATACGGCATCGCGGTTACAACTACCATGGTGATAACAACCGTCCTCGGATGGTTTGCTATGCGCAGACTATTTCGGTGGAACATATGGATTGCCAGCGCTATTTCGGTGGTCTTTGTCTCGATAGACCTTGCCTTCTTTTCCGCAAATATCACCAAGGTTTTAGACGGTGGGTGGCTACCGCTGCTTGTTGGCGGTATCGTATATCTTGTGATGGTTACGTGGCATAGAGGTAGAGAGTTACTCCGATTGGCAATCGAGAAGCGTAATCAGACGCTAGGGTCAATTATAAAGGATGATATCGATAGGTTCGAAATTGTCCCTGGCACCGCTATGTACATGAGTGGGTATGTTGGCGCTGCACCACCTGCGCTTGTATCAAATCTTAAATTCAATCGGTGTCGGCACGAGACCATGATTCTGTTAACCGTTAACATCTCAACATCGGCACACGTTGATAGTAAAGGCCGCCTTAACGTCATGACGCTCGAAAAGAACTTCTATCAGGTAACCCTTTCGTACGGCTTCATGGATGAACTCGACATCATGAAGGACCTTCTGTTCCTAGCAGAGCATGGTGTGCCTGTAGATATCACGGACGTAATCTTTGTGCTCGGACACGAGACAGTTACAGTCAAACATGGCACCCACATGGCAAGGTGGCGCAAAGAGTTGTTTGTGTTTATGCACCGTAATTCGCGAACACCATCGCGCTACTTCGCAATACCTGTTAAGTGCACGCTCGAAGTTGGGTCGCACATAGAGATGTAAGAATTGTCATACTAAGAAAGTATAGTTTGTTACTAACACAATCTGAATTTTTAGCAGAGCAAACTTCATAGGCCGAAATCGTAGTGAACACCTATCCGCAGACTACGTCCGTTCAGCCATTCAATGTTCTGCCCGCTTATTTCGGATGGCAAACGCAGTGCATACAGAATGTCGAATGCAAGTCGTGAGCCTCCCAAAGGCAACGTCAGACTTGCACCGAACAAGCCCCCTCCCCCAAACTGCCCTGCATATTCATAGTTGCGTTGTATAGGATCTGTCGGCCCACGATCGGCAAACGTGTAATCGTCGGTCTGACTGCCGCTTAGAACTCTATCGCCAAATGCGCCTATACCAACGAACACGCTTGTTCCCATGTTGTCTACATGCGCCACGCGAAACCAGAACGTGGCGCCCAGTTCTATTGCAGACAATTTGAGATTTGAACTCACATACGGCTTCGCCCCAGGCTCTACAACGTGCAGACGATTCGATCTTGGCTCTGCAATTTGATGATCGGACGAATTCAGCTCAGCAGTCGGCGTGGACGTCTGAAACGTTGTAAACGAACCCGACTCCGAACGAAATATGCTGTGCAGGCGAATCTCATTCGTCTTTGCTATTGGCAACGTGTACACCACGCCAACACCGAATGCAGTAACACCCTCACCCGTTACGTTTTCAGGCGACGATAGCGGGATGTGGTACGATGCTAGGGGGCCAAGAAAGGGGCCTCTTAAAGCAGCACTTATTGTTGATGATGCCGAGTCGTTCTGTGCAACGACAGTGGTCGCAACTGTTAAGGCAGTAGCAAGAAGTGAGAGCGTTTGTTTGATCATGACAACAAACTTAAGAGTTGTCTTCTGGAACCTCGATGGTGATTGCTTGCTTGGTACCGTCTTTGTCTTTTACTACAAGTAGCACTCCGTCGCCAGAGCGTTTGCTACGAAGGATTTGGCGTATTTGCTCTGGTGTTGTAACAGATTTTCTGTCGACGCTAAGAATCACAGTATTTGATCTCAGACCCCTGCGCGCAGCGCTGCCCCTTCCCTCAACCTTTGTTATGAGTACGCCTGTTTGTGTACCGAAGTCCGTTTTTGCATTGGTATTGAGCGGCGTGGCTGTAAAGCCGAGTCCCTTAAACGTTACAGGCTCTGCGTTCTCGGGTGAAGAATCTGTTGCACCAGCACGTCCGTTTGCAGCAACGTTGTCGTTACCATCGAGCGATTTGAGCGTGACGGTCTTTGTCATTTCGCGGCGATCGCGCCAGATTTTTAGATTGACTTTATCGCCTGCGCGACGGACAACGATTTGATTCTGAAGTTCGTTCGACGATTTGATAGGTGTGCCGTCGACCTCGAGAATTACATCGCCCGGCTCGAGTCCGGCAGCTTCGGCCGCACCTTTAGGAACGACCTTAGCTATAACTACACCCGAGATGTTCGTTAGGCCCGATGCTTTTGCCGAGGTTTCATCTACCGATGTAATTTCGACACCGATGTATCCACGCTGAATTTTACCATCGTCGATTAGGTCGAGCGCGACGCTTCGAACCATGTCGATAGGAATTGCAAAACCGTAACCTTCGTTACGGCCTGTAGCAGAAGCAATTGCAGTGTTGATACCAATGAGCGATCCGTTCAGGTTGAAAAGTCCACCACCAGAGTTTCCCGGATTAATTGCAGCATCAGTCTGAATGAAGTTCTCTACAGCAAGGCGATTACGCTGAGAAGATTGTTCGCTGCTGCCTACGATGCCAATGCCACGGCCAAGAGCCGATACAATACCAGTGGTGACGGTAGACTTTAATCCGAGCGGACTTCCTACGGCAATAACCCACTCGCCGATGCGAATGTCGCGTTTCTCTGCTAGGTGTGCAGGGTAGAGCGTAGCGTCATCAACTTTTAGAACTGCGAGATCGGTTAGCGGATCGCGTCCGATTAATCGTGCTTTGTATTCGCGCTGATCCGAAGTCGTCACACGAATTCCGTTTTCTGCTGCGTTTTCGACCACGTGATTATTTGTCACGATGTATCCATCGGACGTTACTACAACACCCGAGCCACCCGCCTCTGGCGAATATGGTTCTTCATCTTCTGGCTGACCGTCACGCGGGAAGTAGCGAAAGAATTCTTCGGGAAACTGGTTGTTCCTTCGTGATGATGCTGACTGCTTTACGCTTATACTCACAACAGACTTTGTAACGGCTGCAGAGACTGTAACGAATTGCTCGTTAAGGGCCTGGATGGCGGCTGGTGCTGCAGCTGGTGGTTGTTTTGCCCCCAGATCGCCTGTCGATGCAAAAACGTTTTGAATGGCATTTCCGCCAAACGTTGTCATTAACACAACGCCAAAAACTATGCCCACGCCAATTAGGCTAGTTGCAACGAACAGGACACGCTTATTCATCTTCTACTCCGAGTAATGTGATTTTCTAAGGGATACGAGACGGTGCTAAAACGAAGGGGAAGGGCCAATTATTTTGATGGTTGCAATAATATGTGTTTAAACACATATATTTGTGTGTTCAAACACTATCCAATTCTCCAACGGGGTTCAACATGGTTACATGGATTGCAGACAAAACGCACTCAAACGTAGGCTTCAAGGTAAAACACCTGATGATTACGACGGTCACAGGTGAGTTTGCGGACTATAACATCGAGATCGAGAGTGACCGCGAAGACTTTACCGACGCTACGATCAAGTTCGACGCTGACATTAATTCAATCGACACAAAGGTCGAGCAACGCAATGCTCACTTAAAGAGCGATGACTTTTTTAATGCCGAAGCATTTCCGAAGCTGACGTTCGAGTCGACATCGTTTAAACACAAGTCCGGTTCAGACTACGTGCTCGAAGGCAACCTCACAATCCGCGACAACACACATCCAGTTACACTTGCAGTTGAATACGGCGGCACGATGACAGATTTCTACGGCAACACAAAAGCGGGCTTCGAACTAAGCGGGACGATTAACCGCAAAGAGTTTGGTCTAAAGTGGGACGCTGTTACCGAAGCTGGTGGAATTGTTGTCGCAGAATCGGTGAAGCTCGTGCTGAACGTTCAGCTCTTGAAAGTCGTAGTCGAAGAAGCCGTCCTCGCTAGCTGATAGTAAGGGTCTTGAAGAAGGGGCTATTCTGCCATCCTTCAAACATCGGCAACGTCTAGTCTGCAAGCTTAAGCACGACTTCTCGGCCGAAGACTTCTTCGAGGAGCCCCTTGCGGCGCTCCGCGCCCCATACCTCGATGTCGGGGACTTCAGCCGTGGTGTGCAGAGTAATGTCGATGGTCGATGTCGTTACATCGGCCTGGATGGTTCGAACAACCTGCTGCTGACGGCGGTCTAGGCCCTCGCAAACCCTGAGTATGCTCGCTAACACACGCACTACCTCTTGCTCGTCGGGAGGTAGCCGCAAGAAGTTCTCGTGCTTTTTCTTCGGGTGACTCTTGCGGTGATATCGTGCTACGTTGGCAATGAGGTCGGCTTCGTCGTTTGTAAAGCCCGGCATTGAACTGTTGCGAATTATATATTCGCTGTGTTTATGATGTTGATCGGCACTTATGTGATAACCGACATCATGCAGTAAGGCTGCAGCCTCTAAAATCTCTCGTTCTCTATCACCTAGACGGTGTTCGGTTATCAGGTCGTCGAATAGTTTTAGGCTAAGGTCTTTTACGTGTTCGGCGTGCTGACGTCGTACGCGATACACTTCGCACAGATGATCGACGCTCTGGTATCGTAGATGAGACAGGTGATGATACTGATTGATGTCGCGCTGCTTCTGCACAGTGTCGAACACAACCCCCTCGCGCAGTGAGTATCCGGAGATCACCAACTCTTGAATGTTCAAGCAGAGTATAGCCTGTTCGAGAATTAGCGCACCACCAAGTACAACGTCTGCTCGGCGCGCGTCCATACCAGGCAGTGCCTGCCTTGCACGCACAGAGCGTGCACCTACAATGGCGTCGATTGCAGCGAGCAGATCAGAACGTGAAATGCGAACACCATTCAGCGATTCGGGTACGCGCTTGTCGTGCATCACAAGCGCCATAGACGCAATGGTCATGATCGTGCCAGAGCTACCAGTGGCTGTCTCGAAACCATACTCAAGCAACGACTGAAACACTGGTGTCCAGTCACCACGAATTGCCTGCCTGCATTCCTCTATAGCTTCTGTAGAAGCATCTCCTTTCGGGAAAAACCGCGCAGACATTCTGATGTGTCCGAGCTTCGCTGAGTGCACATACAACACTTCACCCTTGTACCCGATTACAGTTTCGGTACTTCCACCACCGATATCAATTACAAGTGTTCGCTTCGAGTGAATAGGTAGTGCATGCAAGGCGCCGACATAAATAAGACGTCCCTCTTCGACCCCACTTACAACCTCGATATCAATGCCCGTTTCCCTTAGTGCGCGATCGAGAAATTCATCCTTGTTCAGCGCCTCGCGAACGGCGCTTGTTGCAACCGCTCGAATGAATGCCTGATGTTGTTTTGCTTCCTGCGTGAAACGTTTTAGTGTGGCTAGTCCGCGAGCCATGGCATCAGCCGACAGCTTCTTCATATCACCACCTGCCGAGCCAAGGCGGACTGTCTCTTTACTACGAGCATGAATGCGTAGAACGCCACGCGTCGTAACGCTTGCCACAACCATGTGGAACGAGTTGGTGCCAACGTCGATTGCTGCGATGAGCTGGGTGTTCTGCTTGACGGACTGATCGGTCATGTGACGAAAATACGAGGTGTGAAGTCGCCGACCTCAGTATGTTTGAGCAATGCAACGATACTTCATCCTCTTCATGCTTGTGGTTGTTGGCCTCATCTTCGCTTCTTTCATCGTGAAGGGCTTCCTGCGACGCATGTCCGGCCGCAATCCTGGGGACAAATGACGCAGCAGCGCTTCATTTTTCTGGATGTGTTGCGAGGCATAGCTGTGCTATGGATGATTGAGACCCACGTAACGAATCAGATCCTTCACCCAGTGCTCAGGAACACAGAATGGTTTCAATTCCTGAACATTTCAAACGGCTTTGTTGCGCCGAGTTTCATTTTCTGTGCTGGTGCCGGACTCTGGATTGCTTTGTCGCGCAAAGGCACGGCATACCTTGGTATGGGGCGTGAATTAGGGGTCTACCTTCGGCGACTCTCGTACATTCTGTTCTGGGCATACATGATGCATGTCCCCTTCTTTTCGATGGAATGGTTACTGAGTGCGTCTTCAGAGCAGCTTGTGCCTTGGTTGATGATCGATGTTTTACAGACAATTGTGTATTCGTCGCTGTTTACTCTAGCCGTGTTCCTAATTGTACGAAGGCTGCATGCAACCGTCTGGTTCTTGGGCTCACTGTCTGTAATCATCATGTGCTGTACGCTTTTTGTGTGGCAGACGCAGCCCCTTGCCTATATGCCGATACCCGTTGCAGTTGCAATTACACCGGATATTTCGCCATTCCCGTTGCTGCCATGGTCGTGTTATTTCTTTGCGGGATTTTTTATCACACATGTATTCATGTTGGCACGCAATCATCAGCGGCTTGCTACATGGTTTTTATGCGGTGGCGTTGTACTCCCATGTATTCTGTTTTTACTGAAGGCGTTTGTAGAAACGCCGTGGGACGCAACATGGTGGAGTACATCACCGCAGCTTGCGTTGTTTAGGATAAGTGGCATTGTTGCCGTTTGGGGACTGCTTTATCTCGTGGAGTCGAGGCTGCAAAGTAGTACAGTGGGCAAACTCATGCAGACGATAGGAACCGAGTCGCTCTTTTTATACCTGTCACACGTAATTATTGTCTACGGTTCGCTACATGAGCTGACACGTGCTGTCACTGGCTCTTATACGGTTGGCTATGCTGGAGTCGCTACAGCATTTGTTATGGTTACAGCCCCACTCGTTTTAATTGCGTTATGGTGGCACGGAATAAAAAAGAGTAAACCTGTACTTGCACGACGGTTTCTGGCGGTACAGATAGCGTGGATGATAATCTCGCTTATGATTACGCCAGCGACATTCTCGATGATTGAAGTACTCTCGAAATAGCATTGTTGTATGCGTCGCTTTTCGCGAACCACTAAAAACCAACAAGGGTAGGGCCTTTTGGACCCCACCCTTGTGGTCGTTCTGGATCAATCTGCTTCGCTTAGCTTTTCGCTAAGCTAGCGCGTAACTGTTACCGGAATGGTAATGGTTCCACGTGTTCCGCTGATCGCCATATAGTATACACCGCTGGCGAGGTCGCTTGTGATGAGTCTGAACTCGTAGAAGCCCTTGCCAAGGCGTTCGTTTGCGATGAAGGTCGATGTTAGACCACCTGTTACGTCCATGACGCGGATGGTGATGATGTCGTCGTTCTTCAGCTCATAACGAATTGTCGTTGCATCGGATGTTGGGTTCGGTGATGCCGAACCGTTGATGCCAGCCGTTACTGTTACTTCTTCTTCTTCGACGCTTACAATCGGTTGTGCTTTGTATTCTGCATTCACCGGATCGTATTGTGCCCAAAGTGCATCCCAACGTTGCATACCGAATGCACCACGGAACGCAACACGTTCGAAGTACGGATCGTTTGCAGTGCCTTCGAAAGCTGCGCCTGTATTTAGAGGCGAACCTGACTTAAGTGCAGGATTGAATTCGACACCAATTGTGAAGGCGTTTTCGAGTTGCGCACCATCTGGTGATGATTTGTCGAGTGTGTTGTTGAACGCTGCAGTAGCGAGCCAGTTAGCATCGAGTCCTGCAGGTGGTGTACCACCAGCAAGCGTTAGCCATGCGCCCTTAACACCATACCAAGCGTTGTTGCGAATCTGTAGAGAATCTGCAAGTGCGGCAGCCATAGTTGGAACCTGAGCGATTTCAAAACCGCGAGGCCAGCCTAGGAATACAGAGTTGTGAATCGATTGACGTGAGTTGCGGCGAATCTGCGCACCTGCACCGAAGCGCGAGCTGTATTGATTTGCGCCGGCGCCAACGGTCCAAGAGGTGTCCATCAACGGACCCACTGCTGTTACGTTTGAAAACACAGCCGAAGTGTACGGCTTGTTGAACGAGCCTTGTGCGTCGTTGTCAGACTCGAACGCTTGTGATGTCGAAACATCAGCAACCGTGCGTAGACGCTGTACAACTGCAAACTGGACACGTCCACGGAAGCCGTTGTCTGTATCGAAGTCGTCGTCGAGTGTACCAGTAGCGATAAGGTGACGTGCGTTTACTGTACCACCAAACCACTCAAATGCATCATCGTTACCGAATGATACTTGAACGTGTTCGATGCGCGTACCACGTCCAACGCCACCCATGGTAAGACCATTAAGTTCTGAGTTTGGTTGTGTTGCGATACCTGCGAACTCGATGCGCACGTAGTTCAAGACACCGCTATTGTCGTCGTCATTTGTACCGCCATACCAACCCTTACCCGATGTCGGCGAAGAAACTCCACCTTCAAGCGATGCTTCGCCTGCTGGTTGGTTGATGGTTGCTTTACCACAGATAAGAATACCACCCCAGTCGCCACGAGCACGCTGACCAAGTGTTGCGCGACTTGTGAAGACGATAGGAAGTGCTGCTGTTCCTTCTGCCATGATTTTGCCACCACGATTAACAATCAGCGCAGAGTTTTCGCCTGGCGTATCGCCAAGTATGATTGTACCTGGCTCTATTGTTAGCGTTGCGCCGTCGTTTACGTAGACGTAACCATCGAGGCAGTACACCTTGGTGTTGTGCAAGACAACATTTGATGTGATTTCGCCGCTAAGTATAGAATCACATGTTGCTGCAGATGGTGCAGTGATTGTGAATGGCTGGTCGTTAACGTCGGTCTTTGTTGTGTCGGAGAGCAACGTCATGCGGACGTAGCCCGTTGTTGTGACTTGGTCTGGACGGAATACGATACCAGCAAGGAACTGACCGCGACGTGCTGCCGAGTCGAGAACGTTGCTAAGGCCAGGAAGTATTGTCCATGGACCCGTTGGCGACATACCGAATTCGAAACGGAAGCGCTTGCGGAATGTGTTTGTGGTATCCCAGCGAACATCAACCGATTGGCCAACGCGGAACGTGCGGTTGTTTCCACCTGGCTCGATAAGGCGAACAACAGGAGTCGTATCGACTTGTGCTCTAATCGAGAACGGGAATTCTGAGATATCGAAGTTCGATGGGTCGCTCACAAGCGACATACGAATGTAGCCTGTGGTTGTAGGCGTGTTTGGTACAGTAAAGCCTTCGGTCAGTTTGCCACGAGTTGTACCAGCATCTGTTACATCAGCAGCACCTGCAATTGCAACCCAAGGTCCGGCTACAGATGTTGCAAACTCAAACTTGTAGCGGTTGCCAGCGGCGCTCGACGTGTCCCATGTAAGCGTTACTTTCTGTCCAATCGTAAACGACTCTGCAAGAATGCCACCTGGCGATGTAATGCGAAGGACAGCCGAAGCACGATACGCAGCGTTCACCGGATCGTATTCTGCCCATGTTTCATCCCAACGTGTTTCTGTTGGAGAGAACGCTCCACGATATTCTACCTGCGTGAAGAATGCGTCGTTGATTGGCGCCAATGCCGTACCGACGAATGCTGCGGCGTTAAGGTAAGGGGCTACGGCTGTCGGACGTGGGTCGAACGATGCATCTGTCGGCCATGCGTTTACAAGTGAAGCATTGTTCGGGTTAGCCTTGTCAACACTGTTGTCGAAGCCAGCCGTAGCAAGCCAGTTAGCGTCCATGCCTGCGGGAGGCGTACCACTTGCAAGCGTAAGAGTCGCGTTCTTTACTCCAAACCAACTATTGTTACGAACCCGCAGCGAGTCGTTGTAGGCGGCAAGCATCGTTGGAGATTGCGCTATTTCAAAGCCACGCGGCCATCCGATGAATACCGTGTTAAAGATGCTTGCACGAGCAGCGCGGCGAATCTGCGCAGCAGCACCAAACCTAGAGCTGTACTGATTATTGCCCGAGCCTGGAGTCCATGATGTGTCTTGAATAGGACCTATTGCAGTGATATTCGAGAAGACAGGTTGTGTGCGTGGGTTTAGGTAAGAACCCTGTGCATCGTTGTCAATCTCAAACGCCTCTGACGTAGACACATCAGCAACCGTACGGAAACGCTTTACAAGTCCGAACTGTACCTTACCGCTATAGCCGTTATCACAGTCAAAATCGTCATCGAGCGTTCCGTAAGCAATAAGGTGCTTCGCGTTTACCGCTCCACCGAACCACTCAAATGCGTCGTCGTTACCGTACGATACTTGGATGTAGTCGAGCACAGTACGACGTCCGAGGCCACCCATCGTAAGACCATTGAGTTCTGAGTTCGGCTGTGTTGCGATACCAGCAAACTCAATAC
This sequence comes from bacterium, assembly GCA_034440235.1. GTDB lineage: Bacteria > Bacteroidota > Ignavibacteria > Kapaibacteriales > Kapaibacteriaceae > JAWXBR01. The sequence goes on from JAWXBR010000025.1 coordinate 56,849, forward strand.
GAACATACTGAAGTGCACCACTCGAATCATCGTCATCTGTGCCGCCATACCAACCCTTGCCGCCAGCCGTTGCGTCAGCAACGCCACCCTCAAGAGCCGCCTGACCAGCCGCTTGGTTTACACGAGCACTACCACACATCAGAATTCCGCCCCAGTCGCCACGTGCACGCTGACCTGGAGCCGCGCGACTTGTGAAAATAATTGGACGCTCTTTCGAGCCGACTGCAATGAGCTTGCCACCACGATTTACAATCAGTGCAGAATTGTTACCCGGTAAGTCTCCGACGACAATGGTACCCGCGTCGACGATTAGCTGGCCACCGTTGTTAACATAGACATAGCCTTGAAGACCGTATATCTTGTTAGCATGTAGATGAACAGTGCCGTTAATTTCACCCGTGAGAATTGAGTCTGGTACGATGGTCGTAGGCGACTCGATAGTAAACGGGTTATCAGAAATGTCATAAACGTTTGGATCTGCAATTAACTCCATGCGGATGTAACCAGACGTTGTACCTGTCGCGGGCACGCGCCAGCCGCCACTACCAGGCACAGACTGTCCGCGGAAACCCGCGGAGTCGAGAACGTTAGCAGCACCAGCGCCTGTGAGTGGTGTCCACGGACCCGCTACTGATGTACCAAAGAGGAAACGCCAGCGTGCACGGAACGTGCCTGCTGTGTCCCAGCGAAATTCTTGCGTCGAACCCGGACGGAATATTTGCCCACCATTCGGGTATGTGAGATTTACTGTTGTGGGATTTTGAGCCCACGTGGCGATAGCACCGAGAATAAGGATGCTAGCGACAAGTAACATGTGTCGCATAGGTGTTGACTCCGTGTGTGATGAACTTATAAACATGTGTTGTGTGATCTTCTTGGTGCAGTTCGATTTATTGGGTGGTGTGCCCTTTTATTTGATTCTGTTACTATTGAAGTTTATATCCGAAGCCAAGCGTGACTCCCATACCACGAACGTTCGATTGAATTAGAGCACCGCTCTGCTCCCACTTCAGTGGCTGATTCAAGAGGTCGCGTATAGCAAGCTTTACTTCGAAAGCTTCTCCAATGGGTTGAATAACCGAGAAGTCGATTACGTCGCGTGGTAGTTCGTACACGTGCGGATCTCCCTGGAACACACCAACCAGGTTTACCTGGATAATGCGACGTCCAGCAGTGTTATATCCAAATGTCACCGAGGTACGTGTGTCTGGGTTGACGTATGCGAGCGAGGCGTTAATTGTGTACGGACTCTGTCCCCACATCGCGCGGCTATCCTTAACGCCAGCTTGTTCTACCGTAATGTCAGAATTGATAATGGCCCCATTAAACGACACTATCAGGAATTGTAGCGGCTCTGCAATGAACCCAAGCGATTTTCTTATCTCGAGCTCAATACCAATGTTGTTTGCTTGGCCATTGGCGTTGCCGAATGAACGCACGATTTCAGACTGCTGCGGGAAAATGGTTTCTTCGATTGCATTGTGGAATTGTTTATAGAAACCACTAAGCGACAACACTTCGCCCGGACCAGTAAAGTACTCGAAGCGCAAGTCGTAGTTCTTGATAAGCGCGCGCTTCAGATTTGGATTACCAGCAATCGTTGCCTGTTGTTGGAAGTCGTAGAACTGGAACGGCGCGTATTCGCGCAGTGAGGGGCGGGCAAGGGTTTGCGAAGCGCCAAGGCGAATGTTGAACGACTCGTTTGGCTTGATAATCAGGTTGACTGCAGGAAGTACGTCGAGAAGGTTTTGATCTACACGTACTGGTTCGTCTGTTACGGTAAAGCTGTTCAGTTCCTGAACACTCTTTTCGAGGCGAGCACCAACAATGGTGCGCATCTGCAGGCCAGCAATTTCGAATGGTGCGTCGATCATTGCATAACCGGCTACAAGATTTTCGAGAGCATCGTATTGGTCTGCGAGCTTCGAGTCCTCGGAATAGCTTAGGCGACCCTTTTCGACACTATAGAGCGAGTCTGCGAACATCGAACGCAGATCTGGGATTACGTCGTTGTCTGGGATTGTAAAGAGGTCCGATACGTTGTTTTCAGAGCCTTGAACAATTGTCAGAGAGCGAGCCTTGAACGTACGCGAACGATTCTCAACAAGTCCACCGACCTTGACCTTAAACGTCGTTGTAATAGGCATCGTAAAGTTGAAGCCAGCAGAAATCGCATCGTCGTTCAGGTTCGAGAAGAAACGTCCGGCACGCGAGCCTGCACCCTGCGGACTCTGATCGAATCCTGCGAACAACGGCTGTCCTGAGTCCGAAGAATTGCGCAGAAATTGCAGTCGGCGGAAGTCGGGTTCGTCGCGCTTCGAGTTCGAGAATCCAAGTTTCCAATCGAGGAGTGCATTGTTCGCCATTGAAAGTGTATGTTCACCTCCGAATGTACCAGCATACAATTGCTTCTGTACAAATTGGAACGAGAGCAGTCTCTGCTCTACACTCTGTGCGAAGTTTTCGCCAGACAGATAAACGTTTTCGACATCAGCCGAACGATTGAATGCATTTTTGAAGCTAATTGTTGATGTGCTGCCAATTCGATAAGCAACATTCATCAATGCACTCCAGCTAACGGTGTGCGTAGACGAGAAGCCGTTGAATTTGAACAGGTAGTCGTTTGGATCTGAGAGCACACCGCCGCGAACCATTCTGTTGTTTTGCCATCCAGAACCGTAGTTAGCCGAAGCAACTAGTCCGAGCTGATCTACTTCACCTACAGAAAAAATGTCTGTGTATGTAAGTGCAATGCTTCCATTCGGCGCAACTGTTTCTGTGCCTGTGCTCCAGTTGTCGTTCTGAAACTGACGACCAATGTTGTCTAGTTTGGCAACTGCAGCAGCTTGAAGAGCAGGGTCGCTGCTGTTCTTCACATCGCGCAATAGCTGATTCATTGCCAGACGGTCTATAGGGAAGTCTGACGGAAGTGCTCTGCTGCCATCATCGATGCCAATCCAGTCGGTGCCACCACCAGCAGTATTCATGAAGCCGCCGCCCTTGAACGTTACGTAGTCGTTAAAGCCTTGCGAAGCAGACAGCTTTAAGCTCGTTCCAACCGGAAAGTCTATGGTATTAAGCTGAACAAGACCACCTGCAAAGTTGCCCGGCAGGTCTGGTGTGAACGACTTGATAACGTTAGCGTTTTCGAGTAGTTCACTTGGAAACATATCGAATGCGAACGATTTTTTATCTGGCTCTGTTGATGTAAGTGCAGACCCGTTTAGCGTTGTGTTGCTATAACGATCGCTCGTGCCACGCACAAACACATACTTGCCTTCTACGAGTGTAACACCAGACACGCGCTTGAGCGCCTGACCTGCATCACCATCGGAGAGCTTTGAGATTTCTTCGCGTCCGATACCATCACTTACTTGCGATGCATTCTTACGCGCTGCAAGCATTGCAGCTGCATTGTCGTTCGAGCGCTCGGCTTCGACAACAACTTCTTTTGTGCCTGTCGTAATAACAGACATCACAACGTTTGTAGTAGTTGGCTTACCATCTACTACAACAACCTTCTCGAGAATTCGTGGTTCGTAACCCACGTAGGTGATTCTCAAAGAGTAGATGCCGTCGGCGACCTTTTTAATGCGATACATACCTTTTGTATCGGAGTATGCACCATTCTTAGTTTCGACAATCATGACAGATGCGCCTCGCAAGGCTTCACCAGTTTCTCCGTCAGTTATCTTGCCTGTTATAACACCAGCAACAGGTACTTGTGCATTAGAAATGCCCAAGCTGAATATTAGGGTCAGCCCTATAATCAACACGCGAATGTTCTTTTTTACACTTGTCACAGAGAACCTCGAACGATGAGCGGAACGAATGAAACAGAACGTATGCGAAACTATCGGCGACCTGTTAGGTCAGTATTACTGGAGTGTTACCATAACGTAAAGACAGGTGCTAAGTCCTTATGAGAAACAGATTAGCCCCCTTTCTGACCCTTACCGTCCTATGGTTTTGGGCAACAATGGTGTCCGCTCAAACCGCGCCGATCGGGGCGGTGATGATTGCAGAGATCAAAACCGACTCTTCTGACCTGTCAATAAGCCCAGGCAAGGTCGAAGCTGGTTTTGCACTTGCTTGCGATTTAACCGGCTTATTTAAGCTCATTCCATCTGCTGTGCGCGACTCGTTCGTACTTGCTCTGCGAGACTCAATAAGATTTGCTCCAAGTAAATCCCTTGAACTACGCGACACGTTATTTACGGCTGCGGAGATTGCGCGTGCACTTGATGCCACAGGTATAGCATACCTGTTTACCGCACGGATCGGGAATCTTGTGCGTAGTGATATTATGCTTGCGACTGGTTCGCAATACGACATGAAGGTCACAGGAATTGGGTATGCGGCAATCCGTCACGCCGACGCAAAGAAGCGTCTTGCCGACCCTGCAATTCTTGCTTCGCAACAACGAGCGTTAGCTGTTGCACTTCGTGATACTGCATTATATGCAACCGCAGACGGCGCATTGAATGTGCGGCCGTCTGTTCCTGTTGTTGTTGGTAGCGTAGAGTTTATCGAACGTCAGGGCATGGTGCCGTGGACGCTTATTAAGGAAAAGATTTCCGCGTCATACGATGCCGTTCTAGTTGCAGTAGAAGCCCTGCAGTCGAACCCACGTATTACCGCAGTTGATATGGAAACGCGCGATTCGATTTACGCGTTGGCGAAGATGTATCTCGTAGAGAACTACAATCCCGTGTCGAAAACAGAACTAGGAACACTACGAGCATTCGATATGAGAAACATCGTCATGGGTAGAGTAACGAGGGTTCAGGGTGGAGCCGAACTTGTTATGACGATGAACTGGATTAACGACGACGGATCGTACGTGCCCTTGGCAACGGCAACCCGTATGCTAACGGTCGATTCGAAAGAAATGCTAAGAGATATGGTGTCAGAAGCGACGAAAGAATTGGGGGACGGACCTATCGTACCAACGGCAGTAGGACGTTAAGGCGGCCACGGCTTGCCGACTCGACACGCACGATGTATGCGCCACTTGCGAGTGTTTGTGCGACGTAGATGGTGCCATCACCACTGTCTATTGCAAACGACGTGCTAGATACAAGCTCGCCTGAAAGATTATACATCGCAACAACTCCTGCATCTGCCTGCAGCGCTTTGTAGCGCACTACAAGTCCATCTAGTGTTGGCGCCACCATAAAACTTGTAGGCTGTGAAAGAGAGATGAAGAAACGCGGCCCGCATGCATCGACGACGAGCGATCCGTTGACGGGAATGCTGTCTACATATTCGTTCGACCATATAATCACACGTTTGAACATAAACCCCGTACTGTCAGGAATCGAAGACCGTCCGTGTCCGTGCATCACACCAACAACTCCTGGCGTGCCTAGGGGCGACGCAGAATCTGCAGTGAGGTGAAACAGAACAGACTCTTGCGTCCATGTCATACTCGTCCTACTCCCCATGCCACCAGCGGTAACCGTGTCGAGAACAAATGGCAGCGACGAAAACACAACCTCGATTGCAACGCTGTCTATGCCCGCTGCCGAAATGTCGTTTTGCCAGTGCACGGGAACGTTTACAGCATCACCTGGGCCAACTGCATACCTATCGATAAACAAGTGTACTGTGTGTGTTGGTGGGATAAGGGGCACCGTGGCTTCGCCACGGACAGGGGCTCTGGTTGTTATCTCGCAGAGACCTCGCTCTACGAGCACAATGTCTGAAGTATGAATGCCAGCTTGATGCGGCGCGTAGGTTATGTCAACGGTTACCGTATCACCGGGCTGTAGGACCGTGCCCGCAAGAGTTGCACTTAGTGTCCATTGCGGAATAGCAGGTGTTAACGTCAGACTAATAATCGTACGAGGCTGCGTCGATGGGTTGTAGATCGTAACAGTGCGCACAACTACAACACCTGTATCCATACTACCTACGTCGATACTAGCGGGCTCAATAGCAAGTTTGCCATTTACTAGAGCCGACTGCGCACGAATGGCGATTACGCCACCACACGTAGCGTCGACAAGCGTGAACTGGGCACCAGAACTTGTAAGCGATGTATTGGCTGGCGTCGATCGCACAACAACTGTAGCAGAATCGTTCGGGGCGATGACAATCGGCCATGTGCCAATGAGTTCGAATCCGCCTTGGACAGTTACATCGAACGGAGACAGGACTGCAACGTCGTTTGCATTTGCATTACGAACAACAACAACAGAATCTGATGCAGGCTGGCATCCGTCTACGAGACCGAAGTCTATAAGGTTTTTATCAGAGGTAGGGTTAGAAATCCGATAGTCGCCTGCTAGTGGAATAGATATTGCAGTTGCCAAGTCTTCCGAAACAATTGTAAGTACGGCAGATGCCACACCCTGCGTCTGCGGCAGGTACGCGACGACCACGTTTGTTGGTGTATTCGGCTGGAGGGTGAAGGCTGCAATGGGTTGTTCGATTGTGAACGGACCCGTAACGTCTAGCATAGGTGCCTGCATAGACAGAGGTGTACTTCCGCGCCATGTTAACACGATTGTATCACGTTGCGTAGTAGGCGTACATCGTTGCTCGAATGCCAGTGTGCGCTTAGAGATGTCGAGGTCGCGCAACATCGATCGAAAACGTACGGGAATAGAAGCCGATGTCTTACAAGGTACTGTTGCATTTGCTGTTAACGTGCCTTGTATGGTGGACTCGCCCTGTGCAACGAACCGTAATTGCACCACGATGCTATCCGATGCTCGAATGGTTGCAGGCAGCGTAGGAACTGTTGTAATGCTCACAGAAGGCGAAGAAGGTGTAAGCGTAATAGATGAAACAGTTACCACACCAAGACCAACCATTCGCACAACTGCCGTCGATATAATCGTAGAGCCACTTGTTGTCGAGTCATTAATCGCTGACGGAGTTATCGTAAGCGAAACGTCGTTCACATACCCCTTAATCACAAACGTGTACAACGTGTCGCATGGCGTAAGCAGAAGTGTTAACGTGTCGGTGAAAGCCCCAAGCGCTGTGGGCGTGTATTGGAAGTTTACTGTGCGTCGTGCTGCCGGCGTCAGGTACCAGACCCCTGCCGCAAGCCCCTTAACATTCGTTGGCACCATCTTCCACAGCATTGTGCCCATGCGTGAACTAAGGTTGTTGAACTCTATAGAACGAGTTACGATGTTTCCCAGGCAGACTGTGTCGAGGTTGATAATCGTTGGAGTTGCAGTAACGGTCGGACGTGTTGATGTTATCCGCAACGCGACATGCCACGGTGATTTCTTACCTCTCTTGGTAGAGAAATCGTTGTTACTAATAACAAGGTCTGCATTGTCGTCACCCGTTACCAGCGTTGCCATAACTAAGAGCGTATCAGACACACCAACGCCGAAGGTTTCTGGAAATGCACGTCTACCACTCAACCAATACAACACTCTAAACGAGGCTGCACCTGGTCCGCCAATCGATATGTCGGTTACGTCTAATGGTGCATTGCCCGTGTTTTTAATCGGAATGCGTAGGGTATCACGTCGATTGCACACCATGTCTACAGAACGCGAAGTAATGCTCTCGAGAATTGGCGTGGTGCCGTAGACGCGTACTGTTATGATTGTGTCGCGGGTGCACGGACCAAGTCTTACTCTAAACTTTGCTTCTATCCATCCTGTGTCGGTTGTTGTGGCTCGTGCAATCATCTGCACGCCTTCTGGGATTACAGTCAATGGCAGTGGAGTGATGAGAGAAATGTTTGTGTCACCACTAATACGCTGAACCTGAACGATCTGCTCGTTCCATGGCAACAGCGAACGCCATACGAGTTGCCTGTCTTCTGTAACACCAACACGTGCTGTGTACGATATAAGCGTGTCGCGTGGCACTGCCGATTTCTCGCGCCTGTCCCCTCGCAGTGTTACGAACAATGTCGTGTCGGGATTTTGAATGTTGATGCGCAGTATGGCGCTATGTGTACCAGAGCGACGAGCCGTGTATTCGACGATAATTGGAATAGTTGCGCACGACGCTATCGATGGTGGCAACGTACTAACAATGCGGAACAGGTCGGCATCTGTACCTACAATTGTGGCAGTCCACGTAGAACTAAAGAAGTTTAGATTACGAATGAGAACAGTGTCACGTACAGTCGAGTCTGGGCAAACCAACGAAAATGTAAATGATGTGTCAGACTGCGTACGTTTTGGGGGCGCTAGGCGAAAAATACCATCTCCCACAACCCAGCCTGTAGACGCATCCAGGAACGTTATGTCGTCGACATCTGCCCCCTCGAGGCCGCAGTTCCTTAACTCCCAATTCTGTCCACCGTCGGATGTGTAGTAAACAGAAGCATTAAATCCCGATGCCCATGCAGTAGTAGCATTAACAAGGAAGGCGCCAAACATTTGCTCGCCTGTTTCTCGGTTACGCCATGTGCTACCGTTATCGACGCTAAAGCGCATTCCTCCACCAGTATAACCCGTACCGCAGTTGTCGGTTGCAGAAGGGACTAGGAACGACGATCCATAACGTGCTAGCTCTTCATGCCATGGTGCAGTGGTGCCGGTATAACTAAAAACCGTAAAAGTCTGGCCATCATCCGTCGATTTCCAGATTGTGCCGTTGCCAACGGCATAGACTTCGTTTGTAGCCATACCCGCGTCCCAGAGGGGATCGGTCAAGTTCGAACGAGCAACGCTCGAGTCTACGTAGACATTGAACGATGTTCCACCATCGGTGGTATGCATGAACGTTGCACGTCCGCATCCCCCGCCTGTAAACCACCCGTTATTTGCGTCTCGGAACCAACCGCCCCACTTCGGAAACACCGGAATTGGAAAGAGCAGTTCGGTCCACGTCGAGCCCCCATTCGTCGACTTAAACGCACCGCATGGTCCACTGCAATAACCCGTGTTTGCATCGAGAAACTGAATGTACTCTAGGTGGCAATTAGCTTTTATAGAGGTAAGGCCTTGCCATGTTGCGCCGCCATTCGTGGTTTTAACAATATACCCCTGCCGCTGATCGCAGGCCCAGCCTAGTTGTGTGTTCGACGGAAGAAAGAAAATATCGAGATAGAAGCCAGTGTTGTAAGGGGCTGCCAACGGCATCTTTTCCCAGCGTTGCGCATAACCCGACCCAGCTCCAAAAAGGAGGCTAAATAGCACCGCTATGGTGATTCGGAGCATGGAACCAGAATCTACGGAAAACTACGTCACTAGGGTCGCATTAACGGCTTAACTAAGCCATTGCCGAAGATTACGTTACGACCGGCGGAACGTGTCTGCGCGAGACGGACTTGTGCTCACCCATGTTACCGAGGTTTCGAGCAATTCTTCGACCTTGACGATGTAAGCGCGAGCTTCTTCGGGTAGTTCTGCGAATGAAGCTATGCCTTCGATAGAGCTATTCCAGCCACGAAGGGTTATGTAGGCACACTCTACGCGTTCGAGGGTGCGAGGGTCGGCAGGAAAGTGCTTGAGTGACTTTCCATCGAGTAAGTATGCAGTGCAAATGCGGAGTTCGTCGAGCACTCCAAGCACATCGAGCTTGGTAAGAGCGATTTCGGAAATGCCGTTCACCATTATCGAATATCGCAGTGCCGGAATGTCAAGCCAACCACACCTGCGGTCACGTCCGGTGGTTGTGCCCACTTCATGTCCTTCGTCGCGGATTAGGTCGCCCGTTGCGTCGGAGAGTTCTGTTGGGAACGGACCGTTGCCAACGCGCGTGCTGTAGGCCTTGACGACACCAAGGACGCTTGTAATAGATGTCGGAGGAATGCCGAGTCCGGTACAGGCCCCGCCCGACGTCGGATTCGAGCTCGTCACAAAAGGATACGTACCGTGATCCATATCGAGAAGAGCCCCTTGTGCCCCTTCGGCAAGAATTGTTTTTCCCTGCTTTATAGCATTGTTTAGCAATGCCGTTGTATCGGTGATGTAGGGGTCGATGCGTGTGTCGAAGAGTTGATACTCGTCTATGATGCTATCGATGTCGAGAGGCACTTCGCCATAGAGTGCTTTTAGGACCTGGTTTGTCTCTTCGAGGTTCGCGCGCAGTTTTTCTGCCATTACATCGCGGTCGAGGAGGTCGACGATGCGGATGCCGCGGCGGCTTGCTTTGTCGATGTATGCCGGACCAATCCCACGTCCAGTTGTACCGATGCTCCCGGCCTGCTTCTCGCGGGCTTGGTCGAGCATCTTGTGGTATGGCATAATAAGGTGTGCGCGGTGCGAAATATGCAGACGTCCCGTAATGCTAACGCCCATGCCTTCGAGCATCTGGATTTCTTCCATCAATGCAACGGGGTCTATAACAACGCCGTTGCCAATAACGCACTGCGATACTGGGTTCAGAATTCCAGAGGGAATGAGATGCAGAATGTACTTTGTGGTGCCATGGACAATGGTGTGTCCGGCATTGGCACCGCCCTGATAGCGGGCAACGATGTCGGCGTTTTCGCTGAGCAGATCAACGATTTTGCCTTTTCCTTCATCGCCCCACTGTGAACCAACGATGACAGTAACGCTCATTTGGAGTCCAGTGCAGACTCTACGCTTGCACTGATAGTAAAGACAGAAGTAAGGTGTGTCATGTCGAGAAGTGACATCACTTTTTCTGGAACGTCGGCGAGTACAAGTGCCACTTCGGATTTACTCAGCGTTGTTAGCGAGCTTACGAGCATGCCGAGTCCGGAGCTGTTCATAATGCGAACCTTGCCCAGATCGAACACAACTGTGCGACATCCCTGCGCTACGCGGTTGCGTAGCTCGCTTGCTAATTCTACTGCTTCGGGTCCGCCGAGCACTTGCTCTGCAAATGTCACGACGGACGTCGACTCGTTAGGCTGAGTGGTTGTTAAGGCACTCATTACACCTTGGCTGTACGGGTAACAGAACCAACGTTTTTGTGCTTGACGCGATCGGTGTACCAGATTACGAATGATGTTGCGATGTAGATAGATGAGTACGTTCCGATGACGATGCCGATGAACATCGTGAATGCAAAGCCTTCGAGAACGCTGCCGCCAAAGAACACCATCACAAGCAGCGCTGCAAGTACAGACACACCTGTGAGGATGGTACGACTAAGCGTTTCGTTCAAGCTTAGGTTTACCAACGCCGACAGCGACATGCCTTTGTGTTTTTCGCGGTTCTCACGAATACGGTCGAACACAACCACCTTGTCATTGATAGAGTAACCAATGATGGTGAGGTAAGCAGCGATCGAATTGATGTTGAGTTCGAGGTTCAACCATCCCAGCTTGTTAAACAGGACCGAGATAACAAAAGCCATAAGCACATCGTGCAACAGAGCCACGATAGAGCCGAGTCCGAACACCCACTCAAACCTCAGCGTCACAAACAACATAATGGCAAGGAATGCCACACTCAACGCAATGATGGAGTCTCGAAAGAGTTCGTTGGAAATTTTCTTTTCAACGTTATCAGCACCGAGAAGCTCGACCGTCTCTTTAGGGAAACGCTGGCGCAGTTCATTTACGATCTGAGCAGACACTTGCGAAGCTTGGCCTGTCGATTGAATACGTATCAGGTATTGGCCAGCACCACCGAACGTTTTGATTTCAGCATCGCGGTATCCAATGGCGCCAAGGGCGCTACGGACATCTTCTTGCTGAACTGTCTGTTGGCGAAATGCCACTTTGATTTCTGTACCACCTTCGAAATCGATACCGTAGTCGATACCAAGGATGAATACAAGGATCAGGCCGACCACGTTCACAACAATTGATGTCATGAAGAACAGGTTGCGACGCGATACAAAATCGACGTTTGTTTTTTTAATCAGATCCATTGTAGTTCCTTAGGCCGTCACTGGCTTCTTTGTTTGACCGAAGTTGAACGTGGTGGCACCACGGGCAATAGCCAGTTCGAAAATTGCGCGCGTAACAACAACTGCACTAAAGAGTGTCATAAGCACACCGATGATCAACGTCAGGGCGAAGCCCTTTACAGGACCGGTACCGAGGAAGTAGAGAACAAGACCAGAAAGCAAGTGTGTTACGTTCGAATCGAAAATTGCACTCCAAGCCTTCGCATAACCTTGGTCTACAGCAGTCTTAAGATTACGTCCGGCATACAACTCCTCTCGAATACGCTCGAAGATGAGGATGTTCGCATCCACTGCCATGGCAGTAGAAAGTATAAGACCTGCTATACCTGGGAGTGTAATCGTTCCGCCAAAGGCGGCCAAACCAGCAACTACAAGCAATACGTTCATCAGCAACGCAACGTCAGCAACCGCACCACCTACAGAGTAGTAGGCAAGCATGAATAGAATGACGAGTGCGAAAGAGATTAACGACGATGTAACACCACGACGAATCGAATCTTCACCAAGCGAAGGTCCAACGACACGTTCTTCGATGATGCGAACTGGAGCCTTCAACGCTCCGGCCTTTAGAATTACGGCGAGGAGATTTGCTTCTGCCTGGTTCGCCATCCCAGTGATTTGTGAACGACCACCGGTGATTTTGTCTTGAATGGTTGGGGCTGTGTATACCTGCGAGTCGAGAACAACAGCGACTTGCTTACCAATGTTTGCGCCTGTTATCTGCGCCCATTTTTCAGAACCGACATCATCCATGTCCATAAGAACCATCGGACGATTCGCTGTTTGGTCGAAGCTCTGGTATGCGTCGCGGATTACTTCGCCTGTTAGTTCGGTTTCTGCCGCCAGTGTAAAGATTTCATAAATTTGTTTATCGGTAGCGACTGGTTCTTTCGTTTCAATCGGCTTTGCCGCCATGAGAACGACGAAGTCTGAGGGCATCACGCGCTTGATATCAGCACGCGTTAGAATACGCCTAATCTTCGACACGCTCGCACCGTCGGTGTAGAGTCTGTATTCAATTTTATCAGGAAGTCGTCCGGGTACAATTGCACCAAGTGTTACCGGCTCTTGCTGTCCCTCTATATTAATAGAGATAAGCGATGTAAACGGATGGTCGAGCTTAAAGCGACGTGTAGCTTCTTCTTGTGGAAGACCTGCATACGGGTCACTCGTATCCGACTTTGCCGAATCTGCACGTGTACTATCGGTTTTTGTAGAATCGACGACGGCTGGCTTCTTCTTAGTACCGTCAGCTTTTGCAATGTTCTTCTTTGAGCTATCTGCCTTTGCGATGCTCTTGCTTACGCTGTCGGCTTTTGCCTTTGTAACCGAATCTGCCGACGGAGCTGCGGTTATCGCTTCACCGCGCAAAATTTTGTCGACAAGGAACATCGATGTAATAACATCGCGGCTAAGAATTACGCGCTTGAACTCAAGACGAGCCTGACCTTGAATAAGGTTGCGAATTTCTTTTTCGTCCTTTACATCCGGAAGCTCGAGCAGAATGCGACGTGCCCCTTGCTTCTGAATTACCGCTTCGGCAACTTCGAACTTGTTAATACGCTGCTTCATTACCTCTAGCGCCTGGTCGATGGCTTCGTCTACATCGTCCTTCAGTTGGTCTTCAATTGCCTGCTCGGTGATATCTGCTGTATTCGACAAAGCAGAGAAGTAGTTCAGCAGGTTTTTGCCCTTGGCTTTGAAGTTCTTCAGGAACACCTGTAGCACATCAACATCAGAGTTATCGGTCTCTTTACGTGTCTGTTCTATGATTGCCAAGAAGTCGTCATCGACCGAAGCCGGTTCCGCCGATTCTTCAATCAGCTTCAGCACGTCTACTTCGAGCGTTACGTACATGCCGCCGCGCAAGTCAAGACCAAGCTTCATACGGTCTTTTTTCGCCGAGGCGAAAGACTCGTTGTGCGACTGATCCCATGCATCCAGAGCTACAGAGTCGCCAGCTACTTGCTGACGCTCTTTATCGAGTCTGTAATAATTGTATGTAGGCCAAAGTATAGTAGCGGCAACCAGAATCGGTACCACGATATAGAGCCATTTAACGATGTTGTTCTGTTTCAAGCATTCCTCCGTCGTTCAAAACTGCGCCGTCCGCCCCTAACCATGGCAAGGGGTCGACACAAGGACGCAAATATAAGGCAGGACGCTGTTCTGACCATCGTTAAAGAAACGGTCGGCCTTTGACGGCCTTTAGCGCTGAATTGCTACCATAACACTCCCCTGCTCACCCGATGCCCACGTGGTACGGATAGAGTAGATGCCTGCTGGCACATCTTCGATTGGTAGCACAACAACCGACACATATTCGCCGCGCCAAACCTTCGCGCTGCGTCCAAGTCCATCTATAAGCTCAACAACCAGGTGCGACGTACCGCTACTTCGCGCTGAAGGCACGACGCGAATTTCGGTAGATGCAGGATTTGGATAGGCAAGGGGCTTTGCCGCGTCATGTTGAGAGCGTACGCTTCCCGACGCAAGATCGATGACGTGCATCGAGGAAACACGGGTCTGTTTTCCCTTGGATTCTGCTTCAGCATCTAGCACGATTACTTCATTCATGATAGAACCGTCGGGTACACTAAGTCGTAGTCTATACAATTTCGAACCACCATTTGTTAATCGATATGTCGTTCGCTGTGGAGTCTGCTTTTCCTCCAAGTCGTCGGAGATTGTCGCCGTAGGCATTGTCAGTCTCACACGTGTGTCGCCGATATGTTTTCCGTATACGTCGACATCTTCACAACGCAATTCGACCCCATTACGTAGAGTTCCAATATTGTCGACAATCAGGTCGACGTCGTTGCCAACTTCTATAGCTTCGCTAACCAAGTCGATTGTCGGACCTGACAATATTCGAAGTACCTCGGCGATACCAGAAAATTTACCATCACGTTCTCTGTTAAAACGTAGTTCACGCTTGTCTGAGTCTTCACATCGAACGACGATTTCTTCACCATTATGAACGAAGCCAGAATGAATAAGCTCCGGTCGCGTGCCGTTGATCACCAATGGATCTCGATAATTTTGTCCATGGTGTGTTTCGCCGATTCCAAAGCTTGAGTCGGCTCGAACAGCAACAATGGTATCAGCAGTAATCACCCACATAGAGTCATAACGAGATAAGTACCATACATTCGGGAAAACAACCAACCGTTTGGGATTCCATGGGTTATTGAATGAGATCTTAAAGAGCACACTGTCGAGCGTAATAAGCTTCGCTGTAGTAGCCTCCGGTGTGAGTTGTGCCGGATCGACCTTTTGCAGCGACAGTTGCTGCAGATTAGGCGGATATTCAGGAATTGACAGACTTAGGAAGCGTGGCTTGCCACCAAGCGTACCGAGGTGGAATGCTGGGTATCCAATGTTGACTGTGTGATAGGTGGTTACGTCAGATGTGAAAACTGTGAGAACTCCAGCGTTGCCTTGAGCGCCATACTGCTCATCAATTCGATCACCTGTGATATCTGCGTATCCCGAATGAAGACCTGCTCCGGCATTGAGAACAACTCTGCGTTGATTTGGCAGACAGACGTTCAGAAATAAACCTGAACCCGAGATAATGTCTGTTATCCCATTGTTGTCAATATCACGAACGTAATAAATGCCACGGAGCGAGTACGGATCTCCAGGCAGCTCTGCACGAACCGTAGACGTGTCGGAGAGGGTCTTTAGGTCATAAATACCATAGCCAACGCCGTCTGGTCCTTTCCAGAACTGTACGTACCCTGCTTCACCTAGCTTCGGCAGGTATGTCGCTGCTCCAAGCCACGTCTTAAAGCGAATGGCAGGTTGCCATTCGGGCTGTGCAAACGTTGCAGTTGCGCCCACAAGCGACATTAGAATGAGCAGAAGAAGACCCATGATTCCCTCACTGAAAAACGTTGACACATTATAGACTAGGTAGGCGTGCACCAAGCAGTAGAATATGACTGTGTAGAGCCGCTGCAGCGCCGTTCCTGTATTTTCGTGCGTGATTGATTGGAAGAAATACCCCATACCGCGCGTTCGGCATCATACAAGCTCGCAGTTGTACCTGCCGGCCTCTGGTCAGCAGCGGTTGCCGCAGTTGTATCCGCTGTCGATTGCAGAGGCAAGGTGGGATGATTGGTTTGCGAACGGACGTGCCGCGCGCGTGCTCGATATTGGTTGTGGACGTGGCGGCTTTATGCTACAGCATGCACTTACCTACCCAGAACAAAACATCCTGGGTCTGGAGCTGCGCGGTACGTTGGTAGAGTGGATAAACGATGTCATCGAAGGCGAGGGTATTACGAATGCACGTGCGGTGTGGTATAGCGTGGCGAACGGACTCGATTTCATACCATCGGCATCGATCGATCACATTTTTTATCTTTTCCCCGACCCGTGGCCAAAGAAGCGGCATGTAAAACGACGAGCATTCACCGACAGTTTTCTCGAGCAACTGCATCGTGTTCTGGTGCCGGGTGGACGTCTCTATCTTGCAACAGATCGTGCCGATGTAGACCAGCAACAACGCTATCAAATCGCATCGCTTCCACATGAACGAGGTTTTGACATTCGAGAAGTACAAGAACCCGCGGACTGGCCATTCGATTTCAAGACCGATCAGCAACTATTCTGCGAGCGCAAGGGCATACCTTTCGTTACGTACTATGCAAGCCGCAGGTAACAGTTTTCTCATGCCCGAGGTACTGCTTGTTGGGTACCGCAATGGTTTCTTCCCGATGGCAGAGTCGGGCACCGGACGTATTGCGTGGCACAGACCCGATCCGCGTGCGATTATTCCAACCGACAACGTGCATATAAGTCGTTCGCTACGCAAAGCAATTCAGCGTCAGACTTTTCGCATTACGTTCAACACAGCGTTCGAAACAGTGGTAACACATTGCTCGTTGCGCGAAGAGTCGTGGATCTCAGACGAAATCATCGAGGCCTACACCGGACTGCACGAAATGGGGTACGCACACAGTGTCGAAGCATGGCAAGGGTCTACCCTGGTAGGGGGCTTGTATGGTGTACACATAGGCGCCGCATTTTTTGGTGAATCGATGTTCTCTACAGTTTCGGATGCATCAAAGGTGGCTTTTGCGCATCTTGTAGCAAGGTTGGTTCGTCGCGAATTCAGACTACTAGACACACAGTACATTAACGACTTCACTCGGTCGCTCGGAGCTGTCGAAATTCCTGATGCCGAATACACAGTATTGCTTGCAGATGCCATTGCACATACTTGCTCATTTGCGTAAGCCTTACGTGTGCGCCGTACGTACTGCGTGTTTGTGCGCCGTGCTTGCACTCGCGTCGTGCACGTCGGGCGTTGTAAAACGTAGCGCCTTAGCATGCCCCCTACCCGACCCGCCACCTGCATGCAGTCCATCTAACTTCAGCACGGTTACCTACGACACATCAAGCGCACGCTTTCCGCATTGGACGATTGCTCGCGTGCAAGGTGCGTCGAGTGAGCGTACGCAAGAGTGGGGACTAATTCCGGTTACCCCTCAACATGATTTACTTCTCGCAGGTGCGAACGCTGGCGACACGCGATACAACGACATCACACGAACGAAACCTTATCGCGTAGAGTCTCCGCCGTCGCGGCTTACATCTGAACGTGTGTTGCTAACACATGTACAGCCAGGCAACATCATGGGTGATGCTTCGCTGGCCTATATGTCGTTTAAGTCAGACCCACCGATTGTGGTTGAACTGTTAGCAGCACCGTATAACGTGCCGGTGTTTTGGGACGGACATCCTGCGACGTCGAGCGACGGAAAGGTTGTTGTGTTTGCGAGCGATAGAACAGATGCATTAGGTGGCACCGATCTGTGGTGGTATGTAAAGACACCATCGGGTGTAAGTATACCGAGACGATTGGGCATAGAAGTCAACACACCATGCGATGAACTCTCGCCACGCTTTGGTCCGGGCGATACTGTGCTGCTCTTCGCATCGGCCGGACATGCCACAAACGGTGGTTACGATTTGTTTAGCGCGCCAATTAAGCAGATGCCATCATCCATTAGCGATACGTTTCTGCTTGCACCTGCGAGAAATATTGGCTTACCTGTTAACACACCTGCCGACGAGCTGTTTCCGTTTATGCCCGACAACGAGACGTTGTATTATGGTTCGAATCAGGAGTCGGTGTCCGATTTCGACGTGTTTGTGTTATACCGCAAGCGTCGCGCTGTAGATGTAGAAGCACCGCTACAAGACACAACCCCGATCGTTGAAACGCCTCCGATCGTAGACGTTCCGCCACCAGATCGTACGCCGATACCGAAAGCAACGGTAACCGGACGTGTGGTAAATCAGCAAACAAACGAACCTATTCGTGATGCGCAGGTAACGGCACGCGACGACAGTACTAAACAAGTTTTAGATGAAACACGCACCGATACATCGGGCACGTACGTGTTAAAAGTACCTGTGGACAGACCGATTGAAGTCTCAGCGCAAACACCCGAACTCTTTTTCGACAGCTATGTGGTACAAGTGCCTAAACGAGACAGTGGCGTTGTAGTACGCAGAGATGCTGCAATGGAAATTCCCCTCTCGCTGTTCTTGCGGGTGAACTTTCCGACAAGCATCTATAAAGACCCCTATCCAAAGACCCTCGACTCGAATGGAAACGAAACAGAGCAGGACTGGCAGTCTGCAATAGATCTTGTTGCGGCAAACGTGAAGCAGGCTGGTGGCGCACTAAAACGTTTGGTTCTCATTGGGCACACCGACGATGTAGACACAGAAGAAAGCAACATCATACTCGGCAAAAACCGTGTGACGTTTGTAATCAACGAGCTCGTTAAGCGAGGCGTAGCAGAAGAACTCCTCGAAGGTAGAAGTGCTGGTGAACGGTTAACGCTATCGAAGCGCAAGGACGAGTCGGTAGATCAGTGGCGCAAGCGCTGTAGGCGCGTTGAATTGGTGAAGGTGATGCGGTGATGCAGCGTCTAAACCACGTTAAGCCTCGGCACGTGCTGCGCGCCCTCATGTATGCGACTGCAGGCATAGCAGTTGTTGTGCTTGTGTTTGTTGCGTTTGTGCTGAGCGACGGACTCCCCACGCTCGAACAGCTAGAAAACCCGAAGCAGGATCTTGCTACGCAGGTGTTCAGCGCAGATGGTGTTCTACTCGAACACTTTGCAACAACACGTCGCACGTACACACCATTCGATTCGATACCGACAACATTTGTTAAAGCACTTATTGCAACAGAAGACAGAGCCTTCTACGATCATTGGGGCGTTCATACCATGCGCATTGTCAAGGCAATGGTAAAAAACGTTTTTGCTTTGAGAGCAAAAGAGGGCGCATCAACCATTACACAACAACTCGCACGAAATCTTTATTTCACGCAAGAACAGACAGTATCGAGAAAGGTGCGCGAAGCTTGGACTGCACTACAGATTGAACGTACGTACACGAAGAATGAAATCCTTGAGCTGTACTCAAACACGGTGTATTACGGTCGCGGTGCGTACGGTATACGTGTGGCTTCGCAAGTCTACTTTAACAAAGAGCCAATGAAACTAACGCTCTCAGAGAGCGCATATTTGGTTGGACTGTTTAAGGCGCCGGAGCGTTATGCAAACGACGACAGTCTCGGCGTGGCGAGACGCAATCTTATTCTCGGCATGATGAAGGATGCAGACTATATCGCAGAAGACCAATGGTCAAAAGCAACTGCAGAACCCCTTGCGCGTGCAAGCAGTGCCTCGACGTTGCGAGGCATAGCACCTCACTTTGTTGAAATGGTTCGTCAGCAACTGAGCGTCGGAAGTGCTAAGCTTAAGGGTTTCGATTTGTATCGCGATGGCCTAATAATTCACACTACACTAAACTCTCAGATTCAGCGCTACGCTAACGAAGCTGTGAGCGAACACCTGACGCAGTATCAAGCGCTGTTTGACAAATCGTGGTCATGGAAAGGACGATCTCCTTTAGTGAACAGCATTATCGAACGTGCCGTTTATAAGAAGCCGGAGTACGTTGCAGCCAATTCGACAAAACGTAAAGAAATCCTCGATCGGTATAGACGCAACAAAGCTTTTGTCGATTCGCTGAAGCGCGACCTAACAACCATTCAGACCGGACTTGTTGTAATAGACCCACGTACCGGCGGAATTCTTGCGCTCGTGGGCGCATCGCCGCAGAGCATGAAGATGAATCCTGCTGCACGGTACTCACTAAACCACGTATCACAAATACGGCGTCAACCAGGCTCGTCGTTCAAACCGTTTGTGTATGCGGCTGCACTCGAAGACGGACTAAGTCCGGAGACCACCATCGAAAGCGGTCCGTTCAGCACCACCCTCGCCTCTGGCGTTGTATGGGCGCCACGAGGTGCAAGCAAGGCAGGAGGTCCAATGGCACTACGTGCTGCGCTTAAGTTTTCTGTGAATACGGTAGCAGCGAGACTAATTACTGAACACACAACGCCTGGACGTGTAATTGATGTAAGCCAACGTTTGGGTATTACATCGCCAATGCAAGCAGTGCCTTCTCTCGCTCTTGGTTCTGTCGAAGTGTCGCCGCTCGAAATGACGTCGGCTTACGCAGCAATCGCAAACCAGGGTGTTGCAGTACAGTCGGTTAGCATTACACGCGTCGAAGACCGCATGGGCAACATTCTTTACGATGCTCGCTTACCGCAAAACGTAAACGACGCGATAAGTCCAGAAGTCGCCCGCAACATGATCTCTATGATGCGCGGCGTTGTCGACGGTGGTACAGCCTCGAGCATTCGTAAGTTTTTCAAGTATGATGCTGCTGGTAAAACCGGCACAACAAACGATTTCGCCGACGCATGGTTTGTTGGCTTCACACCCCAGCTTACGGCAGGTGTGTGGGTTGGCTTCGACGACAGACGTGTAATGTTTCAGGGCGATTATGGGCAAGGGGGCCGCGCGGCTGCGCCCGCATGGGGCCGCTTGATGCAAAAGGTGTACAACGATCCTCAGCTCGGATATCGTCAGACGACCTTCAAGGTTGCGAAGGACTCGAACGACATTGCAGATCCAGCGTTGATAAAAGACCCGCCGCGAGAAAACATAGACGACGATACAACTACAGCAACTCCGCCTGTGCCACCGCGATGAAACAGCACGTATCAGAGCAGACGCTTCAGTCAGACGACCACTGGTCGTTTACCGATGGCACAACGCTACCCATTGGGACGATGTATTGCATCGGCCGCAATTATTCTGCGCATGCACGCGAGATGGGTGTAGAGGTAAGCGACAAGCCCCTTGTGTTCATCAAGCCCCCTACCGCGTATGTGAAGAGTGGCGGCGTAGTTGTTCTTCCAGAGTGGTCGCAGAATATTCATCATGAAGTTGAATTGGTTGTCGTGATGGGTTCTAATGGCGTTGCGGGCATTGGTGTTGGACTAGATTTAACTGCACGTGATGTGCAGGCGATTGCGAAAGAGCGAGGCGAGCCATGGGCTGTTGCGAAGGGTTGGCGCGGGTCGGCACCGGTGTCTGACATTGTGCCGATGTCAGTAGCAGGGAACGGTCCATGGGACATCTACCTTACGATCAATGGTGAACAACGTCAGCACGCTTATACATCGCTAATGGAGCGTACGATAGAAGAGCTCGTAGAGTATATCGACAACATCTTCGCTCTGCGCAAAGGCGATTGTATTTTTACAGGCACACCCGAAGGGGTTGCACGATGTGTTGCTGGTGATGTAGCTGTTGCTCGACTCGGTGTTGGTTCAAGTCACGGTGCAATTTCAGACCTCAGTGCTATCTCGGGCATCAACGCTAACTCAATAAATGTACTTGCTTCGCTCACTGTTTCTTTTGCCTAGGTAAGCATGCAACGATTTTTACTCTTTCTATGTGTTGTGCTTGTATCGACGTCATTCGTGAGTTGCATTAGCTACACACGATTCGAGAAAGACGTCCATACCATTACCGAATCCGACACCACGGTCGCAGAGCGTGTTACCAACCAGCCCGGTGACAGAGATAACGGCGTTATCTACCCATCGTCGCGTACGGTAACTGTTTCGCGCAAGATGGTGCAGCGTGATAGTGTCGTCGAACGTGCCTACCCGAATTTCATTCGACTCGGACTCTTCGAAGGTGTCGGTCTCATTGGATCGGCAACAGACGGGGCGCATAGCACGAACACCGGACTATTTGGGTTGTTTCATGACATCGACGAGACATTTTTCAATGTCAAGAAAGACACAACTGCCTCACGTCTATTCGCAGGCGAGATCTACCGCATGGGAATCGCAGAATGGCGTCTGCATTGGTTCGATGAAGCGCCAGGTTGGAGCTGGGGAGTAACCGCACTCGAGTTTATTATTCCGGACGACCTAACGCGTCACAACCTTACCGGCGCCGGCGTTCTTTCTATTCGTAAACGTTTTTATATAAAAAATACAATACCGTATGCAGCAATAACGCCCTTCTTTTCTGTCGCATTTGCTCCGTCGACGTACGCACACACAGGAGTGTCGGCGGACCTAGGAAGTATAGGCGGCCTCAATCTTCGTCTCTACGGAGGTGTAGTTCTGGGTGTACCCGTGACCATGGTGTTTAAAAACCGCGTGTTGTTTCCATACTTGGGCGTTGGCATCTCTGTGTTCGATTTCCTGAACAAGGAAGAAGAACTAAATGTTGAATGGAAGTACCACGAACATTCTGCGTGGGACTTGAGCATTGCCGAGCTGATTATTGCGGGTGCGAACGTCGACGATCCGGTGTTTATACGAAAGGACACATCAGCACCATCGCTAATTCTTACTGGCTTCCTTGCTCGTGCCGTTTCTGCTTCAATTGCGTTGCCGCTGTTAGACTATAGACTAACGCTGGGTACATCATTGGGAAGTTTTATTGGGCTCGGCCTGAATGAGTTTGCTCTTGGTATTCTGCCGCTACGTGCAAGCTACATTTGGCATCCGTTCGAAACCGATTTAGTTGTAGAACCATTCTTCGAGGTTGCATTCGCTCCGTCGAATTTTGTGCACCTTGGCTTTCGCGGACAGATCACACTTGCAGAGCAAGTATCGCTCATCATACAAGGTGGCTACGTAAACGGAGGTACTGGGTCGTTAGCTGGCTTCAACCTTAACCAAGATCGAGTCAGAGGCAACAACCCAACACAGTTCAGCGCAATCTATCTGGGATTCGGCGCTGCGTTCTTCGACCGAATGTTTAGTCGCAAAGACTTGCGCTACGGCAAGGGTTACCCGCATGAATAGTCTTTATGTGTTATTGATTGTGTTTGCGTGCTGTTCGTGCAGATTTGGCGACCTATCTGTGTTTTCGTTGCAACCCAACACCGCCTTCCCAATCGAAGGCAAGATTATTGACAGTATCGATGCAGTAGATGTGTATGCAAAAAACGCATTTACGCTTGCCAGTGGTGGCGGAGTTGCTCTTCGCAGCAAGGTGCTAACCGACGGTGTTATTAGTATGCAGCTGGCCTTAAAGGCAGGCAATTCTGTAACACTACAGACGCGTACAACACCGCACTCTGACAGCGTGCTTAGCGATCCTGGTATCTCGATCACAATTCGCAACGGCTCAGTTACCGTGTCACCGTTCGTGCCTCTGGTTTCTGTGCCGGTTGTCGTGCAACCCGATGTGCCATTCATTGTCGAGATCGAAAACGACGGACACTGGATTGACATTACTGTCGCATGTAGACACATCGGACGTTTCTCAACAATGCGTCCAGCTACAGAGTGGGTTCTCGTTCGCAGCAACGACCTGGCAAGCTGTACGGTTGTCGATCCTGTTTTTCGCTTGCTCTACACCGAAGAATAACAACGCTATACATGAAACAACGCATCACTATTGTTGGCGCCGGACTCGTTGGCTGCCTGCTCGGAGCCATGCTTGCAAAGCGCGGCTATACCGTCGAAATATTCGAACGTCGCGCAGACATGCGTAACTCTGAAGTCGATGCCGGACGTTCCATAAATCTTGCTCTCTCTGATAGGGGGCTGCGTGCGCTGCACGCAGCGGGGCTCGCCGATGACATAAGCGCCATTGCTATACCCATGCGTGGCCGCATGACGCATGATGTGCATGGTACACAAGCTTTTTTTCCGTACGGCATTGGCGACCAGGCGATTAACAGTGTATCGCGTGGTGAACTAAACAAAACTCTACTCACATGCGCTGAACGTTGCGGTGTACACATATCATTCGATATGCGTTGTGTTGACGTGAATCCGCACAATGGCAAGGGAGTTTTTCAGCAAGTGGGTGCCGACTTGATTGTAGAATCTGAGTCGGATATTCTTATCGGTGCCGATGGCGCATTCTCTGGTGTACGCGATCAGATGTTGAAGACAGATCGTTTCGAATATTCGCAGAGCTTCTTAGAGCACGGTTACAAAGAGTTGCACATTCCAGCAGGTGCGAACGGAGCATTCATGCTCGATAAGAATGCATTACATATCTGGCCTCGGCAGTCATACATGATGATTGCGCTACCGAACCTAGACGGAAGCTTCACGTGTACGCTATTCTTTCCTCACGAAGGCAGTCCATCATTTCGGGAGTTAACATCACCGAGCAACGTCCAACTTTTTTTCGAAACACATTTCCCCGATGCTGTGCCCCTAATGCCGTCGCTTGTTCAGGACTTCTTCTTTAATCCTGAGTCGTCTCTGGTTACGATTCGTTGTTCGCCATGGACGATAAACGACAGCACGATGTTAATCGGTGATGCAGCACATGCCATTGTGCCGTTTTACGGTCAGGGTATGAATGCAGGCTTCGAAGACTGCAGAATCCTACTTGAATGTCTAGACGCGTCGAACGACCATTGGCCGACTGCATTGGCGATGTATGAAGACCTGCGAAAGCCTGCTGCTGATGCGATTGCCGAGTTAGCAGTTAGCAATTTTATTGAGATGCGTGATAAAGTTGCAGATGAAGAATTTCTTCTACGTAAAAAAATAGAGATGTATTTGTATGCTGCCTATCCAGAAAAGTTTGTACCACTGTACACCATGGTCACTTTTCTGCCGGATGTGCCATACAACGAAGCACTGCGCGTAAACCGCGAGCAAACAACACTTATGGATGCGTTACGTGCGATTCCCGAAGTAGCGGCAGACTGGACAACGCCTGCTTCGAAGAAAGCAATTGATGCCGTAATGGCAACCAGAGACGTCATTGAATTCGCATCGGGATCACCGGCATAACGTAGCCCAACGAGCCCCTTACTTAATAACAGCTAGCGGAAATGCCTGCGACTTCGAAGGCGAGTTAAACATTACAATGTATGTGCCGCTTTCCCATGCGTCTACCGGGATTTTGAGCGGTACGATTCGTTTTGCTGCTTCGACATGATCGTCGGCGTATTTGAACATGATGCGACCTTCGACGTCGAAGATGCTAACGACATATTCTCCGCGCTGGGTCATTTCTATGTCTATGGTGACGTTGTCGGATGCAGGATTTGGGTGCAACCGCGCAGCAGGCATCTCAATGAAACGAATAATTCGGCCATCGGCATAACATCCACCGATAACTGTAATAGCACCAGGCGTTACTGTTGTGATAGGATCGCGAGAAGCAACGACCCACTGAAGATTCGTGATATCTATCGGAATAGTTGAGTGTCCAGAATTCAATACAGTGCCCTGAAGTTCAGTGAGCACTTCCTCGTTCGATCGGATGTACACCGAATCAATTTCTATTGTGACTGTGCGTGTGTTCGTTACAAAATCGATCAAGTCGCGAAGGCGTCGTCCACGGGTTAAACCCGTAGGAGCGAACGCTCTGCTGTCCATAGTCAAATCGAATCGCAACGTCACGTTGTCAAGGTGCGAACTATCACGAAGCATTTTCATAGTAACGGGCACTTTAACACCCGTCGTACCAACGTTCGCAGTAGTACTACCAACGATGAAGTTGGTATAGACAGGATTTACTTTAGAATAGACAATGGCAAATGCAGAGTCGGTACACGGAGCCTGAATGTCAACGCGTAAGGTCTCTTCGAGTTGACCTTCGACAACTGGAGTCAGCGAAATAATTATATCGATGGTAGCACCTGGCTGTATTACAGCGGGGAAGGCAGGTGATACTATAGCGAACGGGGCTGGCACAGAAATACTGCGAATTACAGCGTACTCGTCATCGGTATTTGTGTATCGAATTGTTCGCAGGTATGTGACGTTCAAATCACACGATCCAAAATCTGCACCAGGCTCAATTTGAAACTGCGTAGGGTCTACGATAACACTTACATTATCGACCCTATGTACACAACCAATGCTGTCGATTGCTTCGACATAATAGGTGCCAGCAGCAGACACAGACGTCATGCGACTTGTGTCGCCGTTGCTCCACCGATATAATACGAAGCCAGGATTAGCCCATAACGTTGCGACACCAACTGGGCAGATTGTGCTGTCACCGCCGGCTAGCAATTCGAATCGCTTTGGGGACGGCCAAATAAACTTGGTTATTACTATACCAGGTTCACCAGGAGTTGCTCCTCTCGAATTGAGATACGCCGCGTTTTTGATGTCAATATGGGTACCGCAAATTCCAGGTCGGAGGTCGGTAGTAATGTTTGATTGTGATTTTGGCAGGATTATCATACCACCACCACCACCACCACCGGGCCCAGATGGTTGGTAAATGATGCCGTTGCCCTGGCGCGACTTTCCGCCAATACTGCCACCGATTCCGCCTCGGACGTCGGCGTGCAGTGATCCAGAAACAGATTCGGTCTCGATATAAATGGTGCCACCAGCGCCTGCGCCACCTGCTCCGTCCCAGCCAGCCAGCAAACTAACGTCTCCACCCTTAGCACTTACAAGGTTGTCATTCGAAATGATTGTCTTGGCTCTTATAAGTACGAGTCCACCGCCGTTAGCTCCAGAGGTTGCTTCGAAGTCTGGTCGGTTTTCATGAGCGCCGCCGCCGCCACTGCCGATGAACAGACGTGACAGGTACGTGTGATCGGCAAGAGAACGTCCACCATGACCACCAACATCTATTTTTTGGCATGCAAAAGCATCGCCACCTCGACCACCTTTTCCACCATTGCCACCGCCGCCGCCACCCGCGTCGTTACCATTACCACCGCCACCGCCTGATAGAAGTTTACCACGCGCAGCAATCAGATTCTGGTCTACGAAACTCTCACCCTTGGCACCTGCGTCACCTTGCGAATATGGTGCCGACCAGTTCGTGAAATTGCACGAGCTAGGTCTTAGACCGCCCTTGTTGCCACCACGAAACCCAAGAGCGTCGGCAATGACATTTGCTTTCATCGTTACCGTGCCCGACGCTTCAAACACTATAACACCGCCCTTTGTACCGTCCCATGGCTTTGCAGTAATGTCCGTTGAAACAACTACATCTGTGAAGACAGGCACTCGCACCATTTGAACTTTGTGCTCTGGCTGGTAACGATGAACAAATTTCGTGCTGAACTCTACGGTTGTACCACGGATGTCCTGCACCGTCATAAACTCAACACAACCCGCAGCCTCCAGTGACTTGAGATCGCCATATGTACTGTCGTTCGACTCCTCTATAAGGGCACCCTTCATTTGAAGAATCAAGACCTTATCCCCAATATTTAGTCCAAGGGGGTCTGTGATTACGACAGCGCTATCACAATCAACAACGGTCGTTACCTCGTAGTACGAATTAATGATGCCCCCTATAGCTGCTTGAGAATAAGCGGCCGTCGACATCATCGCAATTAACACAACAACTGCGAGGCTCGTTAAGAGCCACGAACGTGTTACGTTAAAAAATATACGAGTACAAAGGTTCAAGAAGGCTTCCGCGTATTGAAACAAACCGCCACTGTGCCACCAGAGGTTCGACTTGCAATGATTATGCCAAAACGTAGTTTTACGCAGTAGCAGAACGAACATACGTAATAATACTTACTGCTCGCGTTAAAAATCTCTTAATACTGTGCTAGAGGGTATTTTGCACTAGTGATACGTCCGAAGTCTCTTTGCAAAAACGCAGTTATCGGCATTATCGCGCCTGCTTCCCCGCAGCGCGATCCTGACCGATTAACCAGGGGTGTAAAATACCTAGAAAAACTTGGTTATCGAGTTAAGTACGGACCCCATATAGACAAACGCCATGCTGGTTATCTAGCCGGCACTGATGCAGAACGTCTAAATGACCTTCATGTAATGTTTGCAGACCCGCAAGTTGACGCAATTTTCTGCGCTCGCGGTGGGTATGGCTCGGCCAGGCTACTTCCCTTTATAGACTGGGACTTGCTCAAAAAGAATCCTAAAATCTTTGTCGGTTTTAGCGATCTGACGTCTCTTCAGCTTGCTATCTGGAAGAAAATTGGTTTGGTTACCTTCAGCGGAGCTCTGCCAAGTGTCGATATGGCTGATGAAATCGACGCAGAAACCGAGGAATGGTTCTGGCGCGTATTAACATCGACAAGCCCCCTAGGCCCCCTAACACAGAGTTTACCCCTTCGCCGAAGTCGAGTTGTTTCTGCTTTCGACTCGAGCGCAATAGGTTCGAACGCAATCCAATCGAAGAGTTCGAGTGCGCCGAAAAGAGCCCCCCTCATTCCTGCTAATCTTACGGTGCTTTGCTCGATGTTGGGGACACCTTGGATGCCGTCGTTACGCAACGCACTGCTCGTGCTCGAAGACATCGGTGAGGACACTTACAGACTCGACCGATTATTTACGCAGTTGCGGTTGAGCGGCACACTCGATTCTTTGTCAGGACTTGCCTTTGGCTATTTCACCCAAGCTGGACCTCCAACAACATCAACGCCGCATCGTGACGTGCAAGAATTATTGGACGAGATAAAACAATCCACTATGTGTCCGTTCATTACCGGCCTCATGTTCGGTCACGAAAAGAAAAAGTTCACGCTACCTATTGGTGTTCATGCTAGCATTGCCTCTCGCAGCGCTGCCCTTATTCTGCACGATGCAGCTGTGTGCTGATTGCTTCGAGCAGATCGTCTACAAAACTGATGTCGACACTATCGTAATCGGCGCGTATGTGCGTCTCTACCATGGTCCGGTAGTACACACTTGAAAAAAGCGAACCATGCAATACAAGTCGCATCTGTTGATTCTGAAGTAGAGGACGTATAATGGCGTGCAAAGCAGCAGCCCCGTGTTGTGCAATACTCTGAGCAACAGCATCACCTTCTTCGGCATACGTAAGCACAGCGCGCGCAAGTCTTGCAACGTTATCGATAGATGCCGAACGCAAACTCGATTCGAGTTTACTCTTGTCATCTGGATCGCACCGCAGATATGCTGCAACGGGTCTGAGGAGAAGGGTCTCTGCACCTCGTTTGTCTATCATGCGTGTGGTGGCACGTAGCGCTTCGCGTCCCATCCAGAAGCCCCCTCCCTCGTCGTCGATACGCGGACCCCATCCGCCACTGCGTATGAGTCGTCCGTCTCCTGTTCGAGCAACTGCAATCGAACCCGTGCCCGCAATAAGTACGATGCCCGGTGCTGTACCAAGCGAAGCAAGATGGACGAGTTCGACGTCGCTTATTACAGTCATGGCTGGAAGATTTGAATCGACGTATTGCATCCATGCATCGCAGAATGCATTTGCGTAAGACGTGCGTTCGTGCTCTGACCAAACGCCAGACATTCCAACTACGCAAAATCGAATGTTGGCGTCCATCTCAGAGAGATGCGCTGTGGCAAGAAAACCTCCGAGTGCCCGACAGAATTCGTCAGCTCGGTTATCGTAGCGTAACGGTTTAAAAGCAGGGAGTTCTGCTCGTGCACGAATCTGTCCAGAGCTTACAACGGCCACGTCTGTCGAAGTGCCGCCACCATCAACGATAAGTGTCGATACTGGCATTAGGGAGTCTTCGGCTCAATAGTACATGTCGGCTCTGGCATCAATTTGCTTTTGGAGGTTGCCAGTTGTTGCGCTTCCACGAAACCAGTTCTAGCGAAACAGAGCCTACGTACACTCTCATCTTGGCCTTGATCGGAATACACGCTTCGTCGTCTGAAAACCAACCTTCGAACCGTCCTGTAAGACCGTACACACCGGTCCAGTCGGCATCTCCAGCAAAGTACACTGTACGCACGGGATAACTGGCTGCGTCGATTTCGACATTCTCGCGTTTGCCCGTGTAGTCGATAAGCGTATTAACAGTGTCATCCATGATAACGCAACGCAGTTTATAACCTTTGTTGTCACGAAGCAGAGCACGTGCTGCGAAGAGCAGCGACGACCCATCGTTGTATCGCTTTTTAATCGTGAATTCCTTCTTTGAGACCAGTTCCTTTTTCCAGTACTTCTCTATGGTTGCTTTTTTTGTCGTGTAATCGAAGAAGTATTGCTCGAACGACCACGTGCCATCACCCTGCAACGTATTGGCGTTGAACTTATACGAGAATGTTGCCGACGTGTCTATCCAACTTTCATATACCGAATTAAGAGAGACAAACGGAATGTTTGGGTGTGATGTAATCACAACCTTGATCTTACCCACAGTACGTCCGTCGAGTGTTGTGTACGGTTGCACAATACTCTTAACTGTGCCCAGCGTGACGTTAAGATATGATACTCGGTAGACGAGCTCTTCGCCAGGCTGAAGTATGCCACTACCCTGTCCAGATGCATACAACCCACCGACAACGAAGACACCGAGCGCGAAAAAGACACGCAGAAAAACCCTCATTGAGTGCACTTCAATTGTGATGCTGAATTAATGTCTCGACGACTTCAACGTAGACGAGCAATTTTAGAAGCTTCTGGGAACAGTTCCAGGGCTTTCTGGACTTGTTTGTCTACACTATGAACAACTGCGTAGTAGCCATTTAGGCCAAACATGGCGCGTCCGATATATGCTTTCAAAAGAGTACGCATGTACTCGCCATCCTGCTTGTAATCGGCGTCGATCCACTTCACTTCTTTTTTATCGGCGAGCCTACGGAGCAATGCAACGTCGTCGTCTGTGATCTGGAACTCGCGAACAAACTTGCTTAGGTCCGACGAATACGTCGTACGAATCTGTTTGCCACGAGCTTGCATGATTTCGTCACGTACTTCGCTAAAGAGATTTGCGCGAAGAACATTACGAAGCATAATCGTAGTGGTATCGTTCTTTACAATATAGTCAGGCGTAACTCCGCCGCCTCCGTATACAGTACGTCCACCAAGAGTTTTGAATTGTGGACGATCTTTGAGCTTACCGTCTTTATCGTGCGAAATGTTGTCGCCCTCTTCACCTTCGTCGCGACCTTCACCACCATAGTATTTTGCTTTATCGTCGTACGGACGTTGTATGAGGCGACCTGATGGGGTGTAATAGCGTGAGATGGTAAGTCGATATGCCGAACCGTCGCCTAGGGTGTACTGACGCTGAACGAGCCCCTTACCAAAACTAGTTTCACCTACAACCAGACCGCGGTCGAGATCCTGTACGGCACCCGAAACAATTTCGCTCGCTGATGCAGAACCGCCGTTGATAAGAACGACCAGAGGCATGTCTTCCATTTCACCACCGGCCGTAGAGATGAAGTCTTCATCGAACTCCGGACGGCGTCCCTTGGTGTACACAATCTTCTGTCCAGCAGGAATAAATGCATCTGCAATGCGATATGCTTGATCGAGATAGCCACCTGGGTTTGAACGCAGATCGAGCATGAGTTTTTTCATGCCGTTGCTGCGGAGTTTGCGCACGGCTGTTACGATTTCGTCATACGTCGTTGCGCTAAACCGATTCGCTGCAACATAGCCGACATCGGTGCCTTCAATTAAGAACGACGCTTCGACTGAATTCAGTGGAATCTTGTCGCGTACCACGTCGAAGACCAGCAGTTCTTTTTCACCAGTGCGTTTTATGTGAAGCTTTACAACAGTGCCTTTCGGACCGCGGAGTTTTTTCGGCACCATCTCACGCGTTGTTTTTATTGCAGACGTGTCGTTGATTTTTACAATGCGATCGGTTGCGAGGATGCCTAGGGCTTCGCTCGGACCTCCCACGATTGGAGAGACCACAGTAATTGTGTCGTTGATGATGTCGAACTCTACGCCAATACCTTCGAAGCTGCCCTGGAAGTCTTCGGTGACTTGCTGCATGTCTTTAGCAGTTATGTACACAGAGTGAGGGTCGAGTTCGTTCAGCATTCCTCGAATGGCTGCCTCGGTTAGCTTTTGGGTGTCGACTTCTTCGACGTAATTCTTAACTGCGTTTGAAAGTACTTCGTTGTACTTCCGGACGGAGTCGAGTGTGTTATCACCAGAAATGAGGGGCCGAACGTACAAGTCAAGGGCAATTCCTGCCACTACGGCAACAAGTATGATTGCAAGGATGCGCGAGGTCGAGATTTTCATTGTCAGTGCCGCTAATGATGGGTCGCAAAACTACGAAACGCAGATACCGAGCCGATGACGACAGCAAGTGTTTCGCAGTGTTCACCTGCGAATCATGCATGTAGTCGACGCGAGTCTACCGCCGGCTTCTACAATACATACGTAGGTGCCATCACTTAGAGCTTGAACGTCTACAGCAAGCGCCTGAGTGGCCGACCCGTGCCATTGGGTTCTGTATACCTCAGCACCCGTTAGATCGAGGAACCGAATAATTCCGCCGTCAATAGGCGTTGCAAACACTAGCGTAAGTACAGAATGGGCGGGAAGGGGCGCGGCCAATAGGCCGCTAGAGGCGATACGCATGATGTCGGTGCCAACCGGGACGTTGCATCGAGACACGCCTTCGTAGGCAAGTGAAACTCCCTCGGAACGTACCTCTAAGCCGCTGCGATTACAGCCAAATTCGAATTCGATCGTGTCGATTCTGTCTGTCGTATCGGTTGTTAAAGGCGAGAAACATACCTCTATTGTCTTGCTTTCGCCTGACGCTAGAAACATTGGGAATTGATGTTGTGGAGCCGAGAAGAGTACGTTTCCGCGAATCATAATCGAGGGAATAGATACTCCAAAGGAACCGTAGTTGCGTAATTCAATTGGTTCACATCCGAGAAGACCGACCTGATACGATTGCATGGTTTTCACTCTAAATGCACCTTTTGCACCAGCAATCTCGAGTGTGAAGCCAGGAATGGTGTCTACCGACGTAGAAACATTGCCTGCAGAATCGATTGCTTCATACCCGTAAATGGCATCTTCAAAGGGATCGATAACCGTAACTGTCCATTGAGCTGTGTGTGCGACAATTGGTACAGGTACGTCGGCTGGTGGCGTAATGAGGCAATTAACAACAACCGAGTCTATGATGCGTGCCGACTCGAGTCCGAAGTCAACTTCGAGTATGTCGCTTATTATCAGCGTTACTGTTGTCGAACACGGATCGATGCTGCTTTGCACTGTCGGTACTTGTTTATCGAGCTGTGCGTCGAGGGCAACTGCTAACACCGGACGTTCAAAGCACGAGTCTGCAATAACAAGTGTGTCGTAGGTAATTCCCTCGACATCAAACGATCTGCAATACCGAACCCATCTTAATTCACCCGGTGCCAACAGAATTGGCAACACCGGTGCATCGACTTGCGCGCCACTAGTGAAGTATAGTTTTGTGACTTGATGCGGATACTTGCCATAGTTTTCGATCTGAACAGAATCGCAACGGCTCTTACCAACAGGCAAAATCATGCCACGGTTGCCTGGTAAGGGGTCTGCGCCTCGTGTTGCAACGCCAACGGTAAAACCAGGCACATCAATGGTTCTGCGAAAAGTCTGTCCAACGACATCAGTTGCATCGACAGCAATACTGCCATCATCAAATGAATTGACAAGTGATGCCTGAAACCGCACAACAGCTTGCGGTGGCAGGAATGCTCCAAGCACAAGGGCGACATTCTGCTCTGACCCAGGAACAACTGTGATGGTGTTAACCCGCGAATCACCCAGAAGAGAGTCGGCAACCGTGCCTATTACTGTTCCACACCGTGCGTCACCAAGGATGATTGGCGGATAGGTGTCGAGCGGACGAAATGCCATTCCACCGATGTAGCCATACGAATTCGCAACACCATAACCATAAACATATATACCAAATGTGGTGTCGCCCTTAACGTGGTGTACACCGTCAGACATCACAATCTGCGTCCATGAGTACGGTGTCTGTGCAAGCTGCTGAAACCTACCTGGAGACACTGGCAATCCATCTAACGTGAGACCTCCAATGCCTGATGTCGGAATCACAATGTTCAAATATTGTTCGCCATAGATCGGCGAGGGAGTGTTGATACTACCGTTGTACTCGTACGACTGAACATTGATGAATCGGTACTCACTCATGAATTGCTCTGCTGGCGGAACAAGCATCATGAGCGGATCGCCTACGCGCTGATTAGATCCACCACTTGGAGTGCCGGAGGTTTTTTTGAATTGCGCTGTGAGTGCCGGACGCGATGTTGTAATAGCTGCTGCTTGTGTTAAAGCAGATTCGAAAATCTGTCCGACATTCATCAACACCTGAAATACACCGTCTACAAGTACAGCCGTGGAATCGAACGCAGCCACTACTCGATACAAATCGGTGCCGACATCCTGTTCGTTACTCGATCGCGCAAAGGGCGTAACAAATGCACTCTTGCCCCACGTGCCGACCGGACTCATCTGCTCGATTAGGTAGTCGCGCGAATTAAGCTGACCAACAAATGCAACAGGCAGGGTTGTACGCTGATGGCCGCCGAATACACCCACTGGTTTACTAGCACGAACCTTCGAGCCTGTGAGGTCAGCGCCTTGAGGTCCGCTTAGGCTTGCTTGCACAAGAAAGCTCTCTCCGCGCTGAAGCGTCGCAATAATGGGCACTCCCGCAGCGCTGAACGTTGTAGCCACAGTTGGCGTTATCTCAATACGCGTTGCGTCTTCAGTAGCCACGATTGCAAACTGCGAAGGTGTTGAGTTGTTGTTATTGGGAGAAGGTGTCTGAATGTCCGAGGAATACGCCATTACAACATAGTCGCCAGTAAGTGCATCGGTTGGCAATACTAGCAGTGCATCACTTGTTGTGGGCGCCTGATTCATAGCATACAGTGTTACGTCGGAAGCACTCTGAATATGTATGGACTGAGGGACTGGTCTTTCTGCTTGAGAGCTTCCAACATCAACAACGCCACCACGATTCGATCCGACAAGTTCGACACCATCGAAATACATGCTGTATTCGAAGAGTATTGACGGGTCGGTTATTGTAAACGAAACAGTCCTCGACAAACCATCGATCGTTGTAATTGTTATTGTGCCTGTGGTTGGCACCTCTGCACCAACATAGAGATACAACTTGTGCTCGAGCTGCTGTACAGAGTCGTTAGAAAGTGTCCCTTCTCCGTTATGAAAGTTCGGAGGAAAGGTCAGCCAAAAGTCGCGCCCTTTACTATCGGGATAGAGTTGTGCACTAGCACAGACGACGAAGCTGAGTATGCACAAACACAGTTGTATCACCACCTTCATTGCGACTCCTTACCCAATAATGCTAATTGTTTCGGCATACGTCTCGTTACCCGATGCATCAAACACTTGCATGTCCATGCGATTCGAAGAACAAAGCACTGCAGCAAATCCACCATTCGTGTCTGCAAAGTGCGTGTGTTCGCCGTACGCTGTGTTACGTGCGCCACCGCCACCACCCGAAACAATGCTATAAAAGAGATCTGTTGGATGTTTTATGACCTGCATGTCGTGATCGTGTCCACACACATATGCCTGTACTCCAAACGTATCGAGCAATGGTTTGACATTGTTTACCATGTATGCCTGATCACCATAATGTCCGTACGACCTTAGCGGATGATGTCCGACAACAATCTTCCACGTCGACTGGCATTCACTCAACGACTTCTCTAACCAAGCAATCTGGTCTTTCCATCCATCGGCAC
This sequence comes from bacterium, assembly GCA_034440235.1. GTDB lineage: Bacteria > Bacteroidota > Ignavibacteria > Kapaibacteriales > Kapaibacteriaceae > JAWXBR01. The sequence continues at coordinate 92,493 of JAWXBR010000025.1, forward strand.
GTGTAAGAAGCGCTTGTGTGTCAAGACCAAAAACGGACAGTACCGTTTCGTTTCGACCCTTGAAATCGTTGCTCCATGTTCGTCCGGGCATGTGCCACCGACTGTTTTGCATACCATACGCCACCTGAGCATCTGGATCGGACCTATAATCATGATTGCCGAGCACGGCCCACCAAGGCACTTGAATGTTACTACCAGTGTAAATGCGTTCGAATTTCGAAGTCCATTGCTTGTCCGTCGCCGACTTCACACCATCCGGGTAAATATTATCGCCCGTGCTCAACACAAAATCTGGTGGCAAAGGCGCTCGCCCAGCGGCGAAGTCCATTCCTTCTGCTACTTTTTTCTGCAGCGACCCACCTGTCCCCCAATCGCCTATGGCAAAAAACCAGAGTGTTGGAGCGGATGTCCATGGTGCTGGACGCACCCTGTTAGGCCGAAGATGGGCCTGTCGGACGACGCACGGACCCCCTCCTGCAGGTGCGAAACGCGAGAGCAGAGGCAAGGCAGCGAGGGTGGCTAGAAAATGACGACGCTTCATACAATCAACAACATACGATATTCGCATCGTGCGAAAACTGACACATGACGAACTCGTTGCTCAACGGCTAACAACAGAGCAATCCATTCACGAGCCAAGGTTCCCCATTACCTTGGTTCTCGAAGACATTCGAAGCCTGTACAACGTGGGCTCGATTTTTCGAAGTGCCGATGCATTTCGAGTCGCACAGCTTGTGCTTACCGGCTACACACCATATCCGCCACGCAAGGAGATAAGCAAAACGGCCCTTGGCGCTGATGCCACCGTACCCTGGGTGTATGTTCCCCGCACGTCTGACGCCATCGCTCAACTCAAGCAAGACGGAGTGCGCGTATTTGCACTCGAACTCGCCGAATCTTCAATACCTCTGTCTACGCTCTCAAGAATATTGCATTACGCTTCCCTACCGAACACCGCCCTACCGAACACCGCTCACCAGACACACACCGCTCACCAGACACACATCGCTCTCGTGCTCGGCAATGAACTGACTGGTGTAAGTACGCTTGTTATGGGGCTCTGTGAAGGGGCTGTCGAGATTCCGATGTTTGGCACAAAACACTCACTAAACGTTGCTGTTGCAGCTGGAATTGTTTTGCACGCTCTAATTGCACCACTCTCTGAACGAATTGAATCGTAGTCAAAACAAACAGCACCACCATCCGAACGATCGAAACCAACTCCGTACTTTCGTACCATTATGACCGTAGCAATTTCAGATAGCCCCCTTCTTTCGCCCCTTACCATGCATGCAGAAGATGTATGTGCACGCTTGGGCTGGAAACTTCTTCGTGTTACAGAAGCGAAGGCTGCCGACATGTTGCTGAAGAATTTCGCCGACCTTGCGTTGGTGTCGCCGTTGGGCTACGGACTCGGCGTAGGGCGCGTCGATTACAGACTAGTGCCGGGTGCGTGTGTGATGCTTAATAACTACACAAACGTTGCAGGCATAAACTTCAGAGAGAGCCTCGAGATAATTGAAACCTGCGAGAGCGCAACACCCGAAGATTTTCTTTCGATAATGGGGAGCATTGTTCTCGCCGAAAAATTCGATCTTGATGTTGTTCTTACGAAAAGCGGAACGTCGAGTACGGGCTCAGACAGTTCTGTAGACTACGTAAGAGACGGTCAGGTAGCTGCGCTTGACGTAAGCGAAGAATGGTGGGATCTTACCGAACTTCCGTTGCCGGTTGCTGTATGGGCATGCAGAATTGAAGCAGACATCGATAAAATTCCCGAGGCTGTAGAAGCAATGTGTTCGCAAGGTCTTGTACCTCACATGATCGACGAGGCTGTTACGCTTGGCGAATTGCCACGTCAGGGCAGCATCATCTATAAGTGGGATGCCGACACAGAAAAGGCGCTCATGTCAACTCTTGAAATGTTGTTCTATCATCAGTATGTACCCGAATTACCAGCGATCAAACTTTTGGGTCGCGATTAAGAAAGCTCAACCATGCAACTCTATGTAGACAGTGCTAACCTTAGTGACATTAAGCACGCAGCCTCTCTTGGCTTCATTAGTGGCGTTACAACGAACCCATCGTTGCTAGCGAAAGAAGACCCAACAACCGACATACGCAAACTGCTTCTCGAGATACATGCAAGTGTTGGTGGACACACAAGTGTCGAGGTTGTAAGTACCGACACCGATGGCATGCTGCGCGAAGCCGATGAAATCCTTTCGTGGTTTCCGGAAGCTACCATCAAGATTCCGTTTCTTCCTGAAGGCATGGCTGCAGTGCGAGCGTTGGCAAACCGCAACATCCCTACAAACGTCACGCTGCTTTTCACTGCAACACAGGCACTAATCGCTGCCAATGCTGGTGCGACATACGTAAGCGTATTTATCGGTCGATTAGACGATGTGGGCACCGATGGCGTGATGGCTGTACGCGATACGTGTGAGATATGGGACGTGCACGGCCTTGAAGCGCAAATCATTGCTGCGTCGATTCGACACCCTATCCACTTGCTCGAATGCGCACGCGCCGGGGCGCACATTGCAACCACTCCGTACAAGGTGTTGATGCAGTCGATGAAGCATCCTCTAACGGACGCAGGTCTTGACACGTTTCTCAAGGATCATGCAAAAATGAAAGCTGCGAATGCCAGCCAACGTTGACAAGTCGACCAAGCGTGCTGAGATTCTACTTCATGCTGCCGATGCGTTTTCGCGCTCTGGGTTTCACAACACGAAAATGCAGGACATCGCCACCCTAGCAGACATCGGCAAGGGCACCATCTACGAGTACTTTCGCACCAAGGAAGAGTTGTTCCTTGCCATCTATGATGCATGGATGACGTCGTACGAATCGATCGTACAAGAACGGGTTAACAATGCTACAGATGCAATTGGAAAAGTAGATGCCATTCGCGACTCTGCCGTAGAATTCTATATGTCGCGTGCAGAACAAGCACCGTTGCTTCTCGAGTTCTGGGCACACGCACTTCGAAGTAAGAGTGCGCTATTCAGCGAAAGAGTACACAAAAACCGCGCTTTTCTTCGCCAGCTTGGTGTGCAGATTACAGATGAGCTCGTTAAAGCAGGCTGGTTTACAAAGGTTCACGCCGAGTCGTTTACGATGCTCGAGGCGGGCATCTCAGACGGGATATTCTTTGCCTGGATAATGGAGGACAGAGGCTTCCCTCTCGACAAAGCGTTCACATTTCGTCAGAGTGTAATTGGTCTCGGACTGCTTGCAGGTGATGCTAGGGGGCTGATGAAGGAGCGACTCGAAGGCAAGCTGAAAAAGGGCTTCTAGGGTTATCGTAACGAGCTCTAGGCTAATCGTAACGAGTTCTAAACAGTAGACACGACGCCTAAACAAGCAATAAATACGCGGCGACCAAGAGAGCACCAGCACTGAATAGATGTCGTGCAGGCATCGACCATTTACGTTTTATACCGAAGTCTATAGCCCAAGTGATAAACAGCGTGGATGCCATGATGGCGAACATCATAAGCAATCCCTCGGCAAGGCCGTACTGACGAAAATGCGTACGTCCGATTCCGTCAAACCATGGCGTGCCGAACAGAATAACCAAGTGGATGACGTAGATAAATAACGAGCGCGTACTGAACATCGAATACCATGTGCGAAAACGCCACGTCTTGTTGAGAGCCCATGCCGATGCGCTGAACATCATGAGCACAAAACCGATACGCAACAACACGAGAGAAACACTTCCGGAATGCGATATTTCCGAAAATGCAAGACCCATTTTCCAGGCGACGAGGTGTGCAAACAACGCAAGGCCTGCAAGGATGCCACCAACACGCCAACCATACTTCTGTAATTGAATCATACGTTGATCGGCTGGCACCGCATGTAAGTATGCACCAACCGCGACACCAAAGAACAGATACGATGCGAATGGAAAGAATGGAAACAACGATCCTGTACTTGCATTCAGGTAAGGCACAATCCACGCGGGAAGTACAGACGAATTGATGTACGAGCTGTGCATAATGGGCGTTATCGCAAGAATCGAAAGTCCCGTCACCAGCGCTCTGAAGCCCATTGAAGCAACGTTACGCGTCGAACTCATTACAGCGGCGAATAACAATATCGTAGCACCAGTTAACTGAAGGATGTTAACAGCTAGTGCAGTTTGCCAATTTGACGATGGAACGTACGGCAGATCCCAGACGCGATTCGCTGGGAAAACCATTAAATAACCAATTCCGATAAGTGTCAGACCCCACCGAATTCTTTTTGCTAGTGCGTCCGGACGAATACGTCCAGTAGAGTCGCGCTTGTTTGCGAATACATGCACTGCACCCGACACCATCAAGAACACGGGCGCGGTAATTCCGCGGATCATGTGCCAGATATTCCAGGGGAATGCATTTACATCGATTACGGTTGGAGTAACGAGGGCATCGAGAATATGACCCTGCATCATTAGAATCATCGCTACAAATCGGGCTAGATCGAGAGCATACAACCTTGAGCCAGACTCCGCAGATGTTTGTCTATAGGTCGATACATCTGTGTGCGTACGACCCGTTACCAACTTCCTGAGAGGTTGTATTAAGGAGCCACGGAATAGTATGCTTTTGTTGGACATTGCACGCAAATTCTGCGACAATTTCCAACTCGTCAAGTTAATTGTTGTTCATCGGGAATTCATACTAATACGTAAGCATGTCGACCTTGAACCTTACGCCCACCATGGCGCAGGTGACGCCCATATTGCTTAGTACGTGCAGTCCGATCTCGGGTCCTAGAGTAATTGCGTCGTGCAGTCTGAAATCGTACGCAAGCCAGCTCGACACGCCATATTCATAGTCGGAGCTTGAAAATCGTTCAGCGTTATTAACTGTCGTGTGGGACGTTAAGAAGTAGACCCCTAACCCAAGTCCGAACTGAAAATTCCCAGGCTGCATAGCAAACACAACCTGTGCAGGAATACCGGTTAGGTCGAGTGTTATATCCTGACGTACCCCATTCTCGTCAGGGGCAGTTACCTTCTCTCTCGAAAACGTTACGAACCCCGAGTATACACCCACACTTAATAGGTGGTCTGGATGCCACATCAGGCGTCCGAAAAAGGTAGTCCCAGGAAACACATTCGAATTACTTAGCTGCGTTGGTTTGTCTGGGTATCGTGTGGCTTGTATCAACCCACCTATCGTTGCCTCGACTCGGTATGCGTGCCGTAGTGAACTATCAGATCGCATAATTGTAGTCGTGTCTGGGCTCGCACTTACGATTAGTAGTGCAGCCAATATTGATTCTATCATAGAATGCGCGTCCGAAAAATTGCAGCAAGCAGCGTTGGGTAGTTCGTCAGTATGCCATCGAAGTCGCCATCGCGCAGATATTCAAACATGAATGCAGGATCGTCGAGTGTCCATACGTACACATCGCGTCCCTCTTTCTGCATCTGACTCACGAGTTCTTTCTGGATACCCAGCGTAAACCGTGGTGCCCAAACTTTTGCATCTAGCTCTCGAACAATTTCTACATCTAGTTCACACAACACGGGTACGGTGCCTTTTAGGGGGCTGCGTCTGTAAGCATTCAGAACGTCATCATCGGGAATACCGAACATGATCTGAATGTTACGTCCTTTAAACCGCGCATACTCAATCGCACGTTTTTGTATGCTAATAATAGAGTCGGTTAGTTGCGGTGCTTTGACGTCGAGCCAGACGAATGTCAGATTGGTGCGATCGATCGTTGCTGTAAGCACTTCTTCGAGTGTTGGGATGCGCTCACCGTAAATAAGTCTAGCAACCGTTTGGAGGTTCTTGTGGGTGTAGTTGCTGACGTTTCCGATGAGGTATGGGCTTCGTACCGTACGTGACGTGAATGTCGGATCGTGGAATACAACTGCGACACCGTCCTTTGTACTCTGAATGTCTATCTCTATGCCTGTAGCACCGAAGAATGGCGCGAGCTGGACAAGCTCGATTGTATTTTCTGATGCGCCAAGTCTTTCGGAATTTCGTCCTCCACCGCGATGCGCGATTATCTGAAATCCGCGGAGCCGTTCGAATGCTTTTTCAATCTTGCGCAATACCAATGGCTCGGGTTGATTTGATTCGGGCACATCGATCTCACCGCGCAGAACGAGACCCTTACCATTGCCCTTTCCGTTGGCAAGATCTGAGCCTCCTTCGTCAGGCCTCACGACGAACTTGGCCACACCTGTTTGCGGGCCCCGCACTCCGCGCCAATAACCAAGCAGCAGCAGTGTATCACCTTTGAGTCCACCGCGCATAGCAAAATACACGACACCCTTGACAGTAAATATCGTTACGATCGACCCAATACATTGTACAGCAACGGTATCGCCAAATCGATTTCCAGACGATTCTACCAAGTAAACCCCTGATACAATCGACTGACTAGAGCTATCGATGGGCGTCGTGATAGCCAATAAGCTGTCGGTGTTGATGTTCAAAGTGGCAACAGGCTCGAGCTCTGATACACATGAACTAAGAATTAAAGCTGCTAACGCTACAACAAGGCAAACACTTTTCATAACACGAAGCCCATGAAGAACTCTGTGGTAAGCAATCGGTCGCGGAACGTATCGTAAAGAAACCAAGATTGATAAGGATTTGTTGTCAAGCTGACTGTGGCACCCAACAACACATGTGTGTTCTTCCAGAATGGCTGTTCAACGGCTAGCGTAATGCTCGAACCGTTGTACACATTGGCTTCTGACTGTACTGTCTGTGTTTCTATGCGTTTGGTTATAGAGGTCATGAGTTCGGCTTCGATGCGGGCAGTGAAGATCACTTTGTCAAATTGGGCAGTACCCGTTAGCATTGGATAGGTTAACCATCGATGTTGAGAAGTGTTGAAACCGTCGACAAAGGTGAGATTGCCGTACATGTAGGCTGCGGACCATCCTACACCAACAGAGAAATTTTCAATGACATACGACCATGATAATCCACTCTGAACAATAGTGGTTGCAATGTTCGATCCTGCACGTCCGTAAGCCATAATGTTCAGCGGCAAGCCCAACCTTGCCCGCAATTCAAATGCTGGCGCCGGAGTGGGATACTCGGTAAGTGGCTTCGGTAGAAGTGTAAGAGCTCCTCCGATCGATCCACTGAAGTCCCATGTAGGCACTGGGCGGGTCGAAAACACGAAGAAGATTGGATGATAGATGTCTTCTTGAGCACGGAGGGAGTTGAATACCAAGACTATAGGGACAATAAGTGCGATGCAACTTTTCACATTTAGTCCTTATTCGTTAGCGTCTGCTTCGGTGAAACGTCGATATATGTTGCGTCTTCGTCGGTCCGATCGGACGCGATGGGACGCATGATGCACGTCACAATGCTTTGCTTGCGCTGCATAACCACAAAGTGCATAGAGCGTAGCGCTGGACCCTTATACTCGTCGACAAATTCTGCGCCCGCACCTTCTTCTGTAGCGCGCGGCAAGCGCACAAGCTGTCTTGGCCCACCACCCCCACCCGAAACAATGAACTGTTTTTTGCCAACCACGAAGCGTTCATACGTGTGAGCATGACCACTGAACCAGAATGTGCCCTTCTTTGACTTTAAGAACGTTGGCACAAAGTGCTTGTTAAGCGTTACATCACCAGATACAACAACAGAGTTGGTGTACGGTGGATGATGTCCGCAAACAACAATGGCTACAATTGCGCTGTCGACCTCAAGGTTTTTCATCATCTTTAGGTACCAATTGCGTTGTGTGCGCAGTTCTCTTTCGCTTAGTTCTTCGATGTTTGTGTTTAACATTACAAAAGCAATAGAGTCGAGTACGTTCACATACCATGTGCTCGTATCGAGCGCACTGAATCTAGACTTCAGCTCCGCAAATGACGCGGCGTTGCTCCCATAGTATTCGTGATTGCCAAGCACCGGAAATACGGGTATGCCCATATCATGAATAGGCTTAGTCACTCCGTCGAAGTACTCCCAGTCTTCATGCGACGATCCCCAGAACACCATGTCGCCCAGAAGAATTGCTGCATGGGGCCGTTCATCCTTTATCTGACTAACAAGTTCCAAACGTCCAACGTGGTTCGATTCGCGCCAAGTCTCAACCAATCCTGTCCGTTGCAGGTCGCCAACAAGTACAATACGCATGTTTGTTGCGCCGGGACTCGCATCGATACAATAGGGCGACGGGCATTGATAGATCGTGCTAGTAGTGCAAGACGCGACTAGAATTATGAAGGCACAAACACCAAGTGCACGCGATATGTGAAGAGTTAGTCGCACCATAGTACTTCGAACACCAAATAAGAAACAACAACGAGAATCCCAGTATAGCTCAACATAAGAAGGATGTCGGGCATGGCTTCTGCTACCGATAGACCTGCCAGACCATAAATCATTGCGTTAACGCCCGGAAGCAGAAGTGGCACTAGAATGGGAAACGAAAGAACAGGTAGCAGTGCATTGCGCGACCCTGCCTTTGCCACAATCGCCGAAATCACCGTCAGGGCAGTCGCCATCCCAATACTTCCGGTGGAAACAACCAAAACAAGCAGCGTGGGGTTCCCGACAGTTATGGTGTCTGATAGGAAGAAGATGAAGAGAAGGGCTGCAGCTAGATTCGCAACTAATGCCTGAACGATGTTGCCAAGGAGCTTCCCCGCATAAATATGTGATGGTGTTGCACTCATACGAAGCAGGAGCGAAGTCCCACGCTCCTCTTCAGCAACGAAGCACCTTCCCAGACCCGTCATTGCAGTAGTAAACATTACAATCCACAAGACCGCAGCAGCGATCGGACGTGGCATGGGTTCACTCGCAGCGGCAAACACAACAAGGGTAACGGTCGTAACTACAAACAGAAGGAGTGCCGACATGCCGTATCGCGTACGTATGTCACTCCGTAAGTCTTTTCCAGCTATGGCAAGGATTGGCGAGGTTGCCTTAGGCATCAATCAAATTACGCCGCGTGTCTTCAACTCCAAGTACAGGTTAACTGTATCGAGGCTGAGGTCTTTTGGAGATGTTAGCACAGCGTAGATGCCATGACGCCGTAACTCGGCAACGATCTCTCGTTTTTGCATGGCAAAAGTTGCTGCAATCGTGCGCATGTATACCCCTTCAAGACGTTTCGGACGCTCTGCTATAAGTCCCTTTAGTTCTGTGTTCTCGAACACCACCACCACCACCACATGCTGGCGCGCTAGTAATCGTAGAAGCGCTAGTCTGCGTCGCATACCGTTGAGCGATTCCATGTTGGTGTAGATCATAAGCAGGCTGCGTTGACGTGCAGTTCTACGGACCATGGAATAAAGATGCTCGTCGTCAGATTCTGCGAATCCAGTCTGAAGTCCGTACAACGCTTCATTTAGCAAACCAAGTTGTCCAGTACGAGAATCTGCGGGCACGATGAGACCGGACTTTAGACCAAACGTGATGAGTCCTGCCCGATCGTGTTTTCGCAGCACGACATTCGAGAATGCCAGCGCTGCATTAATTGAATAATCGAGCAACGTGAGGCCTTCGAATGGCATCTTCATCACACGGCCCATGTCGACGACGCTGTAGATGTCCTGAGATCGTTCATCCTGAAACAAGTTTACCATCGGTACCGCTGTCCGTGCACTTGCTTTCCAGTTCATCGTACGCACATCATCGCCTGCTACATAGTGCTTTATTTTCTCGAACTCCATCGTGTGTCCAAGTCGACGCAGTTTCCGCATACCATAGCGCATCGACTTTTGTGAAAATGCAAGCAACTCGGTGCGGCGCATGTTTATCACAGATGGGTAGACGCTAACATTTGCACCGCGTTCAAAAACTAGGCGGCGCTCAAGAAGACCTAACCGGGTGCGGGCGTATACATTCAGGGCGCCAAATGCATATACGCCGCGTTTGGTCGGGCGTACTGCATAACGAACAACACTCGGAACTCCGGGCATCAGCATAGCACCGAATTCGATGTCACGCATTTGAAATTGCACGGGTAGCTCATCTATAAGTGTCACTCGCCAAGTCGAGAACGAATGATTTTCGAGATGGATTTGCACTTCATTTTCGTCGCCATTCGAAAAGTGCGATTGCATTTCACGGCGTGCTTCTAAGTCCATGCCTCGTCCGAGCAGGAGAACTGCGTCGGCTCCAATCAGTATACACAGCGTTAGTAATCCTAACTGCGCCAGATAGAACGCAGGGAAAAACCAGATGCCAACGAGTGCAAATGTTACCAGCCCGAGCAGTGCGAAGATCAGGCGACGCCTTACATATAGTGAGAACAGGCGTCTCATCTAGGCACGTCTATGCTGCGCATGATTTCCTTAATCATTGCGTCGGGTGTGAACCCCTCGAGTTCTTTTTCAGGGATAAGCTGTATGCGATGCCTAAGCACCGGAGCCGCTACATGCTGAATGTCGTCTGGTATAACATAGTCACGACCTTGTAGTACGGCAATAGCTTTAGCACCTTGCAGCATTCCAATCGATGCTCTTGGTGATGCGGCGAGATAGATCATGGCGTTTGTTCGTGTTGCATGCACGATGCGTGCTATGTATGTGAGCAAGTGCTCTTCGACCACGACCTGACGTACGAGTGCACGATACGCGTTAATATTTTCTGCAGTAAGAATAGGCTTTACTAGATCGATAGCATTTATACCGTGACCCGTGTGGTGCCGTCGCAATATCTCTTCTTCCTCCGCAAGCGCTGGGTAGTCTACGCGGACCTTGAACAAAAACCTATCAAGCTGTGCTTCGGGCAAACGGTATGTGCCCTCTTGTTCTATCGGATTCTGTGTGGCAAGGACGATAAAGGGGCTTGGGAGAGGGTGCCGCACGCCGTCCATACTTACCTGACGTTCCTCCATCACCTCGAACAACGCAGCTTGTGTTTTGGCAGGTGCACGATTTATTTCGTCAGTAAGAATTACATGTGCGAACACCGGACCCTTCCTGAATGAGAAGTCGAGCGTTCTAGCATCAAACACCGATGTACCGAGAATATCCGCCGGCATCAGATCGGGCGTAAACTGGATGCGTGCAAACGAGCAGTCGAGCAGGCGCGCAAGAAGGCGCGCCGCCAATGTCTTGGCAACACCTGGCATACCCTCGAGCAGCACATGGCCTTCTGCAAGAAGCGCCGCAAGCAAGAGCTCGACCATGTCGTGCTGACCAACGATAACGGTAGCTATTTGCTCGCGTACGGCTGATAACGATGCTTGAAGATTCTGTAGGTCTGGACGTTGGTTCATATTGTGCTCTGTTGCTGAAATAACTGAAGGTCGTTGTGAAATGCGACTGTTTCTTCGTCGGTGAAATGGAGTCCGCTGTCTGCGTGCGATACGCGTCGTAGAATATCAACGATAAGATTGATATCAGCTCCAGAAGCTGAACTGATGCTCTGGGCAAGGGTCTTGTCGTCGACGTCTATTCGCAAGCGCAGTCGATGCACTACGTAGTCTCTAAACAATCGAGTGAGCTTGGCGGCAAGATTTTGGTTGTCGTGTCTACCGAAATAGAGTCTTCCAACAGTTGTAACGAAGTCGAGTGATGTGTTACGTACTTCCCGCACGACGGGAATGGCGCGTTGCCTGCGTCTACCCGCCATCACTAGGTAAACAACGCCTGTAACAATCAGAATCCAGTATGCAAGGCTCAGTCCGGGAATCGACCCAATTGCTTTGTTTACTGTCATATCGGTCACACGCTTCGGCTTGTAGTATTCATCCCATGCAATCGGTTTATCTGGCAATGACGAAAACATCGCAACAGGCAGGTCGTGCTTTGCAGTATCCAGAAAAACACTGTTCGTAAGTACACTTGGTATGCCACAAAGAATTATCGTGCCCTTTCCCCAGCTCCTGCTAGTAAGCACAGCAGATGTGTCGCTATAGGCAAGTGCCTGCCATGCAGTAGAGTCTTTCGATTTGAACGCCATGCCGAACGTAGCCGAAGCAACGCCGTGCGACATGCGTCCGTTTAGAGTCTTAAATGTAATCGTGTCGATGGTACCTGGATTTTCTTCTTGTACGCCAATTGCAGACGCAAGTGCGTCGTCTATCGAGTATGCCGCCACAAACAGCGTTCCGCCATGATAAACATTGTTAAGAATCATGCGCTGTGCCAAGGTGTCGGGCCTGAACACATTGGTAACAATTACATGCGACTCTGTCGACGTGGGTTTGTCTTGCCGATAGGTAATCGTCCACAAGGACGATTTAACAATCTTCATGTCCCCGGCAAATGTTCGCTTTAGATACTCTGCCGCTATCCAGCCTCCGTACGGGTTCTTGTCGGAGTTTTCGTACGTGTACTCCCAGGAAACTGGCTTGGGCGCTGTTAACTGAATGAAAACAATAACGGCAATGCCGATTCCTAGCCAGGTGTATGGACTACGTAGGAGTTTCATGACGTTGTGCGTATGGATTGGCGCACAGCGTCGTATACAGGAAGTGCACGTCTGAACGATTCTTCGTCAATACGTTCATTGCCATACCACGTACGCTCGAAAACACGAATCGCCTCTGCGAACACCGATTGCACCTTTGGTGATGTAACCTCACGCAAGTAGTCGCGATTGGTTTTGTCTCGCTTCCATTCAATGCTTCCAACGTCCTGCAAATCCTGTAGTGTCCGTAAATACAGATAGCGGATTGCCGAACGCCATCTCTTTGCAGCTATCTCGGCTTCAATTTTCCCGTTAATGTCTTCCGTGGCTATGTCGTCGACATCTATGGCTTCACCACGTACAGCAAGGTTCCTGTGTTTGAGAGAACGCCTCGCACCTCTCAAAAGAAAGAAAATCAAGACCACAATTAACACCGCAAGCACAACCCAGAGTCCGGTATCCACTGTCGTATTTGTACCATCCGAACTGCTCAGCAATGATTGCACCCAGTGCCAGAATCGATCCCACCATGACATCGGCCGAAACGTTGGTGCGTACGAAAACTCACTCTCATGCGCGAGACTGTCCAGCCACATGCGCGGCACAGGATCGACAACAGTTATAGCCGTATCCCCGATCACATTGGTTCCGTTGTAAGACCGGCCCTTTCGGTGCCCCTTGATGTAAGGCTCGCCCCTTCGGTGCCACTTATGGCACCGACCCTTGCCAACAAGCCTTTGCCTTCGGCACGCTCTACCAGACGGAAGTACAACACCACGTATGCTGTTGCAGCCAGTGCAGCCACACAAGTCGTAGCTATCTGTGACACAACGCGAACTACCGAGCCGACGATTTGCAACGCCTGCGATGTGAATGCCGAACCGGTATCCTTTGTTAATACATCAACGAGGTAAATAGCCGAGCCTGGCAGTTCTACTATAACTGAGACTATAGCAGCACAAAGGAATATCAGCAGCAGGTATGCAAACGACCACCACCATGTGCTTTTGACAAGCACCATACTGCGTTTTAAAGCATCCCCAACAGAAAGCGATTCTTCGAATTGCGCGGGAAGTACGAGACACATTGCTACGTACAGGTAGATGCCAGGTATGAAAAGAAAGAGAAATGCTACAGCAGACAACGCCCAGTACGAAAGCCAACTTGCTGTTGCACGTAACCAGACACCACGCAAGGCGTCGCGTACTTCTTCTACAGCAGGCACACGTTTAAGGCGTTGGTACTCGAGGAAGTAGATCACTACTACAACGCTCGAAATAAGGCTTGCACACCAGCTTGCGAGCACTGCCAGTATGATAAACTCTGGACGTGCACTCGATGGCGAACCAAAACCAAGCGTCGACAACATCGACTCCCACTGCGATGCCTGGATGTACTCTGATGCGATGGCAGCAACTATGATTGCCGGGCCCGCTACGCGTATCAACAGTGTCATTAGTGGCTTGAACACATGACGTATTGCTTCGAACGTAACCGATATGGTCTCGGAAAACGGACGCAGCCTATCTAAGGGCACGAACTTGTCTGTCATCTTTTTGCCTTCGCAGTAGAGTAAGTGGAAGAACAAGTACATACCATGCCATAAATGCCAGCGTACCAACGACAATAACAATGTTTACTACTAATGGCATTTCTGTTAACCGTGTTACAAACGACTCGAACAATGCTGCAACGACAATCAACGGAACAAGTCCGATTGCAATCTTGATTGCTGTCGAGACTCCGCGCCTGAACGCTTCCATACGTGTGAATGTACGTGGCAATAGAATAGCATTCCCAATGTGAAAACCTGCGCCAGCTGCTACGATTATACATGACAGTTCTATCGATCCGTGTACGTACACACCAAGGAAGAACCGTCCAACCTCTCCATGAGAAAAAAAGAGTGCATGGAAGGCTCCAATCATTACGCCGTTTTTCATTAGCACAAACATCGGACCGATTACAACGAGCAAACCGATGATTACGGCATACATCATTACGAAAAGGTTGTTCAGCGCGATTTGCACAAACATCACATAGCCATCAGACTCTTTGTATACCCCCATGGGGTTGCCAGACCGAATGTTCTGAACGGTTTTATCTACATAGTCGTTACCGAGGATGCCGCGGACAATCGCTTCGTCGGATAATCCGAGTCCCAATCCAAGCAACACTGTCAATAGAAAAACAACTGCGCTAAAGAGAATGGCGCCTCTTGCTTGGAGAAAAGCTTCAGGTATGTCTCGCGTCCAGAATTGAGCCAACCGCGAGACCTTATCGCGCCGGTTCTTATACAGCAGTCCGTGTACGCGGGCTGCGATCTGATTTAGGTAACGATGCGTTGTACTCTCTGGGTATTGAGCGGCAGCGTATGCCAGGTCGTCTGTAATATCTACAAACAGCGATGCTAATCGGTCTGGATCTACATCCTTGCCGTGTGATAGGTCTTCCTCGAATTCCTGCCATTGCGCCTGATGTTTTCGAACAAACGCAGGTTCACGCATGAAGTATCCCCTTGGTGACAAGCAAATATATCATCCTGTGCACATTGACTTCCGCTTAACCATATTGCACCATAAAACAAGGGAAACCAGTGAGCACTATCGAGATCGACACCACACAAAACGTCAGTATTCGATTTCAGACAGCTAACGCCCTCGAGAGAATTCTCGCTCGCATCATCGACGGGTTTGTTGTTGCCACCGTTATGTATGTCGCATTTCTGCTGGTCGCCGTGGGTGTCGGGTTCTTTACCACAGATGCCTCAGAATCTCTCTTTCCAGCAACACTCACATTGTATGTAGTCGTTTTTGTGCTTGGCTTCTTCTACCCTTTTATAATGGAGTCGATTTTTCACGGACAAACCCTTGGTAAGATGGCGATGAACATTCGTGTTGTTCGTGAAGACGGCACCGAAGCATCGCTCGGCAACTACGCTGTTCGGTTTTTAGTTGGCGTGTTCGAAGTCACGTTGCTCGGAATCGTTTCTGTTGTTGCGGTGCTTGCATCGAAGTCGGCACAGCGCCTTGGGGATATGGCAGCAGGGACACTTGTAGTACGCAAACCCCGAAAGGTTACGCTTGCTCAGGTCGGACTTGTTATGGACCAACCCGAACGCATTATCAAGTATCATGCAGCCGGCAACCTATCGGTAGAAGACATCGCCATTGTTCGCGAAGTGATAAACGAAGCAGCGGCCCGTCAGCGCACACCAGAAGCCATAGGTGTAATACTCGACGCTGCAAGAGATCGCATTGAGAGAGTGCTGAGAGAGAGGTCGGCTACCGATTCATTAACGTTTCTACGAGACGTCGTAGACGATTACAACGCAATACACAGCTCGCCAATAGATATTACCAGCGGTACCTTGCGCCGAGGTTGATGCCAACAACATTGTTCGTCCACTCACCATCGGTTATCACATTACCGAGTGGTTGCGTGAACTGTCCCTCGAGAAAGACAGACATCTTGAACGTTACGGGATAGGTGAATCCAATTCCTGCAAACGCCGCAGCATTAAAGCCGCTTAGCGACGAAAGACTCTCGGGACTAATTTTTTGCGATCGCGACCCGTCTTCAAACGTGAAGTTGCTAGGCTGCACAATGGTTCGCACAACCTCCACCGACGAGCCAAGTGCCATGGACCCTTGCAAGCCCCCTAGCAGATAAAAGAATCGAATAGGAAACCACTCGGCAGCGAAACCTAGATTTAGGTAAGGGGCGCTAACGCTAAGGGTCGTGCCCTCTTGATATGGAATGGTTTGTTGCGAAAGTGTGTCGAAGACTCCACGCTGTACGGTGTCAGCAGAAATCATGGTGCCACCGAGTACATTTAACGAGAGGCGTGCTGTTGCGATAAATGTCGGCGAAATTCTGCGGCCAAGTAGAACCCCACCACCACCTGCGAACCCCTGCCCTGGTGTAAAGACAGACTGACCTATTACACCGCCAGTAGACTTAAAATTTGTTTCGTGGAATGTATGTGCCGCTGTTACAAATGCACCAACCATCCACGCACCTTCAGAAGCACATTCTACATCGCGGCCTTCAGACATAATGAAGGCGTAGCGCTCTGACCGGCTATCAAAGACATAACAAACGGTGAATTCGCTCTCGTTGCCGGCTATGTCGGTTGCATTAAGAACGATTCGCCCGGGGGTACCTTGCGAAGACGGACGAATGCGGACAGCAACCTGTGGTGTTCCCTCTTCAACTTTTGGAACTTGTGCCGCAAGCGAAGCAGAGTACAAGACTTTAACCGACTTCATGCCACGATCTGTAGTTCTATCATCGCGTAGCACAACAAGAAAATCATCGAGAATTTTACGTCCCTCTGCGACAGGCGGAAGTGTGTCGACAAGCTTCTTCAATTCAAAGAAAGATTGGCCTGCCATATTTCCATACGCGTCATACGCATCGCTTTTAAAGCCAAATCCATACGAATACAATCCGAACGGCACCGCATACAGGTCCGAACCGCCGGCACCACCAAGTCCCTGTGCTCCGCTAGGATCGGTGCCTGCAGTAACACGTGTCGTCGGCAAGCTTTGAATGACGTGTGTACCGAACGGAATACTGATTTGTGCAATAGAGTATCTGCTTTCACCGAGTACTTTGAATTCAGAAGAGTCAATGCGACGTCCGTTCAAACGCAGATTTTCTATTGAATTCGTCGGCGCAACAACATTTACGTAGTGATGCCAATCGCCGTTAATAGGAGTTGCAAAGCGATACTCACTTAGGAACTGTTGTGTCGGACTAACGAGAATCATCATCGGGTCGCCAACACTGTCACCGTTTTTAAACCCCTGCGCATATTGCGCCACAAGAACAGGCTTGTCTGCTGTTACTTGTATGTGCCTGTTCACGTTAAGATTCTCGAAGAATTCGCCCTTGCGTAAGACTGCTACAAGCTTTGCATCTTCGAATACACGCGTGCCATCTTCCGATCCGATAACGCGGTATGTGTATCGAGAGCGCTCCTTGAGCATTCCTAGATAGTAGTGCATGCCCCATGCCGATATAGGAGGCAGTTGCTCTACTAAGTGATTGCATGCGTCGACTTTGGGTGGCACGTATGCACACTGGTGTCCGCTGAACACTGCAATTTTTTTATTAGCAGTGATAAGCGATCCTGTGAGGTCGCACGGACCGATCGACTCGAACCGTGCGTTTATCGAATAGACCTCTCCTCTTCGAAGCCTAACCTTAAACGGTACCCCTAATCGACGACCTGTCGAAGTTGTAGCATTCGGTGTTATTTCTATCTCGGTCGAATCTTCTATTGCAATGACGCTAATGGCGGATAACAAGTCGGCGGCAAGCTTTGTGTATCCAACAGCTCGGTAGGCAGTACCCAGTACGCTCACAGGCAGACCCATGTATGTATCGGTTGTCTGGAATCGGCTATTGAGTCCGTAAACAGCAATCGCCGTATCAGACGTTATGTGCACAGCGAGTCGTTCGGGTGTTTCGAGCGCTCGTAACTGTACGCGCTCTGGCAACACAACATTTACGACCGTATTTGCCTTCACTTCAACTAGTTGGTTGAAGCCAATATCCTCTACTTCGACACGAACTTTTGCGTCGTTGCTGCTAGTAATAAATAGCTGCAGTTTGAGTTTGTCTGGACGATTCTGCGTGCCCGTCTGCCCCTCACGAAAATTTTTCATGAAGCACACCCAGAATTCTTTTCCTTCGGAATTCTTAGTGATTAGTTCGGGGTCGCGTGCAGATATCTCTACCGATGTAATGATCGAGAATACGCTGAAAAGAAAAGCACAAACCAAGATTCGTCTTATCACTTCTGCACCACGAAAGGATAGAGGTATGATCCAACATCTGTGGTGAGCTGCAAGATGTATGAGCCTGAACTAAGGTCAGTCATAATTAGGCCAAGGTCGACGACATTCTGTCCGGCCGTCGATGGCACATCCTTCAAAACCTGCACGAGGCGTCCACGCGAATCTCTAACCTGCATGTGTGCGATTCCAGCAGCGCCCAAAACATACGCCACTCTTGCAGCCGATATAACAGGATTAGGATAGACAGATGTTATGCCCTCGGCATTAGGGTCTTGAATAACCCCACCTGCAGTACGTCGAATGGCACCCGCTATATAAACTCCATCGGTGAGGTCTATATTATTGCGACGTATTAACGTAGGACTAAGACTACCAATGGCTTCCGGACCCGGTAGGAACTGAACGTCTACTCCAAAGAGCGGACCATTCGTCATCAACATGATGTCGCCACACTCAACCACAAGGCGGCTACGCTCGGCATCAATTTGCACGTTTTCAACAATGGCAACTGGAACACAGCGTAAGGCCCAGATTCCGCTACCGATAACTGCTCGTATCGACACAATCTGATGAGGATATTCGAGCGTAATACGGGTTATTCCGACCTCGGAAAGGGTTCCCATCACGATCACACGCACCACTTGTCCTGGTGCACCCGTCGTTTCGAATGGAGCACGCACTTCGTCGCCAGCATGCGCCGTAACGAGGCAGCAGAACAGTAGTAGTGAAGCAATTAAAGCAAATGGAAGGCGGTAATGGAAGTGCATGCGTTGTAAAGTCTCTCAAATATACCATGACCTGAAGAGCTAATACTCCTGCAGTATGATGATGTCGTAGCCTTTCGACTTGTTGCCAGCCACCACGAGGGTGTAGCTGTTGCCAAGAGTACCAAAATTCACAGGAAGCTGGAAGAGTGTTTCGAAAGTCTCAGAATCATACACATAAAAATTTCCACGACGGTCGCGTGTCTCGAGATCTGGCGTCGAAGCCTGTCCGTATGCAACTCTGTCTGCAAGCTTCTGCGCATCAAGTGTGAATTTGGGCACCGAATCGTAGGCAACCGAAACAAATCCCACATCGGCCGTTGCATTAACAACTCTACGTTGCGATGCTCTGGGCTGGATGAGAAGAGGTGCCCCATTGAATTGAATGATGTTTGGTGTGCCACCCCCCTCTGCGTAGATGGCCAACGTTCTCTCGCCAATTGCAGGATTCAACGTCGCGGTGGCGCTGTTAACACTAACGGTAATTGGTGAAGGATCGACACTCGTTGTTAATCCGCCACGGTAGAACAAACGTGCATTACTTACAATGGAACCAAGATTCACGATTTCGAAATCGTTTGTCGGCGAAGCGTTCACGATACGAACGACGGTTGCTGGCGTCGCAGCGACGAGAGGTACATCTAGATCGTCGTCATCAATTAGATAACTCGAAACGCCACCACTTGGATTATCTGCAACGATGAGCTCATATGCTCTATCGGCTTCGACGGAAAACCGCATAATACCTAGCACTCTCGTCGGCGACCCTGCAGTCGATACGGTCACAGGAATTTGTCCGGGGGCTTCTGCGAAAGGGGCTGACGTGTTGTCAAATGTAAGTCCGCTAGCAATGGTCTTGCCTGCCGTGAATCCATTTGGAGCAGTTGCATCCGTACGCGCGCCAATCGATACGACGATGGGTCCGACGACGGCACTGGCATTCGTAACACGAATAACAGCCTTCCCGCCAGAGCCAGAAGAACGCAACGGTGGTGGAATGATAATAATACGCGCTTGGTCTGCTGTATCAGCTGTAACGATTGTGTATTCCTGCCGAACATTCAAAGACGTGCTATCGACTGCAGTACGTCCGTCTGCAAATGCCAACGCAAATACATCCGGTTCAATACGTTCACATGTTGTTACCTGGGTAAGCGTACTTATTCGTCCACTTGCCAACAACGATGCAAGAGTCTGACCGCTCGATTGCACCGTTACAGTCGACGGTGCTGCACTAACATTTACAACTCGGATGTCGGCATTGCGTGCAACGACAGGAGTTAACGACCGGCCAACATTTGCTGTTGTGTCAGACTCTTCGATTAGCATCACCGATGGCTGCGAGCCCCCTGCCGAAGCAGAATGAAAAATGATTGAGTACGGCACGAATTCATTGAGTGTGCACTCGAACGTGCCAAGAATTGTTGTGTCCGTTTGTGACGTTTTCACAAGCGTGAATACGCTGAAGCCTGCGGGCACCTCTCGATACGTCGAGCCGAAACGAAATGCAATTGGTGTAGAAGTTAATGGTAGACCGCTCGGACATCCAATGCGTACAGTGTAGGTAACATTGCTTTCAGGAACGAGATTGATAACGCGAACCTGAGCAGTTGGTATGGTCGTAGGTACCAACGATGCATTGAAAACCAATACCGTGTCGGCTTTCGCAGGCTGAAGCGTATCACCCACAACAAACACATCGTAAATACTTCCGCGCGTGAAGCGTTGCCGATTTGTTGTTCGTAATTCTGTTGCCGCACCTACTAAAAGTTCAATTAGACTCGAATCGCCTGGTGCAACCACCACAGCACTAACAGACCCGGTTGGTATCTCGGCTGTCTGCACATTTCTCTCGAGTAGCATCCGACGGGCGGTATTGTCGGGCATGAGATTAAAGAACCGGACACGAATGTCGGCAGTACCCGGGGGTGGGTTTATGATGTTTTCGTCCTCGCTGGCGCAACCTGCCATGAGCAGAAAACACATGATTGCGAGGACGGAAGGTATTCTAATAGGGGTGTTGCGCATTGGGAGGGACCGGAACGAACGGCAAGTTGCGATATTTTTGTGTCCGTACCGGAATCAACTAGCCATACTGGATTGAATTGGAAGATCGCCTACTAGCCATATTGGATTGAATTGGAAGATCGCCTACTAGCCATTCTAGACCGTTTTAGTGCCGTAGAGCACTCGCTTAACGACCCTTATGTCGTGAACGACATGCGCCGTCTCCGCGACGCGTCTAGGGAGTTTGCAGCCCTACGGCCTGTGGCCGAAGCCGCAAAGCTATACCTGGACTGCAGCAACCAGCTGGCCGAAAATCGTGGTATGATCGACGATCCGGCAACCGACCCCGAGATGCGCCAGATGGCCTACGACGACTCAAAAAGAATCCAAGAAGAACTCGGCGAGCTTGAGAACCGACTAAAGATTCTGCTCATTCCGCGCGATCCGCTCGACATGAAGAGTTGCATTGTGGAGGTGCGAGCAGGTACTGGCGGTGACGAAGCAGGCATCTTTGTTGGCGATTTGTTCAGAATGTATCAACGGTTTTGTGAACGCCATGCATGGATTGTCGAGACAATAGACTTTACAGAGTCTGAGCGTGGCGGATTTAAGGAAGTAACGTTTAGTGTTGAAGGCGACGACGTATATGGCGCGCTGAAATACGAAAGTGGCGTCCATCGCGTACAACGTGTTCCCGATACAGAATCCCAAGGCCGTGTCCATACGAGCGCCGCAACGGTCGCCGTTTTACCCGAAGCCGAAGAAGTAGATGTGCAGATTAATGATGGTGACCTCCGCATCGATATTTTCAGATCGGGTGGTAAGGGCGGACAGAATGTAAACAAGGTCGAAACCGCTGTACGTCTCGTACACATACCAACAGGCATTGTCGTGCAATGCCAGGAGGAACGTTCTCAACTAAAGAACCGCAACAAAGCAATGAAGGTTTTGCGCGCAAGGCTCTACGACCACGAGCTCGAGAAGCAACAATCTGCCATAGCAGGTGCGCGAAAGAACATGGTTAAGTCGGGCGATCGTTCAGAGAAGATTCGTACATACAACTGGCCTCAGAACCGTGTTACAGATCACCGACTCGATGGTGATGCTAAAAACCATCCGTTGCAGCAAGTTGTAGATGGCGATC
The DNA here is from genome assembly GCA_034440235.1 of bacterium. Lineage (GTDB taxonomy): Bacteria > Bacteroidota > Ignavibacteria > Kapaibacteriales > Kapaibacteriaceae > JAWXBR01. The sequence continues at coordinate 114,574 of JAWXBR010000025.1, forward strand.
TCGACGAAATCATTAATGCATTGCGAATGGCCGAACATGCCGACGCTTTACAAGGCTCTTAAACGTCGCAATACTACCGTTTCGTAAAACATTTATACGATGAGGCAGCTACATGGGAGAGGGGTTAAATAATCGTCTAAAGCAGTATTCGTTTTCTTCGCCTTACCACGAAGCGCTCTTAAGCATACTTGTGTGCCAGGACTTTCTTACGCGTCAGATGGATGAAGCATGTATTGTTCATGGCATCACGGCAGCGCAGTACAATGTTCTTCGCATTCTGCGGGGTGTATATCCCGAAGGTCACTCCCGAGCAGAAATCATCAAACGCATGATTCACGCAGCACCAGATGTAACGCGTCTCATCGACAGAATTGTTAAGGTCGGTTATGCAAGCCGAGGCAGGAGCAAGGAAGACGGACGCCTTTCGCTAACGTATATCACGCAGAAGGGCCTAAATCTCTTAGCAACCATGCAAGCCGATATCGACAATCTCGAGTTAGATATTCGCAGCCGGTTAGACGTATCAGAAGCCGAGACTTTGACGCGATTGTGCGATAAACTTCTAACGACAAACGAGTAGGCAATGCTACATCTGTCAACATCCATTGTTGCGTTAATCGCAATTATAGCGTTCAGCAGTACGCGACTTGCTGCTCAAGGAAAAGAAACGCCTACATATGAATATGAGGCAGTTGCCGTTACCGCATCTGGCGAACTATTTGTGCCTGCACTACCTGATAGCGCTGAGACCGAATTCATAACCGTACTGAATTCGGTGCGATCAGACCCAGCTTCGTTCCTGCCAGCAATAGACAAGTATGAGCGTTATGTAAAATCGTTTACGAAGGACAAAAAGGCGTTAGAGAAAGCACTGCGTGAAATCCGCAAGCGCCTTAAAAGCCAGAGCCCCCTTCTGCCCCTTGCCACAAGTCCTGTGTTGCAAGGTGCTGCCGACGACCACATTGGTGATATGGCCAGCTCGGGCATTATGGGGCACATCGGTAGCGATGGCTCAGACCCATTAAAACGCGTGCGGCGATTCGGCTCGTTTATTTACCTTGGCGAGTGTATTACGCTCGGTTACCTACGAGCAGATCTTATGGTGGCGTCGATGCTGGTAGACGAAGGCACTCCCGATAGAGGACATCGCGAGAATCTTCTCAAGCCAGAATACACACACATAGGTGTCGGCATCGGGTCGCACCCGTCACTACGCATTGCTGCCGTTGTTGACCTGGGCGCGAATTAGTACACCTTGGCGGACGCTGTCATTGTTTTCTCAAATTATGTACACATCTTCACGCACGACATCTGCACCAAGAGTCGTACGCGCAATCTTCAAAGCGGAATGTTGCCGTGTTTTTTCCACGGATTTGTATCCGTTTTTGTGCGCAGCGTTTTTAGTGCGGCGATGAGCTCGCGACGTGTGTTTTGCGGCTCGATTACATCGTCGACAAATCCACGCTCTGCAGCTTCGTAAGGATTAGCGAACTGTTCGTTGTAGTCGTCTTGAAGTTCTTTTAGTCGGGTACCCTTGTCTTTAGAAGCATCGAGTTCTTTGCGATAAAGAATTTCGACGGCTCCCTTTGCACCCATCACTGCAATTTCTGCCGTTGGCCACGCTACGTTGTAGTCGCCACGTATATGCTTCGAGCTCATGACGTCGTATGCGCCGCCGTAGGCCTTGCGTGTAATGACTGTGAGTTTGGGTACGGTAGCTTCGCAGAATGCGTATAGCAACTTCGCTCCGTGACGAATAATGCCACGCCATTCCTGATCGGTGCCGGGCAGAAAGCCAGGCACATCTTCGAACACTACGATTGGGATGTTGAACGCATCGCAGAATCGGACAAAGCGCGCGCCTTTTACAGAGCTGTTAATGTCGAGTACGCCTGCGAGCGATGCGGGCTGGTTAGCAACAATTCCGACAGGCATGCCATCGAGTGTTGCAAAACCAACAACAATGTTTGTTGCATACGCTGCATGAACTTCGAAGAAGTCGGCTTCGTCTACAACGTGTTTAATAACTTCTTTTATATCGTACGGCTGATTAGGATTTGAAGGAATGATCCGACGCAACTCGTCGCATAGCCGTTGGGGATCGTCGGTGGTCGGACGTACCGGTGGTTGTTGTCTGTTGTTTAGAGGTAGATACGTCGTGAGTTTGCGCACGGCAAGCAGGCACTCTACTTCGTTGTCCATCGCAAAGTGCGAAACACCACTTCGTTCTGAATGTGTGTCTGCACCACCAAGTTCTTCGAAGGTTACTTCTTCGTGCGTAACAGTCTTTACAACCTCTGGACCCGTTACAAACATGTACGATGTGCCCTTGGTCATAAACACAAAGTCTGTAAGCGCTGGCGAATACACTGCACCACCCGCACATGGCCCGAGTACAACACTTATTTGCGGAACAACGCCACTCGCCATGGTATTACGCAGGAAGATGTCTGCGTAGCCCCCTAGCGAAACGACCCCTTCCTGAATTCGTGCGCCACCAGAATCGTTTAGTCCGATTACAGGCGCGCCGATCTTCATTGCAAGGTCCATGATCTTGCAGATTTTCTCTGCATGAACCTCCGAGAGCGACCCGCCAAAGACTGTAAAGTCCTGCGAGAACACACACACAATACGTCCCTGTATCGTGCCTGTGCCCGTAACAACGCCATCGCCGAGTGGACGCTGTTTTTCCATGCCGAATTTTGTCGACCTGTGTCGCGCAAGCATATCGGTCTCGCGGAACGACCCTTCGTCCAGCAATACCTCAAGGCGCTCACGTGCCGTAAGCTTCCCTTTTGCGTGCTGGGCATCGATGCGGGCTTGTCCGCCACCCAATAATGCTTCGGCCTTAAGGGCGCTTAGCTGATCTATACGATGTTTCAAACTGTCTCCATAGAGTCGACAGCGAAAATAGGCAGTAATTTTGCCAGCTATGAATCATCGCATCCTCTTAATGTGCTCAGGCCTGTTCCTGATGTTCTCTGTCTTCAGCACTGTCATCTTCTTTGGGGGCTATTTCAACGATGCCGAGGGTGCAGACAAAAACGGAATTCTCGGACTCGTCTGCTTTGCTCTTACGGGAATTGTGTTCGCACTTGCAATGCGGTTGCGTAAGCGCGCGCACAGACGTATCGACAACGAGATAGAGCGCGCGATGCGTGACCACGGCTTCGTCGAAGCGTCGCAACTCGGGAACGTACTTGGCATGTCGCTCGATGAGACCCGCGACGTGCTCGACAAACTTTCAGGCGCGCGCAAATGGCGTTGCGAAGAGTCAGAAGGCTACAACGCCCGTTACTACCCACAGTAATACGTGGCGCTGAAAGCACTACTGTGAACTGTAATACATGGCTCTGAACGCCCGTAACGTTATCGTCATCATACCTGCATTAAACGAGGTCGAGTCTGTGGGCTTGGTTGTCGATGCAATGCCCGCTTTTATAGACCACATCATTGTTGTAGATAACGGAAGCACCGATGCAACAGCAGATGTCGCTCGTTCGCGCGGCGCACATGTGTGTGTGGAACCGAGGCGTGGGTACGGACAGGCCTGCCTTTCGGGTATTGCGTACGCGGAGCATCTGCTTCCAGATATCATCGTTTTTGCCGATGCAGACTTCAGTGACAACCCTCTCGACATTATTCGTATTGTAACTCCTGTTAGTATCGATGAGGCCGACATGGTAATTGGGTCGCGGGTAAGGGGCTCTCGCGAACGGGGCTCTCTCACTCCGCAGCAAGTGTTTGGCAATTGGCTAGCAACACGTCTGATACGTCTGTTCTGGCGTGAACGCTTCACCGATCTTGGTCCGTTGCGCGCCATTCGATGGACTGTGCTTCGGCAATTGAACATGCAGGACACCACGTACGGCTGGACCGTCGAAATGCAGATTAAAGCAGCCCGTATGCGTGTGCGCTGCCTAGAAGTACCTGTAGACTACCGACGCCGCATTGGCACATCGAAGATTTCGGGCACGTTCAAAGGCACAGTTCTAGCAGGCACAAAAATTCTCAGTACGATTGCGCGCAATGTCTTCAGATAAGAAATCATCATCTGTTGCTCTACTCTTGTGCACTCTGCTCGCAGCCGGATGCGCCGCAATACACTTCGATGTGTTTGGCAATTTAGTGGCGTCTGCCGTTTACATGTGGCCCTGCATGTCTGTCGTGTGGCTCTGCATTGCATGGATTCTTTTACGCACGCGGCCAATTATAAAAAAGCCTACAATTATTGTCATGACCTGTCTGGCAGTTGGCGCACATGCATTCGTGCTTATGCCTTCGGGTGTGTTAAGTGGCGATTTGCATCGGTATCAGTGGGACGGCAGAGTTATTAATGCCGGCATCGACCCCTATGCCTATCCGCCGAATGCTACAGAGGTCGCTCATCTGCATGAGAACAACTCGCTGTCGAGACTAACATTCTCTCATCTGCGCACTATTTACCCTCCAGCTGCAGAATACTTCTTTGCTCTCTCCACAGCAGTTTCGCCGTACGGAATAGGCTGGAAGATTCCCTCTCTTCTGGCAATAGCCGCCTCTTGTTGGGCACTTGTGACCCTTTTACGGGGCATGGGGCGCAGAGCCGAGGGGGCTCTTGCGTTTGCGCTTAGTCCGGTCCTCCTGCTCCAAGGCACCATGGACGTACACATAGACGTTGTGATGGTAGCGTTTGCCTTGTGGTCTCTTGTGGCATGGCGCAAAGGCTTGTGGGTTGTAAGCGGTCTATTGCTAGGCATAGCGGTAGGAGTAAAAATTCTTCCGCTACTCTTCCTGCCGTGGTTACTGCGCGATGCATCTATCAAGAAGCGGGTGTGGTTTGTACTAACGATGCTGGCAACGCTACTTGCAATCTACGCTCCGTTTCTAACGGTGCATGTTGTAGAGAGTCTCGCAGATTTTTCTACACGCTTTGCAGCGAATAGTCTTTTAGGCACATTACTCGTGCAGTTTCTTCCTGTGCCAGTTGCGCGCATTTCATTGCTCGTATTGTTTGTTGCGTCGTTAGCGTGGCTATGGTTTAGAAGAACCGAGCCCCTTACCGCAATGTCTTGCGCATTTCTGTTTTTGCTTGTGTTCTCGCCTATCGTCCACCCCTGGTATCTCATCATGCTTGTTGCACTTGGTGTTGTGATACCGATGCGTTCGATTCTGGTTTTTGCAACAACCATTGCTGTTTGTGGTGCACCCATTTTAGCATATAGCAGAGGCGGAGTGTGGTTTGAACACCCCGCCTTGCTAATTGTCGAATATGTGGCCGTGTTTGCGGCTTTTGTTATTGACGTACGACGCGGTACGCCGTTGTCTGCTGTCCGCTCCGAATCGTAACAGTGTACGTGCCAACAGAGAATGATGCGAGATCGAGCGCAACGTGTTCATCTGCGTGTGTGCCTGTGTACATCACGATACCAAGATTGTTTACAATAGCAATTTCGCATTCGCCCACGAGACCGCGAATGTTGAGATTGCTTTGTGTTGGATTAGGATAGACACTAATACCTGCAAACACACCTGGGTCGGTTACATCCGTTGTACCGTGCAGATACGCATCGGAAGCACGCGAACATCCACCGGTGTCCATAATGCGCACCTGATAGAGTCCATCAAGCGTGAGTGGTACCTCCGTTGAGGTTGCGCCCGGAATTGCTACACCTTCGCGGAACCACTGGTAGAGATAAGCAACAGCGTCGGTCACAAGCTTATTGCCTTGCTTAGTGATTGATGGCTTGTCGAGTCCTGGACGTACAGTAACGCGAATTGTGTCGGAGCTCTTCTGGCAGTCATATCGGTCACGAATAGCCACCAATAACGTGTGCTCACCAAGAGGCAGTGTACCAAGCCGGAATTTACTGCTGCCGTTATTCGTGGCTACGCCGTCGACATACCACAGATACGATGGGTAAGCCCCTGGTGCAAAGATGGTAGAGTCTTGTCCTTCACAGATGTTCAGCGTCTTTAGGGCTGGACGTAATCGAGTGTTCGGGCCACATTCAAGTGCTGCTACAAAACCATCGCTATAACGTTCGCCAACGATGGTAATGCCGCTGAAGTTTGCTGATGCGTCGAATACACCAGCTGCATACGGAACGTTGTCTATGCCTATTGCAATGCCGCGAATTTCATCGGCGTGCGGACCACCAGCTTCGCGTATCCATTCGAGCGAGCCATCGCTTTCACAGCGTGCGATAAATGCATCGCGTTCGCCAAATGGTTCAAGAACGGTTTGGTCGAAAATCGACGCGCTGTCGTAGTAGCCCCCTATGTAGATGCCCCCTTGCTTGTCAGCAAAAACACAGGTAGCTACTTCGCCGTACACACCACCCCACTTCTTTACGAAGTCAATCTTTCCATCTTTTGCAAAACGTGTAAGGAACACGTCGGTTTCGAACTCACCATTCGCGTTTACAACCTGCGTGTCGAAGTTCGTTGCGCCAGAAAATGAACCTGTTACAACAAGCTTGCCATCTCTATCAACTGCTCCTGCAATGTTGTTATCGGGTTTGCCCGAGCCAATTCTTTTAGCCCAAATCGAACCACCGTTTGCATTCAAAGCCCAAACGAAGTAATCGGTGGTTGAGCCGAAGGCAGTGAGAGACGGCAAGAGAGGAAAATCTGCCTGACCTGCGAATATGCCTGTTGTGTAGATACGATCGCCGTTCGGTGATACGCTAATCGAACGGACGTGACCCACCTGAGGACCACCTGAGGCAGCGAGCCACGTAACCTCACCCGCCGAAGTCAACTTCACAACGAAGGCATCGGCCTTACCCTGGCTAACATGTTCCTTTGATTGAAACTTTCCGATTCCGCCAACACCACCGCCCATGTACACATTACCAAGCGAGTCGACTGCCAGATAAGGCGAGTTTTCGTCGTAGTCAGCAGAACCAAACGATTTTGCCCAGATCGAAGCACCGTTTTTATCATATTTCGCGACAAACATGTCCGAAGAGCTGCCTTCCGAAAGAACAATCCAGGGTCCGATCTGTGCCGAATCGATGAAGGAACCGGCCACATAAATGTTGCCTTGGTTGTCTACAACAACAGAGCGCGATTCATCTGCATCGAGTCCACCAAGCGCTCCCGCTGTACGCGGCACACCAGCTTTTGTAAAGCTTGCGGTAAAGGCATCGTATTGAAATATGCCTGGAATTTTTATTCCGCCGGGTCCTCCGATGTTTAGTGAATCGGAGAATGTACCCGCTACGTGCAACACATTCGCGCTTGAGATGGCAAGTGCGTTTACTTCATCGGTTTGCGGACCGGTAAGAGGCACCACCCATTTCCAAATTGGTTGAGCACTCAATGTCATGCTGGTCAATACGGCGATGGTTAGGACTACGGATAGCTTCATAATACCCTTCTGTCAATCTGTGATAAGACCGCGGCCACTTTTATGAATTTTCCCTTGCGCCTCTAAGTCAACGATGATGGCGTCGAGAATACCATTGATGAACGTGCCGCTTTTGTCTGTTGAATATCGTTTTGCGAGTTCGATGACTTCGTTAATCGTAACCTTCACAGGAATATCGGAGCAAGCCGTTAACTCCGCTACGGCCAAGTGCATGAGCACACGATCGATAAGAGCTATGCGCTCGACTTCCCAGTTCGTGGCATGACTTTCAATGAGTGTAGAGCTAGACTCCCTGTAATCTCTGGCAGCACCTAACACCGTTGTGGCGTATGTGAGGTCTTCTTCAGCCCATACGATTGGTACATCGGCATCCATCTCAAACACCTCATCTGGCTTTAGAATACGCTGAAGATCGGCGGGGTTCTCAACGCTGTCGAAGGTGAATTGCCTATAAAAGATGTGCGGGAAGGCAACATCTAGCGAAACTTCGCCATCGGATGTTGCAACCAGTATCTGAAGCACTTTCTCACGAGCAAGATGCCGTGATCCGCGCAGACTGCGCTGTTGACTAACTGGAAATTTGTCTGGTGGTGGTTGAGCCACGTAGTATCCTAAATCCCACGAATCATGGGAGTGCCGACGTAGTTACCATGCACGTGTCGCACCTTACTTATGCGGTCTTCGGCAATGGCATTCGAAGCTTCAATCGTAAGAATTGATCTGTCTCTAGCAGTTACTAGAATGTTCATTGTGATGTCGTAGATACCTTCCGCCTGACGCATTACCTTTTCACGATGATAGCCTTCTACCTCGGATGCAACATTCATCAAACCGCCCGAATTAACAACGTAGTCTGGCGCATATACGATGTTACGTTCCTTCAGCATTCTAGCGTGTTTCTGTTCGACCTTTAACTGGTTATTGGCACCACCACAAACAATAGCACATGAAAGCAGTGGGATTGTATCGTCGTCTAAGATCGCACCCAATGCATTCGGCGAGAAAATGTCGCATTCAGTTGTGAACACTTCGTCGGGCCGGATTACCTGTGCTCCAGTTTCTGTTGCAACGGCACGAGCCTTCTCGTCATAGATGTCAGTCACAAAAACAATGGCACCATCTTTAGTCAAATGTTTTACTAAGTACGAAGCAACGTTGCCCGCACCTTGCACAACAACGCGTTTACCTGCGAGCGTGTCGGAGCCCCATGTGAAATTGGCTGCAGCCTTCATGCCCGAGTAAACGCCTAGTGCCGTGACTGGCGAAGGGTCACCCGATCCGCCATGTCCACCAACACCGGTTACAAACTTCGTCTCCATACGAATCCACTCCATATCATGTACGCTCGTGCCAACGTCTTCGGCAGTGATATACCTGCCTCGAAGAGAGTCGACGAAACGTCCATACGACCTGAACAACGCCTCAGATTTTTCCAGTCTGGCGTCTCCGATAATAACGGCTTTGCCGCCGCCAAGATTGACTCCGCTGACGGCTGCTTTATACGTCATTCCGCGTGATAGCCGTAACGCATCTACAACGGCATCTTCGTCGCTCGCGTACTTCCACATGCGCGTACCGCCAAGAGCGGGACCAAGAGAGGTATCATGAATAGCAACGATGGCCCGAAGACCTGTTACAGGGTCTGAGCAAAGGACCACTTGTTCGTGGCCCATAGATTGAAGCTGGTCGAAGAACTGCATAGACAGGCAAGATACGGAAAAGGGTCAACGCCTTTTTCAAACGAAGACGGGGACGTTGCCTAAGGCAACGTCCCCGTCGATTAATTATGCGTTGAGGGGCGTCTTAGATTCCGTTAAGGGCTGTCTTGACGCCGTTGAGGGCCGTTTTAGAAGCCGAGTCGGAAGTGATAACACAAGCCGAACGACAACGAGACGATATTCGGATTAAGCGATTCCTGGGGTTCTGTGCGACGTACCAGGTTGATATCATCAGGATCGATTGGGTATGAGCCTTCGTAGTTGCGGAAATCATCAAACAGACCAGAAAGTGAATACCCAGCCTGGAATACCACATTCAGTCGACCAAAATCTGTCGTTACAACCGGAATCGAACCACCAATGCGAACCTCTGTCATAGAGGCAATGTATTGAGCTGGGTTGTAGCTAGGCGAATTTGGACTTGTTGGACTGAAAACTGTGGTATCCGATTTACCCGTTCTTTTCTGCACGTTAAACGTGCCAACAACCGATGCAGCAGAGTCGAGAAGTGTGCGGGTGGAATTCCCGTTCGGCATTCCAAAGTTCATACCAATGACAAAGCCACCGAGGTTAAAGTGAGGAAACACATTAAAGTATGAGTACCTGGCAACCATAGTCGCAGAGTCTGACTGATCGTTTTCTCGTCTGAGTTGATAGCCATAGTTAGCAAGACCGAAATCGAGTCCGAAGCCAACATTTGAATGTTTGCCAAAAGGCACTAGAATCGACGCACCAAAATCTGGAGGCAGGTTAAAAACTACCCCTGTCTTCCAGCCTTCTGCAACGTTTGTCTTAAGACTTCCCTTTGCCATAAGGTAGGGTCCGACATACAAGCTGTACTCATCTGCACGGGTTTTCTTTTTGCCAGACTCAATAGAAGCCATGGTACTATCGGTTGGGCTAGTGCTGGTTGTACTGCTGCTTGAACGATCAGAACTTGCTTTGCCGCCCGTTGCGAGGTCGAGACCAACACTAAAGATGAACGGATACCCCAACGCGGCTCGCCCGGCGAAACCATCACTAAAGTGGTAGCGCATACCTACTTGAGCACCAAAACCAAAACCACTTGTATATGCAGCTGCGAGACCCGCAAATGGGTCTATTTCCTTACCGTCTTGCTCGAACGTCACATTCCAGTTGAAATAGCCAAGACCAGCCTTAACCCATGGGTCAAACTTCTTATTAGGACTAAAGTGATACGTTGCTGATGCAAGTGCAGAAATGAATGTGTACTTGGTTACAGGAAATGAACCACCAGTAACACCAGGCGATTCGATACTGAAATTAGAGTAGCCCAGATCTAATGCTGCACCCCAACCATCATCAATAGCATACTCACCCGCAAGGCCAAATCCAATCGAAGTACCGAGTCCAGATAGACCTATCGTTGGACCTACCCACAAGCGCTCGGGTACGTATTGTGCCGAAGCACTAGAGAGAATGGCAACTAGTGCCATAATTCGTAGAACAAATTTCATGCACTGCACCTTGCATTATAAATGAAAATAGATTTTGACGTGACGAACTGTAGATAGTATCTGAGCAAACATAAAAAAGAAAAGGGGCTCTCGGTTGAGAGCCCCTTGCTGATGATCACATTAGATGGAGACGTTCAGGTCTCAGTAGCGATCGCGGTTGAAGCGTGGACGCTCATCACGTGGACGAGCTTCGTTTACTACGAGCGGACGACCAGCTAGTGGACGGCCGTTCATTGCATCAATGGCGCGATTTGCAGCGTCGCCATCAGCCATTTCAACGAATCCGAATCCGCGGCTACGACCCGTGAACTTATCCTTCACGACCGATGCGGATGAAACTGCGCCAAATTCTTCGAACGATTGACGCAATTCAGCATCGCCGAAGGTGTATGGCAGATTGCCAACATAGATATTCATACAACTTTTCCTTACACGAGCCAGTTTCCAACACCGAAGATCATTGAACTATTTCGACTTGGCGTCATCTTCGCAACGGCTCGCCCCATGCGAGATGACGCAAGATAAAGAGTTTTCCACATCTACAACCAATTTTTGTCTATGAGCTTTTATTAACCTAACGACGAGCTTCTGTCAGGTTCATGCCAACCTGCTCCCAATTCACCACATTCCACCACGCGGCAATGTATTCGGCGCGACGATTCTGGTACTTCAGATAGTAGGCATGTTCCCATACATCCAATCCAAGGATGGGCACGGTATCCCAAGCGGAGAGCTTGTGCTGGTTCTCAGCCTGCAACACGACTAGGCGCTGGTCAGACCTCCTATAATGCAACAAAGCCCAGCCACTGCCTTCTACGGCGGCTGCGGCGGCACTGAACTGTTTGCGAAATGCATCGTCAGAACCAAAACACTCGGTTATAGATTCGGCAAGAGCCCCTTTCGCAGAACCCCCTCCACCATTGCCAGGTGGCGCCATAATCTTCCAAAACATCGAATGCAAAAAGTGTCCACCCCCGTGAAACGCTGCCTGCTTCGACCAGTGCTGGATATACGCATAGTCGTTTGCCTCGCGCGCCTTAGAGAGCTCCTCTTCAGCTTTATTTAGTCCGACCACATACCCAGCATGATGCTTTCTATGATGCAGCTCCATTGTCTGTGCATCGATATATGGTTCGAGTGCCGCAGGCGGGTATGGCAATGATGGCAGAATATGGGGCTGGAACGGTAAGGGGCTACGGGGAAGGGGGGTTGCAGACGCAAGGGGCTGCAACGATGAAGGGGTTACTGCAAGGAGTGATCCGACTGCAGCAGTTTTGAGGAATGATCGACGGTTGTTCATAGAAGGTCTCGACGTTAAATGAATATCGGACTACAACATGCACATAGATGACTAAACGATTCGCACGTTCCTAACACAAAGGCTTCGTTCAACTACTTAACACAACTACACGAGGCTATGATGAAGGGATTTATTGCGATTGCGCTTTGCGCAATGTTGATGGTGCCGCTCGTTGCAACTGCTGGTGACGGACATCATAACCGCAAAGCAAACAAGGGTCAGAAGATTCACAAGATGGGCAAAGAGCTAAATCTTTCTGATGATCAGAAAACACAACTAAAAGCAATTCACGAAGGCACGCGTGATCAACGCAAAGCAATCAAAGAATTGCCGGAAGCAGATCGTAAAGCAGCAGCGCAGAAACTGCGCGAAGAAACAAAGGCAAAATCTGCATCTGTGTTAACAGCAGAACAACGTCAGAAGCTCGACGAAATGAAAGCCGCGCACAAAGCGAAGAAGAAGTAACTACTGCTCGCCTCTCAGATAACGTTCTGCTTCTAGAACGTCTTCTGTACTTCCGATAAAACATGGCACGCGTTGATGCAGAGATTCAGGCTGAATCTCTAATATTCGGCGCGTGCCGTTTGTTGCGCGGCCGCCTGCTTGTTCGACGATGAATGCCATAGGGTTTACTTCGTACTGCAACCGCAGCTTTCCGTTCGGAGCAGATGCATCGGATGGGTACATAAAGATGCCACCGTAGTGTAGCGTGCGATGGATGTCGGCAACCATCGTGCCGACGTAGCGAAGAGAGTACGGACGTGTTCCGTCTTCGGCAGGCTGCAGCAGATGCGTTACATATGCTCGCATACCCTGATCCCATTTATAGGCATTGCCACTATTAACCGAGTATATCTTTCCGCGAGACGGTATGCATATTTTTTCGTACGTAAGTAGAAACTCTCCAATCGTTGGATCGAATGTAAAAACATCGACGCCCTTGCCCGTGGTATATACGAGCTGTGTGCTCGAGCCATACATCGCATATCCTGCACATACCTGCTTGTATCCGGGCTGCAACACATCGGCAAGTGTACCCGGGGTTTCGAGCGTGGGATCGAGTCTCTTGTAAATCGAGAAGATTGTTCCGATGGATACGTTCACATCGATGTTCGAAGAACCATCGAGAGGATCGAACACAAGTATGTATTTGCCTTTGTGATACTGATCTGGAATCGGCATTAAGTCTTCGCATTCTTCAGATGCCATCACACATAGATGTCCACCGTGATCCATTGCGCGAAAGATTACTTCGTTTGCATGGATATCAAGCCGCTTTACGCGTTCGCCATGTATGTTAACATCATCGGTCATTCCCAGAACGTCATTCAGACCCGCCCTGCGTACATCACGTGCAAGTATTCGTAACGCAAGTGTGAAGTCGCGCAACAGTCGCGAGAATTCGCCGGTGGCTTCGGGGTGAAGAGCGCCTTCCTCAGAGATGTGACGCTCAATAGTGATGAGTTTGGAAGTACTTAGAAAGGGCATTAAGACTTTTTGTCCTCGTCGTAACGCACTGCAAGTACTGGACAAGGGGCTTTGCGTAGTACACGCTCTGTAGTGCTTCCAAACAGAAAGTGCTCAAGACCACTACGCCCGTGTGTCCCCATACTGATGATGCTAATCTTCTGCTCTTTGGCGTACGCACATATCTCATCCGATGCACGCCCCATGCGAACAGCAGTAACAACGTTAAAGCCCTCGGCTTTCAACTTGCCAGCTAGTTCCTCCATCTCCTTCGTAGAAGCGTCTTTAAGCTCTTGTTCGATGTCGGCAAAACCAACTTGTGCGTAGCTCCAGTCGGCAGGGTAGACTACAGGCTCGACAATGTGAATGAGATGAAGCGTTGAGTTTGTTGCCCGCGCCAACTCTTTGGCGTAGGACAGCGCCTGACCTGCATTGTCAGAAAAGTCAGTCGGGACGAGTAGTGAAGCGACGGTGAACATTGCTTTTTCGTAGGTTGTGGGAGTACGCCCGCAATGTAGCAAACCCCTCCCAAACATAGTTCGGTTATGAATTTGAATGCTCACTATTTATCTCGTGTCATTTCAAGCGTCTGCATACTGTTACTTGCGACTACACTCCACGCTCAAAGCTCAACACAGGCCGGATGGACTGCGCTCGTCCAGAACGACGACGCACTAGCTGAGCAACAATTCCAGACGTCGTTAAAGGACTCGCCAACCGACGCAAGGGCCTGGTTCGGTCTTAGCTATACCCAGGACATGCGATCTGATGGGAATTCATGGGATTCGTTTCGTTCGGGCTTGCGACACGTTCCCGACGCAAACCCTTATCTGTACGCATCAATCTTAACAAGTCGCATGCGGACGCAGGCTGGGGCGTACGACAAGCTGATTGAGGTGTGGAAAGAGGTTGTGCAGAATCCAGACTCACTTGGTATACTCCGCGCTATGGCATACGAGAATCTTGCAGGGCTCTATGAGCAGAAGGGCGACGTAGAACAGTCTAAGCAATGGAGCGATAAGATCGGGGCAATATCAACATGGCGTCTGATTGGTCCGTTCGACAATATCTCCGGTTCCGGCTTCGAACGAAGGTTCGACCCCGAGATAGAAGACGAGCCTGAGTCGTCGTATGAGGGCGAGAGCGGACGCCGTGTGCGTTGGACAGAACCTCAGGTAATTCGGAACGACCGTTGGGTTGACTTGACGCGATACTTTCCAACAGCACAAGGTGTGTTTTATGCAACCACCTATGTACACGTACTCAAGACACAACGGGTACACCTGCGTTTAGGTACGTCAGGCTCGTTCAAGGTGTTTGTTGATACAACTCTTGTCAACCAAAAATTCGACGAACTCAACAACGATCTAGACACCTACATTTCGGCGATTACGCTAAACGAAGGCTGGCATAGAATTCTTGTAAAGTGCGGTGCTTCAGAGATCACGCGCTGCAATTTTCTCTTGCGCATAACAGACGAGCATGGAATTGCGATTCCAGACATGCAGACGTCGACACAACCGCAAAAGACAACGCCGAATGCTCTGAATGTTGCTCAGGTCGAGAATCCGTTTATAAAATTTTTCACCGATGCAATTACTCGTAATCCAGACCATCTCGAGAACTATTTATTTCTTGCTGAGTGTTATTTGCGAAACGACCATGCAACAGAAGCAGAAGCAATTCTGCGAAAAGCATTAAAGGGCCGCGAGAATTCTATAGTCATCCTTAATCTTCTCTCAGAAGCCTATCAAAGAAGCGACAAGGCCGACGAGTCGCTTACAACGTTCGTTCAGATGTCGACGTTGCGTCCAGACCTTGCACGGTCGTTAATCTACTCCTACTATACTGCGATGTCTGCCAATCGTACCGACGATGCAGAACTCATACTTCCTAAGATCGAGCGGGCACTACCGCTTTCGATCGCCTACTTCGAGGCAGCTATTGCAATGGCGGCCAAGAGAGGCCGCCTACAAGAGCAGAACGATTTGCAAGTGCGAGCCTTTGATCACCATCCCGAATATGTACAGTTTGCACTCTCGAATATATTGATGGCTAAGGCTGCCAATAAGCGCGAAGCAACGTTTACCATAATCAAAGCTCATTTAGATAAGAATTATTCTGCGCAGGGACTTGCCGTACTCGCGTCGTTATATCAGGATGCTGGTCGGATGATTGAGTGGCGTAAGACCTACGATAGAATGTTAGAACTCGACCCTGATGTTGCTGATTATTATATCGCAATGGCTCGCGTTTATGCAGATGCAAAAGATTACAACACCGCATTAAATCATGTGCAGTCAGCACTCGAGATTTCGCCCGCGTCGTCCTATTATTGGACGCTGGCAGCAACACTTCATCGAGCAAAGTCAGACGTCGCAAGAGCTACCAATGCGTATGAACGCGCACTCGAAGCAGATCCCGCCAACTTTACTGCACGTGTTGCACTGCGCGACGTTACCGGTAGACGCTCGCCGTTCGAATTCATGCCTTCTGCCAATGTTGACAGCCTTATTGCAAAGGCGCCTTCTGCAGTTGCCTATCCAGAAGCGTCTTCTGTAGTGCTCTACGAAGGCACGAGGCGTGTAGTCTACAATGGCAGTCGCTGTGCTGTTATGCGTGAATTACTCGTACGCGTATTAACAACAAACGGCATCGACGACTATAAAGAATACTACATGCGTTATGCTGGAGACGGAGAGCTGATCATAGAGAAAGCTGTGGTGATAAAAGGGGGCGGCAAAGAGATTGCAGCGGACCAGAGTGCAAGCCTTCTTGTTTTCAAGTCGCTCGAGCCAGGTGACTTTGTCTACATCCGAACACGTGTTCGCGAGGCGCGAGTCGGACGTCTAGCAAGACATTTCTGGGATGAATTCGCCTTTAATGCTTTTGTACCTGTATTGAATTCTGTGTACAGCCTACTGCTACCCGAAGGCACACCGCTTCGTTGGCTCCTAACAAACATGGAGCAATCTCCAACAACATCACCAACACAATACGGAACGCTGTATACATGGCAGATGAACAATCAGCAAGCAATCGAGTTCGAAGAAGGTATGCCGCCATTCGAAGTTGTTGCAAAGCGCCTACAGCTAACGTCGCTCGAAGGTTGGGATGAGGTCGTACGCTGGTATGACGAGATTGCACGGACAAAAACT
This sequence comes from bacterium, assembly GCA_034440235.1. Taxonomy (GTDB): domain Bacteria; phylum Bacteroidota; class Ignavibacteria; order Kapaibacteriales; family Kapaibacteriaceae; genus JAWXBR01. Next base: position 131,049 of record JAWXBR010000025.1, read on the forward strand.
CGCTCATCGATAGAAATAGTTGAGATTGTCGATTCTCTCTTTCCACGAAGTCAAACGTTTTCAGATCGTGCAGTCCTAGATGGCGTTTATCGCTTTGTTACCTCTCAAATCAGATACAGCAACGTTCCTTTTCGACAGTCGGGCATCGTTCCTCAGAAGGCACGGAAAGTTCTTGTTTCTAGAATTGGTGACTGTAAAGATGTTGCTACGCTTTGCATTGCAATGCTTGCGGAACGCAACATCCGAGCATGGCACGTACTTGTCGAAACGCGTACGTCAGCATTGTTACCCGCTCGACTTCCATCAATTCCATTCGATCATGCAATTGTTGCTGTAGAGCTCGATAATGCAATGCAATTCTTCGACCTTACTGCAGACAACGTGCCGTCAGGCAGTCTGCCATTTGCAGATCTCGACGCCTTCGCATTGCCCATCAAAGATCGATGGAAAGAGCCAATTCGTCTTTCGAGAAAATTGTTTACCCCAAGCAATGTGTATGTCGAGACTGAAATATCTATTAAAGACGATGCCTCGGCAATGATTAATCAACACTTCACACACACTGGCGCACGCACAGAGTTTTTTAGAACGGCATGGAAAGGTCTCTCAGACAAAGAGCGAGCAAAACAATTACGCGAAGGGCTATCACAAGACATCGGTGAAGTTTTTCTCGAAGACTTCCACGTAGACGACCTCGACAGTCTTACGTCTACACTCTCGTACAACATGCGCTACACAGCACCGAGTTATGTAGTCGAAGCAGGAGAATTCAGGATTGTGCGCGTGCCGTGGTACGATGGATTTCATCCAGACCCTGCACTTTCTTACGACGATCGCATACATCCCTATGAGTTCGATGTACAGCGAGACACGGTTACAGAGCGCATACGTATTGCAATACCTCTAGGGTATGTGCAGTCCGGACTCCAGCCTACCGCAACACACATACATCCTGCTGCCGACGTAACGTTTACTTCATCACTCAAAGGTTCTCAACTAGAACTCACCCGTCGCAGTATTGCAAGACGTCGCTACGTCGGTGTAGACGAATACAGAGCCTACAAGACATTCTTCAACGATGTGTTGCGCGAAGACCGACGAAGTCTTCTACTTATGCCTAAGGGTACAGTCGTCAAAGCACCTAAGAAGCGACAATAGAATATGGAGTCTGTCAAGTCAGTGGAGTCTGCTGTATCAGCAGAGAATGTAAATAAAATGACCTTCGAAGGCACACAGTTCGATGCTGTTATTGCTCTCAATGGCGACGTGCCGCCACTCAGCGTTTTCGAGCAACTGGCCTACCTGCCCCTCATAGCAGCGGACGGTGCTGCAGCGTCGCTTGTGCATATCGACGTATTCCCCGAGTACGTTGTCGGCGATCTCGATTCAATCGATGCTGAGATTTTTCGTGCACTCGAAGGGATCTCAGAATTCATACTAGACTCCGATCAGAATACAAACGACTTCGAAAAGTCATTGCGATTTGCGACGGCGCAATTCTGGACACGCGTACTGGTCGTTGGTATGCATGGTGGTGATCTCGAGCATACGCTGAACAATTGGTCGGTGCTGATGAAACTAGCCCCCTCTATGCACCTTACCGTTCTCGACCGCGACCGCTACATCATCCCAATATCGACGTCCATTGGCGTGAGTGTCGAGCCCAACGAACTCATCTCACTTATTCCGCAACCGTCTGCAAGACTCACTACGTCTGGACTAATGTGGGAGCTACAAGACGAAGTCTTGAGTATGGGGCTAAGAGAAGGGGCTAGGAACATTGCTGTGAACCGGACTATCGAGATTGCCGTGCATGAGGGTTCGCTTCTCTTTTGTTGTGATGCCCGCATACCATGGTCACCTTATATTGCGCCCCCTATTTAGTGAGGATATATGCGTCGCGAAATCACCACATGGTGGAGCCCGAACATCGGAAAGAACATGGAAATTGTTGCGTACGGACACTTTGGTCCGGCACTTCTGATGTTTCCTAGTGCTGCTGCCGATTTTCTCGAATACGAGCGCTTTCATCTTATCGACGCGATCGCGCCACTCATCGAGGCGAGCAAATGCAAGGTGTACTCGATTAACAGCATTAACAGCGAAAGCTGGCTGAACGACAAAATGCATCCGCGCGACAAAATCATAAGGCATCAGCAGTACAACAACTACATCGTAGACGAAGTGGTGCCGTTCATTTTCCGCGACTGCGATGGTGCCGTATCCATTACAACGTCTGGTGTTTCGTTGGGTGCATTGCATGCAGCAAACTCGTTTTTTCGCAGACCTGATGTCTTCGAGGGCACGATTGCAATGAGCGGCATCTATGACCTTAAAGCGTATAGCAAAGGGTACTTTGACGAGGACTGCTATTTCAATTCCCCAATCGACTATTTGCCAAACCTGAACGACTCTTATTGGCTGAATCTTTTGCGGTCGAAACACAACATTCAGTTCTTAACCGGAAGCGGTCCGTACGAAGACCCAGAAGCATCTCTCGCCATTGGCCGCATCCTTGGCATGAAGAGCATTCCCCACAAGGTCGAAGTCTGGGGTACAGAATGGAAGCACGATTGGCCAACATGGCGCAAAATGCTTCCCCACGCTATCGGCAGCATGGGCTAACTGGTCGACCTAAGCGACGCAAGCACAAGACGATGTACCTCTTCGGCGGCATCGTGTAGCTCTGTTGCCGTCTCGGGTGGCAATACAGAGCAGTCATCGAGCAATCGAATCCAAAACTTAAGTACGCGCACCTGCTCATTTGCACCGAATAGTCGTTTGCGAAATACCTCGCGTGATGGTGCTGCAACGGCCTCTTCGACAGAGGCACCGGCAAGCACTCCTGCGAGAACCATGCGGTCGAGCAAGACTCCCGACCCTTTGCTGTACGCAATGCCCGCCTTGACGGTTAATACCCCCAGTAGGTAGGCTTTTTGTTGTAGTGGTGTTCCCATGGTTGTACCATGTGCGTATGGATGTCGATCGTGACATCCGTCCAACAAACTATTTTTGCTTGTCCGCGGATTAGAATATCACTCAAAAGGTATTCGGTAGTTTTGACGCAGTGTTTACCATTCTCGACATACCTGTACTCGACCTTAATGCGCCACTGCCTGAAGATGCGGGTGCGCGGACCGGACGTGTGTACGTAGAAACGTATGGCTGCGCAATGAACACCAGTGACTCCGAGATTGTGCTAAGTGTGCTTAAGCCACACGGTTACACAGTAACAGACCGTCCGGACGATGCAGATGTGATTCTAATAAACACGTGCGCAATCCGCGACAACGCCGAACGCCGAATCCACGACCGTCTTAAGCACATGAAGTTCTTCAAGAGGAAGAACCGCAATCTTGTTGTTGGTGTGCTCGGTTGTATGGCAGAACGTTTGCGTGCGTCGCTACTCGACACTCAACTAGTTGACATTGTGGTGGGTCCAGACGAATACCGCAATGTTCCTTCACTCATTGCCTCTGCAATCGAAGGCGAACGTGGCATTGCGGTGAAGCTTTCGCGCGTCGAAACGTATGCCGACATCGTTCCTCTGCGTACCGACGGAATAAGCGCATGGGTTTCGATTATGCGGGGCTGCGATAAATTCTGCACGTTTTGTGTGGTGCCGTTTACGCGCGGACGCGAACGGTCACGTCCGCTGGCGAGTGTCGTAGACGAGGTTAAGGGGCTCTTCGACAGGGGCTTTAAGGAAATAACGCTGCTCGGACAGAATGTAAACTCGTATAGAGACGAGGCTGGTGGGTCAGATTTCTCAGACCTGCTTGCAGCTTGCGCTCGCGCCGTGCCGCAGATGCGCATACGTTATTCGACGTCGCATCCGCAGGACATGAGCGACAAACTCATCGATACCATGGCCGAACACGATGAGATCTGCAAGTATGTGCACCTACCTGTTCAATCGGGTTCTGACCGCATTCTAGAACTCATGAACCGCACGTACTCTGTTACACATTATCTCGAACGCATAGAGCGTATTCGCAAGGTGTTGCCAGGTGTTGCTCTTTCTACTGACATCATTTCGGGCTTCTGTAGCGAGTCGGAAGACGACCATCAGAAGACGATGGAGTTGATGCGCCTGGTTCGCTATGATGGCGCATACATGTATGAATACTCGCCACGCGAGAACACAAAGGCATGGAAGATGGGCGATGACGTTTTGCAAGAAACGAAATCACGACGCCTAACAGAGATCATCGAAATGCAGCGCATCATCGGCGAAGAGCTAAACGTTCTCGAAGTTGGTAAGACGCTCGGCGTACTTGTCGAAGGCAGAAGCAAGCGCTCTGCAAGCGAATGGATCGGACGCACCGACACAAACAAAAAGGTAATCTTTCCGCACGATGGTCTGGCAGGATATTCTGTGGGCGACGTTGTAAACGTAACAATCGATCGTGTGAACAGCGCCACACTATTCGGGTCACTTATAGTTGGCTAAGCGCGAGTTCGCGCGTACCATTACGGAAGCCTATACTTCGTAGTCGTCGTATTCATGCGATATCCCAACCCCGGTAGCAAGCGCACACCAATACCTGCTCCAAAGCCCCCTGTTGTGCCATACATGGCCCATATGCTAAAGTCAATGGGCAGCCCCTTAACAAGTCCAGGGTAGAGTTGCAGAATGGCCGATTGGTCGGCCTGACCGCTTACGGTTAGCGACGCGAGCAGCGAATGATTGCGGTCCCAAAACACACCCGCAGTCGGCACGATGTTCAGCGTTAGTTGCCGCACTGTTGAATCGACATTTACAAGGTTGCGTCCGCGTATTCCCGCGGCCACCGTAACGCTATGCTCATCGTCGGTGCGATACGACGCGCCAGCCATGTTGCTCATACCCATCAAATAGAACACGCGCCAGCGGTCGGTACTAGGGATATTCCATTTCATTGAATAGTACAAACCATTGTTGCCGAGCTGCACATCGGGGAAAGTAATCATGTTTATATTCGACCAGTCGCGCATGTGCAGCGTCTCGCCGAAGAATTGCGATACGTCGTCGTTCGTAAAAAGCAGGATGCCGAGCCAGTCAAACAACAGCACGTCGGCAATTGGGTCGGTGTTGTATCCGCGATAGTCTTCATTCTCTACTGCTTCGTTCAAAACGTGCATAAACATCACAGTACCGGCCGACCACCAATCAGCGCCTGCTACGCCTTGGTCGCGATACCATTCCGACAGCATACGATACGACATGCCACCACCGATGAGATGCAGTTGGTAATTCGGTATCCACTGTGCACCTGCGGGTGTAAGGTTCAGTGGCAACACCTCTGTCGTCAGCCATTTGCCCCAACCAATCTGTGAAATTGCTGCGCCCGGTGACGTCACGTTTTTCCACACATTCTCGAAGCCAATTCCGTACGGTTTCTTTAGCAGTCGCCTGTCTTTGCCGTCGAGCTGCAGAATGTCGAAACTCCCGCTTAGCACCATCTGCCATGGGTTCACAAGGGCCATACTGCCGTACTCGTGGTTCTTGTAAAAGTAGGTTGCCGAATCGTCATCAGTGGGGTAAGGGGCTGCGTTGGAAGATAGGGTGAAGGCTGTGTTGGAAGATAGGGTGAAGGCTGTGTTGGAAGATAGGGTGAAGGCTGTGTTGGACAGCGGGTAGGGGGCTGTGTTCGGCAGAGGACCGGACAACGGTTTTGCAGCACCTGCGCAGAAAAACAGTAGCAGTAAGACGTATGTAAGAAGAGCGGTTCGAAACATGGCGTGCAAAATTGCTACTTTCGCTCTCTATGGACTTCATCTTCAAGCTGCACTCCGAAATGCGATGGCTCATCCTAGCCCTCGCTGCTATCACTCTCATCAAGCTGCTCGTCTCGCTCTTTGGCAAACGAGCACTCGACAAGACCGACAACATCCTTGTGCGTACCTACGCCTTGGCGTTGTTGCTGCAATTGCTGCTTGGTCTCATGCAGTTCGTCATCCGTTGGGAAGATTATGCCGGCGACGCGCTACGGCACCGCCTCGAGCATTCGTTCCTGATGATTATAGCCATTGCAATGGCGCACATGTCGCGCCGCTGGCGGAACTCCCTCCCGCCCGTTGCCGTGCGCAACACGCTGCTGATGGTCATTGGCTCGTTGCTCATGATTATACTAGGCATTCTTATTCTGCCCGAAGCTCGCGCACTGTTCTAATCTTCAATCGTTCGCATCACTTATTATCGAATTGAAAAGCTATGACAACTTCTGTTTTCTATGCAAGACTTGTTCTTGTGATGAGCACGGTGCTCATCACCACGCTGGCCGGATGTGCCGTAGACCCACGGGCGGATGATGGCAATGGTGACGGTGATGAGGTTGGGGTTGTATCGATGGCTGTAAGCTCCAGCAATCTTGGAGCAGTACATGTTCGTTGGTGGCAGGCAAAGCCCCTTGGTTCATACATCCACTATAAACTGAACTGGAAGTCCGTTTCGCTTAGCGGTGAGCCTGCAGACTCAGGCACGCGTGAGGTATATTGGTTCGACGGTGTCCTGCATGAGTTTCCGGATGGCCACACGGAGAATGTTTTTACGGCGGACGTCTACGGATTGCAGGAGAGATTCTACTCGTTCGAGTTGGTTGTGTATCGCGATGGACAGACGGACCCTGTTTTTGTACACAGCATTCATGCTGCACCCGCCAACCGCTATGAGTTTGATATACAACGTCCGGGTGAACCAATAAGGCTTTATGAATCTGGCTCGGCGATGGGCAGTGGACTCATCATCAACCCTGCTCAGGGAGGTCCGACAACTGTGACGCGTGAAGACGCTCCATTCGGAAGCGTCCAGCTTGTGCTCTTGCCAGAGGACAGTTGGCCGGCTGGAAAGTTCGTTCTTGCCTCGGTTGTTGCTTCGCCAGAGTTCGGCACGCACATTTCTGCTGACAGAACAGCAACAACAGCAACGAGTCTTGAAGTGCCACTACACTTCGAACGAAAGTCGATTAGCCGCCAGGTAGATGCTGGCATGACTTCACTCGATGATTGGTACTCAGAGCACGGCAGAATAAACGCGATCACTTTTTCTGCTTCGGAAGGGGCTTCGATCTGGCTAACCAATGGTACCGGTGGGTCAGGATTAGGCTATGGCTTCTTCATGGAATTCGGGGAAATCAGCGGATTTACTGGAACTGATTTCCGTCAGGTGTGCCGTGTCTTCGTTGTACCAAATGCTGACGGCAGCATACTGCGTGGCACTGCGCCCAATCGTTATGTCGAACTTCACATTACGGTGGGATTCCCTGGAATTCGTTGGTCGTAACGCGTCGGCGTTTCTGATAACTAACAAGTATCTCCGTAGTTTTCCTTCCTAATGAAGGGCTGGTTCACGGAAACGTTCATATCTCATTACAGGCATTGGGCCACCAAACGGTTGTCCGATTGCACCCGCATATGCCTAATGCTATGTCTGCCTGCAATTGCCGCTGCGCAAGGCACAGCGGGCCTTTCGCCCCTTGACTGTCTTCAGACGCTTCTCCAGCGTGACCCGCAGATACGTGTGCAGCGCACGATGGTGTCTGAGAGCGAAGGCTGGGCTCGGCAGTACAGAGCACCATTTGATTTTCAGACAGCGTTCGTTGCGCAGTACGGCAAGGATCATTCGCCGGTAATATCGCCGCTGGGGATTGTGTTTCCGGATGTGGCTACCGGACAGTATCAGGTTACGTTTGGACAACAACTGGACGTTGGCGCTTCGTTGTCTGGGAATTTTGGTGTGGTGAGCACAACTATTCTTGATGGCACATCCACCGATACACGTCCGCAGAACCGCGCCATCTACAGCCTTACACTCGGTGTACCGCTATTGAAGAATCGCGGCGCCGCCACGATGCATGGTGCTCGCGAAGAAGCCTCCTTACTTGTTCTTGCAGCAAAAGCAGATTTGAAGGCGGCAACAAATGCGCGTGCAATGGATGCGCTAACGGCGTGGCTCGAGTACTGGTACTCTTCGAAACTCCATGAAATGGCAAACTCATCGTTACTAGATGCGGATACTGCAGTGAACGATGTGAGGGCGTTCTTGCACGCCGATAGAAGAACACGCTCCGACCTCGACCTTGCTAGAGCAACGTCGTTGCAGCGCAAAGCCGACCTTATAGCCGCAGCGCAACGCGTTGCAACAGCGCGATTTCTGCTTGCAGTTACACTTGGTGATTCTCTTTCCAGAGCCAGCGGCTATGAAGAGCCAACACCTCTTCAAGACCCTTCAGATACAAACCTTGCCCGCACTGTTTCTTCCAGCGATGTCCGCGCGGTTGCCGCGCGCGAGCGTCCGGATGTAATTGCATTTGCAGCACGCCGTATGGCGGCGCAGCGTGCGATAGAGGGACTGCAGAGTGGCGCAGATCCGCAGCTCGACCTGTCGCTTATGCTCGGCGCAAATGGATTTAATCTTAACACTGGCGCATCCGCCTATGTGAGTCCGTACACGCAGAACGTAACGCCATTGAACTTCGGCGTTGGCCTAACGTGGACTTTCCCCGTGCAGAACTCTGCGGCGGCTGGCACTCTGGATGTTAGAGCCGCGCAGGCAACACGCACTGAGGTGCAGTCTGCAGATCTTCTGCGGACTATTGCACTACAGACAGAGTTAGCGGTGTTTGCTTTGCGCTCTGCGGCCGAGAGGATGATTGTAGCACGTGAGGGGTTAGACCTAGCGCGACTTGTTTACGATGCCGAAGAATTTCGTATGCGCAACAACGCATCTACACTTGTAATTCTTCGCGAGATGCAGAACAACTCGATTGCTGCTGAGACTACATACTTGAGTTCAAAACGCGACTACTATCAAGCAGTGCTGCAGTTGCGATTCCTTACATCGTCGTTCGTTCGCGAAGACGGCAGAGTCCACGAAGGAGCTGCATGGCAAGGGGCTCATAACCTTGTCTACATACTTCGATGATCTTAACGAACTCATGACTGCCAAGCAGGATGTAATTGCAGCGCATACGGCGTCACTGCAGCTGGAGTCTACAACATCCGATGACGCATTTCAGAAACAGCAGCAGATTATTCAGCAGGATCAACAATTACGCGCAGCTGTACGCGCTGCGCGCGAAGCAGATCTGCAGTACAGACTTGCGACAACGGTTATTTCTCAACACGATGGCAAGGTTGTGCAATTCTCCGCAAACGTCGGTCAGCTTGTTGCAAACGGAGCGCCCATACTTATCCTCGAAGTGTATGCTGTAAGAGACAATCCTGTAGATGTGGTACTGTTTGTACCTCCGCTCGAAGGAAAGAAGATTGCGGTTGGCATGGATGTGCACGTAGTACCCTCGACTGTTACTGCAGAAGAGTCGGGATCGCTGATTGGCGACGTGTTTTACGTAAGCGAGTATCCTCTAGACCAACGCGGCATTGCAAGCCTGCTTGATAACGAAGCTCTGTCGTCGTACTTCGGCACCCAGCAAGAGCCCCCTGTTGAAGTCCGCGTGCGCTTACGTCCGAATCCGAAAAATCCGAGTGGGTTTGAATGGACGTCTGGACGTGGACCGAATGTTCGCATCACGGCGGGCATGGTGTGCACTGGTTCTATTATCGTGAAAGACCAAGCGCCTATTACGCTCGCGTTGCCATGGCTAAAGAAGAAGATGGGATCTGCCAGTGAGTGAAGCACGACCTAAGGTAAGCAACGCGGCTAGAGAGGTGAGCTACGAGCCAACGCGAAAGATTAAGGCGCGCCATGTTCGTACACCAACAGTGTACCAGATGGAAGCGGTGGAATGTGGAGCTGCATCGCTTGCAATGATACTAGGCTATTACGGCAGGGTTATTCCCCTCGAAGAACTGCGGCGGACGTGCGGTGTCTCACGTGACGGCTCTAAAGCAAGCAACATCATTCAGGCAATTATAGTCTGTACCCACTCTGGCTGTGTACCGGGAACGGCTGCCACGACATCTTCTACAATTTTATCAATAAGCTTATCAATCTAGGTGTCGAGCGTGACGGCTGCACTGCGTGGATTGGGACCACGGCACATGGAGCATTCAGCGCCAGAACGCTCGAAGTATTACGTCCAACGCTTGCAGGTTCACTCGGCATTGCAATAGCACTTAGCGGTGCCCGCAACCTTAATCGCACCACTAACCGCGTTCTCGATAACGACACGGTCTGCATTATAGACTCAATGATTCCCCGCATTATTCGGCAAGCCAAACGCGAGCTGGACAACGTCAAAAACCTCATGCAATCTGGCGCGTCGTTGCCAGATTGGGTTGCAGACTCGCTCGATGGCTACCCGTCGTTCGCCGCTGGACTTGCCATTCTCGCTAAGACCGGGCAAGGGGCTGCGCTGAATTCTTTAGCAGACTCAGTCGCACCTTCTCTCGCAGCCTCAGTCGCAACCCCCGCGTCGTTTACTACACAAGCTGTAGACCTTCAGAAACGCCTTGCACTCTACCGCACCTACGGACGCTGGTTTCCAGAACGTCAGATGCCAGAGCGGTTCGACCTCTCGGCAATCACAGGTCTTGCGTCTATCCTACGGCAAGCAACACGCGCTGTAGAAACTGACGCTCATGCGTAGCATCTCGCTAGATCATTCGCTGAGCGGATTTTCGACCACAATGTTTACCGTGCGGTTGTAGAACCGTCCTTCTGGTAAATCGTTGGTGTACGGAGAGCTTGCTTCGCCATAACCTTCTGACGTCATTTCGCCGCCCTTTAGATACGATGCGACATTCTGTGATCTTTCCATCGAGAGCTTTTTGTTAAATGCCGTTTCACCGGTACGGTCTGTGTGACCCGCAATACGGATTGTCGAAGCAAGCGACACTTTCTGCTTTAGCCTGTCGAGTAGGCGGGCTTGCTGTGGTGTGACCTTCGAACCAGAATAGTCGAAAGCTATGAGGGCATAACGATCGATTTCTTTGTCCTTGATGCGTTCGCGGCGCTTCTTTTGAATCGTAATCTGCTCGACCGTCATCGGCCTTCCTTTCGCTTCGTACTCCTGCCCGTCATTATCGCGCAGGTACAACGAGTAGTCGAGTTGGGAAGGGGCTCTTGGGACGTGTTGCTGATCGTTCTCTACATCCCAGTCGACCATGGTAGGTACAGGTCCTGCTCCCGAAAAACTTTTTAATGCTTCGCCATCCTGCGTTACGTTAACACGCCACTCCTCGAGTCCTGCTTCTGCATTGGCAAGGCCTTTGAAGCGCACGCTAGGTGGGTTTACAGAACGCGAAGTGTCTGTTGTCCATACCGGATCGAGTATGCGCAACTCATCTGATGAAATTTCTACTCGACGATTTTCATCGATACCGTCCTGCTCATCTTCGTTTGAAGTGACGGACGGAAGACCACGTCCCTCGACCTTGATGCGGTCTTTGTTTATCGACCACACTTCTACAAGATACTGTCGTACTACCTCGGCTCGAGGTACCGAGATTTCTTGTTGCCCGCTTGCATCAGCCCCTTTACCTGCATGATATCCCGTTAGAGTAATGGTTGCGTTGGGCATCTCAGTCATGCGTAGACCAACGATGTTCAGCAAATCGTGATACGTCTCTAGCATGCTTGCATCGTGCAGGTCGAGTTCGCGAAAAGTCTGTACTGACGACTTCGATCGGCGCGTGTAGCGTGCTGGAATAACTGAAGAGCCGTCGTCGAAAAACACAAACGGAAGAATGGGCTTCATGCGAGTGGAGAGGAATTCTTCGACGCGCATGGTGAAACGCGGACGTTCTGTGCCATCGGCTTCGAGTCCGACTGCAGAAATCTCGCCACTAAGAAACTTATTTGAAGTCATCACGGGGCGGACTTCGGGCGGACTGTATGCGAGCGTAACACCAACGCGCAGTCTGTTCACCTTCCACGATAAACTGTCATTGATGTCAGAGAAGCCATAAGAGAACATAGCTTCTGGAATCAAATACCAGGTGTGGTTGGCATCGAGTGGAATGTCATACGAAACACCAAGCGTGAGGGCGGGCAGGAGCGTTCTTGCTCCGAGGATATCACCCGTGTCATTAAGGCGAGTACGTTCGCCATTCTCAAACGTCCCTACTGCAGGTGCAATGATGTCCTCGCGTTGCTCGAACGACTGCGACAACGCAATTGATGCTGTTGGACCGAGGAGAATGGTCAGGCGATCAACGGGACGAAATCCGACAAGCAGGTCTACTGTTGCTGTGGGTATCGATATATCCAACGTATGCAGGAATGTGCCTTGCGCTGTCTCGCCAAACAGACTTACAGTGCGGCTCTCTTCTGTCTCGAGTGTACCATCGAGAGTTGAAAAACCTGCGCGCAAAGAAACCAACCACTTATCACTTAATGGCAGCGAGCCCATTAGACCCAAATCGAAACCAAATCCTCCGCCATTGGAAAAACCCGGGCTGCAGCAAGGCACACCGGGTAGACGCAGAAAATCTGCCACGTGCATGTTGTATGCACCATGAACAAAGAGTCCAACTTTCATTCTGTTGTCGTTAATCCTCTGTGTAGTTCCCGCCGAGAGTATACCATTATCGCCTGGCGCCTGGGCATAAAGACCAGTTGCTATAGCCCCAAAGGCAATGATGTTTACGAGCATCTGCCTCATAGAACCTCCAGTAGATAGCCGGAGCGTTCGTTTCCGGCCACAAGTGTAATGATGTATTTGCCCGGGGCTAGACTTCCAACATCGAGAGAAGTGGTCACGATGCCTGGTCCTCCGCTGGCAGGTGATGTTTGCAACACGATTTGTCCGAGCACATCACGAATCTCCAGATGATAATTTTGTTGAACATCGATGCGCATACGCATGACGACTGCGTCGAACGCAGGATTCGGGTCTGCCGAAAGAATTCCGGTGTAACGAGCAGGTGAAATAAATCTGCGTATCAGTCCGCCTGCTCGGCAGATTTCTTCGACGCCGAATCCAGCAGTGCTACCGAAAATTGTGCCGGCGCACGGCGAACCCTGAACGGACATGACAGTGACATTGGTAAGAGTCGTATCCCCGAGTGTAACGATGTACGGAATCTGCGTGACGACCTCAGTCTGGATGCCATCCCAACGCGACACGCCACGAACAAGGCGAACGCCAGAGTCAGTCATAACACCGCGGCCAGCCTCTGTTGCAGGCGCAAGCACGCCTGTTTGTATTGCAATAATCCATGAGATGCTGTCGCCGAAGCACGGTGCGAGTGATGGCCAGTTTTTAATTGCAATCTGAACATTAACATTTGCTCCGTCGGGCGCAGCATACGGAATGATGAGGGTCGAAACTTCTGTGAGCGTTGTAAATGTGTCTATGCGCACTACGTTCGAAATGTCGGTACATCCGAGATCGTCGGTAACAGTCACACTATACAGACCAGCAACGTTCACTACAATGCTTTGTGATGTACTGCTATCAGACCACAAGTATGCGGCATATCCAGGTGGAGCAGTCAATACAAGCGAGTCGCAACCACAGATGGTTGTATCGGGCGTTGGGATGACAATTGCTGGAAGTATTCGAACCGTAATTGTAACCGATGCTGTATCGGTGCAGCCGTTTGCACCCGTCACTTCTACATCATACCGCGTTGTCTGCGTTGGTGTAGCAATAGGAGTTGCCGACGTCGGGTCGTTTAACCCCGTTGTTGGAGTCCACCTATACGACACACCACCCGATGCCTGCATCGGCGCGGAACGTCCAGCACAAATCGTAGTGTCGCCTGTAGCGGCAGCACCCGGTTGCGGCAGTATCACGACGCCTACTGTATCCCTGCCTGTACAACCCAATGTGTCTGTAACAGCTACCCAATACGGCCCACCAGATGTAACAGTAATCTGCGGAGTAGTAGCACCTGTCGACCAAAGTACAGTGCCTGGCATCGTGCCAATCGATAGCTGCAACGACGACCCCTGACACAAATCGAGAGTTGGTTGTGGAGCTAAGTCGGGTTTCGTAGGTGTGTGAACGCTAATGAATATGGTGTCTAATGCAACACATCCAAACGTATCTGTTACAGTAACCCGATACGCCTGGCTGCGAGGTGGCGTGAGTACAACAACATCGCTAGTAGTCGTATTCAACCCAATAGCAGGTGTCCAGTTAACTGTACTTCCAGGAGGTGCGATTATGCGCAGCGTTATGCTATCGCCTAAACACACGTACGTATTCGGTGGTCCGCTTATCACAGGTCGCGGACGTCCTGTGAGTTCCATCTCTGACCTAAGCACACAGCCATTCGGATCGGTTACCTGAACAAAGTACCTTTGAACACCCAGGTCAACGACTACCGTAGGTTGTGCCACGCGAGTATCGCTAATCGTCGGGGCTGCAACCCAAGAGTATATGTAGCCAGGTTGTGCTGGAATACCAAGCTGAAAAGAAGAGCCTTCGCAAACTGTTGTGTCTTTGCCTGCAAAACGTGGGATGAAATAGTTCTGAGGAACGTTCGGCAAGCCCCACTGAATCTTTCCAGGTCCAAAGAAAATTTCAGTGTCATTGTAACTGCAGCCTATGCCGCGCACATCTGGATTACGAATTGCGCCAAGGTGACTCCCCTGCCAGCGAGCAACATAGATCTGTCCATTCGGAGCAATCATCATGCAGCCCGGACCAACATTCGACGCAAAATTTCCAATGGCCATTCGGGAAGCGCCAATTCCAGCGGCGGTAAGATCATACTGATTGATGACGTTCGAGGGACCTATATTCCAGCCCGTGTTAGTATAGAGCAGTAGACTATTGGGGGAAAATGAAAGGCCATACCGCTGCTGACCCAAATCGAACTGCTCTGTAATTGTTACTACACCATTAGCATTGTTGAATGCACATACCTCTGTGCCGACAGCTTCATTGACAGCAGCCAACCATCTGCCATTAGGTGATATTTTCATCTCACCGCGAGCGGGTGGCGTTGCGATTAGGCCTCCTGGTGAGTTGACCCGTGAAGCTAACTCGAAGCCGTTGGCGCTCGATATTCGATACGAGAAAAACGTACCATTCTGAAGCTTCATAATTACCCAATAGTCTATGCCATTACATGCTTTCGATGATGTTACTTTTTCGCACACACCAGTAGCGAGTACTTGAGTAGTCCCAACGGAGAATATGCCCCCGACATAGGAACATGTAGTCACCTGAGCTCTCGCATCCGCGAATTCATGCTCGACTGTAAACAAATACACGATCGTGGGGTCGCCTGGATGGCGGATAAACACACATGCTTGAGTCGATGAAGACATGCGACCACCAACTCCAGTAGCCGCCACACTGTGGTCGCCACGCCAGACCTTGTCGCCATCCGAATAAGCGATAGGCGCACCGGTCAATGAATCGCAGATTATCGATACCCCCTCACTCGAAGAGGTTTGTCCGTCTGTTAGTACGGTTGGGGGAGTGGTAGTAAACGAAAGTCCACCGCCAATTCCGAAGTACCAAGTAGCGGTTGATAAATCCTGCGAGCGAAGTGGAGCGGCAATGCACAATGCCGCTAGAAAAAGAAGGACGAGGTGTTTCATAGGTGTCCGTTCGGTAGCTGTGTCTTGAGAGTCAAGACGAACATAGAAAATCCCGAGCATAGGTTGGCTAGATTGCGACTGGATGAATTTCTATCTAAATCTCGCCACCCTGTTTACACTCTGCGCTGTGAATTGCTTTTCACAGCCGCCACAGTTGCGTACTTCTTTAATAATTGAGACGATTTCCGATTCCACTTTTGGATTCTCGGCCGAGAGAATGAAGTCCCCCACCAGCAGTACGCTCATACGAGGCGCATTTACCGACCGTATTTCGGTTCAGAATCTGACCAATACTTCGAGAGGTTCGTCCGATGGTTTCTTATTAAACGTCGACGACGAACTACGTCCACTCTGGCTTAACACCTACGGCGGTCCGGGTTACGATGCCATAACATGTATGGCGCCACTGCCCGATGGCGGACTTGTCGTTGGCATGATCTGCGGCTCGGGCGTCGATGGTATTACAGTGTATACAATCGGCAACACAACGTTCACCGGACGTGGCAACTCCGACGCCGTGGTCTTTGTTGTGAACGCCGATGGCACACTTCGATGGGCGCGCAACGACGGTGCTTTTAACGCAGAGTACCCCACTTTTCTAACCGTCGTGAACGACACACTCATCGTTGTTGCAGGAGTTTTCGTGAAGCAATCGCGTTTCGGCACCCAAACCGTAACCGACAGCGCAGAAATCTCTGGATACGTTCAGGCCATAGACATGTCTGGCAATCACCGCTGGGTGCAAGTCATTCGTGGCAAGGGGCTCGAAGGGGGCAGCCTTGCTGTGCAGATCGACGTTCTTCATGTAAGTGCAACCTCGAATGGCAGAATAGACATCGTTGCAAGAACTTCAGAGACGTTGTCGTGGGGCGACTCTACGCTTTATGTCGATCCATTCTTTCAAAGTAGGCCAGTAGTTACTCTTAGTGCAGATCTTGAAGGCAATGCTCTGGCAATCGGTACTGCTGCATCCTGCCTTCCAGAATCCACAGCGTTTGCAAAGATGAATGACACGTTATGTTCTGCGTCTGCAGAATTCGCGAACACCCCATGTGTGTATTCAGTATTCGATATCATCGGATTCCGCTGGCCCGTCTCGATCACACAACCGGTGCGCATCCCCGTTCAACTCCCGCAAGTTCATGCCATGCGTCAGGGTCTACAAGGGCCGCTCATATCAGGCGAAACAACCTCTGTACCTCTCGTGCTTGCACTCGACGGTCAGGGCAAGGAACTCTGGCGATATACGCTCGGCTCGTTCGACAATGGGTCGATGTACGATGCAGTGCAGACTGACACATCCGTCATCGCAGTAGCGCTTGCAAGGTCCGAGCAATTCCTTCCACTCTTCCTGCCCGTGAATCCCGCCTCTCTTGTGGTTCTGTTACTTCAGCATCCAATCACGGGTGTCAATGACGAGAATCGCGAATCACAATATGGTGCCATTGCCAACCCTGTTAATCGAATAGTTTACTATGACGAAGTGCGTCATTTACTTTCAAATGGTTATACGCTCACGTCGCTGACCGGTGCGCAGCTATGCAGCCCCCTTCAACAGCCCCTTACCACACAGGTGTGCATACTTTCTTCTCCTTTGCATGAGTCTGTCGTAGTGCTACTGCTGCCCTAGCTGTATTTTTGTTGATGGACATCCACACCACATCAATTACTCGATACCCGCTGTTCCGCCGTGGAAAAGTGCGCGACGTCTATGATTTGGGCGACAAGCTCATGCTCGTTGCCTCAGATCGCATTTCGGCGTTCGATGTGGTGATGAACGAGACCGTCCCCGATAAAGGCGCCCTACTTACATCGATTAGCGAACACTGGTTCGAGACGCTGGGAGATGTCACACCGCACCACCTGTTAAGCACAGAGACTTCGGATGTCGAAGGCCTGACGTCCGAAGAGCATGTTATGCTTGCTGGACGCACCATGATCGTCAAGAAAACCGTTCCTCTCCCCGTAGAATGCGTCGTCCGTGGCTACCTCGCCGGCAGCGGCTGGCGCGAATACCAGACGTCGCAGTCGGTGTGTGGTATTCGGCTGCCCGACGGACTTCAAGAGTCGTCGCAATTGCCCGAGCCCATCTTTACTCCAGCAACTAAGGCTGAAAGTGGACACGACGAGAATATCTCTGCCGAGACCGCCGCATCTGTTGTCGGCCAGGACACACTCGACCACATCCGACGCATAAGCCTTGCACTGTATGGGGCCGCGGCAACTGCCGTTGCCGCCAAGGGGCTAATTCTTGCCGACACGAAATTCGAGTTTGGTGTGCTTGAAGATGGACGTATTATTCTTATCGACGAGGCTCTTACACCCGATTCGTCACGGTACTGGCTTGAGTCGGAGTATGCGCCTGGCAAGCCACAGCATAACTTTGACAAGCAGATTCTTCGCGACTGGCTCGAATCGACGAATTGGAATAAACAGCCTCCGCCCCCTTCCTTGCCCCTTGCCGTAATTGCGGGAACTCGCGACAAGTATGTAGAGGCGTATGAACGCATACTCGGACGCGATTGGACATCATAAACTATGCAACCATTTGTTTTCGACGATGAAGATGTAGCACTCCAACGGCGTGTGAATGATTTGTTGGATTGGGGGCTACTGTTGGCAACAGCAGGTGTGCTCGCATTAGGGTTGATTTCGATTAACAGCGCCACCGATGGTTCGTCGTACTTCACCAATCAGGTCTACTATGCCTTGATTGGTCTTGCATCGGCCATGACGTTGTTCTTTATCCCAGAGCGTGTGTTTAGCAACCTCGCATATCCGCTTTACATAATAGGCGTGCTACTGCTTGTTGTTGTACTAACGCCTCTTGGAAAGGAGGTGAACGGACAGCAGTGCTGGATTCAGATCGGAAAGTTTACATTTCAGCCATCTGAGCTCGCCAAGATCACAACGCTGTTTGCTATCGCGAAATACGTTTCTCGAAAAGGATTCGATGTGCGCACACTCCGCGACATTGGCTCAATTGCCGGCCTAGTTCTGTTACCTCTTGCACTTATCATGGCACAGCCCGATACCGGCTCTGCTACTGTGTTTATAGCAATTCTGCTTGGCGTGTATTTGTGGATTGGTGGCGACCTATTCTTGCTTT
The DNA here is from genome assembly GCA_034440235.1 of bacterium. GTDB lineage: Bacteria > Bacteroidota > Ignavibacteria > Kapaibacteriales > Kapaibacteriaceae > JAWXBR01. The sequence goes on from JAWXBR010000025.1 coordinate 149,603, forward strand.
ATCTCATTGGATGTGCGCCGTTTGTTGCCGCATCGGCATTGTATGGTGTACTCTTCGAAAACATGATTTGGTTTGGTATCGTTTCTGCACTCGTAGCGCTTGGTGCTTTTCTGTTCCGGCGAAATCTCATACTAACAATTGTCGCGGTGTTATTGCTTGTCGGCGCAGGCTTCGCTGTCAAGCCAGTCTTCGACGATCTAGACGAATACAAAAAGCAGCGTCTCGTTACGTTGTTCGAACCGGAGCGCAATCCACGCGGATCGGGCTATCACGTTATTCAGTCGATTCTTGCTGTTGGCTCGGGTGGATTAACTGGCAAAGGATTCCGTAAAGGCACGCAAACACAACTGCGCTACATTCCGGAACAATGGACCGATTTTATTTTTTGCGTACCAACCGAAGAATTTGGCTTCATTGGCGGCGTAATGGTAATCGGTCTGCTCGCCGCAATTATTCTGCGTAGCGTAAACATTGCAAGCATCGTACGCACAAAGTTTGCGGGCGTAATAGCAGTGGGGTTCGCTTCGATGCTCCTCTTTCACACCATTGTAAACATCGGAATGGCTATCGGACTCTTTCCCGTCATGGGCATTCCGTTGCCGTTCCTGAGTGCTGGCGGTACAGCGCTCATCATGAATCTGAGTGTTGTAGGACTTCTTCTGAACTTCTACAAGACACGACGGCGCAGAGCGGGACGTATCTAATGCGTCCGCGTATTGTTATCAGCTGCGGCGACGTAAACGGCATCGGCATCGAATGCCTCGTTGGCGCCCTGCGCAGCAGCCCCTTCCCAGCCGATTTAGAACTTTGCATCGACGCGAACACGTTATCTGATGTATTACGCGAACACCAGCTCGATGCAACCTGTGAACATAGGTTCGAGAGTGAACACAAGATCGATGCAACCTGTGAGCGCGAGCTTAGTGCAGCGAGTGGTAGCAGTGCATTAGTTGTCGAAGCCAACGGCTATCAAGTTCGCGTTCCACTTGTGCCCATTGGCGTGACAGCGAACGTTCATCCGGGCATGTGTGCAGCAGACTCGGGCGCTGTTGCTATTACATCGCTTAACACCGCTGTTGCTCGTGTTGTCTCGGGTGAAGCGCACGGAATACTAACACTGCCGATAAGCAAGGATGCATGTAAAAAAGCAGGCTGGCCATATCCGGGGCACACAGAGATGTTGGCAGAGCGCGCGGGTGGAGTTCCGCTCATGTTGTTAACGCATGAAAACGTTCGCGTTGGTTTGGCAACAACGCATATTCCGTTGCGCTATGTTGCTGCATCTCTTACAACTACACGCGTCGAGGAACGCATACGTGCAATGCACAGCGCACTCACGCGAGATTTTGGGATTGCTGCACCACACATTGCTGTGCTCGGATTAAATCCGCATGCTGGTGAAGAAGGCCTCATTGGCAGTGAAGAGCAAACTATTATTGGACCTACTATCATTGCAATGCGCGAACGAGGCATCGACGTATTGGGTCCGTACCCCTCCGACGGCTTCTTCGCCTTCGGCGCTTACAAAACATTCGATGGTATACTTGCCATGTATCACGATCAGGGTCTTATTCCACTGAAGCTACTCGCGCACGGTGGCGGGGTAAATGTCACAGCAAATCTGAACATCGTACGTACATCGCCAGATCATGGCACTGCGTTCGATAAGGCGGGGCGCAATGTTGCCGATAGCGGAAGTACTGTAGCAGCACTTTCACTGGCAATCGCGATTGTAGGAACTCGAGCTAAAAACCCGCCGGCAAATACGTAGAACTCGAACTGTAATTAGTTGCGGGACTATCTCGTTTAAAAACCCACTCTATTCGAAGCCCCCTGCCACTAGTTTTGGCTCATGTATATATCCCAGAATTTTTGAAGCTCACTTGTCAAACACGATGAATGGCTGCGTGTTAAGAAGATCATGCTTGTGGTCGGAGAATTGGACGGACTTGAGTATCTCGTTTATCCCATCATGAAGAAGGCGTTGCTCTCTCGAGCATGGTACTCCACGCGCTATTTGCTTTCGCAAGTTCCGATGGTAGCGACGATGCGATGACGGCATGTGATCTTCGATGGTTGTATGCGCACCTTTGTGACCACTGCGCCGATGCGAAGCAATGCGGCGCGTGTCGATGAAGCACTCGACGATGAGTGCTGTGGTACGTACATCGACCTCCTGCCTGGCATACTTGTATGGCACACTGTAGTAGTGGCCCTCATGCGCAATGTGATAGTCGATATTCACGCGTGCCTTTGACCACTGTGCACAGACATACGGATGCTGTGGCAGCGGTTTCAATGCGGGCTTGTCCAATTCCTCGAACCGGCTGCGGCGATTGCCGGGCAGCTTCTGAAACGGTCGCTGGTTGACAACCGTGAGACGATCGAAGATGGCATCGTTGAGTGCATGCAGCGAGAAGAAGGTGCGGTCGCGCAGCGGCGCGAGGATCTCACGCTCGGTGATTTGTACGCCCGTCTCCACCTTCGCTTTGTCGCGTGGCTTGCGTACCCGGGCGGGTAGGATGGCTACCCCATAATACTCGGCACATTCCTCATACGTACGTTGGATGTCAGGATCGTAGCGACACGATCGCGTGACGCCACTACGGAGATTGTCCGGGATGAGGAGTTGGGGCACGCCGCCGATAAAGTGCAGTGCGCGTACATGCGAAGCGATCCAGTCATGCACTTGCTGCGATTCACTCGCTTCGACATACAACAGATTGCTGCATCCAAGTGCGGCAACAAAAATCTGTACCTGCCGGATGTCACCCGTTGCAGCATCGACCACGGGCATCGTCATGCCTGCGTAGTCAACGAACAGTCGCTCGCGGGGTGCGTGATGCTGGCGCATGACCACATCAATGGTACCTGCCCAACCACGATACAGCTCGCAGTAACGGCTGTAGCCATAGCCCTCAGGATGCTGCTGCCGGTATTCTTTCCAGAGGAGTTGCAGCGTCACGCCTTTGCGCTACAGCTCCTTGTGGATGTGTGTCCAATCCGGCAGCGAACGCGACGGCACGGTCACAACCGGCGTATGCTCGGTACGCAGCTGCGCACGCATTTCATGCTCGTCCAATGCATCCGGCAGAGGCCATGTCCAACCCAGCTCCTGCGCGCGCTTCACATACGTGGCGACCGTTGATCGCGCGACTCCGACGCTACGCGCGATCTGCCGCTCATTCAGCGACGTGGTCAATGACAATCGAAGTACTTCTCGGATTCTACGCATGGGTAACGCTCGTGCAGGCATCGCTTCTCTCCGGGTATCGTGATGATTTCCAGAAGGAGGATAACCTCAGTGAACAAATACTCAGCGCCGCTTAGCTCATGTCGTCATGATCCCTATCATGCAGGATTCCAATCGATGTCGGCCACCCGTTACGATCGTTCAGCCTATGTGGCCGACTTCCATCGTATTGGGTGGCCGCTTTCCGTTGGAATTGGTGGCCGACTTCAATTGGAATCCGTGGCCGACATCATCGGAATGCGCAGGTGGTCGGTGTTTGACGATCCGGATGACATGTTGACGCACATCCTTAGCAGAGCAGGACGGAGGCGACATGAAGTCAGGGACTAGTATGTATTGTCCAATGTGCTGCACTTCCAGAACGGGGATGTAGTTATGAGTGCAAAATCACAAAAGCTCCTCATGGGCCTAATTGAATTCGACGATGTCCTGCGCCGTGGAATTTCTGTTGGCAGCTGGTGCTAATCCATCTGTGCGTAGCTACAGCAAGATGCTGCCCTTCGATTTTCCCATCCCACGGCGGCATTTTAAAGGCATCTGATCGGTCTTTTTATTCGACCTTTAGCGACTTCAAAGTATACGTGACCACACGGATCATCTGGTGATACACAATACTATTTCCCTTGTTTGATTGCCAACTCGGAGCGCCAGCACGTAGGTTCCAATCGGCAGAGCGGAAGTGTCTACAGAAAGTTTTGCTTGCTTTGCGGAGGCCTGCTGTTGTAGTTGATTCGTAAGGTCCATTGACGCCTGCCCAAGAGTTCCGATTGCAACGAGAGATTCCACTTCACCCGCTTTAGACGGATTATCGACCGTGATCGTAACCCGATTCTTCGCAGGGTTCGGAAAAGCGGCGAGATGGAGATACGTCGAGACCTCATCACTCGTGATGTTTGTTGCAGTTGGCTTGACAGTGATAAGTGCGGAATCTGTTGCTACGTAAAGCACGCCATTTGTGTCGACCGTCATGTCGTTGATGCGGGCTACTGAAACCCACCCCTCTACATCATGCCACGTTTCACCGTCATTATTGCTTGAAATGAGGCCACCACGCGTCCGTGAGGCGTATAATGTGCCGAATGTATTCTCTGCAAAGAGCAAAGGGTTCAACAGTGCAGGACCGCCATAGATATCGTGATACACTTCTTGCCACGTCCTGCCATTGTCCGCACTTCGCACGATGATGTTGTCATCTTGTCTACGCGTTGCCACAGAAGCTTCCTTCGAAACAATCGACATGGTGGCCAGGATCGTGCCGATTTGGGTTACGTGCAGGTCCATGATGTGTACATCATGCTCGGAGACATTTGCTACACGTGACCACTCGGTGCCGTCATTAGTACTTCGCCAGATCCCGGTACCGTAGTCCGTTGCCACATTATTACTGTCTATATGGCGCGTACCACCCAACCCTGCTAGTAAGTCTCCATCAAGCGTGTAAACGAGCGATTGCACACGTTGCACACCAAGCGAATCAGTGGGCAATCCAACACCGACGTTAGTCCACGTTCCGTTCTTCCATGAGAACACCGAATCGGCAACTGCAAACACAGTCGAATCGAATGCCTCGACATAACGGAGGTGACGACCTGCACCGGGCACGACTGCCACAGTATCAAGAGTCCTGCCATTGTCCCGGCTCCGGAGCAGCTTCAGAGGTCGGCCTGTCACTGCGTACATGCCCCCACGGGTATTCCACACGCTACGTCCTGCAACGTATTCAGTGTATTCAGGGTTCGGGACATTGGAAAGCAGATCTAGATTGAAAAGTTGCCAAATGCTGTCGCCAGAACGTGCATTGTAAAGGGCTCGATATCTAGCATTCGAAACTGTGACGCTCTGGTTATCAGCAGCAGAGACCGTCGATAGTTGTCCGACAAACATGTAGTAAGGTGCTTCTGCTATAATCCTACCCGGGGTTGCGACCTCGGTGGTGAGCCACCTTTTTCCACCATCGGTGGTTTGTAGTAAGCTAACATGACTGCTGGCTAAGTATGTAGAATCGTCAAGCTGAAAAGCATCTCCGAAGGGCATTACATTGGAAAACAACTCTACAGCACGAAGCTCCTGCAATGGTATGCGCCAGAGACCTTTAGCAGTAGCGACTAGACCGCAATCGTCGTGAGTAATGGTTACCCCACGTCCACCACGTATCTGCGATCCTACATTTCCTCTGTCTATCCATGTGCGCATTGTATCGGTCGTGGTCAGCACGTTGCCATCGTCCAACAGTATGGTGAGCTGGTTGCCTCGTACTGCATACCATAACACTTGTCCGTTAAATTCACCGGAAGTCACTACGCGACTGCTATTAACAAAACGAATCGTGTCGAGCCGTTGCCACGTTAAGCCTGTATCGCGTTTTGCATATAAGCCCCCGTACTGAGGGCCGGAACTCTGAACACAAGAAATCAAGAGTGAGTCATTCCATTCATGAAACCACCTGGTCTGACTTTGAAAACGCACGTCACGTTGCCAGGACCGCCCCGCATCACTAGTTGCCATTACGCTGTCATCTGTTACGCTAGCAAGCGCTCCGGATCTCATCTTGAGGATTGCGTAGGGTACTTGTGGAATCCTAGCCTGTTTGACATTGGACCATGTTTTTGCGGCGTCAATACTGATTGTCACCCCGTTGCCTCCTACAGCGACGAGGGTGTCGCCGAAGTTATACGTTACCTGTTTGGCCTCATTCTTGATTCCAGAAAGCGGGGTTGAACTACGGAGGAGGTTCAGATCTTTATCGTATATGAACGTGCTGCATTCTTCCCAAGGATATTTATCGTAAACCGTACAAGCGATATACGTATCAGCAACCGTCCATTGACATTCGAGCAATGCCGTTCGTAATGGAAGAATTTCCGGGCAATTCCAAGTTCTAAGGTCCCTTGTGGTATAGGTCAGATTGGAGGATGCAGCGCAAAACACATGTTGGCTGTCAACACCAAATCTGGGTTTGAAGTCGGAATCAACCCCTTGTCCATACAGTGCCTGAAAAAGGTATTGCCGTTCCGATACCTGAGAGGACAGAGTGCTAACAAGTATGATAAAGCCTAAGATTATTATAATCAGCCTTGCCATGTGTACTCCGGATTAGAAAACGGGTGGACGAACGATCCACCCGTATTTCAATTTACATCATTCGGTTCAGGGACACGGACATGTGGAGATGTATGAGCACTCCCACGTTGTACATCCTGTTGTGCAATCGCCTAATGGCGAACATATCTCCATGACAGTTCTCACGCACGGAGCTAAAGGACCCATGTTCTCATACTCAACCCGAATTACACAGCATTTGGAGTCGGCGCAGGGCTCCCAACAAATCCCAACCATCCGCCAGCACTTAGGAATCGCGAACATGTAGCACGCTACATCACCGAAGTTAGGTATGCTGTAGTTAAAGAAATTGCCACAGCATACATCGAACTTTCCCTGAATCGCGGCAATTAAGTTTGCAAGCGGAATGCCTGAACCTACCGGGGGGCAAATCTTCTTGATCTTAATCACGTAGTGCTGAGCCAAGTTATCGTCATTGCACTCGCCGATGACAGTAGGAGGCGAATATCTTTTGTAACAGACTGTAACTGGCACGACGTAGGTAGTACCCAACCAGCAGACATTGACATTTAATGTCGCATCTGAGGAGCCACTGGGGCAATCGCAATCGAACAAAGACGCTCGTGCAGGTATACAACAAAGCAACACGAGAACTGATAGCACAGACAAAAACCGTTTCATAACAATACTCCAAAAATTGGAAAGTATGGTGCGACTGCGTTTCATCGCACCTTCATTATCGGCTTACCTCAGTTTATGCCGGAGGTCAAACCGACACTAACATTTATGCGGAGAGGTCAGCCGCGATCCGATTTACGGGGTAAAGTTGAACCTAGCAATGACATGAACGTGTCATTTTTCGTCATAAAATCTCCAGTCCTATCTTGTAATATGTATTGCATCTAATGTAACAAATGCCTCAATTCCGTGTTGTTATTAGACCTTGCTCTGTATGTTAGCAATGCTTTCCGTTCCTACCCGCCATTCGTCGAAGGGCTGACCACTCTGACACGATCAATACAGTAGTCTTTCGATCTAGTATTTGCCACAACCGTAGTCATGTATCGAACGGAGTTTAGCGTGACCAGCTCTCCCCGAGAACCTGTGCGTGTAGTAATCGTAGACAGCGACCCAGTCTTCAAGACTGGTTTGCTATCGTACGTTAATAGATATCCAGACCTAGAGGTCGTGAAGGCTGCGGCCAGTGCGAGTGAGGCTATTATGCTCGCGGATAAATTTCCGTCCGCTATTGATCTCATCGTAACAGAAGTGCGGCTGCGTGGCGCATGCGGCTTTCATATCTGCCATCATGTCAACAAACTCCATCTCAACATTAAAACCGTAATCGTCACGAGCCAATACACCGATGAAGCAATCATCTGGGCCAGGCATATGCATGCCCACGGCTTCTTGCGAAAAAACGTTGAACCGAAAGATATTGCCACAAGTATCCTATCCGTCTGTGACGGGAGTTACACTTGGCCCGTCACGGCACTGGATGCACAATTGCACGATGATAAGAACCGCGCATTGACGAAAACAGAGGAGGAGATTCTGGAATTGTTGGTGAAGGCAAACATGAAGCCACCTGAAATTGCACTGCGACTCAACAGGAGCGAAGCCACGATACTCAATCACAAACGGTCTATCATGGCAAAATTGGGGGTTAAGGATTCCATTGGACTAGGCAAGTATGAATTCCTCCTAGACTATTGATCAGCGAGTCCGCTCTTGATGTCAGAGTCAAAGAATATTCTTAGCGGTCACTGATATATATAACTCAGGAATCATTTTACGCTCTCGACCCAAAGCATTCTCCGTTCATCTGCTGGCCTAGCTCTATTCTTCTCAAGGACTTCAAGGTGCTCCGCTAACCAATGGTCACGCTTCACGCGAGGCAGCCATTGCCATGATGTATGTGCTCGCAGTACACGCGGAAAAAACGTGGCGCAAACTCGATCGCTTCGATCACATTCCAAACGTCATTCAAGGAATTGTTTATGAAGATGGACTGCTGAAGAAGGCCGCTTAATTCACACGACCACAGGATGCCTCATCCACAACATTTGGAAGTATCTCTTATGTCGGCAGTATTCGGCATGGCGGTGCCAGCGGCGTTGCCTACGGACAGCATAAACACGGCTGGACTTCACACATACATTCTCTTGCTCGACGTCGCACTCGTGGCCGTTGTACTTGGCACAAAGCGTTGGCGCATTATTATGTCGATCGCAGCCGCCGGCACCTGGATCTGGTGGGGGGTGTGGTGTTCAGCCGTGTCGACAGAACAGCTTGTTACCGATAGAGGTCTTGCGTTGATGTTACTCGGTGCAGGTGGCGTGCTTTTTAGCATTGCCGATCTATTGTGTCTTCGTGCTGGTATTCGTTTTGATAAGGTGCTGGAAAGGGGCTTGTCTTCTGCATCTGCAGTTACGTGGCTCGGCTTCCTTGTGGCTGTTGTCGAACCCACGCCTCAGATTCATCAACTTACTTTTCTGATTGCAGGTGCCTGGTTTGCTATAGCTGCATGGTTGTCATCAAGACTAGTAGTAAACGAGCGTGCCGCTATGTCGCAGTACACCTCGCTCGCACTAGTGTCTTGTGTAGCAGCCGCGTTTATCATTGTAGAGTGGGATGCCCCCTATGCTTATATAGTGGCACAGAGCGTGTCCTGCGCTCCTTAGCCGCACTAAGTGGCGTGCGCAGCGTTTTACGCTAGTCCTTCAGTAATAGACGTAGCAGGAACCGCATTGCTCACCTTCGTGGTTGTTGCAGTGTCCGGTTGGTGGGTTGCAGTAAATCTGAGCAATCGAGCATTCTGGGACCTCAATCGGTTGATGTGGTTGATACGAATTGCGACGTGTCTGCTACTATTTATCGCACTGCATTATGAGATAGTAAGATATTTTATGAATGGGGCATCCTACTTAACTAAAGACTCTTCGTTAAACGTAAACTGGCAACAGTATTTAAGTGGAGTCGTAGCGCCTTCGGTTGGAGTGCTTGTTGCATCGTTGTGTATCGTGCTCGCACTTCGCATCAGAAGCTCAGCCTTGCACACAGCTGCAATTATTGCGATAGCTGTAGGCACTATTCTGTGGTTTGTAAATGGGTTTTACTTTGCACCCCACGAATACTATACGCCTATTCTTAATGCGCGTGTCATTACAGGTTTTGTGCTTATCGCTGCACTCGTGCTTACCTATAGAATGCGAAAGGGTATAGCGGACGAAAAACTCAGACTCGCACAACGATGGTTAGCAGGATTGGCGCTTCTTCTCGTGACGTTTGAACTGAGCAGCCTTGAAGCCGTGTGGAGCACCTATGTACAGCTTCAGAGAATCGACTTTAGTGGCAATACGTATGTGAGCTACGAACATGTACATGCTCTGTGGAATCAGTTTCATCTTATCCTCTCTGGCACATGGATATGATATGCTTCTGTATTGCTCGTGATAGGTTTCATACGCAGGTTGCAGATTGTGCGCATAACTGCGATGGGACTACTCGGACTCTCGATTCTAAAAGTCTTCTTGTACGATCTCTCGTTCCTTGGACAGCCTTACAGAATTGTGTCCTTTATCGTTCTAGGCCTCATCCTTATCGGCGCATCGTACATGTACGCACGTTTCCGCAATTCTATTTTCGGCGTAAACGATGACGCAAAAGACCCATCTCAAGCCCCTTAACACGATTAGACTGCTTTCAAAACGATTAGACTGCTTTCAAAACGATTAGACTACTTTTAACACGATTAGACTACTTCTGACCGCTCACATCATTCTGGCGAACTGTGGGGTTCTGTGTGAAAAATCCAGTGGGAAGAATCTTGAAGCCGGTGTGAACCGCCGGCATAATGGGCCAGTCTTCGGGACGTGCAAAATGGGTAACGTTGAACGTGTACCACAACACGACGTCTTTACGAAGAATCGATTCGTTGTTTAGGATGTACTTGGGAAGTCCGTCATCGCCCGACGATTGATTCGGATAATCTCCCGCACCAAACAACTCGTTCTCTCTGTAACGAGTAACCCACAAATCATGAATCAGAAAAGAGGCTCGACGCCTTGCAAGGTTGCTTGCATCGAGGAATGACGGTGGACCATCATTCGGATGTAGTGTGTACGCAGTGGGTATACCAATGCTACTTGTTTTCGTCGAGGCAATTTTCCAGCTACGCCCTGCATCGGCGTTAGAATTGGTTGTGGCTTCTTTTTCGTAGCGGAATTCCCAATCGTCCATCATAATTGCATTGCCGAAAGGATTCTCCTTCCCAACGGGACGTCGCACCATGTCAACTTCAGATACAACGTTTGCCGTGTCGTCGATATCCATGTCGAGACGGACATTAAAAAAGTGCTGATGTGAAGGGGCTAGAAGATTCTTTGCAATAAGGTGCGCCAGTTTCTGATTTCCCTCAGAGCCCGCATAAACAGTGTCCTGCGTGCCTTTTGTTAACAGTATGCCTGACAGAGCTGCGTCGAAAGTAATTGTGCCGTTGAGATTGAAAATCCAGCTTAGAGCGTAGTCGTAGTTCCCAATAGTCGACGTTTGAGTGATTACTAGTTCGCGTCCACGTTCCTCCATGTGCGCTCCACTCATCACGTCATAATGTTTCCACGCCAGGCCCGCATCGGCTTCGTAGATAGCAACGATATTCTCGCGGTAGCTCACATCACCATTCGACGCAACTGCAGGCAAGCCAGTCATGAATGCATTACTTGGCACGTCTTTCCCGCGCACGAGAGGAGCAGCAAGCATGCCTATGCCATACTCACCCACGTCGAATGCACTACGCCAAATCCAATGCGAAGCGGTGTCGCCGTAAGGCACAACCATCTCACTTACAGACATTCTGTACGCAATACTTCTTGCACCATTGGCAATGCGTTGATTGCCGTTGCGTGCGATGTTGTTGGAATTATAAGAAAGGGTATAAATGGTTAGTCCTTCGCGCTGATGCATCAGGTACCTGAACGACCACGGACCCCATTCCACAAGACTGCCATCGGTTTGTATCGAGGCGTTCTTTGCTGGTGCATTGCGGCCCGTTCTGGCATTACGTTTCGCGTTGACATTACGGGTCGTGTTGACATTACGGGTCGCGTTGACATTGCCGTTCTCACCTTCACTGATGCGTCCAGTTGATTTTCGGTCTTTGTCGCGCAGCAGGGTTTCACGCATGAACATGTTTGGTTCGGGCAAGGGCACGATTGGCCGGTCGAGCACCTCGAGGACGATGCGACGCGAAATATTCACCAAGGCAGCGAGGCCCTCTATTGGTTGGTCGTATGCATTTACGCCGTTTTGTTTAACAAAGGCAAGCGCGCGAGCCATTCTATCGGAAAATGCCGAGGTAGGTACACCGCTTGCCCACACATCAATTGCTATGTTAGAATCTGCAAGCCCCCTACGAGCAATTGCATTTTTCCATCGCTCGTTCGCGCGTAGCAGTGACATGACAGTATCCATGTCGTCGGTGTAGATCATTGGCTGCACACCATCGAGCCTACGTACTTCGCTCACAGATTCGGATGTCACGTCAACCACGACCTCGAACACGCGTTTGTTTTCTGCATCATGCACTACTGCAAACATTTCGCGTGGTATTGCCGAGACATTTCTCGGCGACCTATTTGTCACTGAGTCATGCATCTCTCTAAGAATTGCATGTTTATCGGGTTGGCGCAGATCAAGGCTAACGATACGTCCATTCGCGGGCCAGCGACTATCTGTCTTCATCACACGAACGGCCACTTCAAGTTCTGCCACCGTTGGTGGACGCAGGGGATGTAGTTGTATATCGGAAGGGGTCCGAAGGCTAGGGGTCTTGGGTGTTTTCTGAGCGACAGCGCAGAACGTAACGAGCGAGAGTGCTGAAAGTATAGCAACTAGGGTTCGCATTCTGTCCTGTGTAGTGGAGTTGATTACGCTGCAAAAATCATCACGTCGTTTGGAATGACAGCGGGGAAAAACAAATAGCCCCAGATAGCGGATTGACAGCGGGGAAAAACAAAAAGCCCCAGATAGCGGATTGACAGCGGGAAAAAACAAAAAGCCCCAACTAGAAACCTAGTGGGGCTTTTAAAGAAAGACCTGGCGACGACCTACTCTGCCATAGGGGTAACCCTAGAGTACCATCGGCGCAGCGGAGCTTAACTACTCTGTTCGGAATGGGAAG
>JAWXBR010000026.1:0-17412 GCA_034440235.1 bacterium
GTGTATCCATCTATGATGAATAGGTTGTCGTCGAAGGAAAAAAGAAGAGAAAGCCCGTCCTAGTGATGGGCTTTTTCTTTTGCTGAACGCCGTCGCGCTTGGGAACCGCTATACTTGCCGCACACTGACGCAACAATTCCAGACGGTGGGCGGTTCAGGACGCTCACTTTCTAACGACAGGACGACCTATGCTGCTTCGAGTAACGATTACACTTGTCCTGACGATTTGTCTGTTGCTGCCTTCTGCGGTTGCGCAGAACACTGTTTGCATTACTGCCACGCGGGACACGATAAAAGTTCCTGCTCCGAGGGCGAGTGTGGAGCGAGATGGTACGATTGGACTTATGACGTGCCTTCCCGGAACGTTTCGTGTCACGAATGTGCGATTGCAAAACAACAGTCCAGCCCTGACCCTCGAGCATCCACAGACACCGTTCCTAATACACAATGGTGAGACCATTCCTATTCGCGTTCACTACAGTCCAAATGGCAATGCCGATACGATTACCGACAAACTGATTGTATCTGCCGAAGATTCGAGTGGCACAGGATCGTATGGCGAAGCATCATCCGTTATTAAAGCGTTTATTGGCGACCCTTTGCCTATTGATACGATTCATCTAACATCGATTCGCTCTGCCGGACTTCTTCCTAACTCGATTCGATTTAGGCTGGTACTCGATTCTGCATTGAGTGAGGACGTCGGCTTTGGTATCGCAACGTTTAAGTACAAACAAACAGAGCTCAACCCCGGAGACTATACGATAACAGCAGACTCAACGAACGGCGAGTTTCGCTACTCGAGTATTCGCATTGTGCCCGATAACCTTCGTCACGTTGGTGACACCGTTGCCGACCTACATTTTTACATTCTTTCGAGCGACACAAACAACGTCCTCGAACTCATTCGCCTCGAATGGTTTGCAAAATTCACGGGCGAGGCTATCTACACACATACTGTTGTTGATGAGGCAATTGTCTCAGACGTACATAATGATTATAAACTGGCTGCGAACGGACTTACACTTAGTGTGTTTCCAAATCCAGCCGAAGCGTTTGCCACTGTGTCTTATACATGTTCCATAGGCACAACACAACTCGCACTCTACTCTTCGATGGGCGTCGAGCTAATCCACCTCTCTGCATTTGTTACTTCAGAATCGCAAATGCTGTCGGTGCCGCTCGACCTCTCGTCGGTTCCTCCGGGCGTATACTACGTTCGCCTGTCGGCAAACGGCACATCGATTGTCAGGTCGGTAGTAGTTCTGTAACCGAATTACGCCGGAGAGGATAACTCACGTCGACCCCAAGCCCACGAAGTGGGCGCCCCGTGCCAACAGCGGGTATGTTTCGCAGGAAAGCGGTCTAACTCCGCACGCATGATGCACTTGCATGTCGTGAACAATATGCCCATTCGTTTAGGGTCTAAGCTTTCCCGGCCTTATATTGCCGCTTCTTCTTCACACCAATCAAGCGGGAGGTCCAATGGCCGAAAAGGTCCTAAGGATTTACCTTCGCCCATTGTGCTGTCTGATAGCACTGGTGGTGTTGTGTTCTTCTATTGCATCGGCGCAAGCGCCTCAACCGACCGGACCAACTAGCACGCTCGTACGCACAGCGTCCAAGCCGGTGTTTCCCGATGAATTTTCTGATCTGGACGAAGCATCGTCTGCATCGGCGGGTAAGTGGACCGACGACGTTGTAAGTCGTCTCGAACGAGCACGTCAGTTTTACCTAAAGGCCCTTGCGCTGCTCGACGGAAAGGATACAGCTGCTGCTGCTTCGCAATTCGAGCTTTCAATTGCCCTTTTAAACGAACTCGCTACGTTCCCTCGCATCGAGGAGAACGCCGACTTCACCGATCTCGCTCAGTCTATTATCGAAGACTACGAGTCCTACATCCAGAGCATCGACAACCTAGGTGAGAATTCCTCGGTGTTCATTTTGCGTCAGCGACTCTTCGAGGAAGTCGAGGCTGCGCGCACCAAGGTCGAACCAATCCTCATACCCGCTCCCGAAGAGCCAGCGAACCACCCCGAAACGATTATTCCCCTTCCGTTCAACGAGCCTGTACAAAAGAACATTGCGTTTTTAACGACAGGTAAGGGGCGCGCTTTCATGAAGCGATGCCTTGAGCGCAGTGGCCGTTGGTTCGACATGCTTAAGCGTGTTGCAAAAGAAGAAGCCATGCCCGAAGAAATTGTCTATCTGGCAATGATCGAGTCGGCGCTGAATCCTAATGCTGTCTCTTGGGCAAAGGCTGTTGGCATGTGGCAGTTCATACAGCCTACAGGTGAACAGTACGAGCTTGATGTAACGTTCTGGAAAGACGAACGTCGCGACCCCGAAAAAGCAACACGTGCGGCAATGAACTTCCTTAAAGATCTTTACAATGAACTTGGCGACTGGCACCTTGCTCTCGCTGCATACAACTGCGGCGCCGGTGGCGTACGACGTAGCATGCGTAAAGCGGGCGTAGAAAAAGGAACGTTCTGGGACATCAGAGAAAAGCTCCCGCGTGAGACTCGCCATTATGTGCCGCTATACGTTGCAACTGCAATTGTCTCGATGAACCGCGAACAGTATGGCTTCCCGGACGACTCTCTGCAATTCCATCCGCCGTATCAATACGAAACGTTTACTGTTGCAGAACCCGTGAATCTCGCAGCACTTGCAACGTGTGTTGGCATCCCAACCGACTCACTACGAGCGCTCAACCCCGAGCTGCTGCGCACGTGTACACCGCCCAATGTCCGATACGAACTCAAGGTCCCTAGAGGCAGCAACAACCAGATGGCGGTACGTTTTGCAGCCCTGACAGACGAGCAAAAACGTCCGTGGATGAACCACACCGTCACGCGCGGCGAAACGCTTGCAAGCATAGCACGACGCTATCATGTAAGTGCGGCAGATGTGGCAAGTGTGAACGGACTAAAAGGATATAAGGCTAAGGTTAGAAGGGGCTCGACACTGCGCATTCCAGTCGGTGGCACTTCGTTCACCGATGTCGCAGCAGTATCACCGGTATCTACAAATTCAACACCTGCATCGACAACAACATTTTCAACGTCCACATCATCGACGTCTCCTGGTAGGTCGACGACGTCTGCTACTTCACACGGTGGAGTTTCGACACATGTTGTTGTAAGCGGCGACAATCTCTACACTGTTTCGCAACGTTATGGTGTACGCTTAACAGATTTACGAAACTGGAATAATCTGCCGTACGACAAAGAGAATATTCGCATCGGCGATACGCTCATTGTTGCACGCATCGATCAGGCATCTGCTCCGACCACTGCGGCTTCGGTAGAACGCATTCGTGTTTCGCGCAACATAACGCACAGCGTTACGAGCGGCGAATCGCTGGCTTCGATTGCTTCGTTATACCAGTCTACACCAGAGAGAATTAGCGAACTGAATAACCTGAAGAAAAACACGACGCTGAAAGCTGGACGTAAGCTCACCATAGAAACATCGCTTTCGAAGAGCGAGCTTGCTACAATTACAAGAAGTGCCCCCTCTGGAAAGCCCCTTTTCCATAAGGTCAAAAGTGGTGAGAGCCTGGGGTCGATCTCTGCGCTATATGGCGTCGACGAAGATGACTTGCGCCGCTGGAACTCTGATGTAGTTCAGGGCACCACCGTTTTTGCCAAGACGAGACTGAAGGTGTACGGAGCCCAGATGGCCTCGAAGGGTAGCGCAGCGTCGAGTTCGGCCAAAAAGCTACCTAAAACCTACAAGGTTCGTCGCGGGGACACCATAACAGAAATTGCTGATAAGTTCGGCGTGTCTGTACAGACCCTAAGGCGCAAGAATCCGCAGTTACGTACGTCGGACGCGCTTCGCACCGGACAAAAGGTCCGTCTTCAGTAACGAAGCAGTCTCAGCCAATGCTTTAGACTGGGCGGTAAATTCAAAAGGGGCGCGAACGCCGTCGGAAACCGTCGTAAATTGTAGGTTCATGCGCGCCATCATCCCCGTAGCAGGTATCGGTACACGTCTGCGTCCGCACACGTTTACGCTTCCTAAAGTTCTCGTCAACGTAGCAGGTAAGCCCATTCTTGGGCACATCCTCGATTCGCTCGTTGCACAAGGTATAACCTCTGCAACTATCATAACCGGATACAAGGGAGACCTTGTAGAAGATTATGTGCGCAGTAACTACACACTCGACTGCACATTTGTAGTTCAAGACGAGATGCTTGGTCTCGGACACGCCATTTGGATTGCGCGCGAAACTCTTGGTGAAGAGCCAGCGCTGATAATTCTCGGCGACACTGTCTTCGATGTCGACTTGTCGGTACTCGAGACATCGGCGTTTTCGTCGCTTGGCGTAAAGTATGTGGAAGACCCTCGTCGTTTTGGCGTGGTAATGACCGATGGTGGATTCGTTACGCGACTAGTAGAAAAACCCGAGGTGCCTCTCTCACACAATGCACTTGTAGGCCTTTATTACATAAAGAATACCACAGCACTACGCACAGCATTAGACGAGCTCATTGCCAATGACATGCGTTCCAAGAATGAGTATCAACTCACCGATGCTCTGCAGCTCATGGTCAATGCTGGTGAGAAGTTCACAACGTTTACAGTCGAAGGCTGGCACGATTGCGGCAAGCCCGAGACCCTGCTCGAAACAAATCGCTTCCTGCTAACAAAGCGTCAGAGCAGTGTGCTCTCACCTAAGGGTTGCGTGTTAGTGCCACCCGTTCACCTCGATCCTACAGCAATTGTCGAGCACTCGGTAATAGGTCCGTACGCTTCCATTTCGAAAGGCGCCGTTGTGCGTAATAGCATTGTACGCGATAGCATCATTTGCGACAATGCCACAGTTAGCGATATCACACTCGATCAGTCAATCATCGGCGAAAACGCCGAAGTAAGCGGACGTTTTGCATCCATCAACATCGGCGACGCAAGTGTCGTCCGTCTAAGTCAATAGGACAAATGAGCAGTTATATCTTCACTTCAGAGTCCGTCAGCGAAGGTCATCCCGACAAAATCTGCGATCAGATATCGGATGCAGTGCTCGACGCAGTTCTAACAGACGACCCGACGGGTCGCGTTGCATGTGAATGTTTTGCAGCCACAGGTATGATCCTCGTTGGTGGCGAAATCACAACCACGACATATATCGATTTACCTAAGCTTGTGCGTGGTGTAATTCGTGACATCGGCTACACGCGCGCAGAGTACAGGTTCGATGCCGATTCATGCGCAGTCATTAACGTCATCAACCGTCAGAGTGACCACATTGCACAAGGCGTCGACTTGGGCGGTGCAGGCGACCAGGGCATGATGTTCGGCTATGCGACGAAAGAAACCGATGTATACATGCCTGCCGCTTTGCATTACTCGCATGAGCTTGTAAAACGCTTGTCCTACATCCGTAAGAACGAAGCGTCGCTCATGCCATACCTACGTCCGGATGCCAAGGCTCAAGTATCGGTTGTGTACGGCGATAACGGCGAAATTGTCCGCGTAGACACGGTGGTTGTGTCAACCCAACATGATAGAATGCCTGACGGACAGAAGACAATTGCCGAAGACGTTATCGAACATATCATCAAGAAGGTTATCCCAGCGCATCTCATTACAGCCCAAACGAAATATCACGTCAACCCTACAGGCATTTTTGAAATAGGGGGCCCGCACGGCGATACGGGGCTAACGGGACGTAAGATTATCGTCGACACATACGGCGGACGTGCTCCGCATGGTGGTGGCGCATTTTCAGGCAAGGATCCAACAAAGGTCGACCGCTCTGCTGCATACGCAGCACGTCACCTTGCAAAGAACATCGTTGCTGCAGGTGTTGCATCTGAGTGCACCATTCAGGTTGCATACGCCATTGGTGTTGCAGAGCCTGTATCGATTCACGTAAACACACACAATACCGGCACTGCGCCCGATACAGAACTCAACGCATACATTGCTAAAGAAATTGACCTAACGCCAGCGGGCATTATCAAGCGCCTCGACCTGCGCCGACCCATCTATCGTCCAACCGCCGCCTACGGACACTTCGGACGTCCCGAATTCCCATGGGAGCAGCTCGAACTCGTAACTACATTCAAATCAAAATTCGCATAACGGAACACCTATGGCCACTGCAACAAAAAACAAAAACCGGAAAAAGACATCCGCCCCAAAAAGCGGCACTGCACTCAAAGCATCCAGCAAGAACGGTAGCACCGCAAAGAACGGTGCCTCAAAGAACGGAGCACTCAAAGCATCAACGAACGGCGCAGTAAATGGCACTGCTGTTGTGATCAAGGAACGCGCATTACCAAAGCGCGTTGCGAAAGGTCAGTTCGCGCACAAGCCAGGTGGGTACTGCGTTGCGAATCTCGAGCTTGCCGAATGGGGACGTAAAGAAATTCGTCTGGCAGAGGCCGAGATGCCTGGCTTGATGGCGCTTCGTCATGAATTCAAGGGCAAGAAGCCCCTTAAGGGCGCACGTGTTGCGGGCTGTCTGCACATGACCATACAAACGGCTGTTCTCATCGAGACGCTTGTCGATCTTGGTGCCGATGTAACGTGGTCGTCATGCAATATCTTTTCGACCCAAGATCATGCTGCGGCTGCAATTGCAGTTACGGGCGTTCCTGTGTTCGCTTGGAAGGGTATGAACGAAGAAGAGTTTGCATGGTGCATCGAGCAAACGCTGTTCTTCGGTAAGGATCGCAAGCAACTAAACATGATACTCGACGATGGTGGCGATCTCACGAACATGGTACTCGACGAATTCCCCCAGCTCGTTAAGGGCGTAGGCGGAATCTCGGAAGAAACCACAACGGGCGTACATCGCTTATACGAGCGCATGAAAAACGGCACGCTGCCAATGCCTGCTATCAACGTAAACGACTCGGTAACGAAGAGCAAATTCGACAACAAGTATGGCTGCAAAGAATCGCTCGTCGACGCAATTCGTCGTGCAACCGATGTCATGATGGCCGGAAAAATTGCAGTTGTTGCTGGTTACGGCGATGTTGGTAAAGGGTCCGCAGCTTCGCTGCGAGGGGCCGGCGTCCGCGTTTTAATTACCGAGATCGACCCGATCTGCGCTCTTCAAGCTGCAATGGATGGCTTCGAAGTAAAGCCAATGATCGACGCCGCAAAAGAAGCCGACATCATCGTTACTGCTACAGGTAATTGCGACATCATTAGCGAGAAGCATTTCAAGGCCATGAAGCACAACGCCATCGTGTGCAACATCGGACACTTCGATAATGAGATAGACATGGCATGGCTTATTAAGAACCATGGCAAGAGCAAGATTGAGGTGAAACCACAAGTCGATATCTACACCGTGGGCAAGAAAGACGTTATCGTCCTTGCAGAAGGACGTCTCGTAAATCTTGGTTGCGCAATGGGTCACCCATCGTTTGTAATGTCAAACTCCTTCACCAACCAGGTCCTCGCCCAGCTCGAGTTGTGGCAACACCGCGACCGCTACGTCAATCAGGTTTATGTGCTTCCGAAGCTCCTCGATGAGAAGGTTGCTCGTCTGCACTTGGGCAAGATTGGCGTCGAACTCGAAGAGCTGAACAAGAAGCAAGCTGAGTACATAGGCGTCAGCGTAAAGGGTCCGTACAAGCCCGACTACTACCGCTACTAAACCCCATCCGAAGGATGGGGGCCCCCTTACTCGGGGAGCCCCCTACTAGTCACAGTTAAGCTGTTCGAAGAACAATTTGAAGCCTGTCCGACGCCCCCAAGGGGTCTGTTCGACAGGCTTCTTTTTTTATGGGAACACGCTTTCATGCTCAGGAGTACACCCGCGCGTTCAGGGGATGGACGTACAGTACAATTCACATGATTGGGAGTCAACGATGAAGATTCGGGCCTTTTTACTTGCCACACTGGCAGTTGGTGCACTTGTTAGCTGCAACAAGTCGGATGCAGACAAGACATACGACAACAAGATCGACGCAGCTAAAGACTCTATTGACATGGCCGCAGATCGCGCAAAGGCTGCACTCGATGCAGAACGCGACGCATACTATGCCGATGTTGATATGCGCATGGATCGTATGAACGCATACCTCGACTCGCTCGAAACAGAATACAACAAGTCGCGAGGAAGCGCTAAAATTGCAATTCGCAAGCGCATCAGCGGCATTACAGCAACACGCGACACGATGCGCATCTGGTATGTAGACCTTAAGGGTAGTGATCGCGAAATCTACGTCGTAAAACGTCAGCGTTTCGACTCCATCATGGACGCCGAAAACGCACGCAACGGCTTTTGGGATAAGAACCGGAACTACCAACCAAAACCTGCAGACGGCGCGGCGGATGGTGTGAAGCTTGCTCCAAACAAAAACAAATAACCTAATTTAACTTCAGGAGTCCGCCATGTTATGGACAATTTTCGTCGTGCTTTTGATCTTGTGGGCAATTGGATTTATTGGATTCCCGGCAATCGGTGGGTTCATTCACATCCTACTAGTTATAGCTTTAGTCGTCGTAATCATTCGCGTGATTCAAGGTCGTAGAGCTATCTAAAAGTTCGCATTTCAGAAATAACGAAAAAGCCCGATTACGAGAGTAATCGGGCTTTTTCTGTTTGCATTTAGATCGTGTGCAACGAGAAGACCTCAATTAGTACGATGAGAAAACAAGCCATTATTCTCGAGTTTGTGCTTTGTTACCCAGTAGCATGATCGTTAGGTGGTCGATTTTTTCGGTGAGGAGCTGGACCTCGATTTCGGCCTTGAGGTTGACCTTGTAATCGTTCTTGGCGCGGGCCCTGTCTTTTGCTTCCTGACGGTTCTGGCTCATGAGAATGATGGGTGCTTGGAGAGCAGCCAGACATGAGAGAATGAGGTTGAGAAAGATGAAAGGATAGACGTCGAAGGTGAATGCAATTGAGTTGCCTACCATCCACATGGCAATGAAGACCATGTACACGACAATGAAGCCCCAACTGCCACCTTTGCGAGCAACCTTGTCGGCAAGTCGTGAGCCGAGTGAGTCTTTCTGATCCTTGTCTATCTGTTCCTGACGATCTTCTTCAGCGGTTGGAGTGTCGTTGATGAGTTCGTTGCCGAGAAGAGCGTCGAGGACTTCGCGTTCTACTGACGTTAACTCACGCTGACCCACTGCTTCGAGCAGAAGTTTTTCTACACGCTTAGCCTCGTACTTGCCCAGCTCTGAACGTAGTATGTGACTTTCGTTCGTAAAGTCGGGCTTGTCTTCGCACACGTAGCCGAAGATTGATGGTGGGATGCAAATCCCAGGTACGCGTTCGTCGTGTGGTCTGCGAAGCATAGTCATGGCCCCGATACGTAAGACAGATTGCTCACTTTTTCTCGTTTCGCATAAACTAGATGTCGATGTTCTTTTTAGATGTCGAGGTTCTTTTTAGATGTCGAGGTTCTTTACGTACTGTGCGTTGCGTTCGATGAATTCGCGTCGTGGTTCGACGTTTTCTCCCATGAGCGTTTCAAACACGTGTGTGGCTTCGGCAGCGTTTTCGATGGTGACCTGAAGGAGCGTGCGCGTTTCGGGGTTCATGGTGGTTGACCACAATTGCTCGGGGTTCATTTCTCCAAGACCCTTGAATCGGCTAATGACAATTCCGTCGGCAGTAGCCCCTTCCTCAACAACTTCTAGTTCTTCTGCTGCAGCTTCTGTGACAACATTCTTTGCAGCTTTCTTTTCTGCCTTTTCGCGACGCAAGCGAGCGATTACTTCGTCGCGTTCCTGCTCGTTAAACGCATAGAATTCCTGCTTGCCTTTTTTGAGCTTGTACAGCGGTGGTTGAGCTATGTATAGCTTGCCATCGTTGATGAGCTGCACCATGTGCTTGAAGAACAACGTTAAGAGCAACGTACGAATGTGCGAACCATCGATGTCGGCATCGGCCATGAGAATGATTTTGCCGTAGCGTGCCTTCGAAGAATCGAAGTCGTCGCCGAAACCTGCGCCGATGGCGGTGAGGATGGTACGGACTTCTTCGTTTTCGAGAACCTTGTGCAGTCGTGCTTTGTGGACGTTTAGAATTTTGCCTCGCAGCGGCAGGATTGCCTGGAAACGACGGTCACGGCCTTGCTTGGCAGTGCCACCTGCAGAGTCACCTTCTACAAGATAGATTTCAGTGTCTTCGGGTGTGCGCAACGAACAGTCTGCCAGCTTGCCCGGAAGCGTTGCACCTTCGAGTGCACTCTTGCGACGAATTAGGTCTTTTGCCTTGCGTGCCGCCATACGGGCTTCGAACGCATTGATGGCTTTCTCGATGATGTGTTTTGCAGCAGACGGGTTGGCATCGAGGTGCTTGGCGAATTCTTCGTTTACGACGGATTTCACAATACTCTCGGTTTCGCCGTTGCCAAGTTTTGTTTTTGTCTGACCTTCGAATTGTGGCTCGGCAACTTTTACCGAAATAATACACGTCATGCCTTCACGGAAGTCTTCGCCCGTAAGGTTCGTGTCCTTCTTAAGCATGTTGTTAGCCGTCGCATACGCATTGAGTGTACGCGTAAGTGCCGACCTGAAGCCTGATACGTGAGTACCACCTTCGACGGTGTTAATGTTGTTTACATACGACAGCAGCGTCTCAGAGAAACCGTTGTTGTATTCGAAACACACCTCAACCTGCGTTTCAATATCCTGCTCGTTTGTGTGTGAGCCAGTGATAAAGATTGGCTTTGTGATTGGCGTTGCATTTGCGTCGACATAACGCACGAAGTCTACGAGACCACCGCGGTAAGCAAACACATCTTTCTGTCCATCACGCTCGTCGTACAACGTAATCGTAACGTCAGGATTCAGAAACGCCAGTTCGCGCAGCCGATCGGAGACTTTCTCGTAACGGAATTCGACAGTCTTAAAGATTGTAGCATCTGGCCAGAATCGTGTATACGTGCCGGTTTTTTTCGAAGTACCAACCTCGTTCACCGGTGTGACAGGTGCACCGGCGTTATATGTCTGCTGCCAGATCTTGCCTTCGCGTTCTACCGATACTTGAAGTACCGACGACAGAGCGTTTACACACGACACACCAACACCGTGAAGTCCACCCGATACTTTATAAGTTTTTTTATCAAATTTACCGCCGGCGTGAAGCGTACACATTACAACTTCGAGTGTCGAGATCTTCTTAACAGGGTGCGGTCCTGTGGGAATACCACGACCGTCATCCTGCACCGACACCGACCCATCGGAGTGAATGGTTACCTCGATGTTTTTACAAACACCAGCAAGCACTTCGTCGATGGAGTTATCGACAACCTCTTGCACGAGGTGGTGAAGGCCGCGGTCGCCAACGTCGCCGATGTACATTGCCGGACGTAGCCGTACGGCTTCGAGTCCTTCAAGCACCTTGATACTGTCTTCGCTATACCCAAGAGGAATGGCCGATACTGCTTCTGCTTCTGTAAATAGATCTGACATCTCGTCTCCTTGTAAGCCCATCTCGTTAGCGCAATACGATTTCTCGTATCATCTCCGAGCCTATGCGGGCATTGAGTTGTGAACGTAATTCTTCGCGGCGCAGCATGAGCTCGCTACGCCAAGGGGCTTGCTGCACATGAATGCGCAGGATGCCGTTTTCAAACGACCGTACTTCTGTTTGTTGCGCAACGCGCTCGCCTACAACCTCTGCCCAATACCTAGGCATACGCGACTTATGTAATTCGTCCTGCAGTCTGTACTTCTGCACGACGTCTTTCAACAAATCTCCAAGCGACCGCATCATGCGGCCTCCATGGTAACAACACGTCCGTTAGAAAGCGTTACCAGCTTCATGTCCGTTCCTCTAGGAACCAGCATGGCAATCGCCTCTCCGTCGGTTGTTGTTACAAAACACTGCATACCCATTTCTAGAACCAACTGCATCACATGCGCACAACGTGTGCGATCGAGTTCGCTAAAGACATCGTCGAGCAGAACGACAGGACGTTCACTTGTTTTCTCGAGAAGTATCTCGCATTCGGCAAGCTTGAGCGCAACGAGCAGCGACTTATGCTGACCTTGCGACGCTGTCTCGCGCGCGAGTCCACCATTCAGCATCAACACAATCTCGTCTCTCTGCGCACCAAATAACGTCCCACCACGCGCCAACTCACGCTGCACGAGCGATTGTGCCACTACATGAAGCGCCTCTGCAATGTCACGTACGGATGCCGAGGAAAGGTCGAGTGTCGATGGAAGACTGTCCGGCTGGTAGACGATGTCTATCTGTTCTGCACCGCCTGAAACTGCTGCGTACGTCCGCTGAACCCGAGGCGCAAGTTCTGTTATAAACAAGGCCCGTCGGTGAACGATTTCCGCACTGCATTCGACGAATGCCGAGGTCCAAACGTGCAAATCTGTAGCACCTAATTCAGGTGCATTTCCGCCAGCTAACAAAGCATTCCGTTGTTTGAGAATTCGACGTAAGTCGTACAGTAAATCGGTGAATCGTGTACTTGATTGAGCCATGACTGAGTCGAGAAAAGCACGTCGTTCCGAAGGTGCTCCGAACGTAATGCTCTTGTGGTCGGGCGACAGCGCAACAACGGGCAGCGAGCCAATAATGTCACGAGGTGTGAGGCTCGTGCCCTGACTCCCTTCGATGCGCTTTCGAGCCCCTTCTTTGACCCTTACCGAGACTTCATACGGTGCGTGTAGATCTCGTTCGGCTTGAATCACCACTGAAAATCCATCTGTTCCGAATTGCACGAGCGATGTGTCGTTCACTTGGACAAAAGAGCGGGCGATGGCGCCCATGCTAATGGCCTCGAGAAGTGTTGTCTTGCCAGAGCCGTTAGGTCCGGTTAACACATTAACGTGCTGTGCACATGCAAGAAGCGTTCGCTCATGATTTCGCATTTGCGACACCGCTATTGAGCGGATTACCATACCGGTGTTCTAGATCTTAACAGGCATCACGAGCATCAGGAGATCGTCGGCATCTGTTCCCGGCGTGATTAGTACAGCACGGATAGGCGTAGAGAACGTCATGCGTACATTCAAATCGGGATCGTCGTCGGTAGTAATGTTTTTTATAGCTTCTTCTAAGAAGCGATAGTTAAACCCTACTTCGAACGACTCTGCAGAAAAATCGCACGGAATGGTTTCCGTTCCCTTGCCGCCGGAATCTTCGTCTTCCGAATGCACTGCCATTGTTTTGTCGCTAATGCGGAATCGAACGTGACGTGTGTTTGTGTTTGCAAACAACGAAACGCGTTTGATTGCACTTAACACTTCGCGCTGATTGATCGTTAGCGTTTTGTCGTTATCCGACGGAATTACATTCTGATAGGGCGGGTATTTCTCGTCGATAATCCGCGTTGTAATCGTAAGCGAGCCCACCGTAAAGCGAGCATGTGTGCGACTAATTTCCATGAGCACATCACCGTCTACCTTGCGCAAAAGCTCTACAGCACGTGCCGGAACAATTGCTTCGAGGGCAGCGGGGAAGGGGCTTCCCGAAGGGGCTGTCACAATAACGCGCGACAAACGGAAGCCATCGGTTGCAACAGCAGTTGCTGTTTCGCCTTGGAATTGGAAGAAGACACCAGTCATACTCGGACGGTATTCTTCTGTCGATACAGCAAACACAGTTTTGTTTGCCATACGCGTCATGTCTTCTTTACGCAGCGATGCTTTTGTCGACTCAGGGAATTGCGGAATTGTAGGAAACTCGTTCGCATCGAGTCCCTTCATCTCATACGTACCCGTGGGTGTACGAACGGACACAACATTTGCGTCTTCGCCTGCGGTGATTTCGACCGTGCCTGCATTACCGAGCTCTTTTATGAGATCGGTGAACTGGCGAGCTGGAACTAATAACGCTCCGTCCTTCTCACCGGACACAGGAATGCCCAACGAAATTGTGATCTCTTGGTCCGTAGCTGTGAACGTTAATTCACTGCCAGTTAGAGATGTATAAACATGTTCGAGAACCGGAATTGTTGATTTCGCCGGGATGGCCGGGAGAATCTTCTGGAGAGCTCGTTGAAGTTCGGGCAACGCAACGGTAAACTTCATACGCCGAAGGCAATCCTAGAGGGGGGGATGGAACGGGGCTAAATCACTAATTTGACAGGCGAATCTACGAAGAACACAATGACCTTACAATCCGCTTCGGGACTTGAATGCTGACACCCTATGGCTATGACAACGCCTTTTTGATGCTGGGCGTTGGTATTGCCCTGTTATTACTCGCTGCCACACTTCCTTTGACGATTCTTGTTGTCTTAGCCGCCGTGCTCGGCGTCCTCATTACTGCGTTCACCTTGTGGTTTTTCCGTGATCCAGTACGCGCCTTGCACCCAGATGCTCTACGCGACGCTTCTCTTGTCGTGTCGCCCGCAGACGGCACTGTGACAGAGGTTTTTGCCATAGAAAACTCTACAGCCTTGCACGGAGCGGCTACTCAGATCACCATTTTTCTGTCGCCGCTCGATGTTCACGTCAATCGGTACCCTGCATCGGGAACGATTGTCGATGCACAGTACATTTCCGGTAAATATCTCATGGCTTTTAACCCCAAATCCAGTGAGGCAAACGAACGCAGTGAGTTCGTTTTGCGCACTGCTTTTGGCGACATTCTGTACAAACAAATCACGGGTTTTCTTGCCCGGCGTATCGTGTACGACACCAAGCGTGGTGACGTTGTACGTGCTGGTGAACGCTTTGGGATGATGAAGTTTGGGTCGAGAATGGACATAATTGTGCCCGCTTCAGCAGAAATTTTTGTCAAAGTCGGACAAAAAGTCACCGGCGCTCATACAATCCTCGCAAAACTGAACCTTGCGGTCCCCATTGGCACTACAGACCCTACTTTTTCTGTCGACCTATAATACATGCGCGTTACCCGGTCTATCGTTCCGAACCTCTTTACGCTCGCAAATCTTTTTTGTGGGTTTACGGCAATTATTGCTGCGACCGATGGCCAATTCGAGCGAAGCGTAATCTTCATTCTAACGGCTGGTGTCTTCGATATGTTGGATGGTGTGGTGGCACGCCTTACACGTAGCACCAGTGAGTTTGGAGTCGAACTCGATTCGTTATGCGACGCCGTATCGTTCGGAGTAGCCCCTTCCATCCTTCTTTACAGCGTGTATTTCCACGAATTGCACCAGTGGGGTGTATTGCTCTCGTCGTTGCCTGCTCTTGCCGGAGTACTTAGACTTGCGCGCTTTAACGTACAGCTCACGAGTATGGAAGACAAGTTGTACTTCCGTGGCATGCCCATACCCGCAGGCGCGTTGGTGCTCTCTTCGTATGTGCTGTTTGTGCATCTGGGCACCGACCTTACAAGTTCATGGACTCTTCCTGATACCTGGAAACCGGCGGGGATTCTAATAACGACGCTGCTCACTGCAGGGGCCATGGTCAGCACCATCAAATACGACAACCTGCCACGTCCGACGATGCGTTCTTTACGTCAAAGGCCACTGGTTTTTCTCGTATTTTTGGTAGGTCTTGTTGCATCGGTGGTGACGGCCGGACGTGCCATCTTCCCTTTCATGATGTTATACATGATCGGTGGCGCCATAAGACACGCAGTCCTATTCATGCGAACCCGCTCAGACGATGACAACGATACACTCGAAGAACCAGACCCCGATCCGTACGAACTATGAAAACATACACCGCACACATCACTGTTTCTTTGCGCAAGGCCATCCTTGACGTACAGGGAAAAACTGTGGAGCAGGCGCTTCATAGTCTGCACATGCCTGCTTTAGGCAACGTGCGCATTGGCAAACACATCGAAATGGACGTACAAGCTCCAGACCCAGACCGCGCTCTAGAACTCGTGAACGACGCGTGCAAGAAACTGCTCGCCAATCCTGTTATGGAAGACTATCACGTCCGCCTCGAAGAAGCCCACACAAACGGAGTCCGCTCGTGACCTTCAGTACACCATCTACCGTTGGAGTACACTCATGAACGTTGGCGTTGTCTCCTTCCCCGGATCGAACTGCGATGCCGATGCACGTTTTGCTGCGTCGCTCGATGGCAGCACTGTACATGCGTTGTGGCATAAGGACACTTCGGTTCCGGCCGGACTCGACCTTATCATCCTTCCAGGTGGATTTTCTTACGGCGATTATCTGCGCACTGGCGCCATTGCTCGCTTCTCGCCTATCATGCACGAAGTTGTAGCACACGCCAAACGTGGTGGTCTTGTGCTCGGCATTTGCAATGGCTTTCAGATTCTAACTGAGGCCGGACTCCTGCCGGGTGCCCTCATCCGTAATGCTTCGCTCTCCTTTGTGTGCAAAACAGTACATCTCAAAGTCGAGAACACGACAAGTGCGTTTACGTCGGCTGTAACCAAAGGTGCTGTCCTGGGTATTCCGGTTGCTCACGGCGACGGCCGCTACACAGCTACCGACGACGTGCTAGATCGTCTAGAAGGTGAAAATCAAATAGTTTATCGCTACTGTGACTCTCAAGGCCATGTTACCGAGGCTGCTAATCCCAATGGCAGCCTCCGCAACATCGCAGGAATTCTCAATGCAGGGGGCAACGTCATGGGGCTGATGCCCCACCCCGAACGTGCGTCCGACGCAATCCTCGGATCGGCAGACGGATTAACCGTTTTCGCAAGTATGGCGCAATATGTTGGCAGCCATTCTGTCGAAGCGCTGGCTTAACTCGAACATAGAGCTTGCTTAACTTTAGCGAAGCCCTAGCTTAACACGATTTTTAAAGGAGTATTCATGCCTAACATCGGACTTCCCGAACTACTCGTCATCGCACTAGTACTCGTACTTCTCTTTGGCGCACGCAAGATTCCCGAGCTCATGAAGGGCCTCGGATCTGGAATCAAGGAATTCAAGAAGGCAGCCAACGGCGACGAAGACAAGCCAACTACGCCCCCTTCAAGCACCACTCCGTAAGCACAAGGCCGCTGTATGTTCGATGTTGGAGGCGGCGAGCTTATCGTCATTCTTCTGGTTATTCTTCTGCTCTTCGGACCGAAGAAGATTCCAGAATTTGCCCAAATGGTCGGCAAGGGGCTTCGAAAATTCCGCATGGCACAAGAAGAACTCACGCAACAAATCCGTGACATCTCAGCCGAAGCTGCCATCCGCGACGAAGACTTCACCCGCAAGTCGGCTCCGCCTACACCACCAATCGACGTGAACGTCAACAGCGCCAACAACCCTGTTAACGCAACCAGCGCCGACTACGACCCATACGCGACGAATGCACAACCTCCCGTAGATATAACAACACCCATCGTTGTCCCGAAACCTGCAGACAACATTATCGCGCGCAACACTCCGCTGTTCGATCGCGACGAACCGCTCGACATCCCCGATGAACAAGTCGACAACATCCCCGATGAACAAGTCGACAACATCCCCGACAAACAAGTCGACGACATCCCCGACAAACAAGTCGACGACATCCCCGACAAACAAGTCGACGACATCCCCGACAAACAAGTCGACGACA
>JAWXBR010000027.1:0-13973 GCA_034440235.1 bacterium
GCCTGTTTCGAGTGTTCCGGCTTCAGCGGCCGGTCGCCGAATTGGCCGTCGTGGCCGACAGCTTTCACACCAAGCCCTTGCGGCGCTTTCTGCAATCGGTCGCTCGCTATCAGATTCTGGGATTGAGCCTCCAAAAGATCGGGCTTTTCGAGGGGAACCGCGACACGCTCGACGAGATCGATCCGGCTCCGGGCGTCCCGCGGACGATCACCGAAGCGTTGGGCGATGAGCTAACCGAACCTCTTTCAACCGTCACCTCCCACGGTGGCGTTGGCGGGGCGAGCACGCCCATGCACCACGGCCACGGCGGGAAAAAGGACGAGGTGGACAGCGATGCAGAGCGGTTTTTTCGTGCCGTCGACCGCGCGGTGCTCGAGCATCATTCCCGGCCATCGGGCCTGCCGCTGATCCTGGCGGCGTTGCCGGAGCATCATGATCTTTTCCGCCGGATCAGCGATAACCCATTTCTGATCGCGGAGGGGCTCACGATCAATCCCGATGTCCTGCCAATCGATAAACTTCGGGAACGCGCCTGGCAAGTCGTCGAGCCGCAGTATCAGGCGCGGCTGGCTGAGATGTGCGACGAGTTCGAACAAGCCCGATCCAAGGGGCTTGGCAATGACGACCTGGCGCAGGTGGCTCAGGCGGCTACCGCCGGACGAGTCGCGACGCTGCTGATCGAGGCCGACCGTCAGATTGCCGGCCGACTCGACGGCGCGACGGGTCGGGTCGAAGTTACTGATCTGAGTCACCCGCAAGTCGATGACCTGCTCGACGATCTGGGCGAACTGGTCGAAAAGATGGGCGGCCAGGTCATGGTCATCCCGGCCGAGCAGATGCCGGGGCAGACGGGACTGGCTGCCACTTACCGGTATTGAACCAACCACACTCACAAAGGAGAACAGCATGCAGATCCAAATCAATACCGACGCGAACATCGAAGGTCACGAGACGCTGGCCACTCGGGTTCGTAGCGCCGTGGAAAGTGCCCTGAGCCGACTAAGCGATCACATCACGCGAGTGGAGGTCCACCTAAGTAATGAAAACAGCGACAAGAAAGACAGCTATGACGACATGCGTTGCGTGATGGAAGCCCGCCTCGAAGGCCGCCAGCCTGTCGCGGTCACGCATCAAGCAGCGACCGTGGACCAATCCGTCGACGGCGCTGCAGATAAGTTAACCAGATTGATTGAGAGCACCCTCGGGCGGCTGCGCGATCAAAAGAGTGGCAGGACTGACCCGCCTCCGCTTGGATCGATTGATAGTTGATAAGATTGATGATGGTGGAATACTTTCAAATGGGCGCGCGTTTTTGCCAAGTGGCGTTTTCATTTGCCCGCGTCATCCAGCAACAAGCATGGCGCAATCCAGTCCATGAACAAACTCAAACTTCTCTGGAGTAATCTGCTCTGGAGCAATCTGCGGTCGAGCCTTTGGTTCCTACCTCTGCTCATCGTTGCGGCCTGCATCGTGCTCGCGGTTTTTTTGATCGAAACAGATTCCGCTGCGACCGACCGCTGGCTGGCCCAATGGCCGCGGTTGTTCGGTGCTGGCGCCGCTGGCGCACGCGGGATGTTGTCTACTATTGCTGGGTCGATGATGTCCGTGGTGGGGGTCACGTTCTCGATGACTCTGGTGGCGCTGGCAATGGCTTCAAGTCAGTACACCTCGCGCATTCTGCGGAACTTCATGAGCAGCCGCGTCACGCAGGCGGTGCTCGGAATTTTTGCGGGCATTTTTACCTATTGCTTGATCGTGTTGCGAACCATTCGTGGCGGCGACGAGGGCGCATTTGTTCCAAACCTAGCAGTCTTCTTTGGCTTCGTGCTTGCGGTCGGCGGCGTGGGCGTGCTCATCTTCTTCATTCATCACGTCGCTTCCTCGATCCAGGCTTCCAGCATTATAGCTTCTGTTGCTGAGGAAACCATCAGGGCTATTGACCGGCTCTTTCCTAAACGACTCGGACACGGTCCCGATGAAGCCGGAGAAGATCAATCGCCGCATCCGTCGAACGATCGGAAGTGGCAAACCGTGAATGCTGATGAGAGCGGTTACATCCAGGGCGTGGACAATGCCGCGCTGCTACAGTTGGCGCGAGATCGGAAAACCGTCGTACGAATGGAGCGCGGCGTCGGAGAATTCGTGATCGAGAACACTGCGCTGGTTTCGCTTAGTCTAGAAAATCCGCCAGACCCCGAGACGACGGCCGCGATACAGGACGCGTTCAGTCTCAGCCGATATCGAACACTGGAACAGGACGCGGCTTTTGGCATCCGGCAGCTAGTGGATGTGGCGCTGAAAGCACTTTCGACTGGCGTCAACGACACTACGACGGCGGTGACATGTTTGGATTACCTGACGATGATTCTAGCGCGGCTGGCACACCAGCATATTCCGGCATCGCACCGCTACGAGGATGGGGAACTTCGAGTGATCGCCGTCGGACCGAACTTTCAAAGCCTCCTATCCGAAGCCTTCGATCAAATCCGGGAAAGCGCCAAGGGCAATCTCGGCATCATGCTGCGTATGCTGGGCGCGCTTCAAACCATTGCCAGTTTGACTGCCATCTCTGGCCGGCAAAAGTCGATCCGTGAACACGTGGAGCGCATCGCCGAACTGGCCGAACGCACCATCGAGTCCCCGTATGACAGGACTCGGTTTGAGAGTCGCTTAGCGCAAGTGCGTGAAGGACTCAAAACAAATCCTGTTTTATTCATTCGCGAACAACCTGGATAGCTAAAGATGTAAGTTTCTGCTTAGATCGCAGGGAGCTAGATAACACTATGTTTGAAGTGTAGAAATGTCTCCACGCATGGCGCCGCATATGAAATCGTCTGCCTTAGTCGTTACAGTTCTCCTTTACATGTGTACTGTGCACGCTCAGACACTCTACGTCTCGTGTACCCGCAGCATCGACGACGCCCGGGTCCAACCCGATTCTGTCCGCATCGTGTGCGCAGAGCTCAGCATAGATTCCACAGTAGGGGGCTCGTCCTTTACTCTCCCAACGCCCACCAGCGTTGGCGTCCGCAGATTAGAAGATGGCGTGCTAATGAATGTAGACATCTAAGATGTGCGTGGACGCTACATCGAAGGCACAACAAAAGCAACAAGTACAAATAGTTTACAATGGAATGCCGAACACGGACTCATCATTGTTGTACCCACGTCAAATTACAAGCAGTCCTATGGCAAGACATCAGCGAACATCATCAGCACGCCACTTTTCAAATAACGGCGTGGCGTGCCGGTTATGAAAAGTCTACTGTTACGCGCACCATTCAACGATACGATGAGGCTGTGCCTCTCGTGTTAGAGTTGTTGCCGTGGTGGAAGAGAATCTTGCAAATCAAGGTTGACGTTCATGTGCCGCGCTGCCATTCCATTTACACGTCACAATCGGGCCACGGAGCGTCACAAACGTATACTAGGCGTGAAGCCATTGTGCCGGAAGATTTCACTGCGCGAGCAGGTAACGACCCAATTCCATCGGGAGTCAAACCATGGCTTGGAATGCGTGATACCCTCAGTTATTCCTATGACCAACAGCAATACACTCACGCGGCAGGCGGCACAACATACTCATGCACGCTCGTGATTGATACCGTGTCTGGTATGCTACTGGATGCGTACTTGATAAATCAGACACAAGGACCAGGTGAGGAATTCGGACCTTCCGTCCGTATTCGAAATCGACCTGCGTGGAATCTTACCACACCATCGCATTTAGCTATCAACTTGGTCGATAGTATTGCAAATCGTTGTCTGTATTCGGTGTCGTACTACAAATATCAGGCGACATACGCTGGGTATGGAGGCTCTGACAGGGAAGAGATCGGCCCCCATCTACCAACGGATAAAGGGAGCATCATAAAGGTTGATGTTACGCTGCTCGAGTAAACACCTTCTTTACAACCAGCACGAACACCCACACCGTTGCTAGAACAACGGCGCCCGACGTGGGCATCGCTAGCCATGTGAGAGCCTCTTTTGCAGCCCCAGTGCTGCCGAGTTCAGGAGCCATGAAGCCGGCTAGAGCCCAAAAAATAGCATAACCAAGACTGCCAGCGCCAAGTGCAATGCTTATGATGCGCGTAGAAAGTGGTTTCGTACCAATAAACACAGTTACAAAAATCAAGCACAACGATGCGGCGCCTAGTCCGCCCGCGTGAAGGTGCGCGCGTTGCAGATACGTCCACGACTTGTCGGTTACTTTCTTGAGTGCGGCCTCGTCGTTGTTGTACTTCGTTGCAAGCACTGCTACGCCCGATGTGTGAATTGCATCTTTTATGGCGTCTTCGTTGTAGCCGAAGTTGATGCCAAGCGTGAAGCCGTAGATGAGGGTAAGGACGGCAAAGGCAATGCCGATGAGGGCGGGACGAATGTTGAATTGCATAGGAAGTATTGTTAGAATGAATAGTGAATGCGAAAGAGGGCAAACAAAAAAGGTTCGGTCAAAAAAAAAGACAGCAAACTATCTTATGACATCGCCGATGGGCTCGAGGACTTCCGGATGTTCTGTTTCTACACGCACACGCGAAACTTCGGATGAGATGGGCCATGCTTCGAGAATACCGTCGGCAAGGGGCTGCATAAGGGTCTCGACTTCTGCGCGGTCTTCACTCGTTAGCCATGCACGTCGGTTTTCGGGTTGAATAATAACGGGCATGCGCTTCTTTGAGTTGTGAATGTACGACATCAGTTCGTTTGCTTGTGTTGTCATGACAGAAAACGTGCGCAGAACTTCGCCCGATTCTTTGTCGAGCCATTCGTCCCAAATACATGCGAGCGTAAAGACCCTTGGCCCCGGGACCCTTACCAGGTGTGGGATTTTGAGCTTTTTGTCGTGATGCCATTCTATGAAGCCGGACACCGGAAAGAGTCCGCGTGTCTTGCGAATCGCAGCACGATACGACGGCTTGCTCCACACCTCCTCAGAGCGCGCATTTAGCGTCATGAGCGACAGGTCGTGCGCTTGTACTGCGTCTTTCACCCAGCTCGGCACGAGTCCCCATCGCGCCGCACTCACATTGTTCGGCGTCTCGTTCGTAATGATCGGCAGCGTTGGCTGCGCAAACGCGGTCACATGAATGAGCTCTTCGACAGCCTCGGCTCCATCATAGATGTCGCCCTCGATTCCAGGAATCTCGGACGGGTTGAAGTAGAGCGTTGCTTGAAAGCACATGAGGCGGAAAAATGACGAAGCTTGGAGTGCGCTTGAGCGCACGATTTATACAGAGTTTAGGTGTTTATAGTTGATTTCAGCTATAAGTGGGGGCGGTGTCCAAATCTTAGTTGAAATATCACGAGGCTGAATCGCGTTTCGATTTACGAAGTTCTTTCGAGATGGCAAGAGCAAGATCATCGAGAGCCTGATAGTTGCCGATGCGATTCATTCTCGTTTCATGATGCACGGCGGCCAAGACGGCCCAACGTAATCGTTGATCAGCCTTCGACCAGTAGCACACATTGCGCGTGAAGCGTTCCATGCATCGATTCAGATTTTCGATACGATTGGTTGTACCAAGCGATCTTCCGAACAGAGCCGGCGGCATACCGAGCTTTTGTAGCGTGATGGTTTCTTCGAGTCCTTCCGCAAGTGATTGTGCCGCGCTTGGATTGATGTGTTTGAGCTCCAGGATGTATGCCTGCAATTGTAGCTTGGCTTCGCGGTAGTCATCGATCTTCCACGCAGCAAAAAGCTTGCGCTTCCATACGGCCTGCTTATCCTTTGGCAAGTATGATGCAACGTTCTCCGCTTTGTGCACGCGGCATCGTTGCAGCACGCCCCGATCACCGAGCACGCGTTCGGCGGCGGCCTTGATGCCTTTGCTGCCGTCGCAGACGATCAACACCCCTTTGGAGATGCGCATACCACGCTTGAGTAGCCGACGCAGCATGTCGCCAATCGCACGCGCATTCTCACTCGTGGACTGGATCATATCCAGGACAAACGGCTCACCGGTGCGGTCAAAGCCCAGTGCCACGATAATCTGCTCACGCTGGAATGTTTTGCCGTCGATCATGATGGCTGCTATCGGCTCGGAAGGCAGACTGCGTACACGGAACTCCTCATAGGCCTGCGCACTGCGTTCGACAAACGCTGCGCTGATGCTGGACTTGCTGACCCCGAAGGCATCAACCGCTGTATCCATCACGTCCTTGAAGTTGCGCGTCCCCACACCTAGGGCTATCGCACGCAAGAGTCCCTCGCTCGGTTCGACAACCGTATGCATTGCTTTATAGCTTTTCAGAGGCCGGCATGTGTCCTTCACGCGGTCACGTACGCGGGGCACGTCAATCGGTATACGCTGCTCACCGATCTGTATACTGCCCGGATTCGTTCCGTGACGAACGTACGCACCGCCATGTGGCTTCTCGCGTGCATGCCGCGCACCGGCTAAGCTCTCTACTTCCGATTGCAGGATCTCTGTCGCGACGATCCTCATGATTTCTGTGATGTCGCGCACCATCGCAACCTGCGTTGCTACGTCCTGCGCTTTAAGCCAATCAAACGATTGTCTTTGTGTATGTTCGCTCATGGGGTTCTGTTCTCCGTGGTTGTGGTTGATGTGGTAATCAAATCTAACTGCGAATTCAGAACCTCGTTTTTTTTTCAACTAGCTTTCGGACACTCCCCAGCGGCAGGGTCGATGATATTGATAGAAGGGTATTTAGAGAACATCGAATTGGTAGGACGACTCCGAATCGGAGATCTCATCGTTGATGGTTCTGGCACAGCGTCATCATTGTGGATGAGTCTCGATTGTGATGTTTATGGTCGCGTCCGTCTCATAAATGACGCGTTTTGGTTTACCGTCGGGACGTCAGGACCGACTCGGCTGCGTCCTGGGGCACATGTCACTATGGGTGGGAATCGCAACATGGTTGTGATATCAGGGGGCACTTTGCAGCTTGATCACGGTTCGATGATCGGACGGACTTCTGCTCAAGAGGTAGAGGTTCTCAATACTTCGACATTGCAGGTTCTGCCTGGATGCAAGACATCGATTGATGCTATGGTTAGAGTTATGGCAGGCGGGACGTTCGTCGTGGAGGACAGCGCTGTCGTTTTCATACGAGATCTGGTCGTCGAAGCCGGTGGCGCATTTATCGTGAAGCCTGGTGCACACGTTTTGTTCGGAGCTGATGACGTGGAGATAGATGGCTACTTCACTGCAGTTGGAAACAACACAAACGATAAGCGAATTGTCTTCTCGACGGAGGTGAGTCCTAACTGCGTGTTCGACATGCGCAATCATGACCATTTAGAAACAAGGTGCAGGATTCATGCAACCGGCTCCCCTTTAGATATTCCGGCCAGTTTAGTCCAAGTGAGCGTAACAGATTTCAAAAATGTAAGCCTCGAGCTTACTGATATTCGCAAAACTCCGATTTTCGAATGTCATTTTAGCAGCGATCGTACAAGTCCGCCGAATGGCCCCGACAATGTGTGGACGACACAACCATTTATGCTAACGCATCAAGTGACAACCCTGCCTCTTGGAGCGCCACCGGATTACCTCAATCTAATAGTGCAGAACAGTTGGTTCGTCGATTCCGGCGCGGCAGTTCCTATAATAAACAACTATACACCTCCAGCAAACAGATACATTATTTGCGGACTCCGCACGACCACGACACAAGCGCTGCAAGTCACAGGATGCTATTTCGAACGTTTGAAGACCGGAATCTTCACGTCGTTCAATGTCAGTAGCACAATTACATACACAGGATTCAGGGATGGTGACGAGGGTATAATTGCGAACGGTGGACGGGTATTCACCTGCAACGATACGAGCAATATCGTGGAGTATCCAATGAGTCTGCGTTACGCCGAGCCGGGTACACACGTAGACAATAAATTCAACATGTCGCGTATAGCCGTGAATCTGCTAGCCTCCAACATTCAGACGTTTCGAAACAACCTGTTCAATGACTATTTCTACGGAATTGAGAACAACGCTTCTATATCGGTGTTAACATCATTCATCGGACCAGCATCATCAACTGAGATATATGGCCGAAATAGATTTGAAGTACCCGATCCGGCTCCTTTTAACATGAATCCACCTGCGCATCCGAATGTTTTCATGAGACGACCATCGGCCTTAGTATATGGCGCTGATGTAGTGCAGCTCTCCGATTTGATTGTCGCAAATCAGGGTGTGTTTGCATTGACGTGTGGCTATAACGCCTTCTCAATTTGGGCGACGAATCACATTGCTCGTTTCATTGGACCACCGGTAGCTGCCGTGGACTTCTCAACGAACAACTGTCGTCCCTTGTCTGCCATTCGATTCAACAATGTGGCGGTTCTAGGTGCCCCTCTAAACCAAAGCCAAACTCTATTAGAGACATGCATAACCGGAACCGACCCAGAAACTTGTTCTCCATATCACTGGTTTTATTGGTCAGGTGGTTTTGGTAAGCATAGCGAGTTGCAGATTCCGTGGTTTACTGCTGACATACCTCCGGATGCCCGCATCCCAGTTTCAAAATCCGCACTGGATGCATTCGATTCAAGGTTAACACTGATTTGCGGTGCAGACGCTTTAGAAACACCAATTGAAATTTTCAGCATGGGTGGCGAAGTCTTCAATGTGCAGGGCACTCATGACGTACATAAGATTTTGAACGAGCTAGCTAATGGTGTGTATTTTATGCACACTATGGTGAACGGACGCCCATGCAAATTTCTACTAACACTAACACCGTAGAAGCTTTGCTCAGATTATCCTGACTTAGGAGAATTTCGATGAAAAATTCACTATTGGTGCTGGTTGGATTCCTGGCATACGTGTCCATGACTTCGCAGACACCTTGCGAGTGTTCTCTCTTAGACAGAGATAGAGCAACAACCTTTTATCTAGATACCTGCGGACTCAGTATACCTGGGTCAACATGTGAGGAAAAAAGCTACATAAGCTTGTTTCCTCACCCTCGAGGGGAATCATTTTACGGAGCTGTACGTTCCCAGGTTGGATGGGGATTGATTACAGACAACCATAGCGATTGGTTCGAGGGTGCACGACGAAATGATGGTCGGCCACCGAGAGACACACTCGCGTTTGAGCAAATCGATACTACAAAATATCTAGAGATACGCGACTCACTTAGGACGATCTTTTCAGAGTTCGGTGTACAAGCCATGATTCGGATTGCCTCCGGTCCTTATGGGCCTGATACCGTGTCGGCTTTTTTCTATGAATTCCGTCTCGATAAGCATGTCCAAGCCTTAGAGTTTATAAAGCGACTGCAACGTTGGGTTGCAAATGACACTCGCACCGCAGGTTTCGAGGTCTATACAAGTGGAGACTTAGTTCGTTCAACGCCAGCGTCAGTAGATAACGGTACCTTCTTCGAAACCCAATTTGACATGACGGTGATTGCAAGTGAGTTGCTACTGAACAACCGCTCCTCGGAAGCAATTGGCTCGGAGGTTACAAACTTGCGTGGTGAAGTGGTCTATGCATTCTCATTGCCAATTGGCGAATCGCGCATAGATATTTCGAGGTTGCCAACCGGAATGTATTTCCTGCGCCTCGGCACCAGCGTACGGCGATTCGTTAAGATGTAGATAGAGGGGTTGAGTCTTTTTTTGCGCAGTCGCCTCAATCAGTGAGCACTTTCTGTTTTGTTCATAGGGAGTTTAGATGCTACGTTTTACTTTGATTTTTTCTATGGTGCTTGTGCTCACCTTGACGTTCGGCTCTATCACTTCGCCAGCTCAAAGCAGCACCTGCTTGCCTGACTGCTTTGGTAATCCGTGGGGGCCACCGGTTCAGACTAACGTTATGATCAGCCCAGGCTGCTGGGTAACGGTGACTTGGGCGAAACGAGTGGCTTGCGGCATGTATTATGATCTGCATATCATACAAGTGGACGCGCTGCCGCCATCAGGTTTATACGGCTGCTCGGGTGGGGGAAACTTCGCTGCACTTATGGACTTAGTCACCGAACAGATGCTGATCATGAATCCGATGGCATTTCCGCCATACATAGCTCCAAACTGCGTTGACAACTGGCGTGTTGTGAAAGGGTCGTGTTGGCATTGGGAATATGCCACTGGTGGTATACCTGAAGGGCTAGTTGGGAATGTTGATCGTCTGGTTCCCTGCGAGGATGAAGTCTGTTGCCTTGATCTCTATCGCGTATGTCTGGTTGATATTGGCGGTGGTCAGACAGAACGCCAAGTAACACATCTTAATACTAGACCCCAAGAACCCTGTCCCGTGGGCCCGCCGAGCCAGAATTGCTTTCCGGTATGTGGCCACGGTAATCGCTAGACTTTAACCACTCTGAAACATGATAAGGGCTCGACCATGAAGTGTTTGATTTTGGCGCTGCTCATTGTATCCAGTGCCGCGATGGCTCACAGCCAAATTGCCAGTATTGCCCTCCTCGACGGTTCAAAAAAAACAACTACTGACGGTGGAATGACATGGACGATGCTCCGGCCGTTTGTCCAAGCTGTCCAATTTAAGTTCATGGACGGTCGCTCAAAATATAGCGGCGACGGCGGACTGCACTGGACGCATGATGCCTCACCCTATATTGAGCCACAGGCTAAGGCAATAGCAGTAGGTGGTCCAACATCGAGTGTTCCATCGATAGAAGTGCACGATAATGTTCTAGTTGTTCATGGCGATCCTCATGCTCGCTATACTGTTTTTGTCTTTGATGAACTAGGATCATCGCAACGAGTTGTATGCAGTGGGAATGCTCAGGTTGAGTTACTACCACGCGGTCATCGGCTGTTAATCACTGTTTTAGGGGTCACAGCGATTACAACTAAAGTAGTCCGTTAGATTCGTTCGTGGGGGTTCCCTTGTGTTTAATTTATTCCTCGTGAATCCTCTACATGGTCGTACTGCCAAATAATGTTTCGTGGACCAAATGAATACGCGTTTCGCTCTCTTGACCGTCATGATATGCACGCTCGTGCACCCAGCTGTTAGAGGAGATAACGGCTGGTCGCGAATGAACTATTCATCCCGTAGTTGCGACATCAATGGCGCATTCCTATCAAGGGTAGGCACCGTCATCACGGTAGGTCCCTATGGGACTATTTCAGGTTTGACTGAGTTGGACACTTTAGTCTGGCGTCGTGGTTCGAAAGTTGATCGGGATCTTCACTTGGGGACCATCGCGTGGGGAGACTCTATATTAGTTTTTGGAGATTCTGGAACGGTGCTCGTCTCAACAGACGATGGGCATCAATGGAAGAATATCAATGTCGGAGTGGAGGGAATTGTGCGGGCTTGCCTCTTCACTGAGGCTAACACCTTGCTACTTTGCAAAGATGACGGGATGTTCATGATGATGCCTGACAACCAGATAAGACGTGTCTCAGATTTCCATGCTTCTCGGATCCAGTTGTTAGGTGAT
The DNA here is from genome assembly GCA_034440235.1 of bacterium. Classification (GTDB taxonomy): domain Bacteria; phylum Bacteroidota; class Ignavibacteria; order Kapaibacteriales; family Kapaibacteriaceae; genus JAWXBR01. Next base: position 11,392 of record JAWXBR010000027.1, read on the forward strand.
GGCAGAATAGTCGTCGGTGGGGAATCCGGGGAGGTTTTGTTAAGCAAGGATGCAGGCGAAACATGGGTGAACGTCGGAGAATTTGGTAAGCCAGTAACTGGCTTTACATTGGTTCACAATCGTCTCTTCTGTGCAACTAGTACCGCGATCTACAATCGTGATACAGCGTTTACCTCAAGTTGGAGTAGTCTTCCAAATCCTGCTTCGTTTCTGGGTGCTGATATTGCGACCCATTCCGATACTCTTTTTCTAGCGAGTGCGGATGGCCCTTTTGTCGATCTTCGAATGTCTGCTGATGGCGGTATTACTTGGTTTGGGGGTAACGTTGGACAAAACGGTTTTGCAGCATTTAAGATGTTGTCTTTTCAGCGCGGTGTACTCTTATACGGTGAGCGCGGTTTTTACCGCCTCGCAAAAAAGGGCTCGTTGTATGATAGTACGCGTTTCGCATTTTATGGTATCGGTAGGGGGCGCGATGCAGAAATATTGAAGAGCTGGGTTTCAATAACACATGTTAAAGATCGAGTGTGGGCTGCAGCTACGAGATCGCCCGATAACGCGGTGTGGATTAGTAACGACGATGGCGAGACATGGAATATGTCCTTAAATGATACTACCACTTTCAATGGCACTGAATTCAAAGATGTCGTGAGCGACGGGCTGCGTATCGTCGCTTTGGCGAAGCGTGTTCAGGGCGAATGGATTAATAACAAACTGGTGATGGTGAATACTTTTCGTCTATACTTAAGTGCGGACGCTGGGCAGTCGTGGGCACATGTAGATGCTTCTGCAAAGAATCAGTGGGCAAGGAATCTGCTCCTGTCTAACAATGGTGATCTTTATCTCTACGGGGGTAACCAAATTTATCGGACGGATATGGCGCTGACTGACATCGATACACTGAGTGTCCGATTACCCTATGCGATATCATCGATGAGCGTAAACGCGGCTGGCCTCGTCGTTGCATTAGGTCGTGAATTAGCTGTGTCGTCGGATCGTGGCGAAACATGGGCCTATTATGAGGTGCCATTGGCCACGACCATAGACAAACAGGTCTCTATACTAAATGACGGCTCGATTGTGATGTTAGGTTTAGAGGGCTCACCTGGAGCATACTCCGTAGAATCATTCAGACTGGCGACTGTAGGAGGAAGCTGGGAGGCGATCACCGTACTTCCTGCAAGCCCAGATCCCCGCAGTATTACAGCAATCGCAACAGATCACATTTCGTTTATAGCGGCATGCACCACTACCGGTCTAGTGATCACATCGACGAACAGAGGTATCTCGTGGTCAACCGAAAAGGTAGTCAACGAAAAAGTATATGATCTGTTCGACATAGGAGTTAACAGCGACGGTAGAATCTACTGTAGCGGAGACGCGGACTACATTTATTTCAAATCTTACTCGACATCGTCCATAGGGCAAGTTGATTTAGGTGGGAGGACCGGTATTCACGTAGCATTACTAGCAAACCAAGAAGTCCTTCGTCTTGAAAGCGACTCCCCTCTAGACGATTCACGGTTAACCATCCTGGATGTATCGGGCCGCTGTATCTCCTCTTTAGAAATACCTGTGTTGGGAGGTAACATCGCGACCATGCCTATCCCACTCTTGTCAAGTGGACTGTATATCGTAAGGGTTGTAGGGAGGTTGTCTTCGGGTGTCGCGCTCATCCAAGTAATGAGATAGGGCTTCGGAGAAATGTACTACGACCTGCTCTGCATACGCTTCATCGGTGTCGTACACACTCAACGGAGACTTGTTGCAGTTGGAAAGTATGACTGCGCGTGCGGTACGCTGCTGCCGAATCATATCGACTCAGCGTAACACTCCGCTTCCCGCACGCCACACGGATGCCGATTACTGCGAACTCTTGCATCATTCTGCCGAATTCTACACCGTTTTGCTGCACACTGCATCCAGATGCTGGCATTTGCATCTCCCTCGCGGACAAGTTCATATTCCAAGCGGATATGACCTTGATTTGCATGTAGTTACATGATATTCACCGCGTTTGCTCGATGTTCGATCCGTAAATTGGCGCTCGTTGACTACCAAGCGACGACATGTGTCGCTGTGGTGAGCAACATTGACTTTCAACGATGGCGATAGTTGAACACGACGGCGGCATTGAACCAACGGACGGAATACACTGCATCGTATGGCCGAACTGAAGCCGCCCGAACAACGTGCCCGCGAACAGATCGACGCACAGCTTGCTGCGTGCGGGTGGGTTGTACAGAATTATAAGCAATACAATCCATCCGCTGGACGTGGCATTGCGCTGCGCGAAGTGCCGTTGAAGTCGGGGTCGTGCGATTATCTGTTGCTTGTAGATCGAAATGCGGTGGGTGTTGTCGAAGCGAAGAAAGAAGGCACACGACTTTCAGGTGTTGCGGAGCAGTCGGCATACTACGCGGTGAATCTGCCGGACATGATACAGTCCAGTGCGGGAGCTTCGCTGCCATTCCTTTATGAATCAACAGGCATCGAAACGTTTTTTCGTGATGCCCGCGATCCTGAGCCTCGTTCGCGACGTGTGTATACGTTTCATCGGCCAGAGACCCTTGCCGAATGGA
>JAWXBR010000028.1:0-5245 GCA_034440235.1 bacterium
AACCTACTCGTCGAATAAGCTGGTGTCGATTGCTTCGGCGACGAAAGGACTCTCCGGACTCGTTATCATGGGCATGGTGGACGACGGCATCCTTTCGTTTGATGATAAACTAGGTGACCTTATTACTGATGTAGAAAGTTCGAAACGTGACATCACAGTGCGACAGTTGTTTTCGTTTACGTCCGGACTCCAAGGCAATCTTACCGGACCAACCGCATGTGTTGAGAATACTGCCTACACGGGCACACTCGCCGACTGCGTAAACGAAGTCTTACTGCAACAACTCGTTGCAGCACCCGGCGCGGCATTTAATTATGGTAGCGACGGCATGCACGTGGCTGGTCGTCTGGCAGAAATGAAAAGTGGCCTGCCACTAGCGAGCGGAGATGCATGGGATACATTATTCTTAAACCATGTTACTAAGCCCCTTGGCCTGACCCTTACCGGATTCGATTTAAAGAGCTTTTACGAAACGGACAATCCGCGTATCGATGGCGGTGCTGCGTCTACAGCGAACGAATACTTACAGGCACTGATTATGATGTTGTCAGGGGGCGAATACAAGGGGCTGCGTGTGCTTTCATCCCAGGCCCTCGATACGATGACGTCGGACCAGACGCGCGGTGCCACCATCGGCTACACGCCTTATCTGCAATACGAATCGCTTCGAACGGGAATAAAGGACACGCGGTATGGTGTTGGCTTTTGGAGAGAACGCATCGATAGTGCCACGGGACGTGCACTCGAAGTATCATCGCAAGGAAGGTTTGGCTTTAGTCCGTGGATCGATTTCGAGCGCGGCTACTGCGCAGTGCTTTCTGTGCGCTCAGATTTAACAGCGATGTACCCAACGTATTTGAAATTGAAGGACGCGATTCGTCGAGCATTCGATGCAACAACGAGTGTTGACGACGCACACAACGACAGGCGCTGTCCTGACGGCCTAAAAGAAGAACCCCACCAACTCTGGGAGCTCGTGGGGTTCGTTGATGTTCTTGGACGTTTTGTCGACCCTTCCGCTCAGGCTTACTCCTTATGTCTCGAACGTGCGTTTGATGACACTTACTCTAACATGAACGTGGGTTACTCGAAAACAGTCGGTACGCGCAAACCGCAGTACCGTACTACGATCCTTTCTTCTTACCAAGCTCTCGAACGTATGCAGCAAGCTGCATTGCATCATCGGTAGAAACATGTCCGTTGAACATAGGCATGAAGGAGTCGGGAAAGTAAACATGGTTATTAAGGATAACGTCGACAAGGGTAGAGTCTTCGGGGTACTTCTCGTTTGCTCCTAGAACACTTACAACGCCGCTGTCTGTTGTACTATGGCATCGCACACATTCGTACTTGTAGTACAGCTGACGTCCCCGCGAACCATTTGCAGCATCTGCATACGTGTCGTTCGCTACTTCGGCCTTATTAATTGTTGGCACCGTACGCAGGTATGCGTACAACGATCGCAGCTCAAGATCTGTTAAGTACGTTGCACGCACCATCGGAAACATGAATACCGATCCGTCAGGCTTGACGCCTGTGCGCATAGTTCGCATGAATTGATCTTGCGTCCATTTACCAATGCCCGTTGCCTCATCAGGCGTAAGGTTTGGCGTTGTTACAAGCTTTCCGTTGATATCGCCCATTCTGTTGCCGCCACCAAAAAAGTCCAACGACTTCTCAGGCGTTTGAACATCCATCTCCTTGAAATCGCCGCTATGACACGTAAAGCAATCGTAATTGAATGCTATGTACTTGCCGAATGACACAGGATTCGAAGTATCCGGCAGCGGTATAGGTGCCGAGGGATAGTCATACGGCTTGAACATAAAACGCGCAAGCCCCTTTGCCAGAAGTGTTGGAGAGGATTCACGATTCTCGGCATCCGATGGTGCTACGAGAGGATCGTCGCTCCGGAGAAATGCGATAACGCTTTTAAGATCTTCGTCGGCCATGTGCAAGAACTTCGGCATCCACGGCGGAACGTAGAGTCCGGTCTTCGGATGAACCCCCGTCCGCAAAATAAACGCAATCTCACCATCAGTCCAGCCGCCAATACCCTTTGTTGGGTGCTGCGTAATGTTCTTCGAAAATGCAGTGCCAAACTCCGCTGGCAGTTCCTTTAATTCATTACCGCTAAGCTTCTTCGTCGCTGGGTCGAAGTGACATTGGTTACAAAGCATCGTTGCAATCTTGCGTCCTTTCGCCACCCGCGCCGGCGTCACCTCCACCTTCAGATCCACCTTCTTCAATTTATCGGGGTACTCTGGCAACCCCGACATCGCTATGAAGCCAACAAAACCCGCAATTACTAGCACAACTCCAAGTACTATTAGCCCCAGTACTTTGAAAAAGCTCTTCATGAACCCTCCTTAGTGGTTACGTGACGGCGCGTAACTACGAAGAATCTGCAAACAATCCAACTCGCCCCGTGAACTACCACAGCCTTACATCTTTAGCCCCTTTGTGCCCCTTAGCCTAGATCATCAGATCTGAGTTGACAATGCTGGGTAAATTTGAACATGCGCCGTTTGCTTGTTGTCATCATTTCGTTCATCGTCATGCCCCATGTAATGTATGCGTCGTATGCGCTGCGTGACACGACAACAGCAACAAAGAGCGATTCAACAGCAACAAAGAGCGATTCAACAGCAATAAAGAGCGATTCAACAGCAACAAGATCAAAGCGTGGCGACACAACCATCTATCGTGTGAAGGGTGTTGTAGTCGATGCCGAGCGCTTCCTAACGAGCGGCTCCGAGGCGATGATGCCGCAGACGACGCTTACTGCTGACTTTATGAAACGCCTCGCTCCGGTTCAAGTGTCCGATGCGTTGCAAGGTGTGCCGGGACTGTTTGTTCGCGATTATGGTGGGTTAGGGGGCTTGAAGACTGCGTCGATACGTAGTGGCTCGTCGGCACAAACGTTGGTGCTCATCGATGGAATTCGGCTGACGAGTGCGCAGAACGGACAAGTTGATCTTGGGACGATTCCGGTGAGCTTTATAGGCAGCATCGATGTGTTGCGTGGTGGTGCATCTGCACTTTATGGCGCTAATGCGCTTACGGGCGTTGTGCGGTTGAACATGCAGCTGCCTTCTTCAACTTCAGCACATGCCTCGTTTGCAGAGGGATCGTTCGAAGAGCAACGATCGCATGTCGACGTAGGAGTTGTAACAGATGTAGCGCGCATCGGAGCAGCCGTCGAGCTCAGCACAACGCGTGGTTCGTTCCCGTATACGTTTAATGCGTTTGGTAATGAAGAGCGCCTAAACCGCGAAAACGGTGATGCTCGAAATCTTAACCTTTTCTTATGTGCCGACTTCGACGAATTGTATGTGCTGGCCCTCGGACGTTCCTCGCAGCGCGGTGTGCCGGGTGCTGTTGTGCAGGGCAACACATCGCAAACGCGTGCCCGCCTCGACGACGAAGATGGTATGATCGGGCTTCGGCATCGTCTTGTACTAGGCAGTGACTGGACGCTGCGCTCGAATGCATCTGTGCGTGCGTTCGAGCAACGTTATCGTGACCCCGATGCAAACCTCAGGGGACTTGGTGGATTAAACGAACTGTACATGCTGCGCGATGGTAATGCATCGATGACTTTCATGCGCTCTACCGCAGGCGTTGTTCAGCAATACAGCATCGAAGGAGCGTATGCCGATCTGCGCGGAGGTGGACTTCAACCAGACGTCGGCGACTTTGTCGCACGGCGTAGCATACACGCCACCGCTTCATTCGAAGGACACCTCGACTCCGTCTTAGGGCCAGGCAACGAACCATTAGTCGGGCATAACGACGAACCTTTAGTCGGGCCTAGCTCCGGTTTCAGATTCGGTAAGGGGCTCTCGGTGCAAGGGGCTCTGCGTGTCGATGCGTTCAGTGATGCAGGCACAGCTCTCTCGCCGCTTCTAGCATTGCGATGGGAATTGCAAGACGAACGCGACAGTGACTCGCCATCAACTACAACGGAGGCTTGGCTTGGCTTGAAGTTTTCTGGTACCGCAATCCGCACTTCGTGGAGCTTCAACTTTCGTCCACCATCTTTTAACGAACTTTACTATCTCAACTACGGCACTGCAACATTACGCCCAGAGCGTGCTCACACCGTATCTGTTGGCGCAACAACAATCATCTCGCAAATGTTTGCCGTCGACCTAGATGTGTTCGGCATGTCTACGCATGATCTCATTCTCTCGGTGCCGGTGAGTCCGGTAATTACGAGTGCGCAGAACGTCGGACGCACTCAGAACCTCGGTCTCGAAGCAACAGTGCGTGCATCGTTGTTAGACAACAGACTTATGGGCACCTGGAGTTATTCACTGCAGGATGCACGCGATAAAACAGGCAGACCGTTCCTCGACGGAACGATGCTGCCGTACACGCCACCTGAAATGATTGCTGTTGGATTGCATTGGCGCGAAGAGAACTCGTGGATTGGCGGAGCGCAATGGCAGTACACAAGCTACCGTTACTCACAGCCCGGAGGCGAGCCTACGAGCCTTCTCGACCCGTACCACTTGGTTTCCGCCTACATCGGAGCTGTCGGCAGCGTTGGCAAGGCAGGCGCTGAAGTCCGCCTTAGTGTGCAGAACATCTTCGACGCTTCGTATGTGGTTGTACGAGGGTATCCGATGCCCGGGCGTATGATATGGGCGTCGATTACGCTAAATTTTACAGAGATTTGAAATGCTGATTCCGGGAATCATTCTCTCCCGGAATCATCGACGTAACCCGTTTAAAATATAGGAAACACCAGATGTCCAGAACTGCCTCGATTCTCACTGCAATCTATACTTAAGTGAAATGAGAAATCGAACCTACTCGACCTTGCGCCGGTGTGTCTTCTACATGTGCATACTCCTTTGCATGTTCATACTCATGTTCTCAAATTCTTCGGCGCAATACGAACGTCAAAGTATCGACACTGTAGTCGCTTTTACACCTGGCACAAAACAAACGTCCGGACAAACCCCTGCGTTTTTTCCGAAGAACATTGTTGGCGTGCCAGATCCACGGGCCGACACCGCTGTGCCCGTTACAGATCCGCGATCGGTGTGTTCGATTGGGTATGGTGGAACTATCACCGTTGGGTTTTCAAACCACGTTGTGGTAGACGGTCCGGGTGCGGACTTCACAGTCTTCGAAAACGCATTCCTCTTTAGTTCGACTCGCACGTATGCCGAACCCGCAACGGTCGAAGTTAGTAGGGATGGAATTATTTATAAATTGTTCCCCTATAATACAC
>JAWXBR010000029.1:0-114144 GCA_034440235.1 bacterium
AGACGACATTGTCAAGGGTCTGGCAGACCAGCAGGGTCTCGGAATCGACATTGCCATGTCGCTCGTGTTTGGTGCAATTTCACCTGGCTCGCCGGCGAGTCGTGCCAATGTCGAAGCGGGCGATACTGTTATCGCCGCGGATGGTCAGCCCATACATTCTGTGCGGCAGTTCCAGACCATCGTCCGTTCAAATGCAGGAAAGTCCATTGTACTTGCACTAAAGCGTCAAGACTCTATCCTTTCTTCACAAGTAAGTGTAGGCCCTGACAGCACCATTGGTGTTGCGTTAGGAGCAGCGTACATCGGACCAATTGATCACAAAGATTACAATCTGTTCGAAGCAACAGGCCAGGGCATGAAGAGCGTTTTGGGCACTGTAGACCTTATATGGTCTACGCTGAAGCGCGTATTCCGTGGTGTAGTAGCTCCAGATAAAGCACTAGGCGGCCCCCTAACCATAGCAATGCAGGCTGGTCAGAGTTTCTCAGCAGGTGCGGTACCGTTCCTATCGTTCATGGCGCTCATTTCTGTGTCACTAGCATTCATGAACGTGTTACCACTACCGGGTCTCGATGGCGGCCACTTGCTTATTGTTGCCATCGAATCGGTGCTGCGCAGAGAGCTCTCGACGAAGGTGAAGATTCGCATTCAACAAGTCGGCGTTTTCCTTCTACTTACGCTCATGGCTGGCATTCTCGTCATGGAATTGCGCAAGATTTTCTTCAGCTAATGCTAATATTAGTTACAAATGACGATGGCATCGATTCACCGGGTATTCAAGCCTTGGTGCAAGCGATGAGTCGTATCGGCAGAGTAATTGTTGTTGCCCCTGACCGTCAGCAGAGTGCTGTAGGACACGCACTCACAGTTTCTTCGCCATTGCGTGCAACTCCGTTTTATCGTGAAGGTACGATGCTCGGCTACGCCATTAACGGCACACCTGCCGATTGTGTAAAGCTTGCCGTCAGCACGCTCCTCGAGGAGCGTCCATCGATGGTCATCAGTGGCATCAACCACGGCAGTAACACATCGGTGAACGCCATCTACTCTGGCACTGTAAGTGCGGCAACAGAGGGCACACTCATGGGCATTCCGTCGATGGCTGTTTCGCTCGACTCGTTCAATCAGGCAAGCGACATGACGTTGGCCGCAGAGGTAGCACATTCTGTAGCGTCCCGGTTATGCGACCTTGGACTTCCTGCGGGCACCTTGCTCAACGTAAACGTGCCCCACATAACACGCGACGCTTTCAAGGGACTACGCGTAACACGTCAGGGACGCAGCGTCTGGAACGACTCGTATGATGTCCGTAAAGACCCCCAGGGCCAGCCCTACTACTGGCTCACGGGCGACTTCGTCTCTCTCGAACCTCTCCCCGACGCAGACGACCTCGCCGTAGCCGAAGGCTGGGCTGCCATCACGCCCCTGCACCACGAGCTCACGAACGTCGACGAATTCAACCGCCTCAAAACCCTGAACCTCGCGTTGTAGAGCATGCGAATCCTGCTACTGGGTCCGTTGCGCTCGTCCTTCGTCAAGACCGACATTCAAGAGTTAAGCAAGGCCCACACTGTTGTCGCACTCGACACCATCCTCGGTAAGGGTCTCAAAGCAGGGGTCTCACTTGTATCACTCACGTTCCGAACGATCGTGCAACTTTTGCGCGCTGATGTTCTCTATTGTTGGTTCGCAGACTATCATACGCTCATTCCAATCCTAGTTGCTCGCTTGTTGCGAAGGCAGGCAATCGTTATCGCAGGTGGTTATGATGTAGGATGGTTGCCTGAGTTAGGATATGGTGCACGGGCTCGTCCATTACGCTGGTTCTTCGCCCGCAATTCGTTCCGTTTTGCTTCTCTCGTGTTGCCCGTTTCCGAATACGCACAACGTCAGTTGCACATGCTTACAAACGGCAAACACGCACATAGTGTAGTAGTTTACAATGGTATTTTGGCTGATCGCTTTCCTGCTGAAATAACCGGTGCACGCGAACCATTAGCAATTACAGTTTCGCAGGGCAACAGCATAACAGAGTATGTCCGTAAGGGACTCGACCGTTTTATAGCAGTGGCACGTCTTGTACCAACAGTCGAGTTCGTCATCATAGGTCCGACCGGCGCCGCGTTACACCGTGCGCAAGCAGACGCTCTGGGTGTCGAGAATGTCAACGTCATCCCCGGCTTCGTCTCTTTACACGACACCATCATTCCGTATTTCATGCGTGCATCGTGTTATTGTCAATTCTCCATCGAAGAAACCTTCGGCATGGCCGTCGTCGAAGCAATGTTATGTGGATGTATACCTGTCACTACAAACGGTGGCGCATTGCCTGAAGTAACAGGTAATGCGGGATATAGGGGAGAAGTTGATATCGAGTTGGCGCAAGGTGTTATGGCATCTATCAATGCAGAATCTGATGCTCGGCAGGAAGCAAGAACTTATGCGATGCGATTTTCATCGGATGCACGAGGAAAGAAGCTCTTAGAATTGTTTCACACTATTAAGATTGCTAGAATCTGACCTGAATAAGATTTAGAATCTCGTCACGGGTGAGAACCCGATTGTAAATGAAGACGTCATCAATCGCCCCTTTAAAGCCTTTAGCACCCGCAATTGAAACCTGATGACTGCCTAGACGGAAGTGTCCAGTGGTAGTAACCTTGGTAGTACTTGGGCCGACTTTGCCCATACTGTATGGTTGCCCATTAATGTACGCCGTGCCCGATGTTGCAGATATTGTCATTGCAACGTGAAACCATGCATTGGATGCAACTTCAAGGTCGCCTCTAAAGCCATTAGAATATCCGTTGGTCACATACCCAAACACCATTTTTTTATTCTCTATAGTCAGGTAATAACCATCGCCGGTTGGATGGATGTTCTTACCAAGCACCAAACAATTGGCGATGAGTGGATCATCGATCCTTACCCATGCGCACATCGTTAATGGCAGTACATTCAAGATTGGAACGTGCTCTACTATCAATCCAGCATCAATACTGCCTTCTGTGACTAGTGCTGCGCCTGGAGTACTGTGTCGGTCTGTACCAAACGTAGCATTAATGATTTCACCAGTTAGGCCATTGGCACTGTAATCGGTGCCTGTTCCGTTGACAGGGTAAAATGCTATGAGATCGTCGTGTGAAACGCCTTCTGGAAACCCAATATCTAATGTGACAATCGAGGCGGTTCCAGAAGTGACAGACGTCGTGTGTTGTCGTCCAGTGCCAGGTGCAAAATTGATGCGCAACGCCGCTACTCCTGGCACGACGTTAGAGAATGAGAAACGTCCCTGTGAGTCAGTAGTGTCTTTCTCATTCGTCTGTAGTAACTCGACCTCTAGATCTGGCACCACGTTTCCACGGTCAAAAATGCGGCCTACGATCCAGCCGAGATCGAAATTCTGCTCTCGAATGCTGATGTCTGCAATTGTTGTGCGACCTGCAATAACATCGGCAACAATTTCTCCGAAAAGTTTACCGCTGCGTGCGATAATCCGATAAGGACCAGGCTCGACGCCTGTCATGATGTACGTGCCAGCGATATCAGCTTTTACACCTTGTAAAACGGGTACAGTTGTAATGCTAGCATTAGACATGCCTTGCCCGGTCTCATTTCTGACCTTCCCAAGGATAGAACCTTTAGTCAGCGGCTCGAACAACAGCACCAGATCTGCCTGGACAGATCGACCAGCAACAACATGTACGGTTGCCTGTGCTGTGGCCGAGTCGTGGTAATTACCAACAATGATATACGGTCCGGGTGTGACATCTGCGATTACAAATTGCCCACTTGAGTCTGTAAGGATCGTCGAAGACGGCGGCGTTGTGATGATTCGCACAGACCCTTGAGCCTCTAGGGTTCGTCCATCAATTGTTCTTCCCGAAATACTTCCCAACGTCGGCGACGTTGGTGACTCCTTGGAGAGCAGCCAACAAGCACAACGATTGCGATAATACAGAGTAAGAGTTTAGTATGCATGTGAGACACAGCTGTTAATAATCACAATGAACTGTGCTTTTCGTTTTTGAAGGATCATCTCGCGAAGATCTGAACACTGAGACTTGTACGCACTGAAAACATCGATGGGGTAGTGGGGTTGGTAATCACGACAAGTTATTGTTTACGCCCCATATAAAGTTTCATGTCCGAACATTTCATTCTGTAAGCATCATAAATGAAGGGATTGACGCCGGGCTCGTATCCTAGGTAATCAGCATAGACAACGGCCTCCACGCTCAATCCCTCTGTCATCGCCTTTAGCGCTTCCCATTCGATGTGATCATCTGGCCAAACGTGAATATCCCCCTCATCCTGGTAACGCGGATTTCGTAGTTTATTAAACTTCTTCACGTACCAGCGGGGTGATAGTAAACTGCGGAGGTAATAACTGACGGTGTTTCGCCTAGTTGTGAGATGTCGGTACGCAAGTAATGAAGGGGATGGCGCCCATTTTTCGCCATTGTGTTCGTGATCGATAAATAGAATGCCTCCTCGGCGAAGTACTCTTATGCATTCCGCAACAGCGGTCAAATAATCTGGTATATGATGTAGTACCGAGTACAGAGCTACGATGTCGAAACTATCGTCCTCAACACCATCAAGATTCTTGCCATTGAGTGGTATTGTAATAAGATTAGGGGCGTAGCCTGTTCGTTGTCGTACAACTTCAAGAAAGGCAGGAGCCACATCTGCGGCTGTAACGGTACAACCCAGGTTCAGAAAAATTCTGCTGAGATTGCCTGCTCCGCAACCATAGTCTAGAACTCGTAATAAGGAAGGGTCTTGCTCTGTATACTTAACGCACGTATTCACTGCACTCAATAGCCGCTCTTGCTCAATTTGATTATAGATTTCGGGATGGCGGTGATCGTACTCACTTGCTATGCGGTTGTGCTTGGCGATGTTGTCCTGAATGTCATCAATCATTGTGAGGTACTGCTTGCTTTACGGATGAAGTATCTAAAAAGGCTCTTCGTCAAAGTTAAGATCTGAGCTGGATGATCAGTGCTATCGACGGTAAGAATTCGATATCGTCCTACGTCCGTTTTACATTGCTATTTTGCAGCGCGATGTTACCTAGGAGTAGCGGCAGCAACTGTGACGCGTATTCAATGTTCACCCTAACCGTAGCCGGTTTAGTTATGCAATTCAGACTAGTATTGGTTTGTGTCCTGTGCACTGCAGGCGTTTTTTTTACTCCAATGTCGGCTCGTGCGCAGTCCAGCTGGCGGGTTATTGGATCTTTGCCAGACGCAAAGGTTTTTCATAAAGCCCATCCAATATCAGCGCACGAGGCAATTATTATTGGAGGTGGTGGAGCAAACACCACCATTTTGGATGGTCGCACGAAAACCCTGTCCGACGGACCCGAAATGTTGATTCCCAGGGGATCTTGTGAGTCAATAGTTATGAGATCGGGTAAGATTCTTGTTTTTGGCGGGACGGATGCTGAGTTAGGAAAAATCGTCGAAGAATTTGATCCTAGAACACGATTATTTCGCCCAATAGGTTCTATGACTTTTTCCCGATCTCAAATTTGTGCAGCTGCAATCAATGACGAAGAAGTGATCGTCATTGGAGGTCGAAACGGAACTGGGAACGGTGTGAAGCGAGAATGCGAGATTTTCAGCATGATGACGGGAGCATCCACCCGAATTGCTGACTTCCCTTACGTGACGAGTTATGCGAAAGTCGTCGTAACTCCAGATGGCCATATACTATGCTTCAGCGGCAGATCCGGAGGTCCGACTTCATACCGATCTGCTGTCGTACATGAGTATAACAGACAGAATAACACTTGGGATTCGGTTGGTGTGATGAGTCGTAAAATTTATTACCCCACCGTGACAAGGATGGACAACGGACAAGTGTTTATCACTGGTGGTGCACACGCGGAGTCGAACTCAGTTGACGATTATGTGGACAATATTTCAATGTTGATTGGTACGTCGTTCGATTCTATTGGTTCCCTTTCCGTGGTTCGATGCGGGCATGCTGCCGTTCAATTGGATGCCGATAGAATTCTCATAATGGGTGGCAAGAACAACGATAAGTCTTCCAATTCAACTTGTGAGTTCTTAGACGTCGGGACCGGGCTAACATCGCCGGGTCCCACAATGAATATTCCACGCGGTTTTTTTGCTGCGGTACGCGTACTTGACGATGCTAATGAGCCAGTCGTTTTCGCAATTTCTGGTAACAGTTCCTCCACCGACAACACAGCCACCGTCGAGGTACTAGACTTGCCGTGCGCAGCTCCAAAAAACTTGTTCGCTGACAAATCGCTACTGAGGGTGGCTGGTACGGCTCGTATCGAAGAAGATAAAATTTTACTTACAGACACAGCCGAGTATTCAGCTGGAGCTGTTTGGTATAGGAGTAAGCTTTCCGTTCGTCAAGGTTTGACGACATCCTTCTCCTTTAGAATTGTTAATGGTTCTGACAAGGACCTACCCGACGGTGGATCAGAAGGTGCTGACGGTGTTGTTTTTGTGGTTCAAAACTCTGCCCCTTCTCTTTTAGGAAAGTCTGGCCAAGGAATCGGTTACGAGGACATTCCGAATGCTGTAGCCGTTGAGTTCGATTCGTACCTAAACGCTTCCTACTCAGATCCAGCCAGTAGTCATGTAGCCGTGCAGTCAGCCAAGGGCACACAGATCAAGTCTTGGCATAGAGCCCCTTATTTGCGAGGTATGACATACTTGGCGCCCGAGCTGAAGGCGACTGGCAAAATTTACTACGCTAAAGTTGATTTCACGACGGGTGCAGGCATCGACGTTTACCTCGATACAGTGCCAACATTCCATTTGCCTGTATTGAGCATTCCTAATTCCGATATCAGTTCTCTAATTGACCTCGATGCCGATGGTGCCGCGTGGATCGGTTTAACTAGCGCAACTGGTTTTAGTGTGGAACGACACGAATTACTCAGTTGGAGTATTGAAGGATGCGACGCTCTGATAACAAATTTGGATGAACGTGAAGAGATGGAGCTGGTCTCACCGACGTCGACACCATTCATCGTTCCTGTGCCGTCTTCTGACGTCGCGACATTGCGTTGGCCTAATGCTGCATCTGGCGCTATTATAAATGTTTATGATGCTAGAGGAATGCGACTGTGGACCTTAAATGCCACGTCATCAGAACTTATTAACGGTATTCAAATACCTGCGATGGAGATGTCATCTGGGCTCTACATAGTTCAGATATCCACTGACGTTGAGATGAAGTCGATTCCATGGATTGTACAACGATGAACCTTTTCCGCATTATCGTATTGGCAATGACCCTAGGCGTCACGGCGTCTAAAATTGTTGCGCATGAATGGAAGCAGTGGGGAAATCTCTCGGGGCCAAGGGCGTTTGGATATGCCGCTGCAATTTCTCCGACATCGGCGATCGTTTTTGGAGGCTTCCCTGATTTTGACCCTACTTCCCAAGTATTTGGATCGAGTGTGTTAAAAACTTGTGAAATTTTAGATGTGAAGACTGGAACTGTTCGACAAGCAAGTCCCACAGCTGTTGGGCATGCAGACGGACCCGTCGTGAGGATGAGTAACGGTAAAGTTGTTGTGTTGGGCGGGCTGACTGATGGGGATGGGAATACGACAACACTGGTCGAGGAATTCGACCCAGCTTCAGAGACCTGGACGTCAAAAGGAAACCTTTTGTATAGTCGTAGACAACATGAAGCAATCGCAATTGATGATCATAGAATTATGGTGGTCTGTGGACGGGGACCAGATCGGGCTGGAACTCAGACGACTGAGATTTTTGATTTAACCACAGGCACAAGTACGGCACTTCCGACATTCCCACATCAGCTCACAAATTTTGAACTCATGATCGTCGACAGCAACGTTTATGTCGTCGGTGGCAGAGAGGGTGCTCCTAGTAATCCGCGCTCTAAAAAAGTTTACTTCTACTCCGAGCCCGCTAATGATTGGGTGTTAGCATTTGAGCTTCCTATCCAGATGCCGCTGATTGAAGGTGTTAAAGTATTCGGAGGGATGTTTACCTCAGGCGGATCGACTAACATGGCGGATAGTAAGTTTTCTGATGTTGTGTATTTCGTCAATGGCGTTGGCGCTACACCACTGACAGGTCGCCTGGAGACATCTGTAAAGGGTCATAGCATGGTGTCTTGGGTAAATGATACGCTGATTGTTTTCGGTGGAGAAAACGGCTTCTCTAGCTCTGCTAAGGAATCCTCTTGGATTAATACGATTACAGGAGTTGTTTCTCTGGGACCAGAGTTGAATGTAGCACGTAGATATGGCATGGCTGTCCAGCTAGATGGGGATGGAAGTACTCCACCATGCGTATTTGCAATAGGTGGCGCCCTTAGTGGAAACTCGCTCACACCTTCTGTTGAGATTCTCATTGCCGGAGTTTGCTCTGAGTCTTCGACAACATCTTTGCTTAACGCTTCGACGACTAGTACAGTAGGAGCTGCTCGATTTACATCGAAGCCTTCTGTCTTGCTGACTGGAACTACTGAGTATTCTAAAGGCGCAGTCTGGTACAGGAGTAAAGTGGTTGTGAGATCTGGACTGTCAACGTCTTTTTCGTTTCGATTCATTGATGGCTCTGATAAATCACAACCAGATGGTGGTCCGCCAGGCGCCGACGGGATTGCGCTTGTTATTCAAAATGGAGAACCCACACCATTGGGTGCATCCGGACAAGGCATCGGTTACGAAGACATAACTAACGGAATCGCAGTAGAATTCGATTCCTACCTTAATGCCTCATACTCAGATCCTAGCGCTAGTCACGTAGCAGTGCAATCACAGCGCGACAGAAAATTAAAACCATGGCATAGGCCAGGGTACAATCTCGGATTAACATCTGATATACCTGTGTTGCGTTCTGATGGTACAGTGTATTACGCCCGCGTTGATTTTAACGACTCTGGTGTAGATGTATACCTAGACACGATGCCGACACTTACACAACCTGTGCTGTCAATTCAGGATGTAAGCATTTCAAGCTTAATCTCGATGGGCCTAGATGGAGCTGCATATATTGGGATAACCAGCGCAACTGGATTTAGTGTGCAAGAACATGAGTTGCTGTCATGGACGATTCAGGGTTGCAACATCGGTACAGTCGGAGTTGACGATGCGCAAAGCGAAGATGTCCTAAATGGTCAACCCTCAATCGTCCCTATGCCATCTCTCGACATCGCAACCTTGCGTTGGAACGGGATGCTTTCCTCTGGCACAGTTAGTGTTTATGATGCCACTGGGTACCTACATTGGTCCAAACATGTCACTCCGTTCGAGTTAGAGCAAGGTGTATTAATGCCGGCAGGTGAATTCTCTTCTGGACTTTATATCATTCAGATTTCAATGCTAAATGCGCTGAAATCTATTGCTTGGATTATTCAATGATAAAGCTCACACAAACCCTGATTTTCCTCGCGATACTTAGTTCGAATCTCTACTCTGCTTCTGCGCATGAATGGAAGATGTGGGGAAGCCTAGGCAGACCTCGAGCCTTCGGCTATGTTGCGGCGGTTTCGCCTACTTCGGCCATCGTTTTTGGAGGCTTCCCGGACTTTTTCCCAGAGTCTCAAAATTTCGGCTCGCGGGTTTTGCGTTCGTGCGAACTACTAGATGTGAAGACGGGAGAGGTGCGTTATATAGATTCAACAGCTGTCGGACATGCTGATGGACCAGTAGTCAAAATGAGCAACGGGAAAATTGTAGTCCTAGGGGGCGTGACAGATGGCAATTCTGGAATGACGAAGCTAGTAGAAGAGTTCGATCCGGTGACAGAAGCATGGGCAACAATTGGCTCAATGATGTATAGTCGTCGTCAGCATCAAGCGATCGTGTTAGACGATCATCGGATAATGATAGTCGGTGGTCGCGATGCGAGTCTTGCCGGAACATCAACGGTCGAAATCTTTGATGTTTCGACAGGCACCAGCACGAAGGTTGCCTCTCACCCGCACAGGCTCACAAATCACAGAGTAATGATGGTAGATAGTAGCGTCTACATCCTTGGTGGACGTGTAGGTGCGCCCGGAAGTCCGCGATTCGAGGACGTGTACTATTATGATGAAGTGACCGACGAATGGACTAAAGCGTTCGACCTGCCCCATCAATTGCCCCTTGCCGAAGGTGTGCAGGTGTTTGGTGGAGCGTTTATTTCTGGAGGCTCAATTGACCTATATGACAGTGAGTTTTCTGACATTGTTTATTATATCGATGGCGATAGCGCTACTGCATTAACTGGTCGACTTGAAACTTCTGTCAAGGGACACAGCATGTTGCCATGGATTGGCGATTCGCTCATCGCGTTTGCTGGCGAAAATAATTCACGTGGCTCTGCATCGGAGTCATCGTGGATTAACACCCTTACTGGTGAGGTCTCAGAAGGTCCCGATCTTAACATCGGCCGTCGCTACGGGATGGCAATATTTCTTGAAGGTGATGGCGAAACGCCAAGTTCAATCCTCGCTATCGGTGGTGCAAAGACGGACAATGACGTCACGGAGGCCATCGAAATATTAAGTGCACCTATCGACGAAGATCTACTCATAGGTAAAATGCTCGATCCCAAGACAGTTGACGCGTCTGGCGCGGCGTTGTTGACCCCGTCATCCACAGTACGCCTGACGGCAGACAGCGATTTTGAAACAGGTGCGATCTGGAGTAAGAGTAAAATCAGTTTACAGACTGGTGTTTCGACGTCGTTTTCGTTCCGACTCACCAACAATCCTGGTAGTAATCAGCCTACCAAAAACTCGACGGGCGCAGACGGTCTTGCTTTTGTAATTCAAAACGGTGCGACCTCGCCAACGGGTACACAAAACATAGGCTTGGGGTATGAGGACATTACAAACGCTATCGCCGTTGAGATTAATACGTTTATGAAACCTCAGGGTACTGAGCAGGCATCGAGTCTGATTGCGGTTCAGGCGCAACGAAACAGAAAATTGAAGTCAACACATGAGGCAGGGTACACCATTGGGACAGCTCCCGCAGGTACGAATCTTCGCGGCGATGGTACGGTGTACTACGCTCGGGTCGATTTCAAGGAATTCAAGGTTGATGTATATCTCGATACCATTCCAACGTTCACACAGCCGCTTCTCACCATACCTGCGACCTGTATCTCTAACCTAATCTCACTCGGACTCGATGGTTCAGCGTGGGTTGGAATTACAGGTGGGTCGGGCTACGGCGTCAAGGAGCATGAAGTGCTATCATGGTCAATCGAAACTAATAGTACAGGAACTGTCGATGTTGAGGAGAACATACCTACCGTCGTTTCGTCGCCATCCATCGCGCCGATGCCATCATCCGAATTCGCTACACTACTCTGGACGGGTGCACAATCGTCAGGTACTGTATATGTTTATGATGCGACCGGGAATCGTGTGTGGACCTCCACATTGGAGAGAGAAGAAATTGTGAATGGCATGCAACTACCATCTAGTGGTTTGGCGACTGGACTCTACGTCATTCAGATTGTCACGCCTAAGGCAGTGAGTTCCGTGAGCTGGATCGTGCAACACTAACACTTCGCTGTAACGTACATAGCTAACACTGGCTGCACACACGCTTCAGCCGTCCTAACAGCGTCCACCACTAAACCGCCACTAAACGCTTGGCGCTCGCATCCCACCGCAGGTCGGTGTCGGAGGTTGGGGAGTAGCCGCCGAGGACGACTGGGGAGCCGGACTCAGGCTGCAGGCGGTTCATGATGCGCTCGAGCTGCACGTCGCCGAAACCGTAGCCTTCGTTGTGTTCGCGGAGGAATTGGGTAAGGGGCTGTGGGTCATCACTGCTAAGAAGGGTTTCTTCGACGAGGCTGCGGCCGGTGTCTACTGATGGGAAGCGGTGGAGGTGTAAGGCGTATGCGTCACGGACAAAGCCCAAGGCGCCTGCTGGCTCTTTGTTGATGAGACGTTCGAGTTCGCGCGGCTCGGGGCCGGCATAGGCGCGCCACATCTGTGCTGCATACGCCAAATCGTCGCGCGTGAGCTCTAATGGTTGTCCGTCGAGCATCCACGTAATGTGTGTGCCCATGGCGTGAGATGCACGCAAGTGGTAGATGAGGAACGTTGCGTTAACAACACAGAACAAGTCGCGGTCGAACCAAAGGACGATGTCGTTCCAAGAGCCGATATGAATGATCTTCATAAACTCTTCTATAATATCTTTTTCGTAGGAAGCAGGAGAAGCCCCATACGCCCCTTCAACGAATGTTTTGCGTGTGCTCCAGAAGTCTTCGGTTGCAAGGGCGCCTCGCACCGGACCGTCCACGAGTGCCTCGCGCCAAGGGATGATGCGCCCTTCGAGCCCGAGCGATTGCAGCTCAGGAAGCTGAGCATCGCCATTCGCGATATGGAGTTTCATGGGAGCTTCTCGCGCTTACTTGCAAGTATGCAGTTCTTGTTGGGTAGAAAGTCTTGTGAATTAGAGCCAGTGTGCAAGGAGGGGGAGTGTGATCATTGCACATACCGTCGACAATATAATGGCATCTGCAAGAAGTTCTGTGTCGAGTCCGTAGCGGTCTGCAAAGACCATGGTAAGCATCATCGTTGGCATGGCACTTTCGAGTACGGTGGCTTTGAAAATGTCTGCATCGGTAATGATGCGCGATGCAATGAACCAGCCGACAAGAGCACCGCACACAAGACGAATGAAGACAGCGGGCACGATGTAAGGAATGCGCTTGGGGTTGGGAATGCGTAGTGCCAATCCAACAGAAAACATCATTAGCGGCGATACAGTGCGGCCGAGGGTTTCGAACGTTGCTGTTAACTCTAGCGGGACGACAACATGGCCTGCATTTAAGGCAATACCTGCTGCTGCGGCCCAAAGTGGTGGCAGCCTTAGCAATTGCACAAGTGCGGAGCCGATAGAATGGTTCTGGCGTTGTGTGCCTTGATCGAGGCCGACACGCTGACCATTAACTCCGTTGCCGTATTCGACTCCGATAAACGTAGCTGCTACAAACAGAATGGGCGTCATTGCAAGCAGGTCGAACAGAATAGGCACTTGCTGCACATGAGGTCCGATAACCGATGTAACAATTGGCAATCCCAGATAGGTTGCATTACAAAATGCCGAGGCTAACAGAAGAGAACCGATGGCTGGTTTTGTGAGGAGGCGGTGTGACGGTTTGAGCCGATGGAGAAAACGGACATAGAAAAGATAGGCTGCAGCAAGTCCAACGAGGGTTACAACGACTGAGGTTAGAGGCACGGTCCAAAACGTGGTGTTTAGGGGTGCTCGGTACAGAGCGATGAACGTGAGGGCAGGCAGGAAGACGTTTAGGACGATAGAGCCTATCACGCGTCGGATGTCGGCTGCCGGTGGTATTCCCGGAATAAATCGGAAACACACACCCGCTGCCAGGATAAGGATGAGCGGAACGAAGGCGGAATACATTGTGCGAATCTACGCCTGCTCGATGCACCACTTCAGAACCGTGTGTGTTGGCTAAGGGTGCATTCGGAGTATGTCAGCATGTGACATACTGCGAAGGCATGTAACAAACACCGTGTTTTTCAGGGGGTATGTTGCAGACCAAGACCTCGTACTCGCTATGCTCGACCTCATTGTGACCTCACGCACGTTATTCGGAACCTCATTATGACCTTTCGCACTCTTTGCATCTTGCGTCCGGATGGAGCCGCCCGTCTCCACCTGTTGCTCGCCAGCGTCATAGGCCACGATGTGCGCATTGTGTCTGAAACTGACAACGCAGACAACATCGAGATGATGTGCGATGAGTTGCGACCTGACCTGATTTTCTACGACCCATCGATTGACAGCGGGGCATTGCTCTATGTGCGTCTTGCCGCTCCGAGTAGAACACCCATCATTGCATGTTTTACGAAGGATGTGAGCTACGCCGTCGATGCGTTCGAAGCAGGTGCAGTGCACTACCTGCTGGCTACGGCTGACACATTTGCCGTCGAGGCCGCGCTTGAACGGGCGACGCGGAGAATGACGACCTACGCATCACGAAACACGTCGTCGATGATTATGCGCGAACCTTCTGCACAAATGGCACGCGTGATTGCGCTGCCACTTCAGGACGGAATCGATATACGTCCGTGCGAACAGATCGTCCACGTCCACGGCGAAGGCAGCTACGCACGAGTGGTCTTTCAGCGCGACCCGGCAATCATTGTATCACGGTCGATTGGCGATTGCGAAGAGACACTCCGCGATCGCGGATTTCTGAGAGTTCACCGCTCACACCTGGTGAACCTGATTCACGTACGAAGGGTGCTTCGAGGAAAACAACAACGTCTGTGTATGAGCAACGGCGACGAAGTCGACATCTCCGATCGATACCGCGAAAGTCTCATGTCACACTTGAACGTTATCGCACGCCGTGGACGCTGAGACCGACATGCAACGTATCACGCGCCGTGTGCGCTGAGGCTGTCGTGGGTATTTTCGTGGTAGATGCAACGATTATCGCAATTCGCAAGGGAAATACTCGGCGTCGCACGACGCGTTACGCGATGTGTGACCGCATGCGTGAGCTCGTGTGTGATGGCATGTGTGACCGTAAGTATGATAGCATGTTTGATGGCATGTCTTACCACATCGAATGCTCAGTCCGTTGACATTTCAGGGATAGTAAACGTTTATAGTAGTGTGACGGCAGTCTTGCCTTGTCCGAACATCGTGCGCGTTGAAAACCCCGAGCGATTTGCAGTCGGTGACACGGTGCTGCTCATTCAGATGAAGGGTGTTACAGCCGACACAACACCAGGTGCTACATTCGGCAGCATCATGGCCGCAAACAGAGCAGGTAGGTACGAGCGGAATGTTATTGATGCAGTTGTTGGTGCGGACGGACTTCATTTGCAATTCAGAATGCTTGGTGCATTCGAAGCCCAACAAGGCGTGCAGCTAGTTCGCATTCCCTCGTATGCGAGTGCACGTGTAAGTGCTACGCTCACATGTCCGCCATGGGATGGTAAGACCGGCGGCGTACTCGCAATCAGCGTGCGCAACACGTTAGTACTCGACGCCGACATCACTGCCGATGGCATGGGCTTCGACCAAGAAGATGGCATTGCTCGCACAGATCAAGTGAGTGTGGCAGGGGGCCTCGCCACCGCTGGACGCGGTGGCGCATGGAGAGCAGATGCAAACAGTGAACGGAATGGCGGTTCGGGCGGTGCGCATTACGGACGTGGCGGTTTGGCCACTGGGCACACAAGCCCACCTGTTAGTTATGGCACTGGAGTCAATTGGCTTTTTATGGGCGGCGGTGGCGGAAGCGCGGGAGGCAGTGGTGCAAGCAATGCATTGGCAAAGGGTGGACGGGGTGGCGGCATCGTTATCATCGATGCACCAACAACGGTTGTTGGCAACGATAGAGCGGTGATTTCAGCACGAGGTCTTGCCGGTGCTCGAGGTCAGCAGTCGCCCGTTTCTGGCGGCGGTGGCGGCGGAGCCGGAGGCGCAGTGGTTATAGCTGCATTGTCGATTATAAATATTCCTACTATTGTTGTCGATGGTGGCGCAGCAGGCAATGCAACCTCTCCAGCGATTGCCGGTGGTGGCGGCGGTGGTGGTGTTGTACTCTTCGGCACACTCAACCCATTAAATCAAAACACTACGTCGTATGCGGGTGGAGGAAGTGCAGTAAAAGGACAAGAAGGTGGCTTGGGAAATCCATCGCATAACAACATCATAAACGAAGCAACGCAGAAGCCGACTTTTCGATTGTTCTCGATGAGCGACGACACAATTGTGTGTGAAGGCAAAAGCGCAACGCTCGTTGCAAGTGGTAGTGGTGTTGTTGCATGGACCGATGGCGCAACAACGTTGTGTGTGAACTGCGATACACTGAACATTTCACCAGCAACAACCAGCACCTACTCCGCAATCATTACATACCCCGATGGTTGTGTCGATACTGCTCGCATCGTCGTAACAGTGCGTCCGTTACCAATGCTCACTCTTGCCGATCCACCTCCGTTCTGCGACAGCGTCGTAATTGACGCACCAGCAGGGCACACGCGTTATGCGTGGAGCAATGGCGACACGACACAAACAATTGTTGTACGCACTGCACGAACGCTATCGCTCTCTGTCTACGACGATCTCGGATGTATGTCGACTGCAAGTGTTACAACGCGCTTTCGTGGCGACACCGTTCTCGCATTCGAGTCGTTGCCCCCTAACGGAGCCCCATTAAAGCTCGACACTGTGTTTCCGTCGGAGAGAGTTTGTGGTTTCGTTCCTGTTCGGAATAAATCGGACATCGACCTTCCAATTCTAAGTGCGCGCATGGCTCGTGGAGTGGAAATAAGTGCGCCACTTGCTCAGTTCCCGGTACTCACGTCGCCTTCTGCTGCCGGCAACGTATCGGCAACAGTGTCTGTATGTGCTTCTGCGTTTGTACCCGGTGTGTTTACGGACACACTTTACATTTTGTCTGCATGTGGCGAGATCGCGTGTCCGCTTTCGTTCACCGTGCTAGAAACACGTGCATACACGCGTTGCAACGTGCGCGTCACAAGCGATGGTGAAATCGAAATTCTTTCTGCAGATCAATTTCCCGTTGCCGGGTCGTTTTCGAATTCTGGGTCGCTTCCGAATTATGGGTCGTTTCTGGTTGTGTCAGATCTGATGGGACGCACCCTCGAATATGATGTGCAGTCTGTAGTAGGGGGCTTTGTAATTAGGGGTCTGCCAAACGGCGTATTTGTCTTGCGCTTGGGAGACGTTTCGCAGTTGTTGATTCGCTAGACTTGACACGTACTAACCTTTGTTAGTAATCACATCAAACGCTTAGACTGTGCGCATCCAGGCACGGAGCATAGCGAGACGCCAAACAAACAGAGCGTTCGAGTTGTCGCCGGCGTGATATTCAGTAAGCACCTTGCGGAGCGCCCCTTGCTCAACAAGTCCGTTTAGTTCGCTCCAGTCGCCTTGCAACAGATGTGATAACGCACCTCGTAGCCACGTGATGTGTCCGGGTGTGGTAAAGCCCGTCTTGTCCTTGCGGTCGAGTACCTGGTCTGGCACGATGCCGTGCATTGCAGCGCGTAACACGCGTTTGGTTTCGCCGCGGTGCACCTTGTGTTCGTTTGGCATATTAAAGCAGAGCTGAACGAGGCGGTGATCGAGGAACGGCACGCGTGACTCGAGCGAAAATGCCATTGAGTTGATGTCTTCTGTATGCAGAAGTGTTGGCAGCAACGTGACGTTCACAAGGTTGTAGAGGAATGCGTTGAGCTTCGGACCCTTAGGAGACTTTACGTGTAGGGGAACCGACTTTGACGACTTATTCATTAACCACGGGTACGTGCGTTCGAACTCCATGCGGTACAATGCAGGTTCGTCGCGTACAGCAGTTAGTAAACTTTTTGCAAATATTTCTGCTTTGCGCCGGAATGGGTAAGACTGACGTTTTGCGTGTGCATTAATCTCTGCAATTGCTGCTCCGATATGCATACCACGCGACTGATCGGCAACTACTCTATACATGGAGTGCATGTAGCCTCCCATGATTTCATCAGAGCCTTGTCCGTCGAGTACAACCTTGACGCCATAACGTGCGGCTAACTGCATGACGAAGTATTGCGAGATGTACGACGACGAGGGCATTGGCGCGTCCATCATTGGCACAATACGGTCGAGCGCTTCGGCTACGTCTGCGTCGGAAGGCGAGATGTAGTGCGGACGAATAGAGGGGTAGCGGGCAAGGACGTGGTTGATGTACGGACGTTCGTCTACTTCGTCCTTGCCAGTGTAATACGCAGTGAACGTGAGTACCTCGTGTTCGTCTGCCGATGAAGCAAGAATGCTTGCTATAGATGTACTATCGAGTCCGCCACTCAAGCACACACCCATAGGCACATCGCGCCTCGAGCAAAGTTTTACCGAGTCGAGAAACAGTTCTCGAAACGCATGGGTGCTTTCTTCGAATGTTGCAGTTGTCTGTTGGTTGGTGACAATGTCTGCATACGACCACGTTGTTACTTCGCCATTGCGCCACAATAGATTGTGTGCAGCTGGCAGTGCATACACGTGTGTGTAATAGGTCTCTTCCCAGTGTTGCATCCAGCCGAGATACAAGCCGCGTGCAACCTGATTTTCGTTGATGTCGTTGCGGAACAACGGCGACACTTTTAATGCCTTTATCTCTGAAGCAAAGTAGAGACGTCCGTTTGTCACAAGATAATGAAGGGGCTTGATGCCAAATCGGTCTCTCGACATAAAGAGTTCTTGGGCTGCGTCATCCCAAATGGCAAGCGCCCACATTCCAATGAAATGTGTTACACAATCGTGTCCCCACCTGTCGTACGCCGCAAGGACAACCTCGGTATCGCCCGTGGTTGTAAACCGGTAGCCATCGAGTTCGAGCTCTGCTCGCAGCTCGATGTAATTGTAAATTTCTCCGTTAAATGTCATCGTACGCTCTCGGTACGACATCGGCTGATGCGAGGCGCTGGAGAGATCGATAATGCTAAGCCTATTGTGTCCGAGCCACACCGGAGGCGTACACCACGTCCCTCGGTGATCGGGTCCGCGGTGCGCCATGCTCGCGAGCATACGCTGACCCAATCGGGCCAGTTCTTCCTCGGACAACTGTTTGTCTACAATGCCTGCAATTCCACACATAGGCAGCAAAGATAGGTTGTTGTGGGTGGCGTCTACGTGTTGCTCGCAGGCTGCCGTATACTTGCGGCCGATGGACGTGCTCACACGACTGCGATTGTTGGCCGGACCGGTGCTCAAGTTTGCACCCGGTAAGCTTGCTTTTGCCCTAAAAAAACGTTCAGCGTATGCTGCGTTGCGTCGAACGGCAAGTCGAGGCACCACCTACAGCCCCCTCTCAAAAGCCCCTTCCCTGCGACACAATCTGTTTCCGATGCCATCGGCTTCGTGGCATGAGCAGCATGAGCAGCATGAGCAGCATGAGCAGCATGAGCAGCATGAGCAGCATGAGCAGCATGAGCAGTATGAGCAGCATGGCGGTACATTATCAACTTGGTTAGAATCGATTGCAGAACATCGTATAACAGTCGCCGATTCTGTGTTTGGTGCAAGACGTGCGGGTACAGAATGGCATGCACCATACGTGCACGCCGAAACGTTCCGTGATATGCGAGAGCGCATTGCGATGCTCGATGCAGACTATGTGCCAATTGACTGGAATGCGCATCCTGCTGCAGGAGTACGTTGGCCCGAACTACAATGGTTTGCAGACGCGCAGAAACACGAACATGTAGAAGACGCTTCGGTCGCACCTGACATTCGCATACCGCATGAACTGTCGCGTATGCATCACTGGATGTCGCTCGCACTCGATAAACGTTATCACCGTGAGTTGCGCAACCAGATTGTTGATGTGCTAGCACACAACCCACCTGCGTACGGCATACAGTGGGCGTTCCCGATGGGTGTTGGAATGCGTCTGTTCTGCATGCTTACAGCCACGGACTGGATGCGTCAGCTAGGCACCGTCGACCAAGAGCTCGAACGCATTGTGGCTGCATCTGCCGTAGACCATGCGCGTTTTCTTGTAGAGACTTCTGAATGGTCGGGCGGCATGCGCACGTCACACTATGTGGGATGTTTATTTGGTCTGCTTGCAGCGGGCGTGTACGTCGACACAGCAGAGGCAGCAGGTTGGCTAAAGCCTGCAGTGCATGGACTTGAAAAGGAACTCGAAGTACAGTTTTTGACAGACGGTATGAACTTCGAAGCGAGCACCGGGTATCATAAACATGTCATCGATTTTTATGTACAGGGCACTGCGTTGCTGCGACACGCTAACAAATCACATCCGAAGGTTGTGCCTGCATGCTCGTCGCAATGGCTCGAACGCACGCGAAAGGGAGTTGATGCACTTGCAACGCTCGAACGCATCGGCATGCCCCTGATCGGTGATAACGATGATGGCATGGCCGTGAAGTTATGCGGGTATCAATCGCAACCGGTGTTCATGAACGACTACGTAGGTGCACACAATACGCACACTGCATTCGAGGCATTCGGACTTGATGTGTACCAGCAGAAGCTCTACACACTAACAGCACGATGTGGTCCGGTCGGACAGTGGGGCAAGGGCGGACATTCACATAACGACCGTAATGCAATTACGATGTCTGTCGGCGCCGTACCACTCATTATCGACTCGGGATGTATGACCTATACCGCCGACCCTATACGTCGGAACCGCGACAGATCGACTGCGGCACATGCAACACTTTGTGTTGACGGACGCGAGCAGCTTGCGTGGCCAGAGGATGTCGACGAAGGACTCTTCTGGATGATGCCCGACAACACCAATTCAACGGTGCTGAAGCGCAATCTCGAGGAATGGGAAGGTCGGCATCATGGGTTTGGAAATCCGCACAGTCGATTACTGAGAATTGGCGAAAAGACGCTGCATTGCCAAGACACGTATGCTTACAGGGCTGGCGAGGTGTGTGCAATCAGGTTCCCATTGGGCGAAGATGTCACGTTTGACAACGGCATCTTCTCGAACGATGGCACTGCAATTGCGACGCTGACGGTGGCAGGGGGCGAAAGGGTCTGGCTCGAAGAGGCCAATTTTTCTCCCGCATACGGCATTAGCCGAAAAAACATGGTGTTATGTATTGGGGTTACGAATTCAACGACAACGTGGACCATTTCCGTGCTTCAGTAAACGGTAGTTTTGTTGCTTATGAAGGTTAGGTCACACCTCGGAAAAATATCGTGGTCGCTTGCTGACAAGATGCTGTACGTAATGTACGGTCTTGTTCAGTTGTTTCAGTTTGCCATACTACCCACCGACGTCGTGGGTGTATTTGCATTTCTGGTACAGTTGAATACGTACATCATGATTGTATCTGACGGATCGGCACTTCAAGGCATCATCCAGTTCGGAGTCCGTGCACACGATAGAAAACGCGTCAACACTCTGGCGCTACTAATTCATGTTTCGATTGTGTTGGTTGCGGTTGGGCTATTGCTCGTGCTGCAGGGTCCGCTTGTATACTTGTTTAACGAGCCGCGCTTCGCGACGGTGGCAAACATGTTGCCGCTCTATTGCTTGTTGACCATGCCGCGCATGTTCTGTCTAAAATTCCTTTATCGCGATATGCGCATGCGCGATTTATTCATCGTGGATTTTGTTTGGTTTGCTGTGCGGACGGTTCTCACGTTCTGGTTTGCGGCTAACGATCGTTTGCATACCGTCGAAGACCTCATTCAGATCGACTTCATTGGCATGGCCGCCAGTTCGCTCGTTGCAATAGCCATGACGCGAAGAGACCTTGTGTTTGGCTGGTTGGGCGAGCTATCGGTGAAGGAGTACGTCAGGTTTGGCGTTCCG
This sequence comes from bacterium, assembly GCA_034440235.1. GTDB lineage: Bacteria > Bacteroidota > Ignavibacteria > Kapaibacteriales > Kapaibacteriaceae > JAWXBR01. The sequence goes on from JAWXBR010000029.1 coordinate 21,330, forward strand.
CTGGCACTTGCAACTGCGTTAAATAGTGCTCCAAAGCAACTGGACATCTTCATTATTCAGGCCTATTTCGGTGCAACAATTGTTGGCGTGTACAATCAGGCAAAAAATCTGTATAGAATTTTCGAACAAGCCTTCGATGCAGCAACAACACTGTTATATCCGGCAGCGGTGCGACTTCGATCGCAACATCGAGACGCCGATATGCGAGCCCTGGTAACAAAAGCAATCAGCCTAACATTGATACCAACAATTGTTGTACTGATAGCACTCGAGATGGGGGGCAGCTATATCATTCCGATGCTACTAGGGCCAAAATTCGCTCCGGTAGTAACCCATTTTAACGTTCTAATTTTCGCCGCTCTCGCAATGCCGTTTCTGTTAATGTCATCGATACTTGCCGCATTCGGACAGAGCATTCTAGTCGTCAGGTATTCCGCAATCGGTATGGTGCTTAGCGTTGTGACTTTGTTTGTCATTGGCGAGCTGGGTCAGTCTCAGCTCGTCGGTCTTGCGATTGTTGTAAACGCTGTGGTCGTCGGCATTTTATGCACCATCGGCGCTCGCCAGTTTGTACCATTCCCGTGGTCTGATGTGTGGCGTTCGGTTGGTGACTTTAAAGGTCTTGTGCGCAGTGTGCGGGGTCGTGCATGAGGGCCTGGTTCCACTGGATGGCATTCAAGCGTGTACTCAGATTCCGCATACGTCCTGTACTTCGCATGACGATGGTTTCGTTTCTTACGACGCTTATTGTTGCGCTTGCATTCTGGTGGACCATGGCCGCGTGGAACGACCTTGATCGGATGAGTCGGGATGTTGTGATGGACGTGTTTGTGCAGGACGATGTAGCAGATTCTACTATCGTGTCGTATGTGAAATCCATTTCCTCATTGCCAGGTGTTCAAAACACTTCGTTTGACTCGGGGGACCGGGTTTGGCTTTCGTACCGCAACCGACTGCGTGTAGAGGGCAACGATCTCGACGATGTTGTGCGATTACCACATCGTGTTCGCATGAGCATGACAACCCGCGGAGCACATGCTTCTCGCATGACTGAAACAGATCACCTCGTAACAATGATTGTCGGTGACGACCTCGTGCGTGTTGCGTGGTCGCCTTCATACGTTGCGCAACTAGGTCAGCGTCGGTTCGAGCTACAATTCGCGGTGATTGTTGGCGCCGGACTTTTTCTTCTTCTCATCATGATTTCGACTGTGTACTCGTTTAGAGCAGAAGTACATCATGCTGGTGCCGATCTCGCCGTTGGCGCCGACCTTGGCGCCGCCCCTTCCATTACAGCCTTACCGCATTTTCTTGTGTGTGCAACGGCAGCTATCGCAGGGGCTGCCCTTGCAAGCGTGGTGATAGCGGTAGCACACAGCCTATTGTTAGCCGAGATACACTGGTTGGCGAGCGTACCAATGCGTGAGGTGTTGTACGTAGTCTTGGTCGTGATGGTGGCCCTTATGGTTGAAGGCTGGCTGCTTACGTATGTTGCTGCCCGCATGAGCGCCCGTCATGGAAAGGCCGACCGTGCTTCTTGACCGATACGTATTACGTCAGTTCATCTTTACTCTCATCTTCTCTGTGGGTGCGTTAAGCATCATCTTCATCGTCGTCGATCTCCTCGAAAGTCTCGACGATTTTCTCGATCAGAAGGCCTCGATCTCAGTCATTCTTACGTACTACGTTTCGTACCTGCCGAATATCTTTAAGCTGCTTTTGCCGATAGGCATGTTGCTGGCTTCGCTGTTTACGGTCGGACGTCTTTCGGGCGCAAATGAAATCACGGCGATGCGGTCTGGCGGACAAAGCCTGTTTCGTTTTATGGTGCCGTTGCTGCTGTTTGGTGTTCTGCTGAGTGTTGGTCAGATCTATTTCAATGGCTGGGTTGTGCCAGCGGCGAATGCAAAGAAGTTTACTATCGAGCGAACGTATCTCGGACGCAGCACAGGGGGCGGGTCGCTGAATATGTTGTACTTCCGAGACTCGCCGCTTCGCAACGTTTCTATTGCGAGCTACGACGCAGCAGCGAGGCAAGCGAGAACCGTTACCATTGAAACGTATTCGAGCGAAGCCCAACCACGACTTCTTTCGCGCATCGATGCGCCTATGATGAAGTGGGACACGACGCGAGCCGTATGGACGATGCCAACGGCTGTGCAACGAGTGTTTCGTGGCGACACAATTGTTATGTCAGATCTGCGAAATGCGACTGTCCCGTTTGGCATACGGCACGATCAGATTATTAGCCTGCAGCGCAACGTCGAGGAACTAACGTTCGACGAACTGAAAGACTACATCTCAACCATGAAAAAGGGTGGCAAGGACACGCGACGGCAGGAGATCGAATACTTCGGTCAGTGGGCCTTCCCCGTAGCAAATGCAATTGTTGTGCTAATTGCTGTGCCCTTTGCAAGCGTCAGAAGACGCGGTGGTGTTGCAGTGCACATCGCTGCTGCAATGGGGCTTTCATTCGGATATATTGCATTCACAAAAATTGTGCAATCGGTTGGCGTGTCAACCGACTACGATGCTGCAATGGTTGCATGGAGCGCTAACGTATTGTTTTTCCTTGTCGGTGTTGTGATTCTGTTGCGTACTCGTACATAACCTGTCCGCGTACCCGTTCATAACCTGTCTGCATACCCGTTCATAATCTGTCTGTGTGTCATGGTTTATTCAACTCTCTTTCTTGTACTCGTACTCGTTGCGTCGACCGCTAGCGGACAACGCTTCGAACGCGTTAAGCCGGAACAATCGGGCATTTCGTTCGCAAACCCAATTGTCGAATCGGACACATTTAACGTTCTGCGCGATTTCTATGCGTATAACGGAGGTGGCGTTGGTGTTGGCGATATTAACGGCGACGGACTCCTCGATGTGTTCTTCACAAGTACGCAGGGCAAGAACAAGTGCTTTCTGAATAAAGGCAACTGGAAATTCGAGGACGTAACAACGCAAGCCGGACTCGATTTCCCCGATGTTAAGCTCAGCGCTGGAGTTTTGATGGCCGACCTCACCGGCGACGGACACGTCGACATTTATGTCTGCCGACGTCCGGCCCGAAACTTGTTTTTTGTGAATCGCGGCAATGGCACCTTTGATGAAAGGGGTCTTGAGACGGGGCTTGGCGTTGAAGGTGCATCGAGTTGCGCTTCTGCAATCGATTACGACCGTGATGGCGACATCGACATCTTCCTCACACGTAATGGTGGAGGCAGACGACAGGGCTACCTTAATCCTGGTGACAACGACATGTTGTTTCGGAATGATGGCAGCGGCCGTTGGACCGAGGTCGCAAAGCAGGTTGGTATAGTAGACAAAGGTTATGGTCTTAGTGCGAGCATCGGCGACCTGAACAACGACGGCTGGCCAGACATCTACGTTGCGAACGATTTTGAAGAACGCGACAACCTGTGGATGAACAATGGCAACGGCACGTTCACCGATCGTGCCTCGACATCGTTTCAGAATATGTCGTCGGCTTCGATGGGCAGCGATATTGCAGACACCGACGGCGACGGACTGCTTGATATAATGTCCGTTGACATGTTGCCCGAAGACCACACACGCCGCATGACGCAACTCGGAGGCATGTCTATCTACGGGCCGTTCTTCGACAGCGCCCAACGCGTGAACAACACACTTCAGCTAAACCGCGGTTCTCAACACTTCTCCAACATCTGTTATCTGGCAGGAATGGCTGCCACAGATTGGAGCTGGACGGTGTTTGCTGCTGACATTGATAACGATAGTTACAATGACATTTTTGTGACAAACGGCGTCAAGCGCGACATCGGCGACCAGGACTACGTGTACAACCTTGTTGCGAACAATGCAGGTGCTGCGTTAGACTATCGCTTGATACCACGATCGCGAAGGCCAAACTACCTGTTTCGCGGCACAGGTGGCCTCCGATTTGAGAATGTAGCAGTAGCAATCGGTCTCGCAGACAGCCTTATTTCGAACGGTGCAGCATATGCCGACATGGACAACGACGGCGACCTCGACATCATTGTAAACTGTACAGATACTTCTGCCTTTGTGTATCGCAACATGACAGTTGAGGATGGCGGTACTGGTCACAACTATCTGCGGTTTCGAACCACTGGTATCGGCGGTAATCGGCAAGGCGTAGGAACACGATACGATGTGTATGCAGGTAGCGTGCACATACTTCGTGAATTGCAGTTAGGACGTGGATACCAATCGACAAGCGACCCTGTCATTCATGTCGGACTTGGTTCTGCGACAGTTGCAGATAGCGTTGTAATTCGTTGGCCTGACGGCAAGCGTTCAGTAATGCGTAACGTCCGTGCAAACACAACGGTCGACGTCTCATACGCTTCATTGGTAAGCGCCTCGACAGCAGAGGTCTGGAAGCCAGATGTCGCAGCCCCTTACATGACGTTACAAACAAGCACATTTCTGCCAATTCAGCACCGCGAGAATTCGTACGACGACTTTAAGCGCGAGCGTTTGTTGCCGTACAGGTTTTCGCAGGACGGACCTGGTATAGCTGTTGGCGACGTGAATGGTGACGGACGCGCGGACATTCTATGTACAGGTGCAAAGTATGGTGTCACGACACTAGCTCTACAATCTGCAGATGGCACCTTCGCAGTAAAACCCGATGCCGGCTTCGACAATGCAATAGAGTCTGAAGGTGTCGACGTGTTGCTGTTCGATGCTGATGGCGACAAAGACCTCGATGCGTTTATAGTAACTGGTGGCAATGAATACGAACCAGACGATGTTGAGCTCGAAGATCAGTTATACCTGAATGATGGCAAGGGTCGATTCACACTATCGAAAGATGCACTACCATCGATGCTTATTGCTGGCTCTCGTGCTGCAGCTGCTGATTATGATAAAGATGGAGACATCGATCTCTTTGTTGGCGGCCGTGTTGTACCCGGAAGATTTCCAGTTATTCCGAAGAGTGTGCTGTTACGCAACAACAAGGGCCGATTTACAGACGTGACTGAAAGCGCTGCGCCTGGGCTGAGTACTGCTGGCATGACATCGGATGTCGCGTGGATTGATTACGATTCGGACGGCGATCTCGATTTACTTGTTGTTGGCGAGTGGATGACGCCGCGTTTGTGGCGCAATACCAAGGGCATGTTTTCGGAGGTGACGGAAGGGGTCGGACTAAAGGGGCTGGAGGGCTGGTGGCGATGTGCGACGGTTGCCGACATCGATAAAGACGGTGACGACGACATTGTGCTTGGCAACATGGGATTGAACTGTCGATTTGCACCTAGCGAAAACGCTCCGCTCGAAATGGTTGCAGCAGATTTCGACGACAACGGAAGTATAGATCCACTTATGTCCTACGTGCCCGATGGAGTGCGGCGTCCGACGCGAGGAAAATCTGCCGTTACCCAACACATGCCGGTTCTAACCCGATCTTTTAACCTCCACAGTCAGTTCGCCAGTGCGCGAATTACAGACCTGATTCCCGCGGGCTTCACGGGAGATGTACTAAAAAGCACATCATCGACGCTCACCTCCGGTATATTGGTGAATGACGGTGGCGCATTCACGTTCCGCGCGTTGCCTGATATTGCTCAGATTGCCCCAATAAACGACGTAGACGCTTGGGATGTGAATGGCGATGGTGCATTAGACCTTGTGATTGTGGGGAACAGTAGGGGCATGGACCCAGATATCGTGGCCTATGATGCCGGTATCGGTCTTGTTCTACTTGGTGACGGCAAGGGTAATTACACCGAGTGGCGTTCAGATTCGTCGGGCTTTGTTGTCCCCGAAGTCGCACGACGTATCGTGCACATGAAGTGGGATGTCGATTCGATGCTACTAGTTGCAGCAGTAAATGGGGGACAGCCCCGATGTTTTGTGGCTCCAGCGATAACGCGCAAGCGACCACCCGTGCGAAGTCGCTAGCACATCGTCATTTATCTATTTCAAAAAAAAGTCATGCCAAAACAGTTCATCCTTTCTCTAGCAACCATTCTGTGCTTCGCATCGGTGCCGTCCTATAGTGGGTCTGTACCCACCGATGCCGAAATTATACATCAGTGGAATAGACTTGTGATCGAGGTAATCATGGAGGACGGATTCGCCCCGCCCATCGCAGCTCGCATCCACTCCTATGCAAACCTTGCGGCGTATCAAGCTGCGTATCACGGTACGCCAGGATATCGCAGCATGGTAGGGGTCTTGAATACATTCGCAGAGTGTCCGAAACCCAATGCAAGAGAAACCTACGACTGGCGTGTTAGCGCCGTTGCAGCATATCAAACAGCACTAGGTAAACTTCTTTACAGAATAAGATTTTCGGACTCCCTTGCAAAGGCACATTTTGATGCACTCGAGGCCGAGGTACCAGCCGATGTATTTGCACGTTCAAAGAAATACGGCATCGATGTTGGTAAGTCAATCCTCGCCTATGCTAAAGCTGACGGTTATGCGCGCACACAGGGCTTGCCTGATTGGGAGTGGCCGCGTTGTGATTCGTGCTGGGAGCCAACGCCTCCAAATTTTGCAAAACCGTTGTCACCCTACTGCGGAAATGTGCGAACGATTGCATTGAGAAGTGTGAATCAGTTTACGGTCCCTCCGAGTATTCCATTCTCAAAGGAACCTGGCTCAGAATTTTATCGGGCAGCCATGGAAGTATATGATATAGGTAAAGCACCAACCGATGAGCAAAAGGAGGTAGCAAACTTCTGGAATGACAATCCTGTTGTAACGAGTTATCACGGACACTTCATTTTTAACTCGCGGCAGATTTCACCGGGTGGTCACTGGATGAATATTGCCATGCAGGTCTTGCGTGACGACAAGGCATCGATGATACGATGTATAGAAGTGTATGCGACCGTGGCATTTGCATTAAACGACGGATTTACGTCGTGTTGGGAACAGAAATTTAAGGGCAATCTCATTCGACCCGTCACCTATATAAATAAGTATATCGATCCGCGTTGGGAGCCCCTTCTTCAGACCCCTCCCTTTCCAGAGCATGCAAGCGGACATTCCACGATTACTGCTGCTGCTGCAGAAGTGCTGACGCATTTCTTTGGTGAACGAGCATTTATAGACAGTACCGAGGTTCCGTTCGGGTTGAAGCCCCGCTCATTCCCTTCGTTTCGTGCTGCTGCGCTCGAAGCGTCGAATTCGCGGTTCTATGGTGGCATCCATTATCGTCGAGGGTGTGATGCGGGTAACATTCACGGCACCGAAATTGGGAAGTACATCGTGGCGACCGTGACCATGAAGGAACAGCCTTAGCTGCAATGAAGGGCCGCTGTAATCGCAATGAAGGAACAGCCGTAAAGGTTATCTTTGGGGCGACACCACCAACGGTAAGAAGCCATGTACGGAAATCTTAGCATCGTAGAAGGTCCGACCGAGGACCAGGAACAGGACGATCCTGTAAAGCTTGCTGCCTTTGAGGCCAAAATCGAGCGCGGCGATAAAATTGAGCCGCACGACTGGATGCCAGCCGAATATCGGCGTCAGCTCGTTCGCATGATAGAGCAGCACGCACATTCCGAGATCATTGGTGCATTGCCAGAAGGTACGTGGATTACGCGCGCGCCGGGCTTTAAGCGCAAGATGGCCCTTATGGCGAAGGTGCAGGACGAAGTCGGTCATGCACAACTTTTGTACAGCGCTGCAGAGACCCTTGGCAAGCCCCGTGAACGAATGATTGATGATCTTATCTCGGGCAAATCGAAATACTCGAATGTGTTTAACTACCCAGCGGTGACATGGGCAGATACTGCTGTGATTGCATGGCTGATTGATGCGGCCGCGATTATTAACCAGGTTGCAAATTCTAAGGGTTCGTACGCCCCGTATTGCCGCGCACTCGAACGTATCTGTCAGGAAGAGGCGTTTCACCTTAAGTACGGATACGACAATGTCGTTGCGCTCGTAACCGGTACCGATCAGCAGCGCGCAATGGTGCAGGAAGCTCTGAACCGCTGGTGGCGTCCGATTATGCACTTCTTCGGTCCGCCCGATAAAATGAGCGTTCACACCGAGAAGCTTGTGAAGTGGAAAGTAAAAATGGCTACGAACGACGATATGCGTCAGCAGTTTTTCAATCAATACGTGCCGAAGATTTGGGAGCTGGGACTCACCCTTCCTGACCCAGAGTTAAAGAAAGACCCCGACACGGGTGTATGGACGTATGGCGATCCTGATTGGGCAGAGTTCAAGCGCGTAATTAACGGCGACGGTCCGTGCAACAAAGAGCGTCTTGCTGTTCGCAGAACTGCAGAGGAACTTGGTCGTTGGGTTCGCGAAGCATTAAAGCGTCCAGATGAACGCTACGTCGTACCATTGGCGTGATCTCACTTCGACTTTCTGACCTCGTAACAAGATTGTGCCGTTGCATGGTCACGAGCTGCATGTTCTTTGTGCTGGCCACAGTAACGTTTGGCTCGTTAGCATCCGTTACCGTAAGAGCACAGGACGCACACTATTGGAACACACACTTCGGTGAGCGTAGCATTCTGCTTGGTGGCGCTGTTATCGGCAGCGTAACTGATCTAAGTGCCGCGTTTTATAATCCGGGTGCAATCGGGGTTACAACGAAGCCGCGACTCGGACTAGGTAGTCAGATTCTCGAGATTTCGAAGATTAATCTCGACCGCGATCGAGTTGACGGACACGACCTCTCGCAGTTCTCATTAATACCGCGTCCCGGACTTGTTGCAGGTCAGGTTCCATTCGATACGAACTCGGCGTTTCAATGGACATACGTGTTACTCACGCGTAATCGTTTCGAATTCGACATCACCGATCACCAAGGCACGCCACTGCGCCATAGTGATGTGGTGCTGCAAGAAAATTTATCGGAGACATGGGCAGGCGTCTGCGTATCTCGTCCCATAGGCGACAGGTTAGGCATTGGCGGCACAATCTTCGGCGCCTATCGAACCCACTCACGTTTAGGCAATGCTCTTGTGGGTAAACTCGATAGCAACGGTGCAAGCTCCGTTAGTCATTCTAGCGAAGTGCAGTATTTCACGGCGCGCGTTCTTGCAAAATTCGGTGTAATGTATACGCACGGCGATTGGACGGCTGGCCTCTCGTTAACGACGCCTTCCGTGCACATCTACGGTGGAGGTTCGGTGTATGAACGCATTACGATCGCAGGCACAGAGAACGATCGCATCGCGCAACTCAAACAAACAGAGTTGCCCGCTTACTATCAGAGTCCAATTTCGATTGGGATAGGGGGCAGCCATCGCATCGACAAGACACGCCTGCACTTTTCTGCTGAATGGTTCGCTGGTGTTCCGGGTTACGACCTCCTTGACACGAAACCCGATACCATTGTAAACTCCACTCCAGTGCGTCCGGATGTACGAGAGAATCTGCGCAGCGTCCTAAACTTCGGCTTCGGTGTCGAATACCGTCAGAACGATGTCCTCTCATGGCACGGCAGCGTCGCAAGCGACTTCAGCGCGCTCGATAGAAACGAGCCTAGCACACTTGCCATCGCCACATGGAATATTGTGCACTTCAGCGGAGGCATTGTGCTTTCACTGCCGCAGTTCACGCTAACAACCGGACTCAGTTATAGTGTAGGGCGCGACGGAAAGTACTTCACGAACCGTGACGTAGACGTGCTCGACAACCTCGTTGGCGGTCCGGAACACGGACCTGTTTCACTCACATGGCATCGCCTGAAGCTCGTTGGCGGTATCGCCGTTGTTATCGATTGATATTTTTGAACTCCATGCAACCGTTACGTACTGTACCCCACCCTACCGATGCATCCGACGTGATGTCGCAGTTCGAGGCATTTCTCGAACTTGTGCGTGTGCTCAGAGCAGACTGTCCGTGGGACCGCAAACAAACACACGAATCAATCTCGCACCTGCTAGTCGAAGAAGCGTACGAAACGCTCGAAGCAATTTCTGACAAAGACGACGTAGAACTATCGAAAGAACTTGGAGACCTCTTGCTGCACGTTGTAATGCATGCAGTAATAGCAGAGCAGCGAGGTGCTTTTGATTTGCGTGACGTTATTCACCAAGAGTTCGACAAGCTTGTGAACCGACATCCGCACATTTTTGGCAACGAGCGTGCTGACGACGAACAAAAGGTCTTGGAAAACTGGGAACAGCTTAAGATGAACGAAGGCCGCACGTCGATTCTGGGTGGCGTCCCTCGGTCTATGCCTGCAGCTCTAAGAGCGCAACGTGTTCAAGAGAAGGCGGCGAATTCGGGCTTTGACTGGGACGATAAAAAAGACGTCTGGGCGAAGGTCGAAGAAGAAATGAAGGAGATGCGCGACGAGCTTCTTTCGGGTGACAAACAAGCTGCAAAGCGTGAGTTCGGCGACCTTCTGTTTGCGCTAATCAATGCCGCACGTCACGAAGGCATTATAGCAGAAGAGGCGTTACACGGCACGACAAATACATTTATGAAAAGATTTCAGCATATAGAAGATCGCGCAAAGGTTGATGGTCGTGCACTTTCAGACATGACCCTTGCTGAGATGGATCTTTTATGGGACGAAGCAAAACGCAGAGAGAGAGAGAAATAATGAAGAGTTTGATTTGGGCCTTTGTTGGTACCCTTATTGTGTTGTGCATTGTTGGTTGTCCAAAAATGTCAGATGAAACGCCGCAAGAAATTAGAAGTACTCGCGCCGATACTGTAGACTCTATGAAGAAGACCCCTACAAAGTTCAACGACGAAGGCATCGATACCACGACGTTTGTTATTAACGACAGTATGGTAACGCTTAAGCAACAGAATTTTCCGGCTCCGACCGGACGCGTTGTAAACGTTATGATAACTGGTGTCGACTCGCGTCTGGGCGATCCTATGGGTCATGCCGACGCAAATCACGTCCTTCGCTTCTTTCTCGACTCTGGCGTGGTTGAGATTATCTCGATCCCGCGTGACACACCTTCCGATGCTGGCTTCGACGATACGACAGGACTTAACAAGCTCACAAACGTTCGTGCAAATCGCGGACGCAACACGTATCTCAAGGCGGTGCGCGAAATCGCAGGTATATCGTCGATAGACTACTACGTCGAGTTCGGATTCTCGCAAGCCATCGGTCTGCTCGAAATGTTGGGCTACAAAGACAATGCGACGTCAACTCTACGCGTACTACGATCAAGACAGGCGTACAGCGCAGGAGATTTTCAGCGTGTTTATAATCAGGGTCAGTTCATACGTCAGGCGCTTCGTAAAAACGTTGACAAAACCGAAGGGCTTTTCGGGTCGCTTGCATTGCGTGCCGCGCTCATGCTGGTCGAAACGAACATGTCGTATGACAATGCGCGATCGTTGCTCGACACGTTGCAGGCAAATGGTTTTACCGGAAATGAATCTCAGACATGGGTTCGCCTTAAGCCGGCAATGATTGCAAAGTTTAAAGTGTATGAATTCGACACGGCAAACGTAAGTGCTATTAACAATCAGATATCGAGCAAGATTCACAAACTCGGACTCGATAGTGTTAAGATCACCTCCGAGACATACGAAGCCAAACTGTCGAATCTGATAACGAAGGCCGCACTCGATAGTGCGAAGTCACCCGGCAATGTGATACGCTTACTGAAGCGTCCGTACGACCAACGCGCATGGCTACAGGTCACGGATAAGGGGCGCCGCGAGGCATATCGTAATAGAGTTTGTACGCTGTTGTCAACTTCGTACACGCGAATCAAAAACCCTACAGCAGCCAAGAGAATCGAAGAGTACAAAGCACTCGAAGAAGAACTTAACGACTCAGATGCTGCCGACTAAATTGGTGAGTTGGTAGGTGCCGTGCCTAACGACACGTCAACTTAACGCAGATAGGTAAGCGGGTTCTGACGTTCTCTTCCGTACCAGATCTCGAAGTGCGCTGTGGGTCCGTCGATACTTTCGCCACTTGAACCGACGATAGATCCGCTTTGCACGGCTGAGCCAATACCGACTGTTACGGACGTTAGGTTTGCGTACACGGTGCGGAAACCGTTTTTGTGATCGACAATAACGAGTGAGCCAAAGCCCGGCAGCCATGTCACCGAAGACACAACGCCCGCTGCGACACAAGCCATTCTCGTCCCTATCGGCGAACGAATATCGATACCTGGGTTATCGAGTGTTGTACCTGTTTCGCGATTTCTGTACACGCCGTAGCCGTGAATAAGTGAGCGCGATTGTGTTGGCCACGGCAACGAGTTCGCGGCAAATCCGCCTTTGCGCAGTGGAACTGGTTGAGACCCTTCTGAGCCCCTTGCCGCATCTGCATTCTTGTTGGATTTATTAGCGCGGTCACGTCGAGCTTCTAGCTGTCGTCTCGATTCCTTTAGTCTGCTTGCAGCTTCTTGCCTTCGAATCATGCCAGTAAGTGTGTTGGCACTTGCGCGCTTCGACGCGAGCTCTTTCAAGAGTAGACTTTTATCTCCACGTATTCTATCGAGCTCTTTTTTGCGGCTTTCTATCGTGTTCGCAAGGCGGCGTCCTTCTGCCGATCGCTCATTAAGAAGTCGTTCCTGCTCAGAAAAAGAATTGTTTAGTAATTGCTGTTCGCTTGACAGCGAATCTTGCCTGCCAAGCATGGTGGTGCGATGGTTCGTAACCTCTGATGTAATGTGTTCGAAGATGAACGCATCGCCTGCACCTAGACCAGCGTGTTCAGCAGCACGAGCATCTGTGCTAGCGCCTCCATCGGCACCTGCACCAGCATCTGTGATGTTCGGATGTTCGGTGTCGTACGAAAGTGCGGCAAACGCAAGGTCGGCATACGCCGATTCTACTCGTTGTCGGGCTGATGTCGTATTGCGAATAGCACGTTCAAGTACCGATGCCGAGTCTTGCAACGCACGCAAGTCGCCTTCGAGGTTTTGCACAATGCGACGTACTTGCTGCCGCTGTCGTTGAAAGGTCGACAGTGATTTCATCGTCGATGATTCACGCCGTTGCAACGCATCGATGCGTTTGCGTGTTGATTCGATCGAGGACCGCATGCGCTGTAAATTCTTACGCGTTGCATCGGTTGCAGGCGCAATAGCAACAGGTGCCGCTAGGCGTGCGACAGCTACAACTTGCGCTGCGATACTTATGGCAACACAGAGTGTAACTAAAATCAAGATTGATTTAGAATTCTTCGGTTGAGACACGCTCAATGGATGCTCCCAATCGCATGAGCTTCTGTTCTATTGCTTCGTATCCGCGGTCGAGATGATACACGCGAAGAATTTCTGTTGTGCCTTCGGCAATACATCCTGCCATGACGAGCGACGCACTTGCGCGCAGGTCGCTTGACATTACCGATGCACCCGTAAGACGATGTCCGCCCTTTACGAGGCAGTACGCATCGCCCGTTTCGATTTCAGCGCCTAGACGTTGAAGCTCGGGCACATAACCAAAGCGTGTTGGATAGATGACATCCTTGATGCGCGATGTGCCCTTCGCCTGAAGCATGTAGGCAGCCCACTGTGCTTGCGAATCGGTAGGGTAGCCTGGGTACGGCATTGTTGTAATGTCGACAGCCTCTGGGTCGGTGTCCATGGAAACGCGTATCGAATCGCCACGCACGACGACGGTTGCGCCGGACTCTTCGAGCTTCTGTATCACTGCGGTGAGATGGTCTGCGTTCACACTTCCGAGCGTAACGTCGCCCTTCGTCATGGCAGCCGCAATCATAAATGTCGCAGCTTCGATACGGTCCGGAATTGTTGTCTCTGTCACAGCATGTAATTCGTCTACGCCCTGAATGGTAAGCGTTGCCGTGTCGATGCCATCGATGCGAGCACCCATTTTTACAAGCATGTGTGCAAGCGACGAAACCTCTGGTTCCATTGCTGCATTCGATAGGACCGTCTCGCCTCTTGCAAGCACTGCAGCCATAAGAATGTTTACAGTTGCACCAACGCTCGAAATTTCAAAGTGGAAATGTGCGCCTTGCAACCGTTTGCACGATGCTTCGATGTATCCGTTTTCGACTTGTATTTCAGCCCCTAGCTTTTCGAGCCCCTTGAGGTGGAGATCGACAGGACGTGGACCGAAATTACAGCCACCTGGGAGCGAAACGCGGGCTTTGCCGAAGCGGGCGACGAGCGGACCCAGCACGTAGATCGACGCACGCATTTTCTTCACGTGCTCGTACGGCGCCTCGTGACTCGTGATGTTCGTAGAGTCGAGCGTTAGCGTGTTGTCCGCAAACGCATACCCAACACCCATCGTCTCGAGCAGACTGCTAATCGTCCACACATCACGATTGTTTGGCGTGTTATGTAGCGTAAACACACCAGGCGCAAGCAGACATGCTGGGATTAAAGCAAGTGATGCGTTCTTCGCACCAGAGATTGTCACGTTGCCGTGAAGGCGAACGGGACCTTTAACGAGGAATTTGTCCATAGAAGCATCAAAGATACGTTTCGCGTATCTTCGTGCGTCCCATAGAGGTGCTGCCCATGCAGCTGAGATCATACTCTTGGAACCTGATCCGGTTAATACCGGCGTAGGGAATGCGGACGAATACCCACTCCAAGAGCTTTATGCGGACGTAATCTTTTTACGAAAGCCGCTGCATTGCTCGCAACACTCCTTCTCTCGTTCACGCTACTCACACCCGCCGACTCAACACGTGTTGGCAACACAGCGCGTGCCGCTGACTCAACACGTGTTGCCGACACTTCACGTGTTGCCGACACAGCACGCATCTATAAAGCGCCGGCTGTTGTTGTCACCACAACACGTGCCATCGAACGTCAGGCACCGGTCGTGTTCACCGACATTACACGTGCGACGCTCGAGCGTATGCAGATCGTAACGGACATTCCCAAGTTGCTGAGCGATTTGCCGTCGACAACATTCTACAGTGAAAACGGCAACGGCATCGGATACACCAACCTTACGATGCGTGGCTTCGACCAACGACGCATTGCAGTGCTCATCAATGGCATTCCGCAAAACGACCCCGAAGACCACAATGTGTATTGGATAAATTTTCCGGATCTAGCGTCGAACCTCGAGAACATTCAGGTGCAACGTGGGGCCGGACTCATCAACTACGGTGCTGCTGCCATTGGTGGAAGTGTGAACATGACGACGTCGAACTTCGTGAACAAGAAATACGTGCGCGTGTCTACGGGCGTGGGGTGGCAAGAAGGACTCCCCGCGCAACAGAACACAGTAAACCCGTTCGACCGTTCAGTTACGCCTGCACTTTCGAAATACTCGCTTGAATTTTCTTCCGGGTACGTAGATGGGTACGCGTTGTACGGACGTATCTCGCAGATTCAGTCGCAGGGTTATCGCACACATTCGTATTCAGATTTAACAAGCTGGTTCTTTAGTGTCGCGAAGCTCAACGACAATTTCTCAACCCAGCTAAATGTATTCGGAGGTCCGATCGAAGACGGCCTTGCCTACACCGGCCTCCCTCGTACATGGGCGCTTGATAGGGGGCTACGTCGGTCGAACCTTAACGGCTTCGGCTACGATTCCACGGGGCGCACACTTGCATACACAAGCGAACGGCGCGTACAAGAAATTGAAAATTTCTCGCAACCACATTTCGAAATACTGAACGAATGGATTGCCGACGACAGCCTTACGTTCAAGTCGTCGTTGTTCTACTACACGGGTAACGGCTTCTTCGACTACGACGCTTCGTGGTCAAGTGCATCGATGTTTGGTTTGTCGGATACGCTTGCGCTTACAAATGCACTTGTGCGGGCCAACGTCGACAACCGTCAGGTCGGGTGGATACCGCGTGTGGTGTGGACGAATTCGCTTGGCGAACTAACTGCTGGACTAGAACTAAGACTACATCGCTCCGAACACTGGGGCAAGATTCGGTACGCAGCGGGCTTGCCCCCTGGCTTCGACCCTGATTATAAATTTTACAACTATCAGGGCGAGCGCGACATCTTTAGCGTGTTTGCAAGGCAGATGTGGAATGTTACCGAGGACGTTACCGTAACCGCAGAACTGCAGGCGGTCACACATCGGTACGGACTTACAAAGGAACAGAAGAACGGACAGTTCACGCAATACGCAACGACATCAGGAACAACCGTTGGCAACGGCGGCGATCTCTTCAATGTGCGTTATGTGTTTGTAAATCCTAGAGCAGGCATCAACTTCAACATCGATGAACACCAGAGCGCGTTGCTCTCTCTTGCATACACATCGCGCGAACCGCGGCGCAATAACCTGTACGCTGCGAGCGACGCATGGTACAGCGCAGGCACTCCGTTGTTTGTTGTCGATACTGCGAACGGAGCAACACGCTACAATTTCGACGAACCCATTATTCGTCCCGAAACCATGCTCGACATCGAAGTCCAATACACATGGCGGAGCAGCACCGTGCAAGCGTCCGCAACCGTGTATGTCATGGACTTCAGAAACGAACTTGTAAAGAACGGACAGCGCGACATCTTTGGCGTGCCCATTGAAGGCAATGCGCCGCATACCATACATGCCGGTCTCGAATTACAAGCTTCCGTCGAGGTCCTTCGCGCAAACGACAACGACCTAACACTCTGGGGCAATTTCTCTTTCAGTCGCAACCGCGTTCTCGAATGGCGCTTTGCATCAACCGCCGCCGGCATCGGCGAAATAGATCTTGCAGACAAACCCATCGCCGGTTTCCCCGATATCATAGGCAACGTAGGGGTCCGTGCAACACTAGGGGGCTTCAAGCTCGACCTCGTCGGCAAATACATCGGCGCCTTCTACACCAACACGTTTGGCGACGTTGCTTCGGCGCCCGTCGATTACCAACAGCAAGTTGTTGCATCGGTCGGATACCTCGACAATCGCATAGACCCTGCCGTTGTAATGAACGCCGTGTTGTCGTACGAAATCCGCGATCTGCCCATGTGCAAGGCACTACGTCTAAAAACGCAGATCAACAACGTGTTAGACAATCTTTACATCCAGGGCGGCAACGGACAAGAGTTTTTTCCTGCAGCAGAACGCAATTGGTTCGTTATTGCGGAGGTCGAATTGTAAGATTGACGTGGATGAACTGTTGGCACACGAACGTCGAACAGTAAGGGAGCCGTATCTTCGCGCCCTATGAAACGTCATTCAGTTGAAATCTCGAGACAGTGTGCATATCGCGGCGTGAATGGCCGATGCAAGCGCAAGACCGTAGTAACCCACCCGTACTGCGGACCACATACAAAATCTGAAATGGGCCTAAGCGTAAAGAAGAGCAACATCCCTGCTGCAGGTATGGGGCTTTTTGCGATGCGTCCGTTCAAAAAAGACGAACAGATTTGTGAGTACACCGGCGAAAAACTCACCGTCGCAAAGTACGACAAGCGTTATGGCGCAGATGCCATGGGCTCGTACGGCCTTCAACTCGACGACAACCACGTCATCGATGCCGCAAAGACAACGTCGGGCGTAGCACGTTATGCATGCGATTTTCACGGTTCACGAAAAAAGCCCAACGCAGAGTATGTGTCCGATGGTGGACATGTATACATCGTCGCCATTCGCAATATCAAGACGGGCGATGAAATCTATACCGACTACGGCGACGAAATGCACCGGGCTATGGGGCTGTGAGTTACAGTTTCATTCTGACCAACGTAGTAAGTACTACGCGGATACATTCAGAGTGGAGCTTGCGAGTATAGCGTCCGCGCTTAGATGATCTGCGTCATGCGCGTACATGCGTGCATAGGCGGACGCATCACTTCTAGAATCGTCAGCGACTACATTCAGGCTCGATGGGCGTCAAATCTAGAAGACCCAAATTTTTAAACGATTCGATGCCGGGTACAGGACGAAAGTTTGTGTGTTACGTGGTGATATGGTACTCGCGTGTAACTATGATGCAGGATTAATGTTGCTACAGTAACTTGTATTGCAAGGATGAACCTGGCGCATCATAGCCCGCCTTGTATTGCTTCAAACTGAATTCCTCAAACTTTTTTACGAGTTTTATGAGGCCTCAACATAGGAATTCACGGCATTTCAATCGGCATTTTTCGGCGAATCTACTTACAATGGTCGTATCAGCATACGGAGTAGCATTTGGTCAAGACTACGGCCGCATAGATACTTTACTGTCTTTGAGGAATGGCAAACTTGTTGATTATGTGCAGTCCAACGATGATACAATACTCATCCATATTGAAGATGAACCCGCCCCGTTTAGAGGTACAGAAAGTTAAGGGTAATTTTCACCCTAACGAAAGGAGTATCAACGATGGCAACGAAGAGAACGCGACAAACGGTCGAACCGGACTTCAAACGCGAAGCGGTTCGCCTGGTGGTAGAGAACCCGACCCGGACGAAGGCCAGCATCGCACGTGAGCTGGGCATTGAACCGCATGCATTCTACGAGTGGATCAGAGAAGCGCGCAAGCATCAGCAGAACGCGTTTCCAGGTCGCGGCAACGCCACCGACGAGGTTGTTACCCTGCGCCGCGAACTGAAACTCGTGACACAGGAACGGGACATACTAAAAAACGCGATCAGTATCTTCTCTCAACGGCCGAGATGAGATACGCATTCATAGAGCAGCATCGCTCTGTATGGCCGGTCGAAGTGCAGTGTCGCGTGCTACAGGCATCGCGGCATGGGTATTACGCATGGCGCGCTGGTGCTGTGGGCAAACGGAAGGTAGAGGATGCCGTCCTGATGCCGTTCATTCGGGAAGTCCACACAACCACAGGTCACACGTATGGCGCAGAATGGATTGCCAAGGACGTGCGCAAGGTCGTCGTGTTGGCAAGGAGCGCGTACGACGACTGATGAAGGCCATTCGTGCGCTTGAACTTGCGCCGCACCAGATCCGGCGAAGGCTTCCACTCGGACCAAGGAGGACAATACAACGAGAAGGAGTTCAAAAAACTGCTTAAGAATTATGGTATGCGCAGCAGCATGGGTACATCGGGCGACTGTTACGACAACGCTCCGATGGAATCATTCTGGGCTACGATGAAAACCGAACTCATGCATCATATGCCATTCCGCGATGTTCAACATGCGCGCGAGGTCATCGAGCGGTGGCTGCACCTGTTCTATAACCCACGTCGCAGACACACATCCATTAAAGGCATGTCGCCAATGAAATACGAAGAGCAATGCTTGAAGCATCTACCAACTGTCCCTTAACTTCGTGTACCTCGATTCAGGGCGGGATCACGAAATCACCAGTGCTTCACAACAACACTGATCGCTGACTTTCGACCTCTGTCGTCCATTACCGTAATGTCGGTGTTGCCACCTTCGGGTTCGAAGAACACAGCGCCGTCGGGGGGTGCTGCTGTGAGGAAGATGTCGTTCACGTACCAGTACACGGATGTGGCGTCTGCACTGGCCTGACATCGCAATTGCAAACGCGACTCGCCATTCTGTTCGAGGATGTACTCTTTGTTTGCCGTCGGCGCGGTAATCGCAATTTGTCCGTCCGACTCTATACGCGTACACCGCTGAGAATGCGGCGGAGGTGTTTTCACAGTTAGATGTTCGTTACGATAGAGCGCCAACACAGGTGCCGGCAGGTTTAGAAATGTTGCGCGTTTATAGCCGCGATCTGGAAGGCAGGCAACACAATAACTTGTTTTACTATCGGCACTCACGAACATTTCCTGCACGTGATTGCACGGCGTACTGTTCGAGATACCTGGAAGAAAGTCGTCGATGATTTGATCGGTGCACGAATCTGAAGGGACGGACCCTGTTACGCTACACACCAAGCGGAAGTCGATTTCTTTCGGACGCTGATGCCACACACGTTCGCCACTTCTATCGATAGCATTAAACACATCGAACAGCAATGGCGTTGCTGCTTCTGAACCACTTAGATGTTGCGCGCCGACGCCATTGAAATTTCCGACCCACACACCAATGGTGTAGTTGCCATTGTAGCCGATGCTCCATGCATCACGACGTCCGTACGACGTGCCGGTCTTCCACGCAACACGTGGTATGCGCGTGCCGAGAGCGACGTTCGAGGGTAGGTCGGGACGTGTTAGTTGGAGCAAGGTCTCTGTTACGACCCATGCTGCAGAGGCACTAATTACGCGTGTGGTGTCGGCCGAACCGCGAGCGCTTGGTGAAGGGTTCTGCTCGTTTGAACTATGGTCATTCGAGTTCTGCTGATCTGTTATCCAGCGCAGTGGTCTGTAGATACCGTCGTTTGCGAATGCGGCGTAGAGTCCGGTGAGTTCGTCGAGGCGCACACCGCAGCCCCCTAACACAAGAGAGAGTCCGAGGTCTTTGCGCCGTGCGCCGATGGCGTTCATGCGTGCGCGCATGAGGACGTCTACGAAGTCTACGACGCCGACGCGACTGAGCATCGAGACTGCGGGTACGTTTAACGATTGTGCAAGGGTTTGCTCCATGGAGACAAGACCGTGGAAATGTTTATCATAATTCTGCGGGGTGTATCCATCGAAGTTGATGGGTACGTCTTGCAGCATGGTCTTGGGCGTGACGATGCCGCGGTCGAAGGCCATGCCGTAGAGCAGTGGCTTGAGTGTGCTGCCCGGTGAACGAATGGCGCTTACGCCATCGACTTGTCCGGCGTGTTCGGTGTCGTCGGGGTTGCCGGACCCTACATACGCGACAACATTGTTGGTGCGGTTATCTACGACAATCACCGCAGCGTTGTAGATGCCCCATGATGCAAGGCGTCGGGTGTGGTTTAGCGTCAGCGACTCAACACGTTCCTGCATCGAACGCTGCACTGTTGTTCGAATAATGGGGTCGGTTTGATTGCTCTTGCGCATGCGTACAGCTAGATGCCACGCCATGCGCGGTGTAGCGATGCGACGTGGCTGAAACGGTTCGGCAAGTGCGTTATCAAGATCGACTTTATTAGCAAGACCGTCGCGCTCCATGCGTCTTAGCCATTTGTTGCGTGCATCAACAACTCGTGGATTGTCTTCGCCGAGACGCAACGACGTCGGACGATTTGGGATGACCATGAGGGCTGCGATTTCGGCGAGGCTGAGTTGTAACGGCGATTTGTTGAAATACATCACTGATGCAGCCTTTACACCTTCGATGTTGCCGCCGTACGGAACGAGACTTAGGTACATGCGCAGGATTTCATCTTTCGAGTAATGCAATTCGAGTTGCACCGCATGTATCATGTCCATGAACTTGTTCGACACCGTCCGTTCGCTCGGCGAAAGCAGTCGCGCCACCTGCATGGAAATGGTCGACGCGCCCGATGTTCTTCGGCCGCTAACGATGTTATTCCACATCGCTCGCACGACCGCAATGGGGTTCACGCCCAGGTGCCAACGGAACCATCGGTCTTCTTTGTAGAGGATTGCATCGCGAAATCGGGGCGAAATATCGTCGAGTTCTGTCCGAAATCGCCACCGATCGTCAGAACTTAAAAACGCGGTAAGGGGCTGTGCGTCTTGGTCCTCGACGATCTGCGCATACGATATCTGGACACGAAAAGGCACGAGCCAATCGTAGGCAACAAACAGTAGTAACACCCCGATAACTGCCAAAACCGTATTTTTGAGAATGGGAGCAGGCTTCATATCAAATAAGGACGAGACAGTGCCAATGTTCAAGAACCCGGTTCTTGAATATTTCTCGCACATTCATCCCATTACGCCTGTAGTTGTGTTTGTACCAGTAATTGTGTTTGCCATCGTTCAGGGCATCCTTTTAACAACGGTCTTGCTGACGATTGGGATATTTCTTCTGGGTGTTCTGCTTTGGACAGCCGTCGAGTACGTTATACACCGCTTTGCATTTCACATCGAACCGAAGACAGTTACAGGCAAACGTCTGCATTTTCTGGTGCACGGTGTGCATCACGATTATCCACGCGACTCAACTCGGCTTGTAATGCCGTTGCTTGTAAGTGTGCCCTTGGCTGCAGCGTTCTTTTTTCTGTTTCAGTTTATCGTCTCGCCGCACCACTGGGCGTTGTTTGCTGGTTTCGTTGCAGGCTACGTTGCCTACGATTCTATCCACTACGCAACACACCATTGGCCGATGACGAATAAGGTTGGACGCTTCCTCAAAGAATATCACATGAAGCATCACTACGTGGAAAGTTCTACCGCTTACGGTGTGAGCAATCCGTTGTGGGATTATGTCTTCAACACCGTACCCGCATGGGCGCGCAAACGTCGTCGCACTACATCGACCTCTAACGGATAACGGCTAACATCTAACGGATAACGGATAACGGATACCTGATGCCGCAGAGCAACGAATTCATCTTGAAGACGGCGCAAACACTTGCGCCAGCAACAACAGCAATTAGTCATCATGGCGACTTCACACTTGTTGTGCCGCTAGATGCGTTAGTTGATGTATTGACTGAGTTCAAGGAGCACCCCGAACTACAGTTCAATTCGCTTGTTGATGTAACGGTTATTGACTGGAAGCGCAAGGGCGAACGATTCGACGTTGTGTACTTCCTGTATTCGATTCCGACAAAGGCTCGCGTTCGTGTGAAGGCAGCAGTGCGCGAAGACAACGCGCATGTTCCGACGATGGTTGACGTTTGGGAAAGTGCGAATTGGTATGAGCGCGAAGCATACGATATGTACGGCATCATTTTCGACGGACATCCAGATCTGCGCCGATTCTACATGCCAGAAGATTTTATGGATTCGAACGGCGAACCTCTTTGGCCCCTTCGCAAAGATTTCCCGCTGTCAGGAATTCCAGGATCGCTGCCCCTTCCCCAAAAACCAGAATCAGAACGGCCCGAGTTCAGAAACTGATTCTACCGTAAAGCGGTGGTGGTTTGTAAGCTGGCGCTTACTAGTCGGTCTGCAACCAAGAAATAGCGCTTTGTACGCTTGGCTGAAACTCAAACAGATACTCGATTTGCGAGATTGCAAATAGCTTGCGAACCGTTTCCTGCACGCCAACGAGAATAACAAAACCCTCGTGATCTTTCATCTGACGATGTGCGAGAAGCAGAGAGCTTAGGCCTTGCGAGTCGCAGAAGTGGACCATTGACAAATCGATGACGAGTGCCTTAATGTCGGGCTGACATAGGATGAGCAACTCGCTCTTGACGTCTGGAGCGTTAGTGGAATCAAGTGAAGGTTCCTTGATCGCGAAGACGACAAGTTCGTCGTCCTGTTCAACCGAAAAGCGCATAGGTTCTTTTATGAGTGCGATTAGATGGCGCTAATATCCCAAAAAACCACCGTATGCGCTCTATCCTCGTAATAAGACTTTCTTCGATGGGCGACGTAATTCTTGCCACGCCTCTCGTGCGACAGCTACGCGCCACCTATCCCGACGCTCAAATTGATGTAGCTGTGGCCGAACGATTCTCGGATGTATGGAGAAATAATCCTCGCGTTTCGAATGTATGGGCGGTGCCAGAGCAGATGCCGAACCAGTCGTATGATCTTGTTGTCGATCTGCAAGGCAACGCTAGGTCGAGGACAGTTCGCACGTCGATAGCGGGTAAGACGGTACGCATTCGAAAACATCGACTCGAAAAACTTGCCCTTGTGTACCTGAAGCGACGTCCACCTGTTGTCACGCCCATCACCACGCGTTATCGGAATGCAGTGGCGCAGTTGCCGTTGCTGGTGGATGCAGACGGACCCGAGGTGTGGTTGCCCGAAGATGCCGCAGCGGGTGGTGAATACAAACCGCCATACACGGCACGTAAACGCGACTACACGCATCAGCCAACGCAAGGCGAGTTACGCATCGCCGTTGCACCAGGAGCCCATCACTACACGAAACGCTGGCCAGCAGAACGATTTGCCGCGTTGTGTAAGGGGCTGGTAGACCAAGGGGCATCGGTAGTGCTTGTGGGTGGTCCGAATGATGTTGAGTTATGCAAAGCTGTTGCTATTGCATCGGGAGTAAGTGTCGTGAATCGGGCTGGTGCACGGTCTGTACAAGACACAGCACGTATTCTCGACACATGCGAGCTGCTCGTAACGAACGACACGGGTGTTATGCATCTGGCATCGGCACGCAGGATTCCCATTGTAGCAATCTTTGGTTCGACCGTTGGTGACTTGGGCTTCGCCCCTTACGGAGTGCCCCATACCATTGTCGAATACACCATTGCATGCAGACCCTGCACCCATATCGGGCGCGCATCGTGTCCGCGTGGTCACTTCCTCTGCATGCATGGCGTCTCGGTCGACATGGTTCTCAATGCCACAAACGATCTTCTCCAACGCAACAATTGATTCCCTCTGACGGCACGAGATTTGATATACAAGGTTCTGAACTTCGTCACTCAGTAGCATCTCATTCCATGACCCCTCTTAACGTCGCACTCATCGGTGCAGGTAACATTGCACAAAGCATTCATTTGCCGATTCTCTCAGGTATGCCCGGGGTGAAGCTGGTAGCAATTACCGATAGGCAGAAATCGAAAGCTCAGATACTGGCCGACAAGTATGGCGCAGCCCATGCGTGCAGGACGATGGAAGAAATGTTAAAGCTGCCGGATATCGATGCGATATTCATAACGACAAGTACAGACGCACACGCAGAGAACGCACTTGCTGCAATCAGAGCCGGCAAACATGTGTTTGTGGAACGTCCCGTTGGACGCACCCTGCAGGAAACGCTCGAGATTCGTTCGGCTGCAAAAGAAGCTGGTGTGCAGGTAATGGTTGGTATGAACCACAGGTTTCGTTCTGATGTGGTGTCGATGAAAAACGCAGTGGACCGAGGCGAAATAGGTCAGGTGTTTTATATCAAGTCCGGTTGGGTGAAACAACGCAGCACAGACTCGCGGTGGCTGGCGCAAGCAGACAAATCGGGTGGTGGTGTACTTGTAGACCTAGGCATCGTTGTTATTGACATGATTCTGCATGTATTCAATTTTGGTAGGGTGCGCAGCGTAGTGTGTTCGACGTTTCACCACGAGACAAAAAGCGTAGAAGATCTTGTGGTCGCCATGCTGCACTTCGAGAATGGCAGTATTGCGACGATAGAAACATCGTGGTCGCTTATGCGCGCCGAAGATTTATACTACTGCAATGTGTTCGGGAAAAAGGGAAGTGCGTTCATTAATCCGTTCAAACTCGTGAAGCGCGAGGGCAATGAGTTTCATACAACGCAGCCTCAACACCAGAAGACGCATCATGCAGTGTACATGAAGAGTTATGAGTCTGAGATAAAGCATTTCATGAATGCGGCGAAGGGACTCGTTCCAATGATTAGTACGATAGACGAAGCAGTCGAACGCATGAAGATTGTAGAAGCACTTTATGCAAGCGCGGAACTCAACCGCGAAGTTGTGATTCCGTAGATACTGCCACAGAGAAGCGCATTTCGTCGGCGTGAATTCATAACGACTCACGATCAATAAATCAAGCGCTTTCTATGATGTGAATAATTTGTTCGTGTCTGTGGATGACGGCATGAAAAAATTGGGACAACGAGTGCTCAACCTTAGGCCTATAGACACATCACGATTTGGTAATCTTGCACCGTGAACAGCAGCTCTTTATCCCCGCGTGACAGGCCAACTCCGGCCCGAGTTATATCCATAGACGATCCTTCAGCGCACGTACCACCGCATTCGACCGATGCAGAAGTAGCGGTGCTGGGAGCGATGCTTGTAGACAAGGACGCAGTAAGCAAGGTCTTTGAAGTCCTTGATGCAGACTGCTTCTACCACGACCGCCATCAGATAATTTTCAAGGCGATGATTGCCATGTTCGAACGTGGCATTACGATCGACCTTGTGACGCTTAGTAACGAGTTAAGTCGAGCGGGTGACCTCGAACGTGTGGGCGGAATGTTTGCACTTACAGACATCAGTGCGCGCACTGTGACAGCAGCAAACGTCGAACACCATGCACGCATCGTTCTTGAGCGTTATCTAAAACGTCACCTCATAAAAGTGGCGGGCGAGATTATCAGCGACTGTTACGACGAAACGACAGATGCACTCGACGAAGTAGACCGCGCAGAACAGCGCATCTTCGATGTCGCAGAAAAGCGCCTTCGTCGCTCGTATGCAGGTATGAAGAAACTCACAAAAGATGCCATCGAAAAGATTTTCGCAATGGCATCGGGCGAAGGCAGTGGAATAACAGGCGTACCAACGGGATTTCACGGCCTCGATCAGTTACTAAGTGGTCTACAGCCGTCCGATCTTGTTATCCTAGCAGCCCGACCTTCGATGGGAAAGACAGCGTTTGCATTGTCGATTGCACGCGAAGCTGCACGCCAAGGAAAATCTGTCGGCATATTCTCGCTTGAAATGTCCGCGCAGCAGTTGGTGCTTCGTCTTATTTCGGCCGATGCGCAGATCGGACTTCAGGCGTTGCGCTCTGGACGTCTTTCGCAGAAAGACATGCACGACATTGTGTCGCGTATCGATAAGCTGATGAACGCTCCCATCTACATCGACGACTCTGCGGCGATATCACCGGTAGAGTTTCGTGCGAAATGCCGACGCATGAAAATCGAGCACAAAATCGATCTCGTCATTGTTGACTATTTGCAGCTCATGCACGCACCGAAGGCAGAATCGCGCGAACGCGAAATCTCGATGATTTCACACACGCTCAAACAGGTTGCAAAAGAACTCGATATTCCTGTGCTTGCATTGTCGCAGCTTAATCGCACGCTCGAACAACGCGCCGATAAACGTCCGATGCTTTCTGACCTTCGCGAATCTGGCTCAATTGAGCAGGATGCCGACGTTGTGATGTTTGTGCACCGTCCGGAGCACTACAAGATTGCTCAGTTCGAAGACGGACGTTCTACCGAAAACATCGCCGAAATTATTATCGGCAAGCAACGGAACGGTCCGACCGGCGACGTGCGCATCTTCTTCCAGAAGGAAAACGCATCGTTCCACGATCTGACGTTCAACCACGATCAGTTCGATGCTGCGCAAGAGCCGCCGCAGTTGTCGGGTCCGGACACGCCATTTTAGGAGAGCGTGCGCGCATTTAGAAGAGTCCAGCGCGCCTTCCCGGAGCGCGAACGCGCCTTTCTATGGATTGTAACCTGCTTGCGTTTGTCGTACATTTCGAAGTCTTAATACCGCGTAGCAGGGGAGTGCATGATTCTAGTCCGATGTCGCCAGACCTTTTTTGTCTGCTCAGCATTTTTTCTACTGCTAAGCGCTGCCGTTTCTGTTAAGGGGCAAGCAACGGGGCTGAAGCTCGATTATCCGAACGGTAACGAGATCTTCTATACAACGCGCGATACAAGCATCGTGATTCGTTGGAGTGGAGTAGACGACACAACGAAGGTGAATCTCGATATTTCTTCCGACGCAGGACTCTCTTGGAATCTTCTGAAAGATAGTCTGACCGGATCGTCGTACGAATGGAATATCCGTGGTGCTGCAATTAGCAGTACCTATCGCATTCGTGTAGCGCAGGTAAGACCTCCGGCGCCACGTGACGACATTCAGTACACAGGACACGTTGGTCCGGTGTACGATGCAGTATGGTCGCCCAGCGGTAGGCGCGTTGCGAGCATTAGCGCGCAAGTGCATGTCTGGGACGCCGGCACGGGTGGCACACTCGAGGCGACGATACTTCCGGGACCCAGGACTGTATATAACGGACTTAACTGGAGTGCCGACTCACTGCGCATCGTTGCAGGAGGCGAAGACCAGGTGGCTCGTGTTTATGATGCCACGACAAATGCGCTGGTTCAAGGACTAAACATCCCAGGCGTCATTAATGAGTGTTTCTTCAACCCACAATCAACAGAAATTCTTGTAGCGTCTGACGACTCAAGAGCGCGCGTCTTTGTTATGCCTAGCGCCTTGTCTCTAGCCCCCTACATAGCTACTGGTCAGATCGAACATGTTGCATGGAGTCCGAACGGACTTCGCGTGTTGGTGTGTGCATCGCAGGCCCGCGTTCAAAACCGCGCAGGTGGCGCACCACTCCAGTTTACACGACATGGTGTTTCTGTTGATGACGGTGCATGGAGTCCGGACGGAAAATTCATTTGCTCAGTAGGTGGAGATGCATCGATACGCATGTGGGACGCGCAAACAGCCGTTGAACGTTGGTCGATACTGAATGTCCCCGATGGAGTTCGTTGCGTTACATTTAGTGCCGACGGTTCGATGGTCGCTGTTGGTGGTGGTGACTCTTCGCTCGTTGTGTACAACGCAGTAGATGGTTCTGTGCTACATGCCATAAACAGCCACGCGCTGGCAGTGCGTATGGTGGCATTCTCGAAAGACGGACGTTATCTGGCGTCTGCCTCCGATGACGACTTTACGCGCGTCTTTGACTTGAAGAACAATCGAACGGCACGCGATCTTAAACATGGCAACAATGTGTCCGCGGTAAGATGGGGTCCGGATGACGGACGTATACTTACCGCAAGCACTGACGGAACAGCGCGCATTTGGCAGATACGCGAGATTATTCTTCAGGGAGACACTTCGGATGCGTCGTTCTCTATCGCGCCGCCACCTCCGGCCTTCGCTCGCTTTGTCACAAATGGCGACACGTTGCAGATTGGTGACCAAACAACGATTACGCTTCGGTTAGAGGGCGCACAGTTCATCGATTTGGCGGACATCGACTCGGTCCGATTTACGCTTTCGTACGATGGCTCGATGTTGCACAGACTGGCGAGCACCGTTCCTGTGTTGTTCGAAGACGATTCTGCGAATTACAAAATCCTGACGATGCAGACAGTGCCGTTGCCACTAGCCGACACCGTACTCATGAATCTGCAGTTCAGAGCCACGCTTGGTGCCGACACGGTTACGTCGCTGTTTCTGTCGCGCATCGCGCTTATCGGGTCTGGACCTGGTCTTACGACAGAGAAAAGCACCGACACAATTCTCGTGCGTGGACTCTGTAGGACCGACGGACAGGTGCGGTTATTCAATCCGCTTGGCGAATCACTTGGCCTTATCGTTCAACGTACTGCGCAAGGTACCACGACGATGTCGGTGGTTCTTGCAGAAGCAGGTGCAACAACTGTAAAAGTTTACGATCTCTTCGGCCGCGAGTTGTGGTCAGATGTGGCTTCACATTCGGAACTTTCGGACCGCTATATGGAGCGCAGCTTAGATGCAGCGCTAACCGGACGCGGACCCATCATGGTAATCATTACCACGCCAACGCAACGCCTTGGCAAGTTGACACTGGAGTGATTGTATGATGCATCGATACCTGATCGTTCTCTGTCTTCTTTTGACAGGGGTCCAGCAAGGGGCTGCTCAGTGGTGGACTGATGGCACACCAGAAGACGTCTGGCTGCTTCAGATCGGATTCTCTGGGTACGGGGCAGCAACGTTGCACACCGGCGACTTTACGCTCCCCGAGGCACCAACGTGTTGCTCGTCGTATTCTACAGCATTGGGAATAGGTCCGTCGCTGTCAGCGTTCTTGCGCCAAGAAATAACAAAAACCTTCCGCCTACATGCACGCGTTTCGTACGCGATGTACAATGCAACATTCACAGCAACCGAAGACCTGCTGGTATCGGGCAACGTCAATGGCCGATCATTGCATACACTCGAGACACGGGCTGGTTGGCTGGGCGGTGAATTGCTGGGCGATCTTCGAGTAGGTGGGAGTCTAAGACTCATGGCCGGAATGTCATTTGGCGTTCTTACCCAGGCAACCTTTTCGCAGAATGAAGAACTTGAGATTCCTGCAACCGGCACATTTGAAAATGGGTCGCGTGTTCGAGGTGTAACCACAAACATCGCACGCACAAGTGCGCCGTCTAACATCCTTGGCATCGTTGCAGGCGCAGGTTACGATATACCTCTTACAGAAAATCATTCTGTTGTACTAACACCCGAAGCACTAGTAACGCTGGGGCTTACAGATCTCGTAGTAGGGCAAAGTTGGAAAGCGACTATGGTGCGTGTAGGCGCGTCGCTTGCGTTCTCGTTGAATGCTCCGCCAGCGCCGCTTCCTGTAGAACGTCGTAAAGAAATGTTTATAGATTCTGTGATCGTAGACGTTTTGCCAGACGCACAAGAGAGGCGAACAGAAGGACCTGAACGTGTTGTGGCCGATACGACAGTTACAACAGAAGCAGTTGTGATAACAGAGCGTGCATATCGCACCGATACGGTTTTTGCACCACAACGTCCGGATATCGTAGCTCGACTTAAGACATTTGCTGTGGGAACAGATGGCAAAACCAACGACGTGTTCACCATCAATGTGTCGACACAGTTTATAACCGAGGCATTGCCTTTACTACCCGTGGTTTTCTTTGAATCTCAGTCAATTTCATTGTCGTTTAGGTACAATCAACTCAAGAGTTCATCTGAATTCATCGAGGGTGCAATACCACCTCGCACCACAGACGTTCACCATGAAGTGCTGAATATTATCGGACGCAGACTAACTGACAATCAAAGCAGTACAATTCGCTTGCGCGGTACTGCCGATCCAACAACAGAAAACGGAGATTGCGATCTTGCGCGCAAACGTGCGCAGGCAGTGAAAGATTACCTCGTTCGCATCTGGAATATCGACGGAGCGCGGATCGCCATTGCTTCTGGCTCAGGTTCTTGTGCGCCAGAACGTACAACACGCCAGCCATCCGAAGAGGGGTACTCTGAAAACCGTCGTGTAGAAATTGAGACAGACGACCTTACGTTGCTTATGCCTGTAGCACGCCGGCGCTTCAACGAAGCACGAACAGTAGATCCACCTCGCATTCTATTCGATCCTGCAGGTACGTCTACACGTTACATCACAGACTGGAAACTCGTGGCTACATCAGGCGAAACGATCGTGTTTTCGCAGGAGGGCAAGGGTACGCCTTCATCTATTCTTCAAGACCTGAGCATGAATCAGGCAGATATGATGCGTGACAATCAGCCTGTTGTGGCGAAACTTACAGTCAATGGTCTGCGCGGAGTTACTGCAAACACGACAGCGCAGTTGATTGTAAAGAAGGATACAGTGCGTCAGGAGATTGAAAGACTAACGTTGACGTTGTTCGATGTAGCAAGCGACAAAGTATCTCCAATTGCTGAGCAACAAATTCGGAAGTTCGTCGAAGCAGTTCCGGTGAACTCTATTGTTCTGGTTCGTGGATTTGCTGACATGCTGGGCAACGCAGAATTCAATCGCACCCTCTCACAAAAACGAGCCACTGCCGTATGTGATGAAATCAGGAAGAACCTGCGAAAGACGGTCGACCTTCAGTGTGATGAAATTCGTACCGATAGATACCCCCCGGGAGTCGAGTCGTACAAAACACCCGAGGAGCGCTTCCTAAGTCGGACTGTTCAAATCGAGGTCAAGAAAAGTAGGTAGTCGCGCATCGCGTTTTACGACCTAGTGCTGTAGTTGCGCGTCGCGTTTTACCGGACACGTAGAGCCCAATGCACTCATGCACGAGCGGTCGCATGGCATTACATACACGCGGGGAATGGCCGTTGGAAATCGCTCACGCAGCTCCGACAGAATATTAGCCTCGAGCGCATAAAGCTGTTCAAGCGTATAGTCGAAAGGCATGACGAGGTCGATTTCTATAAAGATGTCCTTCCCCGACTGACGTGTGTGCACACTCTTGAATTCACACATATGCCGATAGTTCTGCGCAATGATGGCAATGATTTCGTACTGCATCTCATCGGGCAGCGTCCGATCGAGCAACTGCCGAAACGCCTCACGTCCGTGTGTAAATGGCACCTTTAACGTTACGAGTAGCAGTACAATCGCAGATACACCATCAACAATCACTGCAGCTTCTGTCATTTCAGCCATGAACAGCAAGCCCCCTACCACCAAGCCTCCCATTACGCCAAGCTCTAACCAAGAGTCAACGCGCCACAGCTCCGCATCATAACGAAACATGGGCATGTGAAATCGGTTTGCATAGCGATCGAGCGAATTGGCCGTGATACGCATCACAATTAACGAAAGCACACTCCAGCTCAACAAAAGCCAAAGGTTGTGCGCAACCGGTGGCTGTCGAAATACATTTACAGCCTCGATAAGCGTATAGAATGTAAGAATGGTTAATAGTGTAGCGCTGGCAAGAATTGCAAGCGACTCATACTTACCGTAACCATAGTTGAACGTCAGGTCCGGATTGCGCGAACTTCTCTGCACAGCCGCCAGAAACAACAGCGAGTTGCCAATATCGATAAGTGTAATAAATCCGTTCGTCTGGATAATAAGCGAATGCTCAAGCGCACCTAGAACCAGACTGCCTATGGCCAGAATGACACAGGCAACCAGTGAGAGTGCTGATGCAAATTCAGGAGCATCTCTGCGCAGGATATTCCGAATCATGCGACGTGCTCTACCGACGAACTCTTTCATGCACCCATGCCGAGGGCTGATTTGAAGTATTCAATCGTACGCTTCAAGCCTTCCCCGCGCTGAACTGTTGGTGCCCAGCCTAACAGTGTACGTGCAAGCGTTATGTCAGGCTGACGAACTTTTGGGTCGTCTTCTGGTAAGGGTCTAAAGACAATGGGGCTTGAAGAACCTGTCAATCGTATGATCTCACGGGCGAGGTCGGCCATCGTTATTTCGTCTGGGTTGCCAATGTTTACGGGGTCTTGCATACTGCTCTTGAGCAGGCGGACGATGCCGTCTACGAGATCGTCGACATAACACACAGAACGCGTTTGCGTGCCATCACCAAATACCGTTACTTCTTTACCACGTAAAGCCTGCGACACAAAGGCGGGAATTGCACGTCCGTCTTCGATACGCATGCGTGGACCGTAGGTATTAAAAATTCTTACAATGCGCGTATCGACGCCGTGATAGCGCCTGTATGCCATTGTCATGGCTTCGGCGAAACGCTTGGCTTCGTCATATACACCACGGATTCCCACTGGGTTTACATTTCCCCAGTACGATTCCTCCTGCGGATGCACAAGTGGATCGCCGTACACCTCGCTTGTACTTGCTAGCAAGAATCGCGCACCCTTGGCTTTTGCAAGTCCCAATGCTTTGTGCGTACCTAACGATCCAACCTTCAAGGTCTGGATAGGATAGCGCAAATAGTCTATGGGCGAAGCTGGTGATGCGAAATGAAGCACGGCATCGACTGGACCTTCAACGTGCATATAATTGGTAACGTCGTACTGAACGATTTCGAATCGTTCGTTACCAATCAGATGTGCAATATTGGCCGGTGAGCCAGTGATAAAGTTGTCTATGCAGACAACTCGAGAACCATCTGCTATGAAACGCTCGCACAAGTGCGAGCCAAGAAAGCCGGCTCCGCCGGTAATGAGGACACGCTGCATCTCTACAAATTACGGAACGTGCTGCTAGGGAAGGTGCACCACGTCGTTAGGGACGGTGAACAGTGCTGTTAGGGAAGGTGCACGCCTATACTATGATAAAACCTTCCGTCTGCCTCGACGGTTATAAACACAGCTCCGGACGGCCATTCATGCGCAAGGAGATTGAGACTACCAAGAGTTGCGGCATCGTTGACTCTGCGTTCGACGAGCAGCGAGCCATTCATGTCGTGCACACGTATGGTTGCGGAGTTGCACCAGGGCAGACCAATGGTTACGCGGTCTGTAAATGGCATGGGCGACATCTGTAGGGAAGTGGTGCGGGCGCCAGTTTGAACGTCTTCGCTGACGTCTGAGATGGTAAAGCCAGTTTTGAACCACCAGATGTCGGACCACGGACCGAAACCGAATCCCGTAACAAGTCGAACGCGCCAATAATATTTCTGATTTAGTAAGAGGTATTGTCCAATCTCGATGGTGTCTGGTGTAGTGCCAGTATCCAAAATGTCTAGGCACAAAGAATCGAGTGCGAAATGCATGACGTACGTGGCAAGAAAACTAGCATCGAGTCCGGCCGGTTTTCTCCATCGCAACTGCACTTTCGAAAGAACATTTGTTTCGCCATTGTATGGGGCGATCTGTTCGATTCGACCTGGGAAGGCTTTTGTGGAGAATTTCCATGTCTCAGACCAGATCCCATTCACCCCGCTTTGAATAGGCTGCACACGCCAATACAGAGTGGTCGCGGGTAGAATGTCACGCACGGTAGACTCAAGGTTGTCGACGACAGTATCTATCAACGCACTTGCAAAGGAGGTGTCTTTTGCAACTTGAATACGATATTCCGATAGCGCATTAATCTGTCGACTGTCGTTCTGATGCGTCCAACGCAGTTGCACCTCGGGCAAGTAAATATTCTCGCCATCTGGAGGTGAGAAGAGAAACAAACCACTTGGAATGACTTTGCCGACAGTCATCGGCCACGCAGTTGACCACTGAGATGTTGTACCATTTGCAAAGTGTGCCCGCAGCCGCCATACGTACTCTGTTGAGTTCGGAATTGCGGTTTCGGTTGTGTGTGTTGTATTTGCTATCCCACTCCTTGAGTAAACAAGTCGATTAAACGATGGCAACTTGGAAACTTGCACGTCATATGTAACACCGGCACCCATATCAGACCAGGCGAATTGTGGTTGTGTTGAAACCTCAACAGCATTGAACAACGGTTGTTGTTGGCGCGGAGCTCCTGCAATACGCACAATGGTACCTGACGTGTTCAGCACATAGGCGCCATTGGCGGCTATGTTGCGAAATGTGCTAGAAGAGTTGTCACTGTATTTGACAACAATGCTATCTGCCTTAACGTTCGTGCCAAGGCCAAACGTCATAACAGCACTATTGCATGAACCCCGTCCAGTAGAAATCGTACCCGGAAAAAATATTCGTTTTGCAGTAGTGCCGGCAAAGACTGAGACATGCGAGCCGAAGCAATCCTTTGTGACCGCTGGTCTGCTGTCGTTTCGTAAACGAATGCTAATGCCGTTGTTCGTGTTCGATTGGTTGTTCCGAAGAACTGCAGTTCGATTGACAATGAAATCCGGATCGCCATCCATGTCTATATCGGTCCGCAACGCAAAACCAACGTCTATTACCGGTAGGCCAAACGCGAACGCATCGCGAGAATACGAGCGTCTACCGTTCACAACACGTTGCGTAAGAATGCTAATGAAGGCACGGTCTTGAATTGACAGTTGCGTATCAGGAACAACACATGCGAAGTCTTGAAGGCCGTCCAGGTTGATGTCAGCACTTGTGTAGCCATTTGTTGAACCCACAAAAGGTAGGCCGACATTCGTCCAAATGGTGTCGAATGTCAGCGCGCTTACGCTTCTGTTTCGCCACACGATCGAGGCATCTTGAAGTGGATCGGGATTGTCTACGCGTATAGAATTTGCGACAAGAATATCCGTGAGTCCATCATTGTTAAAGTCGCCCCATTCCGCCCCCTCACCATTTCCGTGAGAGCCTGCGACGAGACTGCCGATGCGTCCGGGTGTATTAATGACGGTGAATTTCCCCGAACCGTTGTTCACAAAAAGTCTGTCGGGTTGATCACCGCGGGTAACTACCATGAGGTCTGTAAATCCGTCGCCATTGATGTCACCAAGGCTAGCGCTACCACAGATGTCATACGGTGCCGGCTCTGCATCTGCGAGCCCAGAGGAAATTGTTGCCTCGGTGAATTTGCCAGATCCATCATTCAGCCAAAGCATGTCTTGTTCATCGCGACCAACGAAAAAGTCTGGATCGCCATCATTCTCTGCATCGAACCACAGTAACACATTTATGGCGCCCCCGCCACTAATACCGCTGGCTGTGGTGATATCTGTGAAATGATGTAGTGAATCGGTGCGCAGTAGGCGTAGTGCCTGCGTTTCGTGATCATGGATGATACAGTCTAAATCTCCATCGCGATCGATGTCGGCCCATGCGCTAATGTCCGCTCCAAATCGAGAATTCGCAGGCTGTACAGTTATCGCTCTCAATTCGAGCGTTCCTGCATTTCTATTCAAGGTCATCAAGCTGTCAAACATTACATCGTCGAAGCCATCGCCGTCGATGTCGACCACCGATGCATTGTTGCTGCCATATTCCCACGCTGCAATCTCATTGTATTCGGCAAGCATGCTGCCCGATTGCGGTTGCACACGCACGGCATGAATCTCGTAATCGTGTTCGACGATTATTTGAATGGCAAACTTCTGCGAAACAGGAAAAATTTTTGGTTTAGCGCTATTTCTATCGATGGCGACGCTGTATGAAACGGTGTCGAGCGGACTAAAGATGGACGAACTTGTTCGCGTAGACCAGAACATGTCGCCAGTATTCGTCTTGTGTGATAGTATGAACGCTTCGTAGCCTGCAAGGACGATGTTTCGCGAACGTAGGTCAATGTCAACCGTTTGACTGTCTCTTGTGATGTCTACAACTACAGGAAACGAAAGTCCCGCACGGCTCCAATACTCAGACATCGGAGCGAACGGTGTTAATCGCGAGGTGCTCGAAAAGTGTATGGTATCTGAGCCAGGTAATTTCGACTGGTAGAAAATGCGAAGTCCGACAACTCGACACGGGGGCAGATTACGCACGACATGGCTTTCTTCCCATGCACCGTCGCGAATCAGTGCGAAATAGCTCGGTGTACTAAACCGAGGAATGGTATCGGTTCTGGCTGATAACTGCACAACCGCTAGACAGAACAGAAGACTAAAGAGAAATATCTGCATTGTTGGCTCTAATCAAGACCTATGCCACGAATACTGGCTGCTGGCCTCTATTGTATGAATACTGCCCTTAACGTGTGACTACGATTGGGTAAATACTCTGAACTCCACCAATACTAACTGAAATGAAGTATGGTCCAGATGGGACCTGCCCTGAAGACCATAGAAACCGATGCTTGCCAGGTGACAATGTGGTGTTCGCAAGGTCTGCCAGACAACGAGCCGTTAGATCAAACACCGATACGTTGATATCTGCCTCGGTGGCTAAATCAAGTTCTATTTCGCATGTGGATGTATGGTCGTTGTACTGTACAATAACTGAGGCGTCGTTGTGTGTATTGAAGGCCACCGCACTCGATGCGTCTACGACGAACGACCACGTTGCGCTCCACGGACCTTGACCTTCGTCGTTCTTGGCTGCGACATGCCAGAAATATCGACGTCCGGCCTTCAATGCGCCGATAGGCGTAGCGACGGTGTCGGTTCGGAGTCTGGGTGTCGTGGTTGCAAACGTCGCCACCGAATCGTACTCAAACACATACCCGCCGTCTTCCCAGGCTAGATCATGCCATTCGAACCTTGGTCGTATTAGCTGACCCGTTGCAGAGTCTGCAGGCAAACGCAGTGCGACTGCACCTGGCAAACCATACGTAGCAAAGTGTCCAACACTAGACCATGCCCCAATCGATTCTGAAGAGCGGGAACGTACACGCCACGCATATTCGGTGAGAGGCTGTAGCACAATACCGGTGAGAGTTGCACCAATTCTGTTAGTAACTTCCTTTACGATGTCTGTAAACGTCGTATCACTGGCTATCTGCACATCGTATGTAACAGACGGTTGTTCGTACGACGAAAACGCAGATCGTGTCCATTGAAACACAGCCTTCTTTGTTCGTACCCCATATTCCCCTTGTGATGGTGCAATAAGGGTAGGGGTCTTAGGCATGGGGCTGCCTACGGTGAAATTCCACACGCTGGAAAATCTCGAACCAGAATCGTTCGCACGAACTCGCCAGTAAACAGTCTGTCCATCTAAAAGGCCATTCAAGGTTATTGTCGTGTCAATAATTCCACCTAAAGGGTTTGTTATCAGTGCTGTCGCGAACGTGCTATCGTATGAAGCCTCGACGTGGTAGGATGTAGCAACGCCAGAATCTGGTTGCGTTGAATACCAATGCAGCGTTGTTACCGTCGGAATATTTGACGCATAATTCGAAGGTGTTTTTAGTCTTGGAGCAAGGCTCGTTCTCTTTATCGTAGCAAGTGGATCATGAGCAATTGTGAGCATCGAGTTTCGGAGGGTCGGACCAACCCGCGTAATCGTGCCATCTGGCCAATACACGACAATAGAGTCGGCTTGTGCAGTGGTTCCTATCCCGAAGTGCAATAGACTTGTCATCTGCGATGCACGACCACCAGAAACAGTGCCCGAAAGCCATCGATGATATCGCTTGCCTTGCGCGCTAAGCACAACGCGCGTGCCATAGGGCTCCTGAATGGCGCGACGAAGCTTTACTACAATGGAATTTCCGCGGGAGGCGTCGTTTCTAAACAACTTTACGTTTTCAGTGCCACTTGAGCATAATATGTCCATGTCGCCATCTCTGTCGAAGTCGAAGCGCACGCCTGTCCATGCGCCGTGGATACGCATTCCGAGTTCCCAAGTGACGTCGGTCATCGCGCCATCGTTGCGGTACATGTGACTGTACCGGGTAGAGTCACTTCCAAAAGCTTGATATGAAATCTGTCCGTGCCAAAGGTCCTGATCGCCATCATGATCGTAATCAAAGAAGCACATCCCGGCGTTCATTTCCTTGAACGTAACACCACCATTTGCGCGCGTGATGGGCGTGAACTGAAACGCAGGTGGACCTGAGTTTTTGAATAGCAGCGAAGGGTTGGAGTACTGTGCACGCGAATCCGGGTGACCAAGGTTGCCAACGGCCAAGTCTACATCGCCATCGTTATCGATGTCGGCCCAGTCGCTTCCCATACCGTGT
This sequence comes from bacterium, assembly GCA_034440235.1. Taxonomy (GTDB): domain Bacteria; phylum Bacteroidota; class Ignavibacteria; order Kapaibacteriales; family Kapaibacteriaceae; genus JAWXBR01. The sequence goes on from JAWXBR010000029.1 coordinate 59,744, forward strand.
CCGAAGTACCCGGGCACACTGGTTGGCATGCCCTGTGTTCCTGTTGACACAGAGACATCAGTGAATGTCCCATCGCCATTGTTTCTATAAAGACGATCAGGAGCCAGTCTATACGTTGCGACAAAAATGTCCGGACGGCCGTCGTTGTTGTAGTCGCACACCGAGGCGCCCCACGTATCTAAAAACGGCGAGGGTTCAGCATTGGCAATGTTCGATTGGACGGTGACATCCTCAAAGCCTGCCTCGCCAAGATTCCTGAACAGTCTATCGGGAAAGTAAACTTCCTGACCATTCTGCTCGGTTCTGCCATTGGCAATAAATAGATCGAGCTTACCATCCGCATCATAGTCCAGCCAGAGCGGAGTAACTCCTGGTGCATTGTTTGCAATGCCAGACCCAGGTATGAACTGGCCGTCTAGCGTTTGTATGAATAGTCTGTCGTTGTTAAAACCTTGCATCGAAAAGCAGTCTGGCCTTCCATCGCCATTCACGTCAGCCCACACCGATGGTGCATTCGGAGAAATTCCGGACGATACTCGTCTAAAGCTCTCGCCATTTTGGTTGAGATAAATGGTGCCATTAATCACAACATCTTCGAAGCCATCGCTGTTCACGTCTACAATGCTTGCCATATCTGCTTTAATCGGTGTCGAACCAGCGAGCAGCCCGACCGCTGCTGTAACGTCTACAAACGAAGGCGCTGGCATTGGAAACGAGCCTTTGCCAGGCGCAGGATAGTTATACTCGACATGCAGACGTACCATGTAGTCGCCGCGCGACAAATAGTAGATGCCAGGTATCTGGAAAAAGTTGGGATTGGGTGTTGTTGGATCGTAGTAGTAGGAAGAGGGTGGCGATTGACCTGCATCCTGACCAAACTGCGGTGCTCCTACGCGCACTAGATGCTGCACAACAACACGATCAAAGCCCCCTATCATCAGGGAATCTTGTGACAGATCGATATACAACCAGCCCGTCTGAGAGACGTTCACTACACGCTTCGCAAGTGTGTTATACGCGTACGCCCATACGGTTGGCGGAATCGTTCCCTCTGAGGCATCCCCGGTAATTCGAATTGTGTCGGTGCCCGTGCCAACATAGTAAACACTTATACCAACTATTCGGCAAGGGGCTCCCGGCTGAAGGATAATCGATTCTTCCCAGCCTGTTGTAAGGGTATTTACACCAGAGTAGACGCCATTATCACGTGAGATCGTATCAACGCGTGCGTGAGCATCGGCGAGAGAACACAAGAAGACAAGTGCGATGAGGAGTAACATGGCCACATCAGACAAAAACAGAATTACTTAGCAATGGCTGTTGCAAGCCGAACGTACTGCAGGGCGATGAGTGTAGCGCCAGCCACAAGCCCGATTGCGAATATACCATTCCATATAGACCAAGGCGTGTTCTTCGGAGGTATGATCATTGTGAAAAGAGAGGGTTTTGCTGCAATGTCGTTGATCGTGACGTGTTGAGGCGCTGTGCCCAACGCATCGGCAGAGTCAAGAACAGCACGCAGTCGACGCTCTTCGCGTGCGTAATCGAGTCCCCATATCGTTAGCAGCACGAAATACACATACGTCTGTCCAGCGCGCAAATTCAGAATGGTGTTTGCATCAAGACCTGGTATGACATAGATGAAAATCCAGAACATACCTGTTATTGCAAACAGCATTCTCAGGATTCGTCCGTACAGCTTTCGTTGATCAACATATCGCGATGCTATCGTTTCGTGAAGCATTGTTATGCCCTAAAAAAGAAACGCGCAGACAACGATAAACGAAGTCTGCGCGTAGTTGACAATATCTACGTTACTCTATGCTGGCTTGTTTTCGTCAGCAGCGGGTGCTTCTTCAGCAGCGGGTGCTTCTTCAGCAGCGGGTGCTTCTTCAGCAACAGGTGCGTCTTCAGCAACAGGTGCGTCTTCAGCAACAGGTGCGTCTTCAGCAACAGGTGCGTCTGTATGGGCGACTGTGGTTTCAACTGCCTCTTCGGCAGTTGCAGCAACAGGTGCTTCGGCAGGGGCCACAACAGGAGCTGGTGCAGTTGGCGTGTCTACTACCGCTGCGGTTTCAACTGCCTTTTCGGCAGTTGCTTCGGCGACAATTGGAGCAACGACGGCGGCGCGTGCTTTACGGCGTGCTTTAAGGCGTACATAACGGGCTGCTGCCTGTTCTGTGTGTGCCTTTACCTGTTCGTCGATGGCGGATGCGTCGACGCCCTTGCCTTGCAAGTTGCGACGCAGCAGAACGCCTTCGCGCGAAAGAATCTGACGCACGATTTCGGTTGGCTGAGCACCAACGCTAAGCCAGTAGATGGCCCGATCTGCGTTCAGAACGATTGATTTTGGATTCGTCATTGGGTCGATATGACCCACACGTTCGATCGAAGCGCCGTCACGACGAGCGCGTCCGTCGATCGCAATGATGTCGTAGAAGGGATGCTTCTTACGGCCTCTGCGACGCAAGCGGAGTTTGACCATTTAGGTCTCCTAGGGGGATGAAAAAAAACGAAACTATCGACGTACCGGTGTCTGTCCAGCGCCCATTAGCGCACCCATGCCGGGTACCTTGCCGCCTTTTGTCATCGTACGCATCATCTTCTGCATGTCTTCAAATTGTTTAATAAGTCTGTTCACGTCCTGAACGGTCGTTCCACTACCTGCTGAGATGCGTTTGCGACGCGACCCATTTAGAAGGCGGGGATTGCGACGTTCTTCGAACGTCATGGAAAGAACGATTGCCTCAACACGCGTAAATGCTTTTTCGTCCACTTCCACATTACGCATCGCCTTGTCCATACCAGGAATCATTCCGAGCAAATCGCGAAGAGAACCCATCTTTTTAATGAGTCGCATCTGCTCAAGGAAATCTTCGAATGTGAACTGATTCTTACGGAGTTTTTCTTCGAGTTTCTCTGCTTCTTTGTCGTCGATCTGTTGTTGCGCCTTCTCTACAAGTGTGATGACATCACCCATGCCGAGAATTCGCGATGCAATCCGTTCTGGATGGAATGGCTCTAATGCATCAACTTTTTCGCCAACACCAACAAACTTGATCGGTTTGCCAAGAACCGCACGAATCGAAAGTGCAGCACCACCGCGCGTGTCGCCATCGAGCTTTGTAAGCACAACTCCAGTAAGATCGAGGCGTTCATTGAACGCCTGTGCTGTGTTTACAGCATCCTGACCCGTCATGGCGTCGCATACAAACAGAATTTCTGTTGGTTTGAGTGCAGCCTTTAACTCGGCTACCTCATTCATCATCTCTTCATCAACCGTCAGACGTCCTGCAGTATCGACGATAACAACATCACGTCCGTACTTGCGCGCATACACAAGCGCTTCTGTTGCGATCTCGAGCGGCGAAGCATTCTCTTTCGAGAACACAGGCAGCGACATCGAAGCACCGAGAGTGCGGAGCTGCTCGATAGCGGCGGGACGATAGATGTCACACGCTACAAGCAGTGGTTGCTTGCCTTTTTTCTTTAGAACGTATGCAAGCTTCGAACAGAAGGTTGTTTTACCGGAGCCTTGAAGACCGGCAACCATGACAATTGTCGGACCCGATGCTGCGATTGTCAGATCTGTCTTCGTCGTGCCCATTAGCGATACAAGCTCATCATGCATGAGCTTGATCATCAACTGTCCGGGAAGAAGGTTGCCCTTGACTTCGAGTCCGAGGGACTTCTCTTTTACATCTTCAATGAACTTCTTAGCAACACCAAAATTCACGTCCGCATCTAGCAATGCACGACGCACTTCGGTCAGAGCCTCAGTGACATTTTCATCTGTGAGGCGATTCTGACCGCGAATACGCTTAAGCGCTTCTTCAAGTTTTTCGCTAAGGGTCTCAAACATAGGGGCTTTAGGAGAGCCACGAATATACGAAAGGCGACCCTATTGGGGTCGCCTTTCGATGATTATTGATGAGAGTACGGCTAGTTCAGCACACTGGACGTCTATTTCAAAACGCTGAACGTGGTACTGCCAATTGTCGATCCCTGCGCCGAAACCACGCGAGCCAGGTGCACCCCGGCTGACAGGGCAGACGTTGGAATGCTCGTGCTTTGTGAGCCCGAAGCAACCGTGGTCGACAGAAGTAGATTGCCTTGGATGTCGTACAAATGGACCCTTGCGCCGTCGGCGGCGCCGACCCATGCCAATGTGACGTCGCCAAATACAGGGTTCGGATAGGAGCGAACCGATGCAGTACCCATGGCAATTACTTCATCTACAGAGGAGGTGAGCGTATCTACTTCGGCTGCATTTGAGATGACGGTGCCGTCCGACTGGACGAAGATTAGCTTAAATGCTGGACCGTTTTTGTTCGAATCTGGGAATCTGAAGCCGGATGTGAGAGCGAGGAGTGCGCGACTCTGTTCGCAAGGGGTACAGACGTAGCCTTTGATGCGTGCACCTGTGCTGTCATCACGCACCCAGATCGTGTCACGACGAGGCTCGACGTGTACGTACTCTGGAGCTGCTTCTTTATAACTCGCACCCGCTATGAACTGAGCGCTTCCGAAAATGGTGAGTGGAGGCGAATCTGTTGTAAAGTTTCCAGCGCGAACTGCTAGTTGACCGAGAAGACTTGGAGCCTCTAGTGCATCGGGCAGAACTACAACGGACGCGGCAGTATCAATTTTTTCAGGGTTCTGCTTAAAGCCAGTTGTCGAAACTCCCGTTAGGACAAATGTGTAGGCGCGTCCGGGTTTGAGCGTTTCCACCGTGGTGGTGAAAATCGTGTCTTTGAACAATGTTGAAGTTGAAAGCGTGATACCAATTTGAAGAGGCGTACCTGAAGGGAATTCGACGAAACCAGTGGCCTTGTGGTAGCCGAGGTTGTCTACCTTCTTTTCAGGTGTACTGATAACGTCAGCTTTAACCCAAACGTCTACGTTGTTAAATAGAATCTCTGGGAGATTATTCACGATTTGCACTCTAGCAGTCTGAGAGCCTGCGATAAGAGATGCGCGAACTACCTGACCCGACTCGAGTACTGCAAGCAGTGCTAGACTATCGGTGCTACCGCTGTTATCGCCGGGCGTTTTGAAGCCTGACACAATAAGAACCACCACTTCACTCGATAGTCCTGGAATGTTGAGAGCAAACGAGCCGAGAACCTTTGTCTTGTCGCCAGCCTTCGTAACGTCGACAGTAACCACGCTTCGCACAGCAGCTACTGGACTAGGAGTGCGCTGACCATACGACAGGTTCGAAGCAATTGGTGTCGCGGTGCCCCTGAAATACACGTCGAAGGTCCCTAGATCGGTAACACCATGCACCGTATAAAAACCAGTTTTCGAATGATCGGGGATTGTAAATACCGTCAGAAAAGCATCAACAGCAATTGCGGTTGAAATGCCGTTCGGGTTTGGTGCATAGTCGGCTGGTGTACGTACACCTCGAACCATCGCTATGTATCCCGAGTCGATTTTCGGCAGAAAACTGTACGTGGCAAATGCAGAAGAAGCATCGGCACTATTGCCCGGAGCGACTTGAATTTGTGTTTGTAAATCTCCGAAGGTTGGGTTGAGATCGACAGACTGCTGGTATGCTATGTCTTCGAATTTGGTTGTCACAGAGGCTTGCGTAAGGTATACGTCAACGGTTTTTAAACCAACATCAGAAGAGTTATTGATGAACGTAACGTATGCTAGAATTTGTTGAGCCTGCGTAGTAACACACGATGCAATTACGACAACGGCGATGAGGAGGAAGCGAACTAAAGACATTATGGACTCCGATTGTTGACCGAACGACTGGAAATATTTCAAAAAGTTTCAGACTTGTGCATATGCCACACGGTGAGCGTCTGTAAGATGCACGAGCGATGGGTGACTAGGTATCACACGGACCGTACATCCTTGCATTCCGCTTGCTTCGCACGTATAGTCGCCTTCATACACCCAATCGACACCGTTGTTAGACACAGGTTGTAAGGTTGTAGTGTGAGCTGGCGATATCTCACCTTTTGAGTCGACATGCCCATATACGGCCTGAACGATAACGTCCTCTGGTGTGAGCGATCCGAGGTGCACACGAGCCGATACATGAATGACCTTCCCAACGTGCGCGCCCGTTGCACCATGTACGGCAACATCGTGTACGCTCACATCACTCCATACAGAAGCGATACGATTGAAGAAAGTTACGGTCGAGCGTGCTTGTTCTGCTCCGTGCTCAACCATCCAGCGATGTGCCTCGAGCGCGGGCAGGTATGACGATGTTGTGTATTCGCGAACCATGCGTAGTGCAGAGAACCTCGGAGCCAGCGTGCGAATGCTTCGCTTCATTGTCTGTACCCAGCGCTCGGGTACGCGCGTTTTACCCATGTCATAGAACATCGGGACGATTGCATGTTCGAGTAGATCGTAAAGTGTTTCACTATCTGCAACATCCTGTTCCTCGGGCTCTAACATTTCGCCGCGTCCGATTGCAAAGCCATTGTGTCCGTCGTACCCTTCTGCCCACCACCCATCAAGAATAGAGAAATTAAGGCCGCCGTTCAACGCCGCCTTCATGCCACTCGTACCCGAGGCTTCATACGGACGTCTAGGGGTGTTGAGCCAGACATCGCAGCCCCTTACCATCAAGCGTGCTATAGACATCTCGTAGTCCTCAAGGAAGACAATGCGATGGTCGAGTTCATGCTTGCGAATTTTCTGAATTACCGATGCAATGAGTTCCTTGCCCTCTGTATCACGAGGGTGAGCCTTGCCGGCAAGGACGACCTGTACCGGACGCGACGCGTCGCTGATAATGCGTGTTAATCGACCCATATCGCGCATCAAAAGGTCGGCACGTTTGTAAGAAGCAAATCGACGCGCAAATCCGATGGTCAGCACATCTGGGTCGAGGTGCTCATGAATGCTGTTGATTTGCTCTTGGGTAAGCGACTCTTCGTGCTTATGCAGAATGTGTTCGCGCGCACCAAGTACGAGGCGCTCTCTTCGACGTTGATGTACACGCCACAATTCCATGCTTGGTATCGAATCGACATTTGCCCAGGCGTCTGGTTCGTGCGGCTCTGTGCGCCATTGTAACCCGAGGTATCGATCGTATAGCTCTGCAATTTCAGAAGCTACCCACGTTGGTGTGTGAACTCCGTTTGTTACATAGCCGATTGGCACTTCGTTTAAACGGACGTGAGGCCAAACGTTCTTCCACATCGAACGCGAAACATGACCATGCAATTCGCTCACTCCATTGCGATATGCCGCGCCTTTCAGACCTAGCACCGTCATCGAAAACTGCGTAGCTGGTAAAGAAGCGTCAGCAATACCAAGCGCAAGAAACTCTTCCCAACGAATGCCCAACGTCTTTACGTATGCTGGGAAATATCGAAGCATGAGATCGATGTCGAATACCTCATTGCCTGCAGGCACGGGAGTGTGTGTTGTGAAAACGCTAGATGCCCGCGTAATCTGCCAAGCTTCTTCGAACGTGAGTGATTCGCGCTCGCGCAGTTGTTTCGTGCGTTCAAGCATACTGAATGCAGCATGGCCTTCGTTAACGTGGCATACAGCCGGATCGATACCCAACGCGTAGAGGGCTCGCATGCCGCCTACTCCCAACATAATCTCTTGCATGATGCGCGCATCGGTGGTGCCACCATAAAGACGATCGGTAAGGTCTCTGAATTCGGATAGCTGGTTCTGAGAGATGTTCGTATCGAGCAGATATAACGCTACTCGTCCGACATTTACTCGCCATATCTGCGCATAACACGTACCGAGAGGCAGGTCGACGCTAATGATCAGGGGTGAACCTTCGGCACTTGTCACGGCAGTTACAGGTCCCGAAAAGAAGTCCTGCTCGAGATACTGCTCATTCTGCCACCCGCTTTGCGTAAGGTACTGCCTGAAATACCCTTCCTGGTAAAGCAGCCCAACGCCTACAAGCGGAAGTCCAAGGTCACTCGCACTCTTCAGATGGTCGCCCGCGAGCACACCGAGTCCGCCAGAATAGATTGGGAAGCTCTCGTGCAGGCCGAACTCAGCACAGAAGTATGCGATGTATTGCGACGGACGTGCATCGACCGAAGCATACCAGCCGCGCTCTTCCATGTACTTGCGAAACAAGCTGTAGACTTCGTTAACGGCTGTGAGAAACTCAGCGCGCTCTGCTAGACCCTGAAGACGCTGATGCGAGAGCCGCGACAAGAGGGCAACAGGGTTGTGATGCACCTCTTCCCATAGTGCTGGGTCGATGCGCTGGAACAAGCCCACAGCATCGGCATGCCAGCACCACCAGAAATTATAGGCGAGTTCTTTAAGGGGGCCGAGGGCAGGGGGCATCGTCGGCGAGACTACAAACGTCGTTACTGGTCTCATGACTGTGGTGGCTGCATGGTGTACATTGCGTTGATGAAGAACACGAAGTTAATCTTTCTCGCCCTGTTGGTTGGTTTGGGATTTGGATGCCGACCCGGACTTCCAAGTCATTTGCTGCGCGACGCCGAAGGCGGGAAGCGCCTCGGAGGCACATTCAGACTGAATATGCTCAGGGGTTCGCCAAACGGTCTCGACCCCGTTCGCATTAGCAGCAAACTGGCTGACGACATAGCCCTGAACATCTTCGACCGACTTATTACGTTCGATTCGACGCTCGGCGTTATCGGCGAGCTGGCACGGACGTGGGATATAAGCCCGGACGGACGCACCTATACGTTCCACCTGCGAACCGATGTGCGTTTTCACGACGATGTGTGTTTCTCAAACGCGCAAGGCCGCCTCATGAAGGCCTCTGACGTTGCGTATTCGTTTGGTAGAGCTTGCGATCCGCGCACAAACACCGTTTCATTCTGGGCTTTCCAGAATCGGGTTGTTGGTGCGGTGCGATACTTCGATGCGTGCAAGGCAGGTACGTCGTCACTACGTGGATGGCCCGATGGAATTTCTGTTCTAGACGATTCGACATTTTCTATTCAACTAGAAGCCCCATTTGCCCCCTTCCTGCTGACACTTGCAAACGGGTTTGGATGTGTCGTGCCACACGAAGCTGTCGAACATTATGGCGAGAATTTCAACCGACATCCGGTGGGGACGGGTCCGTTCCGCTTCGACCACTGGGAAGAAGACCGCTCTATGATCCTGGTGCGCAATCCGAAGTACTGGCAGCGCGACGCTACAGGAAACCAGCTTCCGTTGCTCGACACGGTGTTCATTTCTTTTATAAAAGATGATAACGTTCAGTTTTTGTCGTTTCAGCAGGGCGATCTCGACGAATGTTTTACAATTCCAACCGAGATATTTCCATCGATTATAAACAGATCGTTAACCGACGGATCTGTGCGCATGCACGAAAAGTTTTCGCAGTACCAATTGCAGGCTACCCCTGCATGGTGTACGTGGTTTGTAGACTTCTTATGCACGCAAAAACCATTCAGAGACGACAGGGTGCGACGCGCCTTTGCGTTAAGCATCGACAGACATCGCATTGTGCGGTATGTGCTGGCAAATGCGCCAGCTGCGCCTGCGGAAGGTGGTATAACACCACCCGTGTTGCCGTCGTATCAGACCAAAAGCATCGTTGGCCTCGGGTTCGATCCGGCTCGGGCACGAGCAGAGTTGGCCGCCGCTGGATATCAAGATGGCAAGGGGCTTGAAGGGCTCGTGTTGACCATTTACCCAGAGCCTCGTCTAAAGCAATGCGCAGAGGCCCTGCAGGAAATGTGGCAAGAACACCTGAATGTCGACGTGCGCATCGAGATCGTGCAATTCGCGCAGTTTCTTTCGATGGCCGAAGAAGGTAAGTTTCTTATGTGGGGTACGCGCTGGTATGGCGATTATCCCGATGCGGAGACTTTCTTAACATTGTTTAATGGTGACCTATTACCTCGTGATCCAAATGCGGCGTCGTATCCAAACAGCTCGCGTATTAATGATTCGTTAGCTACATCGTTGATCAGACTCGGAGTGAATGAGCCTCGCGTCGAAAAACGGCATGCTTACTACGCAGAAGCCGAAGCGCGCCTTGCTCACATGGCTCCGTCGGCACTTCTGTTCTACGAAATGCACTACCGTCTGCTACAACCATACGTACGCGGTTATCCACTCGACCCAATGGCTCGCATTGTTCTCAAACACATGTGGTTCGCATGGTGACGTTGCATCTGGATGCTGTTCATGATCCTGCGGCTTCTGTGATGAAGGCAGCATTGTTGCTTCGGAATGGACTCCTCGTAGCTATTCCTACAGAAACTGTCTACGGACTTGCAGCTTGTATCAGCAATGAGGGTGCATTGGCAAATGTGTTTGCCGCTAAACGCCGACCTGTAGACAACCCGCTCATCGTTCACATTGCCAACCGCGCAGATGTGTACCTTATCGCACATGTAGATGCGTTGTCGGAACACCTTATCGATGCGTTTTGGCCGGGAGCATTAACGTTAGTGCTTGCAAAGAAAAAAGGCGTGAGCGAGCTGGTGACGGCGGGGCTCGATACTGTGGCAGTGCGGATGCCATCGCTTGGAATAACGCGCGACATTATTGCAGCGGCGGGTGAGCCCCTTGCGGCCCCTTCAGCAAATATCTCGGGACGTCCGAGTGCGACCACTGCACAACATGTTATCGACGATTTCGGTGGAAGTATTGCTGCCGTCGTAGACGCAGGCGCATGTGAGCAGGGCATTGAATCGACCGTTATTCGTGTTGTAGACGGTCGTGTAATGTTATTGCGTCCCGGAGGCATAACCAGACAGCAGATCGAGTCGGTCATCGGTTCTGAACTGCTCAGTCCAGAAGCGCAGGACGCACGCACATCACCCGGAACGCGGCACAGGCACTATGCACCACATGCTGCGGTGGTGTTGTGCGACACAGAGGATATGCTTCGGAGCGAGGCTGTGCCTGGAACAATTGTACTGTCGAAAGACCCTCCACCGATTGAAATTCCATGGCGTCGTTTAGACGCCACGACGCTTTTTGCGGAATTACGACGGGCCGATGATTTGCAGGTGAACAAAATTCTTGTACATTGTACCCACGCCGTCCGCATCGATGAAGCGCTTATGAATCGGCTCCGTATGGCAGCGGAACCTTTCAGAGAAAGTGATGTAGGCAAATGATCGAGACGACGGTTCGAGTGACTAATCGCGCAGGTGTTCACACACGTCCAGCGGCCATGCTCGTGAAGCTGGCAGCCAAGTTCAAGTGCGAAATTTATCTGGTCCGCGATGGCTTTAATATCAATGCGAAGAGTATCATCGGCGTTATGACATTAGCTGCAGAACAAGGCTGTGAATTGGGTCTGCAGACTGATGGAGTCGATGAAGCCGCTGCAGCTGCGGCCATGCAAGAGCTCTTTGCATCCGGATTCGGAGAACCGTGATGTCGGGGGACAGCGACGGGTTCTTGTTCGACTCATCGGAGGCCGTATGGCTGATGGTGTCTTCTTATGGAGACCGGTAAACCTGATGCTGCGATCTGCTGCACCACAGGGCGAACGTACGTTAAAGGGAATCCCTGCATCCGCAGGAATTGCCATTGGTCGCGCGTTTGTGCTAAGCATAGATTCCCCTTCGGTTAGCCATGAGCGAATAGAACCTGCGAGCATCCCACATGAAGTAACACGGTTCAAGAGTGCATTGGAGTCGGTCGCAGGCGAACTCGTCCACGCCATCGACTTGGCACGTCAAGAGTCCACGAACGTCAGTACCATCATCGAGTCGTTCTTGCTCATCGTGGGAGATCCGGTCATTTCAGGCAACATTGTTGGTCGAATAGAGACTGGCACACCAGCAGAAACCGCAGTTATGCAGGAATTCGATCATCATCAGAACATGCTCTACAATGCGCGTGATTCGTTCCTGCGTGATCGCGCTCAGGATTTTGACCATGTCAAGGAGCGGTTGGTCGCAATCCTGCGGAATCAGACACTTTCTCACGCAGCTGCACGCAACAGCATTGTAGTCTCAGGGAGCATTACTCCACAGGACATGTTGTTCTTTAAGCAGACTCGAGCGCTGGGCTTCATTACAGAAATTGGCGGAATTAACTCGCATGCCTGCATCATGGCACGTGATATGGGCATCCCCGCTGTTATTGGTATTCGCAATGCAACCAGCGACATAGTAAACAACATTACGATAATTGTCGATGGATATGCAGGCGTTGTAATCGTCGACCCTTCAGATGCAACACTTCGAGAGTATACAGCAAAACAAGAACAGGCTGAAGATTACAGGCGCCGATTAGGCAAGCTCATTCAAGAGCCCGCCGTTACGATCGATGGTGCCACAGTTTGCCTGATGGCGAATGTCGACACGCCGAAACAGGTTGATGCTGCTGTGATGGTGGGAGCAGATGGATTTGGACTTGTGCGTACGGAATACATGCTTGTTGAGCGCGGACGATATCCGTCGCACGAGGAACAGGTAGAGTGGTACACCGATATCGCAGATCGTGCGTTCCCAAAGACTGTTACGTTTCGTGCCTTTGATGTTGGTAGCGACAAATTCCGAGAAGGGATTCCACATCATGAAGACAATCCCGCGCTAGGGCTACGCGGCATACGGTTCCTACTATACCGTCCGGACATCTTCGAACAGCAGGCGTGTGCTGTACTTAAGGCGAGCGTTCACCGCAACGTGCGGTTTATGTTACCCATGGTTTGTGTTATCGAAGAGTTCGAGCAAGCGAAACACCTTATTCAGCACTGCATGCAAAAACTCGATGCAGACGGTTTTGAATATGATGCCAGCATGCCTGTTGGCGTCATGATCGAAACACCTGCAGCAGCACTGCTTGCGGATGTTTTTGCAAAGGCTGCCGACTTCCTTAGTATCGGAACCAATGACCTTGCTCAGTACACGCTTGCAACAGATCGCACCAACGAGTTGGTTGCCGATATCTTCGACGCGCTGCACCCATCGGTGTTAAAGCTTATTCGAATGACTGTCGACGCTGCTCGTACATACGAGAAACCTGTAAGCCTGTGTGGCGAACTGGCTGGACATGCTGCAGCCACTGAGTTGCTTATCGGATTCGGCCTTACCGAACTCAGCGTTTCCACATCGGTACTGCTGGAGCTCAAACAACGCATTCGTAGTGTTTCGAAAGAGGACTGTCTTGAGGTTGTTCGCAAGGCACTGGCGTGTACGACAACGTCAGAGGTGTATGCGGTGCTGGCTCACGGACGTTAGTCTAACACTGCGACTTTCTGCGTAACATCGCCGACATGTTCATACGCTTTTCCGTTTTATTCGCGATGAGTTTGTTTCTGTGCGTGGCCTGTGCATTCGCTCGGACAGATGACGATTCCGTTTTTACGATTCGTACTATTCGCTATGATCAGCGTGATGTATTCGACTCAACGCAAGCCAGTTGGTTTTTTGCTGGATCGCTAGCAAACGCATTTCATACGATTACGCGCGAGTACATACTGGATGACGAGTTGTTATTCGAGGAAGGTGACGATGCTGATTCGTCGTTGCTTCATGAAACAGAACGCAACCTCCGACGAACCGGACTGTTCAGCGAAGTACGGGTGTCGTCCAAGCGTACAACCACTGACGAGGTCGACGTTCTGATATTCACGCAAGATCGCTGGTCGTTACGACCAGCTTTTCTGTTCGGTACCGGAGGTGGCATCAGCAACCTTGGTGGCAAACTCGAAGAAATAAACTTTCTTGGAACTGCAACGCGCCTGCTTGTGCAGGGGCTTTATCGTACTGAGAATGACATTGGTTGGGAAGGCACAGTGCAGATAATCCAGCGCCGATTGTTTCGCTCAGAGGTCGGCATAATGGCAACCATCGTCGCGAATAGCGTTCGAACCGAACAAGGGCTGTCGTTTGTAAAACCCTACCGCACAACAATTACTCCGTGGGCCTTTGGAGTAGACTTGCTTAACGCCTTTGGCGAAGACTTTACATACTCACGCAATGCAACTCCAGAGCTATTGCCTTTTCATGTACGCAGCGCGTTTGCATGGATATCACAAGCGTATAACGTCCGCGACCAACTCTTCATAAGTGCCAGTGTTCGAGCTAACGATGTCTTCCGTTTTGTACAAGCCTCACGGCAAGCGTTCGACAACACAGGTCACGTACTCGTCGCCTTCTCTTCACTTCGTCAACGCTACACCCGAAGTACGTTTCTTAACGGCTATGAAACAGAGGATTTGCAGGAAGGGGCTTGGGGATCTGCGACCATCGGACGTGTGTTCTCTATGGGCAATGGGGGCGAGTCGATGTGGTACGTGCGTGGAGATGGCGAACAAAGTGGACTTATCTCAAACAACGTTTATTTGTTTGGCCGAGTAGCAGGCGCTTCTGGGTTTAATAGAACCGGAGGTCGTTATACATTTCTTGAGACCTCGGGCATTGGACACTGGAGAGCATCGGATCACATTGTGTTAACCTCTCGATTTCAAGTTCAGACCGCTTGGAATTGGAATGCATACCGTCAGCTCGTACTTGACTTCCAGTCGGGCCTGCGTGGTTATAACGCGAACGGTCTTGCAGGCGACAATCGCTTTGTAGGTAACGCAGAAATACGCTGGTTTCCTGGCTGGAAGGCGTGGATATTCGGACTAAGTGCCGTTGCATTCTACGATGTTGGCACCGTTTGGCAGCAGGGGACATCGTTACAGCGGACGCAAATGCATCACGCCATCGGACTTGGCATACGCGTGCATAACCATACTGCTTCGGGTGCCGATGCCATCTATAGGTTCGACATTGCATACAATCTCGACGATCGACGCATTGCCGCTATCATCTTTACTACAAACCAATTGTTCTCGGCATTCGGTTCTCATCAATATCGTCCACCGGACATTCTAGGGAAGGAGCTTGATCTGCAATGAACGATATAGCATCATACATCGATCACACGCTGCTGAAACCAGATTGTACCGAGGCTCAAATACGTCTACTATGCGAAGAAGCCGCTCAATACAACTTCGCTAGTGTGTGCATACTACCCTGGCACATTTGCCTTGCATGCGAAGCGTTAGAGGCAACTAATATTCCTGTGTGTACGGTTGTCGGTTTTCCGTTAGGAGCAACACATACTGCATCGAAACTGCATGAGACACTGTTAGCACTCGATGATGGCGCACGTGAGATTGACATGGTAATAAATATTACGGCTCTCAAAAGCGGAGCCTATGATTTGGTGCTTTCAGACATCCTGACTGTCTGTAATGTTGTTCACGAGCGTGAGGCGTTGATCAAAGTAATTATTGAAACATGCCTTCTTACAGAAGAAGAAAAACTCCGCATGTGTTCTATGGTAACCCAAGCCGGTGCAGACTTTATTAAAACCTCGACAGGCTTTTCTTCGAGCGGTGCCACGTTTGAAGATGTTGCACTCCTGCGTGAGAATGTAGGCACAACAGTACGCGTTAAAGCTAGCGGTGGAATTCGCGACTACGAGTCGGCACTTTCTATGATTGCCGCTGGTGCTGAACGCCTCGGCACAAGTAGTGGTGTTGCAATTGTAAACGAAAGTCTTACTGGCTAGCGTTCAACTCGAGTCCTGGTGTTCGATCTAAAGCGTACTGCATTTCCCAGTCGCTTTTGAAGAGCGCTACGGCACGTCCCTTTTCGTCGAATACTATTGGAGTGTTAGTGGCAGGACGCACCTCGCTGCCGAGCCATCGTGTGCGTGTGTATGGCAGACGTTCCATTTTAATCTTCTCGTTGTACTCGCTTTCCATACGCCATGCGAAGAGTTCGAGTTGAAGTTCGCCGACCACGGCAACGAGTGGTACCGGCGATCCATCCGAATCGGTAAATACTTGAATAACACCTTCTTCTTTAAGCTGATCGATTCCTTTTCGGAACGATTTGCTAAACGAGCCCGAGGCAGGATAGACCTTTGCGAAAAGTTCTGGAGCGAAGCGTGGGAATGATGGGATCGTGACATTGGTTTTCTGTGAGATCGTGTCACCAACCTGAAACAACCCCGGATTCGTAAGACCAATTACATCGCCCGGATACGCCTTGTCGATAATCGTACGTTCGCGGCCAAAAATCTCAAACGGATAATTAAGTTTTACTTCCTTGCCGGTACGAGGATGAAATGCAGACATGCCTCGTTCAAAGACTCCGGATACGATGCGCAAGAAAGAAATGCGGTCGCGGTGTGATTTGTTCATGTTCGCCTGGACTTTGTAAACAAAACCAGTGAACTCCGGATCTTCAGGAAGGACAATGCCCGAAGACATCTCAAACGGCTGCGGAGGTGGTGCCAGTGCCAGAAGCTGCTGAAGAAAGTGCTCTATTCCGAACGTATTTATCGCCGACCCCCAGTACACTGGTGTACACCGTTCGTTCAGAAAGTCTTGCTTGTTGAACGAGGGGATGACATGCGCAACGAATTCTAAGTCCTCGAGCAGTTTGTCGTGTTGTGCATCGCCGAGTGCATAGCGTAGCTCATGACCTTTTACGTCGCTAACACGAACGGGTGCCTTGTAACGGTTGCCTACAGTGCGTTCAAAAGAAAAGAACTCTTTCGATTCACGATCATAAATGCCACGGAATTCTTGTCCATCACCAATTGGCCACGTGCGTGGAATTGCAGTGATGCCAAGAACTTTTTCGACTTCGTCTAACAATTCAAGAGGGTTCCGTGCCGGACGGTCCATCTTGTTCATGAACGTAATAATGGGGATCCCACGGTCGCGGCACACCTTAAACAACTTTATTGTTTGTTCCTGCACACCTCTACCCGCATCGAGTAGCATGATGGCCGCATCAACGGCCATGAGTGTGCGATAGGTATCCTCAGAAAAATCCTGGTGCCCTGGAGTATCGAGAATGTTCAGCAGGCAGCCACCGTATTCAACACGCATTGCACTCGAACTAACAGAGATACCACGCTGTTGCTCGATCTCCATCCAGTCTGATGTAGTGGAGTTGTGTTTACCGCCCGTTACCGCACCAGCCTGATGAATTGCCCCCGAATACAAGAGCAATTTTTCGGTCATCGTCGTTTTGCCAGCATCGGGGTGACTAATAATAGCCAGCGTCCGACGCCGATCAATCTCTTCGTGTAAATCAGCCATAGCCTACAAAACTACGGATGTCTGGGTGCGGTAGGGGTCTAAGGACTTAGGGGGCTGCCGAGGACTTCATGCCGGCTGATCGTCATCGTGAGGCCTACACTTGCCCGGAATGAAGAAACGCTCCATGACGTTTCCTTTACGATCTCTGAGAACAGAGGCGCAAATTCGACTGCAGGGATGAGTTGAAAGGTGCCTGAATTGTCTAGTGCCAAGTGATACCTGGCACCAAGAAACAATCCGAACTGCATCGAATTTTTGTCGGGTAAATCGCCTTCCGATGCGTTGTGCACCCCGCTGCCGTCAGCGTAGTCATACGGTAGGTTGGGATCTGCGAAAGTCTCTTTCTCGGTATAGGTTGCGTTCATAAGTACCCCCCAGCGTATACCTCCAATGAATCCGAATCCAGATGCGAGGCGATACTCTATACCTGGCTCGAGAAAGAGCATTCCTAGCGATGACGTAAGTGTATGCCGTAGTGCAGTTTCTCGGGGTCCAGAGTTGTCCCTAATTGTTGTCATTTCATCCGTTGTCATCGTAGCCGATGCAGTCTGATACGTTAGTCGCATGAGGATGTCGATGTGATCGCTGGCAATGAAATCGACTTCAGCCCCTAGTGCAACGCCCCCTCCAGTAGTGCTTGTGTAACCGGGACAGCAACTCGGAATATTAGGCAGGTTCATAGCATCTGCGCTGTGCAGGGCGAGGTTGTAGCCAGCAGTTAAACCAACTCGAATAATTGGAATGCGTTGGTCGATCGATGATTTTGGAATTTTCGGTTGGGCTTTTTCCTCGGGTGCTGAGAGAGCTCGTTGTGCGTGCACGGTACCGCAGATCAGAAGACCTGCTGCACACACGGCGAGGAAGCGCTGTAGTAGTAGCTGCATGATATCTCCTGGTTATCGGTTAATAAAAATAATCTGACGGAATGCATGACCACGAGCAGTGGCAGAAAACACATACGTGCCTACCGCCATCGACGTAGCGTCTACGTGCGCTTCGGCATGTCCACCTGCGTCGGGTATGAGCGTACCCGATGCCACACGCACACCAACGATGTTGTGCAGTGTGTAGCTGGCAATATCGGTTCCCAGTTCGGTTGCTGTAATGGTTAAGCGTTGAGTAATTGGTGTGGGGTTCAAATCAATTCCGAATCTGCCTGCCTTAGGTTTAAGAAGGCGCGTGTCACCTTCCTCGCAGATATCGGTGAGAGAGACTCTTCCGTTGCGAGTTGTAATAGAGCTTATAGTTGCATCCGTCCATGCGAACGATTCAATTGTTAAATCGGTAGCAGAATCTGTTCCGAGTACAGCTGTGAAATTCAGCATCATGAGCACACCCACAGTATCTGAACCTCTCGTTCCGCCTATGTCTATTGCGCAGGGAGAGAACGATCCAGTAAAGCAATCTGGTGTCGCACCAATACCCACCAATACGCCGGGGTTGTACGTGATACGAGCAGACCAGGTGCGAGCATTCAAGGCATTCAGTCCAGTAGAGCGAAGCATGCGTAACGCCACAAGAAAATTTTGTCCTGTTAAAACACGGGTTGTATCGATGGCAACATCTGCCGAAGAGGATGGCGCAGCACCACATGTGCCAATGAACTCTGTAGTAGCGTCTACAACACAAGGTGTTACGCTACTTACTCGAATAGAATCGAGCACATCGGTGCGACCATTACAATTCAGTTCGTAGTTCACGCTAATCGAGCCACCAGGCAAAATGCCATTGAGCGTTGTGGGTATCGTTGACGTGATCGTAACATCAGGCGTTAAAGCAGAGGCAACGGCATTTAGCGTATCGGTGCCATTGTTCACGAACATGGCTTGCCCGATCTCAGGTCCAGTAATCACACCCAGATTCACTAGTGGCGTCGAAGCAATTAGACTAACGTTGGTGCGTAATCCGAAGAGTCGTATCACCCGTCGAATAGAGCACGGCTCGATAACCAAGACTAGGCTGTCTACAAACGCACCATCTGTTATGGGCGACCATGTGATGTCGAATGCACGTGCTACACCTGGGGTTAATGTCATTCCAGAAATCGCTGTTGTCTGAATCGTAGAACCGTGTGATACGGTTACGAGTGTAGCGTCTGCTGCTCCGTCGAATGCAATTGTAAACGTGAGTTTAGAAAAGTCGGGTCCAGAGCACGGAATGACTTTCCCGAAGTCTATTTGTGATGGTACGCTGACTGTTGCTCCTGCCTTCGTTCCTGAAAATAGAAGTGGCCTCGAAATGCCGCAAGGCTCCGCAAGAACGTTACCTGAGAATGCGAAGGGTCCCTGTCCAGCCGGTGTAATGCGCACACCAACATTCTCGGTCGCACCTGCCGCTATCGTTATGGGTCCGGGTGGTGTAAACGACACGCCAGCAATTGCAGGCAGGGTTATTGTCACTGAAACGTCGCCACCGTTTGATATTGTTACGACGGTATCGACGAAGTCTTGGCAGCCACCTAGAGTGCCCACGTCGATCGTAGATGGAATAGCAGTGATGTTCACTGCCGATCGTGATGCAGACAGTGTTACTGTCAGCGAACCATTACTACATGTGCCTGCGACAAAGGGGAAGCTCGCTGATGCGTTGAAAGCACCCGAGGTAGAAGGTGCATATCGGATGACAACAGAGAGTGAATCGTTTGGAGCGACAGCAGTTGGTGTAGTTGGACTCACAATACTAAATGGTTGTCCGCCAGGTAAGATCGAACCAGGACTTACTGTCATTGGGTCTGTACCGCCGTTGCGAATCACAACGGTTGAATCGCGTTGCACTGTCTCGCAATCTGCACTTGCTCCAAAACCCAGTGTGCTTGGCGAAATAGTTGCTGTGAGCCGTGCCTTATTCACACGATATGGAACTGTAACGCTCCATGCGCACGGCGACCCTGTGAAACGCATGTTACCTGTGGTGTTGCCAATCTGCGTGGGCGAAATTCGAACGACGAGAGTAATCGTTCCATTTGCAGGAATGACTGGGGGAGGAGCAAGTGATGTAACAATGCTTACAATATCACTTGTGAAACTCTCTACACGTAACTCATACGGCATTGGGTTCGAGATTACAATGTTGGCATCCTTTGTTGCTTCGCACGGGTCGAGCACCCCGAAGTCTACTTCAGCAGACGGACCCGTTGGTTTCGGATCGACAATCGAAACTTGAACCGTATCCTTCGCGACACATCCTATGGCATCTGTCACAACTACTTCGTAACGAGTAGTTGTTGGAGGGTTCACGTTAGGAGTTCGGGAAGTATCGACGTCGATAAACTCGGGCCCAGACTCTATGCGGCTCCATTTGTATTTGTATGGCGGGGTACCGGCAGATACAGTCGCAGTTAACATTGCCAGTGTGTCTTTGCACCGCGACACGTCAGTGCCTGCGTCAACCACCGGCTTTGCATTACGCGTCAAGTAGAGCGTGTCATGATATCTGCAGCCGTCAGCAGTAATGCCCGTAATAATATATCTGCCCGAGTCAGAAACGGTAATGCTTCGGGTTGTTGCACCCGTAGACCAGCGGTACAAAGCAAAGCCTGTGGGACCTAGCAACGTTCGGGTTTCACCTGTACACAGTGCTGGCGATCCGCTTATGTTGGCAACGATAACGGAGTCGACACAATTAGTAAATAGTGTTATGAACGGATTGTCGCGAATGTTGGCGTGATCGAGTTTCGACGAATCCTGGTATGCTCCTTTAGTCGTATCCATTCGTAGCGTTCTAGCACTATGAATAACTAGAATGTTTGCGTTAGCATCACATGCAATGGCTTCGGCAATAGATGTTCCAAAGTCGTCTGATGGCAGAGGCGGATCTGGAGGTGTACCGAACGGAGGAAGAGGGTTTTGCGGCGGGGCTCCGTAGTACGTGCCATACACTACAGACTGTCCGTCTTCGCGCAACTCTGCCAAATATCCTTGTGCTATGCCTGGCCACCCACTGGTAGGGAAGGGAGCAGTTTGAATTGCGTCGGTCGTAATAGGCATATCGGGCGAAGAAGCGGTATAGCCGCACACCCAAACGCGATTCGCCTGGTCTGTTGCAACGCTTGTAAAAACATCGCTCTGTTCGCCACCGAAATATGTCGACCACATGACGGTACCGCCCGAAGCATACTTGCGAATGAACCCGTCCATGATTCCTTCAAGTGCACCCTTCATTGCATTCTTAAGAGGGAAATTCGAGCTAGTTGTATAACCAACAGCTATCGCCGCTCCTGCACCATCGACAGTGATGTCTTTAACGCCGTCAAGTCCGGTGCCGCCAACAATGCCGCTCCAGTTCTGAACAGCAGTGCCACTCGAACCAGTAAACTTTGCAACATAAAAGTCACCTGCGCCGCTATATGTAGAACCATCGGTTACTTGTATTCCTAATCCTTGCGTGCTTCCGACGATGTACACGGCACCCTGTACATCCATTGCCACAGCAATGCCATTGTCATCGAAGTCGCCACCAGCAAAGGTCAGCCACTCCCCCAGCCACCTGTTGGCAATGGTTGCATGACGTTTGAACTGACAGACGAACATGTCTTGATTGCGGAAGTTGTTAAAGTCGTCGTGTCTGAACGGAGTGCCTACTCGTTCTCCGACACGTGGACTCCGACTTGTGCCAACCACTGCGAGAAGGTCGCTACGAAAAGCCATATCTGTGCACTCATCTTCATCACGTCCGTAAAGAAACCAGTGATCGATCCATGCACCCGTAGGTGAAAGCCCAAGCACAAATCCGTTTGAAACTCCAAGAGAATCCGGATCGCCAAACGGAGCGCTTCCTACGCCAAGTGTGGCGGGCAACGTGCCTTCCTCGCTAAAAGTGGTTCCACACGAATAGATATTGCCCGTTTGATCAGAACACACGCCATTGATGTAGTCTTTACGCGAACCGCCGAAATAAGTGCACCAGAGAAATCGACCAGTGTCATCAAACTTTACAATGCAGCCGTCTGTGTTTGCCTTATACCGTTTCTGCAAGACGCCCACGTTTTCTGGAAGGTTAGTTGCAGAAGTAGCCCCGGACATAAGTACATTACCAAATGGGTCGATTGCACCTTTTAGGCTCGAGAACCCATCGTTAAAGCCGAAATAGGTAGCCCATACGCGTTTTGGGTCGATGACAAGCGTTTGCGTTTTATCGTAAGCGCCTATTGCGAATCGCACACTGCGTCCGTCAGCTACAAAACGTGATTCGACAACACTGTTCTTCGTTTCGATACCACGATACGTATAGGTGTAGGGGGCTGCCTCTGACATTGTGCCAAGCGGTGTTCTCACCGTTAGTCCACCTCCGGCGGTGAGCCCCATCTCTTGAGCCCCATCCATAAAGAATGCAATGCGTTTAGGGTCGGCACCGGGATGAACGACAAAATCGTATTCCATGCCTTCGTCCGCTATGTACATACGCATATCGATACCAGGCCAAACATCGTGGTAGCACAATCGCGCATAATGGTCTGCAACGCGTCCGTTGGGCAGGTCGCCTGGTTGCGTGAGGTAGCGCGAGTATCCATCAGATTTCTCAAGCCACTCGATTCTGGCGTGCGGGTTCGACCCAAGGAGCTTCATGTCCATGCGGTACATGTCGTACTCAGACGGGTCGTCGGGCGTTACGCCAACTGATTTCGACGGCTGACGCTGTACGACATGCATACCAGTGGCATGAATGAGAGCCGTAGTGTTTCCAGAGGAAAAGGTAGCGTCGACATGCGCGGCATGCCTGCCCGAAGTGTATACGACCTGGCCTACGTTCTTGACGAAGGCAGAGGGTATGCGAGATTGCCTGTTCGAGGGCCGCACGGTTGAAAGAACAGTTATGGCAGTAAGGCAGCAAACGAGCAAAGCTGTAACAGATCTGAGCATGTAATTCCTTTTAGTGCAGAGCCTCAACAATACCACGCTTTGCGTCGCCTTACAAATCCGGAAGGGAGCAAGCGTGGAAAAATCGTATCATTGACATCCGCGAATTCAGTCAGTTACAACATAGTATGACCCAACTCGAGACGCTTTCGAGCGTGCAAGGACGCGCATTACTGCGCGAGATATACCGCGAACTCCGCTTCGAGCGGCAGTTGAGCGCTACTGCCACGCTTAAAACGTGCTGGCATATCTGTACAACAGAGCGCGAATTGTTAAGGCTAACAAAGCGGAATGTAATTGTGTTACACCCGCTTGGGATCCTTTCGGGTACGTCTTTGTGGTTACAGGAAATAGTCAACAGACACGCGTACTCCACAATCAGCTCGTTTGTGTATTTCGGAGCGGCATTGCTGCTTGTGATTGTTGGTCTGAATCGGACACGAGTATTAGAAGACCCAGCGTTCCTAGTAGCTGGTGTGGTTCTGGAAGCAGTTCTGCTTATGATGCTCTTCGTGGTGATGTTCTTCACGCCACCTGAAGATCAGGAGACATCGTTACTCGATGCTACTGCAACCTCTTCGTCTGACGAGTTGCTGCGTGAGCTCGGGGAAATCGGAAGAGACTATGCTGCTATGGGTGTGCAGCTAGAAACGATCTCAGCCACATTAACAGACCTTGTCGAACGACAAGACCAAATGTTATCAACCGTGCGAGACAGCGTGAATGCGGCATTGAGTGCCGTGGCGCCAAATCCTAACCTCATGGCTGCGATGACGAGAACGACACAAGGCCTTGACGAATTTTCTTCGAGTGTTGGCACTCTGGGCGAACGTCTGCAGGCTCTTGAACGACGTGAAGTAGAACACCTTGTACGCGAAGAGCTCGATCGAATCCTGTCGCGCCATATCCTGGATCGCAATGAACGCCCGTCCAGCTGACAGACGTCGAATCGATATTTACTTTGTGCTGTATCTCGTAGCGCTCGTCTTGCTTTTGCCAGATCGAGCTCCGATTCAAGCACCTACCGTAGATACACTCGCTGGATTGCGGCTCGAATTACAGCCTCAGAATGTGCGCCTGCAGCAGACAGTTCGCCGTGATACAAATGGGGGTGTAACCCAGACCGGACTCGATTCAACAAATCTTATCAAGTACATAGGCGACGTTGAAGATCTACGCGTACAAGCTCGAATAGAGGACGTACAGACCGGACAGACGATACTGGTGCAGTCCGGTGAATCCGAAAACGGCATGTTCACAGTAGAGCCTCGCGCAGACAGCCACTCGATACTGTTTCGTTGGCGTCCATCTCTCATGTCCGCTGCCGACCGCACGTTCCGCGTAACGATCGAAGGTTCGGGTACGCCAGTTTTGCCTGATAAGCTTAATGGTGGCGCTGCGGCAAAACTGCCATCGGGTATTCGTGTCAGTGGTACAACGCAGTTTGTACTTGCTACTGTTGTCGAATCTGACCGAACGAATACCGGCACTACGATGATGGTACCGACTCCAACACTGCCAATCCCAAATATTGGCGACCGCAATGGTTCGGGAGAATTCTGGATCGGACCAGCACGTGATAAGATCATGCTGCTTGCCACAAAGGAATGGGTAAACAAAATTATGATTGGTGGCGCTGACCCGTCACGCGATCTTGCTAGCATGCCTCGCATTACATTAACAGGTGCCGATATTCCAGGCGGTATAGAGAGTAGTTTCGATGCTACGGAACGAACAATTATCCTTAAGGGGAAGACTCCACGAAGTGGAGTGGCAACTATAGAAATAATGGCAAAAAGACGTGACGGACAAACTAGATCTACGTCATTCACTGTGTCTGCAGAGCCGCTTCCACAAGTAAATCTTCCAACCGAACTCTTCCCTGGAATCGAATACACGTTTGCTACAAACCTTCCTGACGTACCAAATGTTAAGGCCATGATACGTGAAGGACAAGCAGTGCGTGTAGAAACCACGGGTGATGTGCTGCGCTTTACGCCAAATCTTCAGGACACGTCTAAAGTGTTGTCGTTTGAGCGATACGTCGATAGCCAACGTGAAGGACTCGTTGTCAGCTTGCCTGTACGCAGTTTTCCTGCGCCAGAGATTGCCGATGTAAAAGACTTGGGCGGTTCACAAAAGAAGCGCGTAATCGTAATCTTTTCTGGCGACAAAGAGCGCAATCGACCTCAGCTAGTAATAGTTGATGGGAATGCATCGAATCCTAAAAAACTTTACGGTAATCTGCGTCCCGTAAATCCAAGTGTGCGTCCCGTCACACGCTGGTACGAAGAATTCGACCTAGAGCGTAAAGATCCATCGAAACCCTTCACTTTCAAGTTTATGGCAAGGGACGCAAGGGGCTTTACGTCGAAGGTGTGGACGGTAGAGTAACGCTACCTCGTAGCTCTATAGCGCTTTACGTTAAGCGCATGTTCTGCACCCGTGCGCGCAAAATTGTGAAGTCCGGATTCGTCCCCACGCGCAACAAAGAAAATGTAATTGTGCGATTCGGGTTCAAGTGACGCTAATAGGGCCGATAGACCAGGGTTGTTAATTGGGCCTGGAGGAAGTCCGGTGTGTGCATACGTGTTGTATGCGTGAGGCTTGTTGAGATCGCTGTACAACAAACGCCGCTTGATACCGAGTCCGTACTGCACCGTTGGATCAGCTTCTAGTCTCATGCCCAGCGATAGACGGTTAAGATAGACCCCTGCAATCCTTGGCATCTCTGCGTTCGCTCCGGTCTCAGCCTGAACGATACTAGCAAGAGTTACTATCTCGTGACGCGTGTATCCTGTCTGCTTCAACCGTCCCTCACACTCGTTTCTCCACATCGTCTGAAATGCCTGCGCCATACGATCTCCGATTCGAGATGGATCGGTGCGCCAGAAAAATTCGTACGTGTCGGGTTTCAGATAGCCTTCCATGCTTGCTTCGGATGCGCCATAGACTGTGCAGATCGAGTCGGACTCGCACCATCGAACGAATGCCGCAGAATCGCATTGCACATCGCGTGCAAGAATAGATGCAATCGTACGGTACGTACTGCCTTCGGGTATCGTTACACGAACCGTCGGTCGTTTATCGCCACTGAAGAGAGCGCGCAACACGTCCAACTGCGTGTGTGTCGGGTTGAATTTGTACCAGCCCGCTTGCACTGTCCGACTCGTGACACGAGCAACGATGCGTGCCGTTATTTTGACGAGCCAGGGCGAAGTGAGTTCGCAATGAGCGTTAACGCTGTCTACTGCATGAACGACGGTAGTGGATGGGGAGATGAAAACGAAGCCATCAGAGGCAATGGTAATCGGACGTGTGAACAACCACCAGGTCGCGGCCGCAAGCAGAAAAAAAGCAACAGCAATGATCCGAAGCCAGCGCACTAGACGGCTGTTACTGTACGGACAAAAATATCGTGCAGCGAAGGAGCTGCCACTTCGAATTTTCGAACATCCAACGTTGCCAAAGCATCAGCCAGAAGAGTATTCGATGAAACAGAATTTGCTTCGAGTCGAAATTCTAAGCGACCTTGAGCCGATTGGATGATGTGCGCTTCGTACAACGATCTGAGTGTCGTGTCGTCACCTTCGAATTCGAGAATGATACGATCGCTCCTAAAACGACTCTTCACTTCTCGAACGCTACCATCGAGCACAATGCGACCGTGATCGATAAGTACGATGTCATCGCACAAGCGCTCAACCTGATCCATCTGATGTGTGGACAACAAAATCGTGGTACCGCGCTCCTGAAGATCTTTCACCACGCGAATGAGCAAGTCGGAGTTCACCGGATCTAGTCCACTGAACGGCTCGTCGAGAATGAGCAGCGTTGGTTCGTGCAGAACGGTTGCTATGAACTGTACCTTTTGCTGCATACCCTTTGAGAGTTCTTGAATTTTCTTGTTTTCCCAACCAACTGCATCAAGTCGCTCGAGCCACCAAAGGCCCCGTCTCAGCGACTCGGTCGCTGAGAGCCCCTTAAGCCTGCCAAAATATGTGAGCTGTTCTCCAACCTTGAGCTTCTTGTATAAGCCACGCTCTTCAGGGAGATATCCGATTACGTTTTGCTGTTTCGGAGAAACTATTTCTCCACCGATGGTGATAGTGCCCGAGTCAGGAAGGATGATGTTGGTAATCATCCGAATAAGCGTGGTTTTGCCAGCGCCATTGGGGCCAAGCAAACCAAAGATGCGTCCAGGTTCGACACTAAACGAAACGTTGTCGTTTGCTACGTACGTGCCGAATCGTTTTACGATTGAGTCGATTTCAAGGAAGGCCATAGGGCGCAAGTTACGGTCGTTCCGTAATTTCGGAGACGTTTTTGTACGCATACCCTCAGGACTCTACATGCGATCGTTCGGTGAGTTATGGCGATCGACCATCATCACGAAGTGGGTGATGGCAATTACAGGCATCATGATCGTCGGCTTTCTGTTGGCTCACGTTTCCGGCAATCTGTTGATCTTCGCTGGCCAAGAAGCGATGAACGATTACGGAGTGTGGCTACGCGAGCTCGGACACGGCACGCTTTTGTGGGTGCTCCGATTTGGGCTGTTGGCCGTCTTTGGCCTTCATATCTGGTCGGGTATTCGCATGGCTCGCATCAATCGGGCTGCACGTCCGGTGGGCTACAAGAAGTTCGAATCGCGGACCTCTACTGTTGTATCGCGCACAATGCTTCTCACGGGCTTGCTCATTTTCTTGTATGCTGTATATCACCTAGCGCACTTTACGTGGGGACTAGCGCACGCACAGTATTACTACGGCCTAGATGCACTTGGACGTCCAGACGTCTACACCATGGTTATACAGAGCTTTCAAGATCCGCTTATCGTCGTGATTTATGTCGTGTCGATGATTGTTATTGGTATGC
The DNA here is from genome assembly GCA_034440235.1 of bacterium. GTDB lineage: Bacteria > Bacteroidota > Ignavibacteria > Kapaibacteriales > Kapaibacteriaceae > JAWXBR01. The sequence goes on from JAWXBR010000029.1 coordinate 87,500, forward strand.
ATCTGAACCACGCCATCAACAGTGCCTTGCAGACTCTGGGTATAAACCACCCGAAGTACAACACGTTGCTCATCAATGGTAGTCGTGCACTTTCGGTGTTCATCGTTCTGGCCTTTCTGTCTATTCCGCTGGCCATCGTGTTCGGATTTGTAAAGTAATCGAGTAATCGCCACATCATGCAACTGAATAGCAACGTCCCTGACGGACCACTTGAATCGAAATGGGATGATTACAAGGCTCATCTAAAACTTGTGAATCCTGCCAACAAACGCAAGTACCATGTCATCGTCGTCGGCACAGGACTCGCAGGCGCTTCGGCAGCGGCGTCGCTTGCTGAGTTGGGATATAAGGTCACAGCCTTTACCTACCACGATTCGCCTCGTCGTGCGCATTCGATTGCAGCGCAGGGTGGTATTAATGCTGCAAAGAATTATCAGAACGATGGTGACAGCGTCTATCGGCTCTTTTACGACACAGTAAAAGGCGGTGACTTCAGAGCACGCGAAGCGAATGTTTACAGATTGGCGCAAGTAAGCGTAAACATCATTGACCAGTGCGTTGCACAAGGTGTACCGTTTGCGCGCGAATACGGTGGATATCTCGCAAACCGTTCGTTTGGCGGAGCGCAGGTGTCGCGCACGTTTTATGCGCGAGGTCAGACCGGACAACAACTTTTGCTGGGAGCCTATCAGGCGCTCGAACGCCAGATTGGCCTTGGAAGTGTGAAGATGCATTGCAAGAACGAGATGCTCGATCTTGTAATTGTCGATGGCAGGGCTCGAGGAATTGTGTCTCGCGACCTCGTTACGGGCGCAATTAGTACACACATGGCCGATGCCGTGTTAATGTGTACTGGCGGTTACGGCAACGTTTTTTACCTCTCAACGAATGCTAAGGCATGTAACGTCACAGCGGCGTTTCGTGCTTACAAACGCGGAGCGGCATTTGGAAATCCATGCTACACGCAGATTCATCCGACATGTATCCCAGTTAGTGGTGATTACCAGTCCAAGCTTACGTTGATGTCTGAGTCGTTGCGAAACGACGGACGTATATGGGTGCCAAAACAAAAGGGCGACACACGTCCGCCCGATCAGATCCCAGAAGGTGAAAGAGATTATTATCTCGAACGCAAGTATCCATCGTATGGCAATCTCTCGCCGCGCGATATTGCATCGCGTGCTGCAAAAGAAGCTTGCGATGCCGGACGTGGTGTTGGGCCGGGCGGTAAGGGTGTGTATCTCGACTTCGCCGACGCTATCGAACGCCTCGGCATCGAAGTTGTGCGAGACCGTTACAGCAACCTCTTCGAAATGTACGAGCGCATTACCGGCGAAGACCCATACAAGGTGCCGATGCGCATCTATCCAGCCGTGCATTACACCATGGGCGGACTCTGGGTTGATTACGATCTGATGAGTTCGATACCAGGACTCTTTGTGCTCGGCGAAGCAAACTTCTCAGATCACGGAGCCAATCGCCTGGGCGCGTCTGCTCTCATGCAGGGCCTTGCCGACGGATACTTCGTTGTTCCGTATACGTTAGGGGGCTATCTGGCGAAAGGGGGCTTCGATAAAGTAAGCGCTGAGGGTCCAGAAGCCAAGGCTGCCCGTGTTGCCTCGCAGGAGAAGGTGCAACGCTTGCTAGCCATCAAAGGCAAACGCACGCCTGCATCGTTTCATCGCGAACTCGGCAAGATTATGTGGGACTATTGCGGCATGGCACGTAACGAAGCGGGGCTGAAAAAGGCGCTAGAACTAATACCAGCGTTGCGTGCTGAATTCTGGTCGAATCTATCGATTCCCGGAACCGGAGAAGAACTAAACCAGACGCTTGAACATGCTTTGCGCGTAGCAGACTTTATGGAGTTTGCAGAACTTATGTGTCTTGATGCGCTGCATAGAAACGAATCTGCTGGTGGGCACTTCCGCGAAGAGTATCAGACTGAAGACGGCGAAGCACTTAGGAACGACGAGGACTTCTGCTATGTAGCTGCATGGGAGTATGCCGGAGAAAGCACACGCCCCATACTGCACAAGGAGCCCCTTACCTTCGAATCGGTCGAACTTGCTACACGGAGTTATAAATAATGCAACTACGACTACATATCTGGCGTCAGGCCGGTCCCAGTGCCGAAGGCATGCTGAAGACATACGACATCGGAAACGTTAGCGAGCACATGAGCTTTCTTGAAATGCTCGACGTGCTTAACGAAGAGCTGATGCTTAAGGGCGAAGAGCCAGTTGCATTCGACCACGATTGCCGCGAAGGCATTTGTGGCACCTGCGGGATGGTGATAAACGGACGTCCGCACGGACCCGCGTCGCGTACCACTGCTTGTCAGCTACACATGCGTTCGTTTAAAGACGGCGACGAGATTTACATCGAACCGTGGAGAGCCAGCGCTTTTCCTGTGGTGAAAGATCTGGTGGTAGATCGCACGTCACTCGACCGTATTATTCAAAAGGGTGGTTTTGTTTCTGTTAATACAGGCAATGCCCTCGATGGCAACACACTACCAGTGTCGAAGATTGATGCCGACCTTGCAATGGATGCGGCGTCGTGCATCGGATGTGGCGCTTGCGTAGCGGCTTGTCCGAACGCTTCGGCGATGTTATTCACGGCGGCGAAAATCGGACACCTGGGGATGCTCCCACAAGGGCAGGCAGAGCGTTCGACACGCGCTATGAGAATGGTGCTACACATGGATGCAGAAGGCTTTGGCGGCTGCTCGAATCAATATGAGTGTGAGGCAGCATGTCCGAAGGGGATTAGCGTTGATTGGATTGCACGTATGAACCGCGACTTTGTAAAGTCTTCAGTCGTAGGCAGAGAATAAGGTTGGTCGCCTGAGAATAAGGTTGGTCGCCTGAGAATAAGGTTGGTCGCCTGAGAATAAGGTTGGTCGCCTGAGAATAAGGGTATGCCGTTAAGACAGCTAGTTGGCCGAGAATAAGCGCAGAAGATCGATCATCTCGCGTACAGCTCGATCTATTCCAACGAGTGCGGCGCGCGCAATAATGCTATGTCCGATCGAAACTTCTTCGAGCTGCGGAATCGAGCAGATCGGACCGATGTTACGGTAATCAAGTCCATGTCCGGCTGTGACAAGAAGGCCTGACTCCACTGCATGTTCAGCAGCGGTGCGCAATCGTGTAAGTTCTGCCTCAGATTCGATGTGTGTACGAGCTGTTGCATACTTGCCTGTATGAAGCTCGATTATCCCAGCACCACAGCGTGCGGCAGCATCGACTTGTGCGCGCTCGGGTTCGATGAAAAAGCTGACCTGAATTCCCTTAGCTGACATCAGCGACACTGCATCTCCTAGGTAGTTGCAGTTAGCCGCTACGTTCAAGCCTCCTTCAGTTGTAAGCTCTTCGCGCTGCTCTGGCACAAACGTCACGAGGTCGGGGACGACATCGAGCGCAATTGCGAGGATAGACTCTGTTGCCGCCATTTCAAGGTCGAGTTTCGTGCCTACGACATCCCTTAACACCCGAACGTCGCGGTCGTTGACATGCCTCCGGTCCTCACGAAGGTGACATACAATTCCAGAGGCACCTGCGAGCTCTGCTAGTACCGCAGCATGCACCGGATCTGGCTCTAAACCGCCCCGGGCCTCGCGAATCGTCGCAATGTGGTCAATGTTAACAGCGAGTCGTATCATTGTAGGATGGTAAGAACCAAATAAAGTTCACGTTACATGGTGTAAACGTGCTTGCGAAGTTATGATACGGAGGAATACAATGGTCGTTTTGCTTCAACAGTTGATATCGCGGGTAATCACGCTCGGCGCACTAGTATGCTTAATGATCACTACGGTAAATGCCACGCCTGGTTTACGAGGACGTGGTTTTATTCTCAACAACGGTCAGTGGCCTACAAATGTAATTGCATTTGCAAAAGGGTCTGATGTCGATGTGTGGGTTACGAAGACTGGAATGGTGTATGATCACCATGGACTTACCAATGGCGTACGCAAAGGCTTTGTTTCCTCAGCCACATGGAGTAACGCAACACTTGCGAACACTCCTGTTGAAATAAGAGATGCATCGTCGACATTGGTAACTTTTTTTAAAGACGCAAAAGTCAAGACGAACCCAAGTGCACACGTGGCTGCGCGATTGGTCAGCGGATTCGTTGTCAAAAACGTTTACCCTGGCGTAGACATCGATTACAAAATCGAAGAAGGCAACGTTCGGTTTGACATTCACGCCGAGAACTCTGAACAACTAAAGCAAGTCGGGTTATCATTCAGCGGTTCATCTGTAATGAATAGGATTGGCTCGACGCCCGGGTTTATCATTAGTGATAATCCAGTAGATTCTAAACAGCCGTATGGTTTTGAAAATCCGGCGACACCAGAGCCATCGTACGTGGGTCTAAAAAACATACGCGCATTTCAAAACGATAAAAACGTAGATGTTCGGTATTGGGCAGAGGGCAACATCGTTCGTTTTGATGGTGCATTCCTCCCTAATCAGCCCCTTATCATCGACCCTACCGTATACGGTACGTATCTCGGCGGTCCTGAAAATGACATGCTGGCTGGTATACGATTGCTGAGTACTGGAGAAGTTGTCGTTGGTGGTACAACAACACAAATCGATTTTCCTGTTGCTCTTGGTAAGTATGCTGCCGCAAGTGCGGGAACGAGTGATGGATTTATTGCGGTTTACGACGCTGCACTTACTACCCTGAAGCGCTATACATTTATCGGCGGCAACGATCCAGATAGTGTTAAGGCGATTGCGGTTGATGCTGCAGATAACATCTATGCTGCAGGCACTACGCTCTCGTCGAATTTTCCTATCACAGGTGGCACTGCAGGACAGATTTACAAAGGTCAGATTGATGCATTTGCATTAAAAATCAAGACCGATTTATCGAGTCTGATTTTCAGTACGTTTATTGGTGGCAATAAAGATGACATCGCCTTGGGTATTGCTGTCGACGGAGACTTTTCGGTATTTGTCTGCGGTGCAACAAACTCGACTTCGTCGTTCCCAACTAATGCTGGATTCAAGAAAACGTTCGGTGGACTCGTAGATGGCTTCTTGACAAAGCTCTCATCGAGCGGGGCCTCGTACGTATATAGCACCTACTTCGGTGTTGAAGGCACAGAGCAATTCAATGCAATTGTCGTAGAGAACTCTGGCAGTCCGATAGTAACAGGATTTACTAATTCGGCTAACTTCCAGACGTTTCCTGTCCCGAGCACATTCAATCCGAACAGACGGCCTTATGACAGAGTTTATGGAGGCGGAGCAACCGATGCCTTCATTACAAAATTTGGACAGGATGGCGGAACACTGGTGTATTCGACGTTTATTGGTGGACTAGGTGATGATGATGGTAAGGGAATTTTTGTCGACGATCTAGGTCGTGCCTACTTGATTGGCGAAACAACGTCAACGGACATGCCGACAACGCTGGGTTTCAAACAGACACTAATTGGCGGTCGAGATGTATTTCTCTTTGTGCTTTCTGACGATGGCAAGGAGGTTGTGGGCTGTACGTACTATGGTGGTGTAGGCGATGATCGCGTGCGCTCGACATGGAAGGACAAAACCAATGCGGCGGTAATCGGTGGAAGCACAACATCGAATGATTTTCAAGTTGAAGGTGCAGGAACGATTGGTCAGCGACGTGGAGCATCTGACGGCTTTATTGCAATTCTTACAGTCGGAGCATTGAAGTATGCAACGCTGGTTGGCGGAAGTTCCACGGACGAGGTGACTTGTGTGATTCCAGATGCTAACGATGACGTATACGCCTGCGGCATTTCTTCTTCGACCGATTTAGCCTTCCCCGTTAACGCTGTACAGCGCACTTCGAGTGGCAAGGTTGACGGATTTATTATCAAGTCTGCAAAGGGCGCGATCGAACTCACTGCTCCATCCGCAGGCGATAACTGGTGCCTCGAGACAACACAGACTGTTGTATGGGCGGCCTTTGATATGGCTGTGACAGACAAGTATCGTATTGAAATATCTATGGACAATGGCGCAACGTGGACCGAGGTTGTTAAAGATCTCACTACGAAAAGTTATTCATGGAAACCTAAAAACATTCCGGCTGGCAACTACAAGTTGCGTGTTGTTTCTTCGAGAGGTCACGAATCCATGACGTCAGCAACATTCCGCCTCGGACCCTTCGTTGCTATCGCAACACAACCAACTCCTGTTGCAGTTTGTGTCGGAAAAAAAGCTGAGTTTACGGTTGTCGCCACGGGTGAAGAATTGAAGTATAAGTGGCGTAAAGACGGTGTATCGGTGCCATTGGCAACGAGCGCGACGCTGACGATTCCTGCGACCACTACGGCTAATGCAGGAACGTATATAGCAGAGGTAACTGGGAAATGTGGATCGGCAGTTTTCACAACCGCGGTGACCCTCAAAGTTGAAACAAGCCCATTCATTACTGAGCAACCACAGACGCAATCGGTGGAGGAGGGCAAGCGCTTGTTGCTATCTGTGACGTCTCCACTTGCCAGCTCGAGATATCAATGGAAGAAAAACGGCGTAGACATCCCAGGTGCCACTTCGCGGGAGTTTTCGATTGCCGCCACTCTACTGTCTGACTCTGGCAATTACTCGGTAACCATCGTAACAGACTGTGGAACGATCGATTCTGAAGTTTCCAGGGTCACCATCACGCCAACCACGTCGGTTCGGGAAGTACAATTGCCGAATGGACGCGTTACGCTCATTGGAGCAATGCCAGTATCTGAAGTCTGTAAGGTACGAGTCGAACCTGTCGGGAATGGCGACATTGTTATCCGAATTGTGGATGTACAAGGTCTTACAACAACGTCACCTGAAGTCCGCCTTACACACGGACAGGTGGCCTTTGTGGCCGAGCTGCCTTGTTCGGTGCTTGCCAATGGAGCTTACATGCTAGACATCCGTATGTCCGGTCAACAGACATACCTACCATTTGTAGTGTCACGCTAACCTCTGGAATCCATCTGTCGTGTCACACCAAATACTCTTGAATACATGGAGACTATGTAACCGATTTACCCGTGTGTTGTTATTAGAGGTCGAGATGATTCTACTTTGCACTGTTAACGGAGGATTAATGCGTTGTTGTGCACACACTCTGAGCGTCATCGCGGCAGCAGTTGTATGCGTAACGACGCTTTCTGCCGGTACGGGAGGTGGCTCCCTCGTCCGAACAACGGTCATTGGTGGCGTTGGCGTGGACGCAGTCACAGGTATGCAGATACTTCCTTCTGGAGATATCGCAGTGTGTGGGCATACTACGTCGGGGGCTGTGTCTACAGTGCCAGGTCTTTATAAAGATCCGCTAGGTGGACAGGATGCATTTGTTGCTGTGGTTTCGTCCGACCTGTCAACGCTGAAATACTGGACCTATTACGGTGGCCGAAGTGATGATATGGCTACCGCGATGGTGGTTCTGCCCAACGGAACCATAGTTGTTACCGGGTCAACAGAGACGTCTAATCTTACTATGTCTGTTGGTGCCTTTGCCCAACTTTATGGCGGCGAGATCGATGGCTTCGTAATCAAGTTGTCAGCGGATCTGGACTCTTTATTCTTCAGCACATACATTCCAGGGGGCAAGGACGAGCACCCTTTGGCAATACTCTCCGACGTTGCTGGGTCTGTCTATATCTGTGGCACGACTAATTCACCATACGGCTTTCTTACCAACAATGGTTACGATCGTACGTACAATGGTGGCATCGACGCATTCGTCCTGAAATTGTCTCCGAATGGCGGATCGTTAGCCTTCAGCACGTATTTCGGCAGTCCTGGCGATGATGCGTTTCGAGCAATGACACTTACAGGTGATGGTGGCCTCGCACTAACGGGCTTCACAAAGTCGAACCAGTATGAGTGCTACCCTGTGCCGTCAGGATGGTGGCCACCGAAGGAACGCCCATACGACAACTCATACAATGGCGGCTCTACCGATGCTATTCTTACGATCATGTCTCAAGACGGAGCACGCCTAATTTCCTCTGGATATTTTGGTGGGGGAGAAGACGATTACGGAAATGTGATTCACGCTGATATTCGCGGCGACCTTTTCGTCGCTGGCAGTTCTTCGTCACCAGACTTACCAACATTGCAAGCTGCCCAAACGGCCCTCAGGGGCGGAAGTGACGCATTCTTGGCAACCTTCGATTCGAAGGGTATGGCACTGCTCGGCTCTTCATTTCTTGGAGGCGGAGGTGACGACGCAATTCTATCAGCCGTAAGTACAGCAAACAACGTTTGGACTCTTCTTGGCTTTACAACCTCGCGCGACCTTTCGAGCTTAGGCGGAGGTTCATCGGGTGATGTATCCGGTGCCAGTGACCTTTTTATCGTAAGAGCTTCTGTGTCGGGGGTGTCTTATCTAACGACATTTGGATGGTCTGGCAACGAGGCAGGCGCAACATTAGTCCAAGACGCCAAAGGCGACATCTTCCTTGCAGGTTCTACCGATTCTAGGACCATCTCGTGGAGTGGTGGTTCTGTTCAGAACCTTGGGCCAGTGGGTACAGCTGAAGGCTTTATCTCAAAATGGGCGTTCGGTACATTAGATCTTACAACGCCAAGGGGCGGGGAAAGGGTCTGTGCTGGACAAAATTTCGGCGTTACCTGGTCTACAATCGAGCTGGGATCTCAAGAAGAGTTTGAATTGCAGATTACCTCCGACGGTACTAATTGGCAATCTGTAGCTACCAAGGTGAAGAATAGAAGTCTTGCGTGGAAAGTCCCGACCACGCTGTTACTGGGAACGCAGTATTTGATGCGGATACAGTCGTCACGCGGACACATTTCCACTGCTTCAGGTACGTTTTCGCTTAAACAGCCTGCGGACATCGTAACCAACCCTGCACCGAAGCATGTTTGTGCAGGTGAGGACGTAACTCTAATAGTCGTGGCTACGGGCGAAGCGCTAACCTACCTGTGGAAACGTAATGGTGTGCTGATACCAAATGCAAGTTCACCACAGCTATCAATCTTTGACATTCCAACTTCCAAGGCAGGCACATACGAGGCGGTCGTTGTAAGTCCGTGCGGTTCGATCGCATCTGCACCTGCACTCGTTCAAGTTGACGCAGACGTTACGATCATTGAACAGCCTCAAGATCGCGTTACCTATGTCGGTCAGTCGTTAACGTTGTCAGTGGGTGTACTAGGCCTAGATCTAGAGTACGTATGGTATCACGATGGTGCGATCATACCCAATGCAAACACTTCGCAACTGATTATTTCTCCAGTCACAATCGCTGATTCTGGGGAATATCGTGTTGCCGTTGTAGGCTCTTGCGGAACCGATTCATCTCGGGTCGCAGTTGTTGTGGTTAGCACTTTTCCCGTTGGAGTTAGTGAGGAATCGGACGATATAGCATTAACACTCGTACCGAACCCGGCAGAACACTTCACAGAATTAACTCTTTCGGCCCCTTCAGCCATAGTAGTCACAGATATTCAGGGTCGCACCGTCCTTAGCCAAGACGTTATCAATGGGGTGTATCCCCTCAAGATTCGACTAAATCTTGAGACTCTTACCCCTGGAGCATACATCGTATCCAACTGGGGGGCCTCGCGCATCCTGCATATCATACGATAAGATCCAGAATTAGGACTAAAACAGTCGTATATTTGTGGAATGGCAACTGATAAACCTATCCTCGACGAAGTCGTCCTCAACGAATATAAGTACGGGTTCACCTCCGACATCGAACAGGACCTTCTTCCTAAGGGACTTAGTGAAGACGTTGTACGGTTCATTTCCGAAAGAAAAGAAGAACCGTCATGGATGCTTGAGTGGCGTTTAAAAGCGTACAGACATTGGCTTACAATGCGCGAGCCGAAATGGGCAAATGTCCATTATCCGGCAATAGACTTTCAAGACATCATCTATTGGGCTTCACCGACGAAAAAGCCGAGTCTGGCTTCGCTCGATGAAGTAGATCCAGAGTTACTGGCAACCTTTGCTAAACTTGGAATTCCACTTGAAGAACAGAAGTTGCTTGCAGGTGTTGCTGTAGATGTAGTGTTCGATTCTGTGTCAGTTAAGACAACCTTTCAAGACAAGCTCGCCGAAGTAGGCATCATTTTCTGTCCGATGAGCGAAGCAGTTCGCAACCATCCCGACCTTGTACGCAAGTACATCGGATCTGTCGTTCCTACAACCGACAACTACTATGCTGCACTTAACAGTGCCGTATTTAGCGATGGCTCGTTCGTCTATATACCGAAAGGTGTGCGGTGTCCGATGGAGCTTAGCACGTACTTCCGAATCAACGCTCGCAACACTGGACAGTTTGAACGCACGCTAATTATTGCCGATGAAGGCAGCTATGTTAGCTACCTAGAAGGATGCACTGCGCCACAACGCGACGAACACCAACTGCATGCCGCTGTTGTCGAACTCGTTGCGCACGAGAACGCAGAAATCAAATATTCAACTGTCCAGAATTGGTACCCGGGTGACAAACAAGGTCGTGGCGGGATATACAATTTTGTTACAAAGCGTGGTATTTGCGAAGGTAGAAATAGCAAGATTTCCTGGACCCAAGTAGAAACAGGTTCTGCGATTACGTGGAAGTATCCGAGCGTAATCCTTAAGGGCGACAATTCTGTCGGTGAGTTTTACTCTGTTGCTGTAACGAACCACATGCAGCAAGCCGACACAGGCACAAAGATGTATCACCTTGGCAAGAACACACGTTCTCGCATCGTTTCGAAGGGCATCTCGGCAGGAAAGTCGCAAAATTCCTATCGTGGTCTCGTTAAAGTCGGACGTAATGCGAGCAATGCGCGGAACCACTCGCAGTGCGACTCGCTTTTACTCGGCGACAAGTGCGGCGCACATACGTTTCCCTACCTTGAGATCGCACACCCTGGTGCAGTTATAGAACACGAAGCAACAACATCAAAAATTGGTGAAGACATTCTGTTCTATTGTCAGCAACGCGGAATCGGAATGGAAGAAGCAGTCGCACTCATCGTGAACGGTTACGTGCGCGAAGTCATCAATCAATTGCCAATGGAATTTGCTGTCGAAGCACAGAAGCTTCTTGCGATTTCGCTCGAAGGTTCGGTAGGATAAAACGTACAGTTTGGCAGGATTACACGTTCAGAAAGAATTGATTCGGACTATGACACCATTGCTTGAAATAAAAGACCTGCACGCAGGAATCGAAGGAAGAGAAATTCTTCAGGGAGTTACGCTCACCGTATATGCTGGTGAAGTGCATGCCATCATGGGTCCGAACGGCTCGGGTAAGTCTACACTTGCATCGGTATTGGCCGGACGTGCAGAATATGAAGTCAAATCCGGTACAGTGCTTTTTAACGGACAGGAACTTCTCGAACTCGCACCGGAGGATCGTGCGCGACAAGGTCTGTTCATGGCATTCCAATACCCTGTAGAAATACCAGGCGTGTCTACTGCGAATTTTCTAAAGACAGCAGTAAACGAGGTTAGAAAATCACGCGGACAACAGCCCCTTGAACCAGCCCCATTCCTTGCCCGCATGCGCGAGAAGATGAAGCTCGTCGAAATGGATGCATCGTTTCTGAGCCGTTCGCTAAACGAAGGTTTTTCTGGTGGTGAAAAAAAACGCAATGAGATTTTTCAGATGGCAATGCTCGAACCCGTTCTGAGTGTAATGGATGAAACCGATTCCGGACTTGATATCGATGCACTTCGCATTGTTGCTGAGGGTGTGAACACGCTGCGTTCGAAAGAGAATGCGTTTGTTGTGATTACACACTATCAGCGTCTGCTGAATTACATCGTGCCAGACCATGTGCATGTGTTAATGAACGGACGCATTGTGATGTCAGGCGATAAAGACCTTGCACTTGAACTCGAAAACCGCGGTTATGACTGGATCCGCACCGATACGGTGGAGGCCTGAGGATGTCGGTAGAATACTTCCAACAACTTGTAACTGAGTCGTTCAACAAGATTGAGTCGCAACTGAATGGGTCTGCGACAGGCCCGCTGCACGCGGTCCGTCGCAAGGCGCTCGAAGCCTTCCAACGTCAGGGTGTTCCTACCACGCGCCACGAGGAATGGAAATACACAAACGTTCTTCCATCATTGGTTGCAGACTACTCTCTGTCATTGCAGAACACACCTGAGGTAAAGGGTTCGATTGACGTTAACCCACGATTATCTCTCGATGCGTATCAGCTTCACATATTGAATGGTCAGTTGCAGATCGAAGAATCAACGCTGCCAGAAGATGGATCGATAGAGGTTCATCTTCTTACAGACACATTTGTAATTGCGCATCCTGAAGCACAAGACTGGCTTGCCACACTGTCGTCTGTGAACACACATCCTTTTGTTGCAGCAAATACAGCGATGATGGACGCAGGTGTTGTTGTTCGAATTAGTGCTGGTGCTGTTTTGACTAAACCGCTGCACATAAGCATTGTAAGCGATGCCCGAAACGGCAACGTTGTCTCAACACCACGCATTGTTGTTGTAGTGGGTGGACAGGCTGAGTGTACGATTATAGAAGAGTATAACACCGTTGGAGAGAATGCATCTTTGATGTCGACGGTAACGCAGCTGATTGCCGGTCGTAATAGCAAGCCTACGTATGTGAAATTGATTGACGAGTCGGCGTTGGCTTCGCACATTGGGCACACCAGTGCTGTCGTGCATGCAAATGCGTCTCTTACATGTGTGACCCTGTGTCTTGGTGGCAAGCTTACACGCAATGAACTCGAGGTGCGACTTATCGAGAGTGCTGCCGAAGTCCTCTTGTATGGCGTTTCTGTGCTGACCGACAATGAGCTCGCTGACAACCACACGTTGGTTGATCACGTGGCACCACATTGTCATAGCGAAGAAGAATACAAGGGTGTGTACGACGGACGCTCCACTGGGGTTTTCAACGGGAAAATCATGGTGCGTCCAGACGCTCAGAAAACAACCGCATATCAATCAAGTCGTACCGTTCTTCTAAGTGCCTCAGCACAAGTGAACACAAAACCTCAGCTCGAGATTTTTGCTGACGACGTAAAGTGCTCGCACGGTGCCACATGTGGACAAATCGACGACGAAGCTGTCTTTTATCTCCAGTCGCGCGGCATTAGCTACGAAGACGCACGTGCACTGATTGTGTATGCATTCGCAGCCGAGATTGTAGACCATGTGCCGAACGACGCATTGCGTTCTCTTGTAGACAGACGTATAGCTGAAAAACTTGGCGCTCATCCATTCGACATTGATCTATGATCGTAGTCTCCTCCATAGAATGCCTCTGTCTGTGATCGAAACTCAAACTATAGCACCATTTGATGTCGCAACCGTTCGTGCGCAATTCCCGTTGCTCCGTCGTACCGTGTATGACAACCGTCCGCTTGTGTACCTCGATAGTGCAGCTACATCGCAAAAGCCTCAGTGCGTTATCGATGCAATCGTCGACTACTACACGCAACACAACAGTAACGTGCATCGCAGTGCTCATGCACTCAGCACAGAAGCGACGGTGATGTTCGAAGACGGACGTCGGACTGTCGCTTCGTTCTTGAATGCATCACGTCCCGAAGAAATTATTTTCACGCGTGGTACGACAGAGGCTATCAACCTCATTGCACAGACCTGGGGTCATATGCATGTAAGGACTGGAGATGTTGTATTGCTCACAGAAATGGAGCATCATGCAAACATCGTCCCATGGCAAATGTTATGTGAACGTGTCGGAGCTTCTATCCGCACGATTCCAGTAGACGAGCGAGGGGTGTTGAGTATCGACGCCATCAATGAGATTCAAAACGTCAAGGTTCTTGCACTTACACACGTGTCCAACACACTTGGAACCATAAACGATGTAAAATCATTGTGCTCGTGGGCTCGCAGTCGTGGCATCGTTACTGTTGTCGACGGTGCTCAGGCAATCTCGCACATCAAGGCCGATGTGCAGGATATTGGATGCGACTTCTATGCCTTCAGTGGACACAAACTGTACGGTCCGACTGGAATAGGCGTCCTGTACGGACGCTACGCTCTTCTCGACGCCATGCCGCCTTACCAGGGTGGCGGTTCGATGATATCAACGGTGAGCTTCGAACAAACAACCTACAACGATGTACCCGTGCGATTCGAAGCAGGCACGCCAAATATTGAGGGTGTTGTCGCACTAGCGGCGGCTATACGATGGTTTTCTTCGTTCGACCTGGGTGCACTTGCCGAGCATGAGCAAATGTTGCTTGCTCGTACCTCAGACGGACTCAGCACTATTGATGGCCTTCGTGTTATTGGCACGGCTCCACATAAGATTGGCATCGTGTCTTTTGTCGTAGAAGGTGTGCATGCAGCCGACATCGGTGCACTTGTCGACAGGCAAGGCGTTGCAATTCGAGTCGGGCACCATTGCAATATGCCCTTGATGCAATGTTATGGCCTTACATCCACTGCACGCGCATCATTCGCCATGTATACGTCTGAACATGATGTCGATCAACTCCTAATGGCAACAAACAAAGCAGTGAGGATGTTGCGTTGACACCTCAAGAAACCATACGCGCAATCGAGGAAGAATTTCAACTGCAAAACAGTTGGGAAGATCGATACGAGCACATCATCGCTGTAGGCCGCGGGCTGCCAGTATTCCCCGAAGTGTTTAGAACAGAGGTGTTCAAGGTCAAGGGATGTCAGGCTCAGGTGTGGCTACATCCATCGTTCGACGGGAAATGCATTCATTTCGAAGCAGATAGTGATGCCACGATTGTTAAGGGGCTCCTAGCACTATTGATGCGCGTGTATAATCACCGCACTCCAGCAGAAGTGTTGGCTACTGAGCCATCGTTTATAGAGGTAATAGGATTGCATGAACATTTGTCTCAGAATCGGACGAATGGGCTGTTCTCGATGCTAAAGCAAGTTAAGATGTATGCCGCTGCCTATCAGGCCGTGGCAAGAATGGGAGCGTCGGCATGAGCGTACATCCACAAATGCCTACAGACACACAAATGCCTACAGACACACAAATGCCTACAGACACGCAAGTGCCTGCCGACAAACAAGTGCCTACAGACACGCAGGTGAACATGCGTGACCGAGCTATCGAGGCAATTCGTACGATATTTGACCCAGAAATTCCCGTTGATATCTATGAGCTTGGTCTGATTTATGAAGTCCGTCAGGTTGAACCAACCAAGTTGCACGTTGTAATGACATTAACCACACCGAACTGTCCATCTGCTCAGGAACTTCCTGCACAGGTAGAGAGAACGTTGATGGCTCTTGATGGTGTAGATGGTGTGACGGTTGAGATAACGTTCGATCCGCCGTGGGACAAAACAATGATGTCCGAGTCTGCATTATTTCAGATTGGATTATTTTGATCATGGTATCGCTTTTTCAGACAGGGTTGTTTTGACAATGGTATCGCTTTTTCAGACAGGGTTGTTCTAAGTATGGCAGTTCAGTTCCATAAACTAACGGTTGCAGATGTCCAACGTGAAACGTCGGACACAATAGCAATTACGTTTGATGTGCCTGATGCGCTTCTTCCTGTGTTTCAGTACAAACAGGGACAATACCTAACGGTACGCATGGATGTCGACGGCGTAAGTCATCGCAGAAACTACTCGTTATGTTCTAGCCCCTTCTTCGACGAGCCCCTTACCATTGCAGTTAAGCGTGTGAATGATGGCGTTGTATCGTCATGGCTGAACGTAGGTGTGAAGCCGGGGGATGTACTCGAAGTGTATCCACCAATGGGGAATTTCACGAAAGAGTTGAATGCAGAACATACAAAGCATTATGTGCTCTTTGGTGGAGGTAGTGGCATTACGCCTCTCATGTCGATGCTCAAGAGTATCATACGTGTCGAGCCAAGTAGCCAGGTACAACTGTTCTATGCAAACCGCGACAAAGCGTCAGTGATATTTAGTGCTCAGCTTGAAGCGCTGGAGCTGGCACATCCGGATACACTGCACATTACACACATTCTTGAGTCGGATGCATATGCGTCAGGTGCGGTTAAGGGGCTCATGGATGTTGCTACAGCGACCGCACTGTTGAACACCGTTGATAGACGACCCGACACAGAATATTTTGTGTGCGGTCCGACAGGCATGATGGACGTTGTATTGGCGGTGTTAAAGGGAGCAGGAATTGACGACAAACACATACATCGCGAATATTTCACGATAGATAAGACTGCCCTGGAGTTAAACCAAGCGGACGAAGTTGAAAGTAAAAATGTGGTAAAAGAAGAAACTCAAATGGTCGAAGAAGTAAAGACACATTCGGTCACAATAAAGCTATACGGCAAACAACACACGTTTGATGTCCATCCCGACGAGACCATCCTTTCGGCGGCGCAACGTGAGAACCTCGATCCGCCATATGCATGTCAGATTGGCGCGTGTTGTACATGTCGTGCTCGTGTGTTGTCGGGCAAGGTAGTCATGGATGAACGTGAAGCTCTGTCGGACGATGAGATGGCTGAAGGATATGTGCTTACATGCCAGTCACATCCAGTAACGAGTGGTGTTGTTGCCGATTATGATCAATAGCAATGGTTAAACTCTCCAAACGCATCGAATATGCTTTGCTTGCTGTGCAGGAAATGGCGCGGCAACCAGAGACGATTGTATCGGCTAAGGACATCGCCGATAGATTCGATATTTCGTTTACGTTACTTGCAAAGGTTCTGCAGCAACTGGTGCACGCTGGATATGTTCGATCGTATCACGGAGTACATGGCGGGTATGAACTTGCCGTTGCTTCCGATCGACTTAGTGTTGCAGATGTAATAGTTGCGGTTGACGGACGTAAGAGTGCCCTTGTAGAATGTCAGGACCAGGACAACGAGCATACGTGCTCTACACATGGCACCTGCACCATTCGTGAGCCCCTTGCTGTACTGCAGGAACGTATTATGCTGGCTTTTACCTCGATGACCGTTCAAGAATTGGCTCAGCCTTCTCAAGAGTTCGCTCAGCCAATCATGCTTGTGTCTTTGTCTTTCTCAGAAACCAATTCGTAACAAGAAGGAGCTTACTATGAGTGTTGCAATTATGGGTACCGATACACTGTCCGTTCCAACTGGCATCATCGGTACTGACGAGCACGACAACATTTCGCTATCGCAGAAAGCATTACGCGAAGTGCGTAACATCAAGGAACAAAACAGCATTCCTGCGGACTATGGCCTTCGCCTTGGCGTCAAGGGCGGCGGTTGCTCTGGAATGTCGTACACATTGGGATTTGATGCACAGTCTCACGACAACGATCTCGTTCTCGATGCCGACGGTGTTAATGTATTCATCGATGCTAAGTCGATGTTCTACCTCATGGGCATCACACTTGATTTCAGCGATGGTTTGATGGGCAAAGGCTTTACGTTTAACAATCCAAACGCGACGAAGACCTGCGGTTGCGGATCGTCGTTCGGCGCATAACACTACTGATCTAAGGAGCAGAAATGTCTAAGGAGTGGAAATTCAACGCTCGTCCGTACAGCGACGCAGAAGCACCCGAATTACTAAAGGATGTAGTCTCGCCACAAACGGCAGACTGGCATTACAACAAGCATCACAAGGGCTACGTAACGGCCCTGAATAAAATCGAGTCGCTGCTTCCGAATGCCGACAAGAAAGAAGCAAACGGTAATTGGAGCGAATTCGGAGAATTGAAGCGTAGGCAAACATGGAATCATGGTGGAACAGTCCTGCATGACGTGTATTGGCAGGTACTTGGCGGTAATGGCGACCACACACAGGGCGGTGATATTGCTGCTGCGATCGAAGCGGAGTTCGGTTCGATTGATGCGTGGAAAGCCGACTTCAAGGCTACGGCACTTTCAGCAAAACTCTCCGGATGGGGCGTTCTTTGTCTTGATACGTTGTATTCTGGACGCCTTCTGAATGTGTTAGTGGACGAACACCATTACGGCGCTGTATGGGGCGGTATACCGCTGATTGCATGCGACGTGTTCGAACATGCCTACTATCACAAAGACGGTCCAGAGCGGGGTAAGTACATCGACAGTTTTATTAATGCGTTGCACTGGGGTCGTATCAATGAGCGATTCAAGAAGCACTCTCGCTAATTAACTGAAGTATGACCCTCGGTCTCTTTCCATTGAACATCGTCTTGTTCCCAGGTGCACAAGTGCCCCTTCACGTATACGAGACACGATACAAGGCGTTGGTAAATGAATGCCTCACGGGCGGCGGAATGTTTGGTATCAACCTCGTTGAGCAGGGACATATGTTTCCCATTGGTTGCGCCGCCCGTGTTGCTGAAATCACACAGAAGTATGATGATGGACGTATGGACATCATCGCTGAAGGCACACATCGATATCGATTGTTAGGAATTCGCGAAGACGATAAACCATACGCTATTGGTGAGACCGAGGACATAGTCGATGATATTGAGCCCATTGATTCCGGTCTTGTTGAAAAATGTGCTGACATGTACAATCAGATTATCGATCTCGTGTACGGAGATGCTGGACCACGCTTCGATCCGTTGGCGAGTTTCGAGATGATGCCTTCGTTCTTTATGGCCCCTAAATCAGGACTATCAACCGACCAGAAACAACGGCTGCTTGAGTCTGTAACCGAGAACGACAGATTGGAACTCATTCTCGATCACTTAAATGATATTGTACCAACTGTGCGTCAGGCTGAACTCGTGCAACGCGTTATTCGAAGCGACGGTTACTTCCCGGTGAGGCAGTAATGCATGCATCAGGATTGCATCAGCGGTCTATTTATAAGCTCATCGATAAAATACTTTCTGCCGAATTCAAGAAACCAATAGACCTGTTGATTTCGCTCGTGCGTGACATCGTCGATTCTGGACAGTTTGTAATGACAGGCGGACGTGTCTGGGAGCTCGACGACGCTGAAGACACGTACACTCTTTGCTATCAGGAAGGGGAGATGGAATTCCTAAATGTTGGTACAAAACGTAGTGTTGTTGAGCTTCCGGTTATGGTAGAATTGGCAGCGCGCAAAACACTTGTCTCAACGTTTCAGTCTGACGATGGAATTCGCATCTATTCTCTGACGGGCGTAGGTGATACAGTCAAACGTCCGTCTGGATCTCTTTATAAATACGCTCTCGCCTTTACAGCCCACACCCTCGACGAAGAGTTCTACGACACGATGGTCGTCATTGGCAGTGCTGCAACAACGGCTCTTCGAAATATGCAAGCCGCACAGCGCGAGAAGCGCATGCGCAAAGACCTCGATCAGGCTTGGGAAATCCAGCAGGGACTTGTTCCCGATCATGCCACTACGTTCCACGACTTCGACATCTATGGAATTTCTGTTCCGGAGAGCGTCGTAGGCGGCGACTACTTCGACTATCTATACCCACCCGAAGAAGAGCAGACTCGACTCGGCCTTGTCATTAGTGATGCTGCCAGCAAAGGACTACCAGCCGCAGTGCAGGCTCTTTTTGTAAGTGGTGCGCTTCGTATGGCCATCCAGTTTCAAACGCGAATCTCGACCCTCATTCAGCGCCTTAACTGGCTCATTTTCGACACGTTTCCAAATGAGCGATTTGTAACGCTCTGTTATTGCGAGCTTTCGAAAAGCTCGAACGGACTTGTCCTTTATGCAAATGCCGGGCATTGTCCACCCATACATTATATAGCGGCAACAGGCCAGGTGGAATACCTGATGCCGACCGGCGGCATCCTAGGAATTGTCGAGGAGCAGCCATTCGGAGTGGAAAACGTGAACCTTCGAGCAAACGATATCCTCGTTCTGTATACAGATGGGTTAACAGAGGCGCAGAACGCTACGGGAGCACCCTATGGTGAAGAGCGCATCGTACAGCTCATTCGCGATCATAAAGACAGCTCCGCAGAGATTATTGCTCAGCTTCTGCTTGCAGATGTACAGACATACTCAGCCAGAGCTAACTATTCTGACGATAAGACACTTATAGTGGTGAAACGTCGCGGTTCACAGACTGCATCGCCTTCTCAGCCCCTTGCCTGATAATCGTGTCTACTGCTTCTGCTGCCCGCAGTATTGCCTGTTTAAGAAGGGTGTAATCCGTTTCTGGGAAGGGGCTTAGGACATAATCTACAAGGCCACCCGGACTAAAATCACGTCCGATTCCGCATCGAAGCCTCCAAAACTCTGTCGTATTGAGCTCCTGAATTACAGAGCTCAACCCGTTATGACCGCCATCGCTACCACCTTTCCTTAAGTGGATTCGGCCAACCGGGAAGTTGTACTCATCTGCTATTACCACGCAGCGACTGGGGACCACATCCAGTTGCTCGGCCTTTTTCTTGATGGCCTGTCCGGAAAGATTCATATAGGTAAGAGACTTCAATACCGTGATCCGCTCAGAAGCAACGCTGAAGTTTGCCTCGAGCCAAGGTGGCTCATTCCGCTCGTCGGACCATTCAGCTTTGTGGCCCATGGCTATTGCGTCGGCAACCATAAATCCAACATTGTGTCGAGTCTCAGCATACTTCTCTCCTGGGTTGCCAAGTCCAATGATTAACCATGATCGTATGTTCATGTGGATATCTCGATTTTGTGCGTATTATTACGTACTGATGTCACGATTGGGGTAGGGCGATGTGGAGCGAATCCAGGTTGTTTGATGCAATAATCGCGCCTGCAGGTACAATAAAATTATTCAGAATTTTTGAGGTGATGCCACGCAACTCTTTGTTACACAACGAATTACACAAATCTACGTATTTCTAACAAGGGCTAAAAGCGCGACCTTTGTCGAGTCTGTACAGAGAACACCTCTCTGTACTTGGACATGGGCGGGCTTCCTGGGCAGGATGCGATTGAATTGGGCAATTACTGCATGACAGTTGATAAAACTGGAATATTGACTCGTTTTACAACGATTCTACTGGTGGGGCTGTGCCTTATCGGGGCATCAGTGCATGCACAAGACAATGTGGGTATCGGGACCGCTAATCCAAATCCTTCTGCTCTTCTCGATCTGGAAAGCACTACCAAGGGTTTTCTAGCTCCAAGAATGACAACGGCCCAGCGCGACGCAATCATATTGCCTGCCAATGGCCTTATGATCTTCAACCTCTCAACTGATATGTACCAATACAACTTTGGTACTCCGTTGGTGCCGGCATGGATATCCTTCCTTTCAATTGATATTTCAGGCGGGACCACCAGCAAGAACTTCTGGAGTTTGTCCGGCAACGACTCGGTTAATGTCGCTCAACACTTCATTGGCACGCGAAACGCGCAGCCGCTAATCTTCAAAACCGATAACACACTCAGAATGACTATTGCCACGAACGGCGAGGTTACAACTGAGAGTGGAATCGTTGTACGTTCTGGTGGTCTGAACCTGCTTGGAACGTCGTCGCCGCTGCTAATGGATGGCAATTCCGGAGGTGTCGGCCAGCTTCTTGTTTCTGGAGGTCCGGGATCGACGCCACAGTGGACGCCAGATCTGGTGCTTAATGCAGGCGGTCTGATCATAAACACTCGCACAACAATCAATCAACCGTTCATCGTTGCAGACTCCGCCACATTTAACATTCTGCCAAAGATGCCGCTGCAGTATGGTCACATGCTTGTTGGCAATCAGCAAGACATCGCAGCTCCGATGGCTCCAGGCATTAATGGTGCGTTGCTGCAAATTGTCGCAGGCACGCCAACGTGGGTAACGCCCGATGCTGCCGCATACTGGTCACGTAGTGGTAACAGCGGTATCGGTGCTACGGATTATCTAGGAACGACTGATGCAAATGACCTGCGGTTTGCTACGAACGGTCAGCTTCGGATGACCATTTCTGGCGCAAATGGAAAGATTAGCGTTAACGATCTTGCAGGTGTACCACTCAACGCTCCGTTAGCACCGACAGACGGACTGGTTTTGGCCGACGCATCGGGTCAGCTCGTAAAACGAAGCATCTCTAGCCTCTTGGCTTTACCTCGAAATAATCTTTTCGTTGGTGACGAGAACAACGTCGCATCCCCATTCGCACCGGGTCCGGATTCGTCATTCCTCGCCATCTTCAACGGCCAGCCAACCTGGTTTGATTTGTCGCAGGTTCTCCGTGAAGACCCGTGGATTCAAGGTGGCAATACAGCCCCTTCCAGCCCCATACTTGGGAATATGTCGGCAACCGGCATGCGTGATCTTGATATTCGTGCTGGCGGGCAATCGGTGTTCTACCTAAACGGTACAACGCCTCAAGTAGATGTAATGGTTCCGTTGAATTTATCAGGTGCTACGACTCCACTTCTTGCCGATGGCATAGCAGGTACGACGGGCAACCCATTCGTGTCGTCGGGTGCGGGCCAAACGCCGCGCTGGACGACAGGAATGACGATTGGCGACCTGTCAGTTGAAATCAATGCACCTGCACTTACAATTAATAGTGCGCAGACGACCTTTGTAGGCGAAGCTGCATTCACCGACTCAGCAACGTTCTCGATTCTACCTAGACTGCCTCTAACGTACGGCTACATGCTTATTGGTAATTCGACAAACGTAGCAACTCCGGTTGCGCCTGGAATTAATGGTGCGATCCTTCAGATCCAGAATGGCAATCCGACATGGATTGCGCAGGAGTTTGCTTCGTATTGGTCGTTATCGGGGAACAGTGGTGTAGGAGCGACTGATTTCTTAGGCACGCGCGACGCAAACGATTTGCGTTTTGGTACGAATAACCAGCTGCGGATGACGATCAATTCAGCCAACGGCGGTGTGAATATTACTTCGCTAGCAGGTGCTGGTTTGTCTGGTGTACCTCCGGTGGGCGAAGGTGTTGTTGTAGTCGATGCTTCGGGGTCACTGGCCAAGCGCGAGATTTCGTCGCTGCTGCAGCTTCCACTCAACCACATCTACGTCGGCAATGCCCAAAACATGGCAACGCCGTATGCACCAGGTGCAGATTCTACCTTCTTGGGCATTGTTGCTGGACAACCACAGTGGGTGAGTCTTGCATCATTGTTAGGCACATCGTCGTGGTCCGTCGGCGGCAATCCTTCCCCTTCCAGTGCAATCCTTGGCAACATGGCTGCTACGGGAATGCGCGATCTAGACATTCGGGCAGGGGGCTCCACGGCTTTATTCCTAAACGGCACAACACCAGTGGTGGATGTGCGGGTTCCACTTAATCTCTCTGGGACAATAACACCATTTACTATGAACGGGCAGCCGGGTGCAATTGGAAATCCACTTGTTTCGGCTGGTGCTGGCGCTACCCCCACATGGTCAACTGGTTTATCAATATCAAACACGAACGTAACAATCAATGCTGACGCATTTGCAGTCAATAGTCAGCTCTCCACATTCAACAACAACGTGTCCTTCGCGGACTCGGTGAAGTTCAGTCTGTTGCCAGAGTTTCCGTTGCAAAACGGATATACACTCGTGGGCAATACATCGAACATCGCCACTCCTCTTGCTCCTGGAATCAACGGCTCCATCTTTCAAATCGTAGGTGGCTCGCCAGCGTGGATTACTCCTTCAACCGCCGCTTTCTGGTCCCTTACCGGTAACTCCGGAACGGGTGCGACGGATTTTTTGGGTACCACTGACGCTAATGATTTGCGCATTGCTACGAACAACCAATTGCGGTTAGTCGTGGCTTCTGGTAACGGATCTGTGACAGTTACAAATCTTTCCACAGCACCAATCTACTCCGCGATTGGGCCAATGGATGGAATTGTCGTGGCAGATGCATCGGGTATGCTCGTAAAGCGGGACCGCCAAGCACTTCTCGAGATGCTTGGTATCTATGGTGGACGCTACGTCAATACGACGGGTACCGAGCTTTTCAGCGTGGTTGTCACGCTACCGAGCGGCGCAACGCTCGATCCAAATGCATCTATCACACTCACTCCCGAAGCCTCTTCGAGTGTTTCTGTTACGCCATTTGTCGTTAACGGGTCGCGGACCTCAACGACGTTCACCGTCAACTTCCCTGGGGGCCTCAACCCTGCAGAAGCTATAAACTGGCTGGTGAGAAATCCGTGATGACAAGACGTTTTTTAATCAGCAACACATTGACAGGGAGTTCTATGCTTACCTCGAACAGTTCAACAACACAGTCAAGTTTTCAACTCAGTTCTTTACCCACAATTTCTCGGAGTTCTATTATGAAGGTATCGACCTTCTTCAAGGGGTGCATCCTTGTAGCGGCACTCCTTCTCATCAGCACTGAAGCATTTGCTCAGCTGCCGGTGCGTACACGCTCGCTGCAATTACTTGGTGCTACGTCGGGCGCAATAACCCAACAAGCATCTGCTACTACAACGTCGTATACGATTACATGGCCTGCTGCCACGTGGTCTATTACGAACGGTGACACAGCCATCCTGACTGGTCTTATCTCTGGCGGTGGTGCTAGTATCGACCTCGTCTGGGAAAACGTAACAGGTGGTCTAATCGACGGTTTTGGTACGGGTGGTCAGATCGCGTACTTCCAAGATGGAAACACGATCGTATCGTCGCCAAATCTTTTGATTAACGCTACAACTGCAACCGTTACAATTGGCGCCACCACAGTTGGTGGTGTTATTGTAATGAACTCGAGTGGAGCTGGTAACGGCGACGTTACAATCAGCACTAACTCTACAAACGCTGCAACGTTTAACTATCCTTCCTATGGCGCATCGTCTGGACCGTTCAATGTCGTTGCAACGACGGACCTTGGTACTCAAGGTCAAATTCCTGTCGTGCAAGCAGACGGTACAGTGACATGGGAAGACAATCCACTGCTTTCTGCACAACGTGGTCTTGCTGACCCAACAGACGGAGGATTCTCTTTCGGAATTACTGTTGTCGGTACGCCTGACATGACAAACGATTTAATCCTCGTTTCCTCTATCGATAACGGTGGTGGAACAGGTAACATCCTTGCTGTAACAGGCGTGGCTCTGTCGACAATCACAGTGTCGGCTGCAGGCCCATTCACCCTCTCAGAGCGTATCTCTTGGCTCTGGATTCCAATTCCATAAACGGAACGCTCTTGGTCCGGGGGCACTGCCCCCGGCCGTCAGAAGAGGCAACACGCCTCTTCTGACGGCCGAAGGATCGGTAAAAAAAGCAAATGAAAATAGTAGCACTACATATAATCACGAAATCACGTATCGCATTGGCGATGCTGATTGCACTTTCATGCACTATAGGTGCTGTAGATGCGCTCGCACAGTTACCTGTGCGTGCTCGAGAAGTGCGACTACTGAGTAACAACAACACGAACTATGTTAGCCTGCAAGCCCCGAACGGACTTGCCAGCAACTGGAATCTGCTTGCGCCTCTTACCGTTGGTGTTTCGAATGCGATTCCAATTACAACAGTCACTGGTTCTAATTCACAGCTGAGTTGGATAGCACCTGGTGCGAACGGCACTGTGTTGGGTATCGTCGCAGGTGCTCCGAGCTGGACGACATTCCCAGGCTGGAACGTACTGGGAAATGCGGGCACGAATGAAGCGACAAATTTTCTCGGCACAACCGATGCTCAGGATTTATTGATTCGTTCTAACAACCAAAACCGTATTAGGGTAAATCAAGAAGCACTTAGCGGTGTTGATGTTTCACGTCCAGTTAGCGTAGACGGCTCCTATAATGTCCTCGGACTTTCGATGAACATGACAAACGGACCGTCTCACAACGTTGCTACAGACGGTACGCGAATGTTGATGAACAGTCTTGACTTCGGTTCTGGTGGAGTTGCTGGTGCTGCACAGACTGGCACGCTGTACGGAAACTGGACGAGGTTCTGGATGCAACGAGGTGTTGGTACAACCTACAACGACCTCGTAGGCAATTACTTCCACTGGCAAGCGAACAATACCGCAGTGATTGGTACATTGACGGGCTATTTCTCGGAACGTCGAAGTGGCGCGACCAACAATACAGTAGGCACCCTTTACCAGTTCCGTGCCGAGTTGCCAGGCAATGGTACAGTAACCAACCTATACGGCTTCCATATGGGAACGCCTCTTGGAACGGTTACGAATATCTACGGTGTTAACATCGAAAATCTTCCGGCAGGTGGTGCACCAGCTGGTAAGTATGCTTTCAGGTATAATGGATCTGCTGGCAACGTTCCGTTCAGCGTTATGGCAAGCGGTCAGGTTGGAATCGGCACGCTGAGTCCGGCCGCAACCTCGTTACTTGAAGTAACCGGCACCGCTGGTACTGCAAATATTCGCGCTGGATCGTTAAGCGGTGCATCTCTCGTATCTGCATATGCACCTGGTGTAAATGATGGCTTGGTAACGGTTGATGTTAACGGAGACCTTCTAAAACGCACATTCTCTTCTGCACTTGATCCAACAGCATGGCTTTTAGCCGGTAATGCAGGAGCTACAGCATCGAGTTTTATCGGGCCAACAACTGCCAGCGTTCCGCTAAATTTTGCGACCGCAAATGCAGTGCCTGGTTCAATGAATTTCTATCTAGGTACCGTCGCACCTGCTAACGTTCGCATGTCACTTAGCACAGGCTCTGGCTTCTTGATTGGCAACGCGACAAACTCGGTCAATACATCTATCACTGGAACTTTAAACAGTACTGGGACGACCACACTCGCGAGTGCAAATCTTTCGAACGTTTCGTTGCTAAGTGCTGTAATTCCAGGAACGCTTACGGTGAACGGTACGGCGCTCACACCCAACGTGACAATGACATCCTTCAGTCGCGCTGCAAAAGCACCACCGC
>JAWXBR010000030.1:0-26575 GCA_034440235.1 bacterium
CATCTTCGGAGATGTGATAGCGCCATCGTTAACCTTCGTCGATGTAACTGCATTGTCTGCAATCTTGGCTGTACTTACTGCACTCGTTTGAATTGTTGGATTTGGATAAGTGCCAGTGAGATCGCCGCCCGCAGCACCTGCTGGGGCAACACCTGCAATCGTAACGTTCGAAGCACTTGTTACGCGACCCGATCCGTCGATTGTTACTTGACTTACTTGCGTCGACGTACCATATGTACCCGCAGCAACACCCGTTGGTGCAAGTTTCGCAGAAGTAACTGCACCGTTAACAATTTTCGTTGTCGAAACAGCATCAGCATCGAGCTTCGATTCTGTTACTGCACCGTCGATGATCTTTGTCGTAGTTACGGAGTTGTTTGCAAGCTTAGTCGTAGTTACTGAGTTGTCTACAAGTTTTGTTGTTGTTACTGAGTTATCAGCAAGCTTTGTGTTGTCAACCGCACCCACCTTAATTGTTGGGTTTGGATACGTGCCCGTAAGATCACCACCGGCAGCACCCGCTGGTGCAACACCGGCAATCGTGACGTTAGCAGCACTTGTTACGCGGCCCGCGCCGTCGATTGTAACCTGACTTACCTGTGTTGATGTACCATACGTGCCAGCAACAACACCTGTAGGTGAAAGTTTGCCAGATGTAATCGTGTTGTTTGTAATCTTCTCTGCAGTAATAGCACCATCGGCAAGCTTTGGTCCGGTTACCGATTGATCAACGAGCTTAATGGTCGTAACAGAGTTGTCTACGATCTTCGCTGTTGTTACGGAGTTGTCTACGATCTTCGCTGTTGTAACTGAGTTATCGACAATCTTCGTTGTCGTTACTGAGTTGTCAGCAAGTTTCGAGTTGTCAACCACACCCACCTTGATCGTTGGGTTAGGGTACGTGCCCGTAAGGTCACCACCAGCACCACCGCCTGGAGTAACGCCAGCAATGGTGACGTTAGCCGCGCTTGTTACGCGACCAGCATCGTCTATTGTGACCTGACTTACTTGTGTTGATGTACCGTACGTACCAGCTACAACACCTGTTGGTGTGAGCTTGCCAGATGTAATGGTGTTGTTCGTAATCTTATTTGCAGTGATTGCACCGTCGGCAAGCTTTGCGCCTGTCACAGATGCGTCGACAATCTTCGTTGTCGATACCGAGTTGTCAGCAAGCTTAGAGTTGTCAACGGCACCCACTTTGATCGTTGGGTTCGGGTATGTGCCATTTAGATCGCCACCCGCAGCACCGCCAGGTGTAACGCCAGCAATCGTGACATTCGCAGCGCTTGTCATGCGACCTGCATTGTCGATCGTAACCTGACTTACCTGTGTTGATGTACCATAGGTACCAGCAACAACACCTGTTGGCGAAAGCTTGCCAGAAGTAATGGTGTTGTTCGTAATCTTATCGGCAGTGATTGCACCGTCGGCAAGCTTTGCGCTTGTAATAGATGCGTCGACAATCTTCGATGTCGTAACCGAGTTGTCTACGAGCTTCGTTGTTGTGACGGAGTTGTCTGCAAGTTTTGTGTTGTCGACAGCGCCGACCTTGATCGTTGGGTTCGGGTATGTGCCATTTAGGTCGCCACCTGCTGCTCCACCTGGAGAAACGCCTGCAATGGTGACGTTAGCCGCGCTTGTAACGCGACCAGCATTGTCGATTGTTACCTGGCTTACTTGTGTCGATGTACCATATGTACCGGCAACAACACCCGTTGGTGTAAGCTTGCTAGAAGTAATGGTGTTGTTTGTAATCTTATCGGCAGTTACTGCGCCGTCAGCAAGCTTTACGCCTGTAACCGAAGCGTCAGCAATTTTCGTTGTCGTAACTGAGTTGTCTGCAAGCTTTGCGTTTGTAACAGACGCGTCGACAATTTTCGATGTCGATACAGAGTTGTCTGCAAGCTTAGAGTTGTCTACAACACCTGGCTTGATTGTTGGGTTCGGGTATGAACCGTTTAGGTCGCCACCAGCTGCTCCTCCTGGCGTAACACCAGTAATTGGAACGTTCGTAGCGCTTGTTACGCGGCCGGCATTGTCGATAGTCACTTGACTAACGTTTGTCGAGTTGCCATAGGTGCCAACAATTACTCCAGAAGGCGAAAGCTTCGCAGAAGTAATTGCACCGTCCGCAAGCTTCGCTGTTGTAACAGATGCATCTGTAATTTTTGCAGTTGTTACTGCATTGTCACCAAGTTTAGAATTGTCAATTGCGCCAGTCTTTACTGTTGGGTTCGGGTAGCTGCCTGTAAGGTCTCCGCCTGCAGCGCCGCCTGGAAGGACACCAGTAATAGGAACGTTCGTTGCAGCAGTAACACGTCCGGATGCATCGACCGTTACTTGACTAACATTCGTTGAATTGCCGTAGGTGCCTACAGTTACACCCGTAGCAGAGAGCTTCGGCGAAGTAACTGCACCGTCAGCAATCTTTGCGGTTGTGACTGCATTGTCAAGAATCTTTGCCGTAGCAACCGATGCGTCACTAAGGTCTGTTGTTGTAACAGAACCGTCGGCAATCTTCGCACCCGTAACAGAATTGTCTGCAAGCTTCGGGTTTGTAATTGCACCAGGCGCAACCGTTGGGTTTGGATAGGTCCCAGTTAGATCACCACCAGCACTACCGCCTGGAGGAATTCCGCTGATAGGCACGTTGGTTGCTGAAGTAACTCGTCCGGCTGCATCGATCGTTACCTGACTAACATTGGTAGCGTTACCGTATGTACCAGCGCCTACACCTGTTGGTGCAAGTTTCGCCGAAGTGACTGCGCCGTCTTCGATTTTGTCTGTTGTTACCGAGTTTGGAGCAAGCTTTAACGCAGTGATTGCAAAGTCTGCAACCTTGGCTGTATTTATTGTGTTTGCACCGATGAATGGGTTTGGATAGGTACCGATGAGGTCGCCGCCGGCCGGACCCGATGGTGGTACACTTGAAATAGGAATGCTTTGAACGTTTGTAACACGTCCGGCCGCATCAACCGTAACAAGTATTGTCGTGTTCGAACCGCCATACACGCCTGCTGCTGCACCTGTTGGTGCAAGCTTCGCAGATGTAACAGATCCATCGGCAAGCTTTGGAGTTGTTATTGCTCCGTCTGCCACCTTGTTCGTTGTAACAGCACCGTCCGCAATTTTGTTCGTCGAGACAGCAAGGTCAGCAAGCTTCGGAGAAGTAACAGCACCATCGGCAAGCTTTGGCGTTGTGACGTTTGCGTCGAGAATTTTTACTGTTGTTACTGCATCGTTCGCAAGCTTTGGAGTTGTAACAGCATCATCAGCAATTTTAATAGTACTAACAACGCCCGGCTTAATAGTCGGGTCTGGGTACGTGCCTGTAAGATCGCCACCTGCATTTCCGCTAATTGGAATCGTAAGGCCTGGAGCAAGTTTTGCTTGCGTCACAGATCCGTCGGCCAGAGACACAACAGT
The DNA here is from genome assembly GCA_034440235.1 of bacterium. Lineage (GTDB taxonomy): Bacteria > Bacteroidota > Ignavibacteria > Kapaibacteriales > Kapaibacteriaceae > JAWXBR01. The sequence continues at coordinate 3,430 of JAWXBR010000030.1, forward strand.
GTTCGGACCATTTGGGTTTGCAATTGCGATTGTTCCGTCCGGACTCGTCAGTTCTTTAATGCCATCGTTGTTCGACGTAACGGTAATGACGTTGCCAACCGTTGTGACAACAGTGCCACCAGCCCCTTGAATCGTAAGGACCCCTTGCGAGCCGTTCAACGACAATACAGCACCCGATGCTCCCGGCGCTAATCCGCCCGCTACATTTGCAGCCATTGCATACGGCACTGCTGCCATTTGCAGACGCGGCACAAACGCGGGTTGCCCATCAAGGGTAATCTCGAGCCAGTACTGGTTGTCGAATGGAAGCAAGAAGGGATTGACTGATCCCAGAATTACGTCGAATACACCATTCGATGTGTTTACCGAATGCGTTTCTGTCCAAAGAGAAGACACGCTTCCTTCGGTATCGTACATAGCAAAGTGCACGGTATAAGAACCGTCCGGCAATGCTTCGTTCAGGTTGTCGGTCAACAAACCTTGGAATGTCATTGTTCGCGGAGTCTGTGCAATGGCAGCCGAAGCTACGAATGCAAAAACGAGAACAAAGGCAAGAATGCGCCTCAAAGAGATCATGATACAGCCCATATTGATAGTTGCCCAAGAACCGCGCTTACCCTTATTTAAGCGTCGGGCTACGAAACTAAGGTCTTGTATTCGCTGAGCTATACGACATACTACCTATATCACACAGCCCTCAAAACGGCAGTAAGCCTATGTGAGCGCTGATGCTCACCATTTTTAGTATAGTAATACTAATCACTGAAGCCTGTAAGCCCTTGATACCACAAGCCACAACGTGAGTAGTTGGCACATCGCATGTGTGTGCAGGTGCGACGAAAAACGTTACACACATGAACACTTCGGTTTAAAAAGCCGAATAAATACGTACCTGCAATCGGGCATATTAAATGGGTTTGTAACGCGTACTTATACGGTATGGCGCTGCGTCGTTACGCGTACTTACGTACGTATAATTCTCACGCAACATCGAACGTCACAAGAGCGCTCTCTGACGACTCAATTTCTTGAGTTCTGGCTGATGTGGTAGTTTCAAAAATGTAAGGGTGCTTGTTAGGGGGCTGCGGAAGTTTGAATTACGAACGGCGCGGTAGTTGGAAGTTTGAATTACGAACGGGACACTATGTCATTCAGGATGTTGAAGTCGGCACTCATTGTTACTGCATGTCTTGCTACATGTGTAGTTGCATGTACTGTATGTGCATCGGCACAGACGCGTGCCGATAGCATGACCACCACGCAGATTCACGATCTGCTGGAGAAGATCGAAATGGACGACGACATCATTTATTATATCCGGCTCACAAGTGGCGACATCCTAACTGGTCCGATCCGCGAAATCTCGAGCGACAGCACCGGCACCTCTATCCGCATCTACTGTCAGATAGGCAAGGCACGTGTCTACATCCGCGAGATCGAGTATGTGGGCACCTACGAGGCTGCGTACAGGCAAAAGAACCGCACGTTCATCATGCCGACGGCAGCGCCTATTGGCAACGACCACTTTATTGGGTTGTGGGAGATTGCGTTCTTGTATGCGGGGGTGGGCATTGCGGACGTGGTAAGCATCACGGCCGGACGCACCTTTGTGCCGTCGGTACCTTCAGACCAGCAGGCCTCGGTAGTGAACATCAAGGCAACCGTCTACGACGCACCCAACGGATTACTCGAAGAAGGCAAGCAGTATTACGCCGTGGGCGTGAACGGAGCGTGGCTGAACGACGTGAACTTCTTGGGTCACATCTACGGAGTGGCAACGTTCACCGGACGTCGCACAAGCGTCAGCACCATGCTCTTCGCAAAGATTATGGGCAAAGACATCTACACCATTAATGGTGGCACACTCTTTAACAACGTGCAGTTCCCATTCGCAAACGGAGCAATTGGCGTCGGCCTAAGCCTCGACTCGCGCGTGAACCATTTTCACGACGCGCACTTCCTCGCCGAAATCTGGTGTGCCGACATCACACGTCCGGCCAGCACCGCCCTCTTCCTCGGCCTCCGCCTAAACAACACCAACCTCTCGTCAGACTTCGGCATCACCGTCGCACAGGGTCCGCTCATCCTCCCCTCGGTCGCCTTCTCATGGACGCCCTTCTAAATGGTACGGGGCTTTTAAAGGGGGCTCAGGGCACAATAGGCTCAGGGCACAGTAGCCTGGGGGGCACCAGAGAAGTACTGCCAGATTACGATTCCAATAAAGACTAGAACGATTATGGCAATAATGATTACCGACGGTTTATTAATGCGGCGTCGCTCTTGATTTGGCGACTGAATAGCGGGTCCATCAAACGACATAACATGTCTCCCAATTATGTACGAACACTGCTCGGAAAGCTACGTCCCGCCAATGCCTCCACCGCAAAATAGGTTCCATACACCCTTCGTTCTCGGTGCACTCCCCAAATAATGTTATTTTTGCGTCCCTCTCCGGTCAGGTAGCTCAGTTGGTAGAGCAATGGACTGAAAATCCATGTGTCGGGGGTTCAATTCCCTCTCTGACCACTCTTACAAGCCCGCATTCGCGGGCTTTTTTTGTTTGCCCCTTTACCCGCCCCCTCCCATGCTCTCTCTATGCCGCTCTAGATAAGGTTGGTTGTGCTCTGACAAGGTTTGGATGCGTTCGTTGCCCGTTACGCCGACCTTTTCATAGGCCTGCTGTTCTACGGTGTCGGAGAGGACGATGTGTCCGCGCTCGTCGAATGTAATGAGGTGTCTGTCGAAGAGGGCGTCGTAGGTGGGAGAGAGAAGGATGCCGTTGTGGACGTCTAGGCGTTCGTCGTTGGTGGACTGGGACCAAGGGACGATGTGCGAGGCGACGAGCGCTTCGAGTTTATCGAAGCCGGTGACGGCGCATTGGTATTCCCATCGGTGAATGATGCGCTTGCGATATGCGCCCTGACCAACACGCGATGTAACGAGGCCTTGACGTTCTGTGATCGTGGGTTTTAAATTATCCCTGGTCCTAGTAATATCAAAAGTCTTAGTATCGTACATGATTGGCACTACTGGAATCTTCACAAGTTGTGCATGTAACGCAATCATTGGCTGCATGAAAAACTTGATTGCGATGCGTTTGTTTCCCGCGGTGTCGTGCGACTCGAAGTAGTCGGAATCGAATACCTGGAGTTCGTTTACGAAACGTACGTAGCCCGTGATTTCGAATTCGAAGAGCAAGACGCGCTTGCCATTCAATACATGATTGCGCAGGGCCAGATTACCGCGCACAAACTCCATGTCTCCTGCCTGACCCTCACCCGTGTACGAGAACACCGATGGATTGTCCCATCCATCTTCATACCCGTGTTGGTGTCCGCTCTTGCCTGTGAAAATGAAGATGTAAGGCTGGTCTTTTGAGGGGGCTATTCCGCTCTGCCAATTACCTCCGTACACCGCGTGAATGTCGCGGCGTCTGTTGTAAATCTGTCCCGGTATGAATGGTAATTGAAGCACAGTATAGGTGCGAACATACTATCGAAAGTGGTACGTGCCCGCTACCTGGTATGCCTGGAATGCGCTCCGACGCTGGAGCCCAAAGACTAGAGTGTTAAACGATTGACTAAATCATATGAACAAGGTCTTATAAGCAATAGCTTTGCTTCCTATGAAAGCATTAATTGTTGCGTGCATCAGTGCAGTCGTGGTCGGCGGTTGCGTTAGTGGACACTTCGGCGCGCGAGGCGGTGCTGTTGTGGTTTTAGCTAGGGGATCAGAATCGGGACCCGTCACGAACTCTACCAGCGGTGTTGGCGGTGTTTATGGGGTGACGTTCGGCGGACGCTTCAGCGAAAAGGCCGGTCTGCAAACAGACATCATGGTACGGTCGGCTTCGATATTGCAAGAGGTCGACGCAACGTTTCGTAATGGTGACAATTACTTCAGATTCGATGGCACGATCGATGCATCGGCAACTGTAGTAGAGGTGCCCCTTCTACTGACCCTTAGCAAGCCCATCAACGAACACCTGACGCCAATTTTAGGTATCGGCGGACATATGGGTTTTCGCACATCTACATCAAGTACAATTGCTGGCACGCTGACACAAGTAGACGGAGAGGGGGCCGGGAATTCGGCGGCAGTATCGAAGAAGAGTTCTGGTGGGACCAGTGAAGATCCTTTGGCCGGCCTATCAGCGCTCGTCGGCCTCGATTATAAACTCTCAGAGGATTGGAGTATTCGCGGCGAGATGCGTTTCCAGCACGACTTTGTGAACACGCGTCTTAGTTCATACTCGATCGGTGATTCCTATTTGAGTCCGGACGTCACTGCTTACCTCCCCCAAACTCGCCTAACCCTCGCCTTGGCGCTGTTGTTTAGACTATAGTCGACATATTCTCGCGGCAGCTGCGTGCGGAAAAGCCGTCCTAATCGTCTACCGTTGCACGCACATCATTCCCACCTGTACGCGACCGGAGACGACGGATCGCACGCAATACATGCCAGATGGAAGATCGGCAAGTGGAATACGTTGTGATGAGCCCCTTAACCATTCACGTCCGAGCGCATCGACGATAGTCCAGATGGCGTTGTCGGGCAGACCTGTATTGGTGTATTCTGAAGCGGGGTTCGGATAAAGTCGTATGCGATGCTGTACCTCATCACGGACGGAGGTAACGCCGCTGATATCGAATGCAATCGTTTGTCCGTTCGTGTGACTGATGATCATCCACTGGCCTTGACGGTCGATGAGGGTGCGGCTAGGTGATGAAGGGAACGGCATGGACCATACTTCCTTTCCTGTGGATATTACTACAAGTACAATGCGCTTGTCGGCGTTGCGCCAACAAAGCATGAGGTCTCGCTGTACGCAAACGGATCGCGGTACGAGCTTGCTTCCAGCCGCAATAGCCGATACGGTATTTCCGAGGCTGTCGAGTAGCGCGTACCCGTCACTCGTAGAAAGGGCGTATTGATTTGTGCCCGTTCGTAGTACGTTTTCGTATAAAAGTGTAGTATCGGAGACAAACATTGCGGTTGGCCCGGCGAACGTTGTGAAGTTGATGGCTTGCTTTGCAGGGGATGTCTGTTGTGCCCGCGAGTATCGAATTCCGGACGGGCTTTCGAACGAAGTACAGTTACCGTTTGGTTCGGTAGCACACGTCCATACAGCACCCCCGAACGTATAGGGGAACGTGCCTGGCCTAAAGGACTGCCAAAAACTGGTGCGCTGTCCATCTTCCGGAAAGTTAATGGCACCGTTGAAGTGCCAGGTTGTATCCGAAATCGCAACAGAACCGAACTGTATTGTCGAAGATGTTGTAGTGTACCGATCGCCTTCGAGAAACACGACTCGATCGCTAGCACCAATGGCAATGTGGTCTGACGTGTGGTCGGCGATGAAGTAGGACCAAATTTCCAGAAAGCCCCTTGACATATCGGTGCCATCGTATTCTGATGTGCCAGTGCGGGGATTGATTGACGTAAGTGTGTCATCAAACCGAAGCAACTTCCCACGTACAGTTTGTGCAATGCCAAGCAACGGCTTTGATAAATAATTAAAGACATCCCCTTTGACACTGGGATCTGTCGTTCGGTAAATGTTACGTCCTGACTCAGCTACGATAAATTCTTTGCCCTTCATCAGTATTCGATGAGCGGTTTTAACGGCAGTCTTGCCGTAAGACTGAAGCGTTACTGCATTGTATTGCACAGAATGGCTACCACCATAGAGGTGCAAACGGTCTGGAGTTGGACCCTCAACGATACGCAGGGTGTTGTCGCTTGAAACGATGTCGACTTGTGCTACTACGTTCAAGTTATCGATGTCGATTTTGCAGAGATGATGTACGTTATCCTTCGACTTGTACGTAACGTAGGCATAACCGTGCAACGTCATCACGTCACTAATGACGTACAGGTTCGGGAAGGTCAGTCGCTTGTCGGAGACCACGTTGTTGATCTCCACACTTATTGAGTCGCCATTATAGTAAATAAACTCACTTTGTGTGCGGCCATACGTGACTCTGTTGAACGGCTCAGGCACGGTCCAATCCCTAACGACGAATGTGTTATCATACCTGAGCACACGCGCACGCACCGGCTTGCATAGGTGGTTTACGAATATGAGGTGCGATACATCGTTTGAAATGTTTACGAAGCCACCCTTGTCCTTGCAAGTCGAAGACTCGAGAACATTATTCGGCACATTGCGAACCCACATGCGAGTATTGAGGTTGAACTCTTGCATGTTATCTCTGTCGGCTACTCTCACTAGGGTATCGTTTAGAAGGCGCAATCTCCTCCATGGGCCCTGCGGTCCGATGTAGTAGCCCCGCATTGTGTTGCTAGCATTGTCACGAACCAGAAGCATATCAACGCTTGGGTCGGTGCGCTGATACATTACGAGGTAGCGCCCATCGGAGGTGATGTCCATTGATTGCGGTGCAACACTAGTGACCCACTTTTCCCATAACGTTGATACCTGAGCTTGCAGCTGGGCAGTTAGACAGGTAGCAATCACAACAATGACGACAGATTGCGATACATATCTGATAAGGCAACGTGACATAATGCGGTCCAATTCATGGTACAACAGCAAATACCTAGGAGATAGTTATGCCTTCCTCATCACCATCTCTGCTATCCACACCGGCGCGAAGGGCGACGTGCATCCTTTCGACACCGGGTAGTCGCTATATACACCGAGTTGTTCGCCAATTGCGAGGGCACGTTGGCGGTATTCCGGAAAGTGGATGCCGATGCCTGCGAGGCAGTTATTCATTGTCCATTGCGTTGGCGCGGGCGCGTTCGCTAATTCCGATTCTATGCGCTCGAGTAAGGCTGGCAAGTCGACCCCTTCTGCCCCTTTACCAATGTGTTCCGCGGTAAGGTTCGACGCGGCTCGCGCCGCTCAGGGGTCTGCGTCGTGCATCCATGCCAGGCGTAGTGCTTCTTTGTCGGGGTGGTTCTTTGCGCCGTACATGTTCTCGTCGGCGCCGTTCTTCTTGTGCATCGCTCGCACCTTCTCGTTGCCAAGTGATTCGAGTTCTGCGAGGGTTTGTTTGAGAGTCACGAGATAGATAGAAAAAGCGTTCAGTAAGGGTCCATCAATCCTGTGGCGCGATGCTGTGTTATCCGCCATAGTTGCGCAGGGTTAATTGTGAGCGTAAAGGTGTTGCTATAGATAGTCGTTGGGTATTTGCGTTTGATGCGCGTCCACGCAAACTCTTCGTCCAGCTCCAATTTCATGCGGCAGTCAACCGTGTCACTGCCCGAATAGTGTGTAGCGGCGTAACGCCAGTACTTGTTGTTAGGAAGGTTCGACACCGATACACTGTTACCACACCACGAGTCGGGTAAGTACTCTATTTCGCGCCACGCATCGGTTGGTTTACGACGCGCTTCCATAACAAGCGTGATGCGTCCATCCGAAGAGTTCATTCTGACGGTGTCGGAGCTTGTGTTTGCGACAATCACTTCTATTGCTAGTGTACTAATCGGCTGCTTTCGATTGACGCCCTTAGTAGTGGTACCGTCTGCGAAGTATGCGAACAACTGAACAGGTTGTGAAGAAGCGTCGGTTAAGTGCAAGCCATGACGACGCAGTTCTGCGCCAATGCCTTGCGCTGTGATTATACGAGCTGAATCTTTGTCACCATTGCGACGCACCTCGGCTTTGTAGTCGAAGTCTGTTTGGCTCGTAGCAGTCATAGCCCCCTTCACAGACTGCCAAATAATCCTGCCACTGCGATTGATGTGTGTAAGCTTGTCGCCGACCATTGCGGTAATAACTGAGCGGTTGATTGCGAGGATGTAGTCGACATTGTCGATATGCCCAATGGGTTTAGCCGAACCATCCCAATCGAAAAATTGCATTGTACGCCCCCACTCTTCGGACACGTCTTCTATGGTCACGACGCTTGCTGAGTCGGTGTATAGGATGTCGAAATTTTGGGGTATTTCAAGCGCGTGTGATATCCGACCGCTGGCGTCCATGACATGCATGCCACTGCCATCTTCGAGCAGTGCGTAGTCCTGAGTGTTGGTGTAGCGATCCGTCCATTCGCTATGGCGTAGTTCATACTCGTCTGCCCACACAGGGTGCAATGTTTTGAGATCCTTTATATGGAGTGGTTTGTCCGGCTTGCGGGTGTCGTACACGATCATGCCGGATGTACGCGAAGGTGATGCGATAACCAGTGATTCGCCGAAAAGGTGCGGATACGTATTCTCCGAGAACATTGCGATTCGTCCGGCAGGATCGTGAATCCTGCTCACAGTGGAATAATATCCATTTCGGTATCGCCACGTGTCCGTCTGAAAGTAACCTGTTACGTTCAACTTTTCGACGGAGCTGGCGTGTTGGCGGGGGACAGTCCCCACTTTGTCGCCATCCAGGTTAAACACATGGAACGTGGCCGCTGAGTGCCCGCTGCTGTCGAGTGCGAGTACGAACACAGGTGACCCATACGTTACTTTGGCCTCAACATACCCCTTTAACGATTGCTTAATCACGCCCCATTCATCCATCAGGTACCACATTTGGTCGCGCTTGTTTTTCTCATCAAGCACCATATGCATCGGCGTCATGAGGATGTGGTTGCTGTCGAGAATTTTGAATGCGGCTTCGCCCGGACGTAGCACTACGAAGCCCGAAGAATTGATAAGACCTTCGTTGTAAAAATTGAGAAAACCACGGTCGCTATGGCGGCTAACGACAGCTAGTCCTCCTCTAAATGGTGATGCGTCTTCGAAGAAACCAATCCATAACGCAGCGCCCTTCTTGTCGATGATGTACGCATTGCTGTCAATGAAGCCAACTGCATGTCCTTCTGAAAACTGTGTCGCATAATCGTAACGTGGTGCAATCGCCCACGCCCCGTTGCGATCGATATACCCATACCGTCCCGTCTCTCGCACTGGTGCGAGCCCCTGCGAAAAAACCCCAACTGCACGAAACCGCGGCGCAATCTGTACATGTCCCGACTCTGTCACAAACCCGTACAGGCCATTCTCAATAATAGGCAGCAACAGCTCTAACGAGTCTATCGATGCAGCGTACGCGTCGCCACCCTTGGTAAGGGGCTTGGAAAGTTCTTGAGCCCGTTCATCACCAGACCTCGTGCATCCCGCCACAAGCGAGATCAGCAGCAAAGAGAGTATGGTGAGAAGGGGTTTCATATGTAGGCGCAAGAACGTCATTGTCCACATTCCTTACGTCGCATCGGCGAACTGACGTTGACTACAGTATTCTTCGTATTGGCTCCTATCGGTCAGGCGATTGGATGTCTTGCTTGTGTAAGTTTCAAAGTTTGAATGGAGCTGTGTCATTTCTAACTACTAGTACACACGACGCAATTCAAACGAGCCTGACGTCACCTGCAGAGCGTTTACTACGACGTCCGTACCTATCGTAAACGAGGCTTCAAATCGACCCTTTACAAAGCCCCCTTTCGCCTGACATTCGTCTATGGCTATGTAACCGATTGTTGCAAAGTAATCGTACTGAGTTCCACCCGCAAAAACTACAAGCGTCATTGCCGTACCGCCCTCGGGTGTATTAATTTGGTAGGTGCCCACCGCGCCATACTTTGTGTAGAAGCCCAGCACATATCGTTCGCCATTCTTATTGGTGAGACCTTTCATATGGAAGATGCCCGGTACCGTGTCAGAGGCGTATGCAACGCCGCCGGAATCGGCTTCATAGAGGGTAAAGACTGCGTCGGTATAACCCATTCCATTGACCGTGAAAGTATTCGCCACGTTGTCGTTCGGATCGGCAGAATTAAACTTGCACGATGTGAAAAGCACCATCAGTATCAAGAAAACAATCGCTCGATGTAGCATTCAGATTCCTGTAATTGGGAATGTCATGACGTTAGATTTTCGATTGTCAGCGCACTAATAAAGAAAGCAAGGAGGTACACAAGGTTCTGAAGCATGGGCACGAAGTGCTGTTCTCTGCATACTCTTCGAAGTTGCCTGGACCATTACTTCACAACCGCCCTGTACACTATTGTCTCTTTATACTCGAACAACACAACATACACACCCGGCGCAAAGTCTGTAGTGCGTACACGAGTGTTGTCGGTGTACGCACCATTGTAAACTATTTGACCAAGCGCGTTCACAATTGTGATTGTTGCTCCCCTTTCATCAGAGACACTAGACCTACCGTCGACACTAATAACGAGCTCGTCTGTAATGGGGTTTGGATATAAACGAGGTGTTGCGGGTGCGTTAGTAGTAGCGTCGGCTACATCCGAAGGCACGTCGTCGATGACAATATTTTCCGATGTATCAGTACCGCAATACGTATCGGATACAACCACATAGTAAACACCGGGACCAGTTGGCAAGTAGTTCTGGTTGGTGGCACCTAATAACTTTTCGCCATTACTATACCACTGGTTTCCCGTGGAAACGCTCGATACTAAGGTGTCTGCACGCCGAGTAATCGTTGGCATGGGGGGCTTGTTGTGCACTGTTACGGCAGTGGTTGAGACTACTCCTTCTCCATACTGATTTACACCACGCACGGTAACGTTGCCCGACACTGCCGATGCGGTAAACTGCACTGTTATAGAGGTAGTTGTGCTAGCCCCATCCGCCCCTGCCGGAAGTGTCCATTTGTATTCGATGGCGCCGGCGATCGGTGTGGTTGTGAATGTGACGACGCTATCGCCCTGACATACTTCGACTACTCCTGTGATGGCCGCCGCTGCGGCTGGTAAGATGAAGTGAGTAGAGGTATCGGAAACGCAGGGGTTCGTCACAATAACATAGTATACCTGGCCAGCAGTAAACACATGCGTTTGCGCAGTTGCGCCGACGATTTTGCCGTTTGCATTGTACCACTGATTTCCGACAGCTGAGCTCGAGATTAACGTGTCCCCACGGCGAGAAATCGTTGGGGTAGGTGGCTTGTTGAGGACGGTTACCACCTTGGTCGACCCCACACCCTCGCCGTAGGCATTTACACCGCGCACGCTAACCGTGCCAGTGACTGCGTTACCTGAAAACTGAACGGTTATCGACGTCGTTGTGCTAGCCCCATGTGCCCCTTGCGGAAGTATCCATTCGTACGATGTAGCACCAGCGATGGGTGTGGTGGTAAACGTGACGTCGCGCTGACCCGCGCATACCGAGATGACGCCGGTGATGGCATTTGCAGATGATGGGAGGCGATCGAGGAGGACTTTGTAGAGCAACAGCGTAACGCCGTCGACACCCGATGGCCATGAATTGGTGAGTCCGGCAACGGCCGCGCCTGTGGCCGGGTCGTACACCATGCGGCTGCGATAGCCCCACGTAGAGCCGCCGTGACCCCATGTCATGTGAGCGAAGAAGGGCTGACGTTCGATGCCTAAACCGTAGGTGTATGCGCCTGATGTTGTCACAAACGTTGTGAGTTCGGCAAACGAGGCGGAGTCTAAGAGACTGCCGCTTAAGAGCGCGTGATACCACCGCACCATGTCGCTCGATGTCGAGAAGATGGCGCCTGCACTTGCACCTGCTGTGTTGAGGCCAACACGCGACGTGTCGTGAAAATCGACGCCGTTAAACCAGCGATGTGCAATGGTCCCAGGCGATGGCTCTTTGACATCGAAGAACGTGTTGTTTAACTCGAGCGGTACAAGAATGTATTCGCGTATCAACGCCGAGATGTGACGTCCCGTTGCTTTCTCGGCAATGAGTCCGGCTATAACATAGTTTATATTCGAGTACCCCCATCCATTCCCCGGTGCAAACGTTGGCGCACCCACCCATCGCAACACTTCATCGGGCGTAAAGACCCGTGTTGGGTTGTTTCTGATTGTGTCTACGTAAGGCGCAACAAATAATGGGTCGGAGATGCCACTTGTGTGGTTTAGCAGCTGACGTATCGTAATGTTTGGATTGATGTTCGTGTACGCACCGATCCATTTGCGCAACGGGTCATCGAGACTTAGATCGCCATTCTCAACCAGCTTTAGAATCGTAGCAGCAACAAACACCTTCGTGTTACTTGCGATGCCAAACAGCATGTTGCCCGCAATAGGCGTTCCCCCATAGGAAACCCCATGTGTGCCCGTCCACACGCCACGTCCCGGCAGGTACACACTTGCCGACATGCCCTTGATATTCGGAATCGAATTCACATAACTGTCTAATGTGTCCTGCAAATCCTTCGCAAGCAGCGCATTGAACGTCTGCGCACGTGCTACGGTGAACGTACCCACGCACATACCCGCGAATGCACACAGCGCAAACGCGCAAAGAAAGAGTTTCGAGAATGCGGGACGACAATGCTTAGAGAATGCGTGTATACAGTGTTTAGAGAACGCGAGCATACAGGTCCTTTTCATTCATATAATGTGATTCGACATCGCACAACAATGCCAGTTGGTGTTAACTCGAGGTGGTTGGTTCCCGCCTCCTGACTTGTTGTTGGCTTACTAGCATTATCCTGAATAAGAGAGCGGCTCTTAATCGACATCAGCGTTTTGCTCGCAATACTGTCTGATAGTTGTACATCGATCATCGTTGTCGGAATGGATTGTGGTATAAGGAGTGGACCGATGCGCACCGATGATTCGGAATAACCGTTCGGACGCCCTTCGAATGTTCCAACCGATGCTCGCATGATGTTGCCTGTGTTCGTGTCCACCACAATTGTGCCGTCCAAGCGAGTTCCGAAATATTCATAGGTCGATAGAAACGTAACGGCCGAGTCTGTTACAACCCACGGTTGTGTCGGCTGCACTGCATCGGCGCTGACAGTTACGGTAACGGCAAATAGCCGATCTTTTCGGCATACTCCGAAGTCCCGCCGTTTCGACTCGACGCATTGCGCGTCCACGCAAGCGCCTTCGGACCACTTGCTGAGAGTTCGAGCGTACGCACTCGATGCCACCAAGGCTTCAGTTCTAGTACAACTGCGATCGTTGTGTTGCTCTCGGGCACATCCACTACGGCATGCACTGGCTCATATCCGGTACGCCACGCCGTAACACGCAGTAGGGGTTTGTCAGCGATGCTGCCAAAGGGTCTGTGCGTTATGCTGCCCAAAGGTCTACCATTACTTGAGCGACGAGGCTGCATTCCGAACCCGCGCAGATCTCTATGAACGACATAAACGACTCCATAAGAACTAAGCCATTGAATGCCATCGAGTGAAGGCGTTTGCACACCGCTAACGATAACGCGTCCTTGCAGATCGTATATATCTGCAGTGTATAACGCGGGATGTATTGGCTCGATATCAAGAACACCTGTTGGCGAGGATAAGCCTACGGGTAACGTAGTGACGGTCGTATCGAACTGCAACGCATCGCATTCAATACGTACTGAATCGAGCTCAACGATTATGCCATCGATGCTTCGGCTTGCGATTACGTCTATCTGTTGTGCAGCACACACACACGAAGCAATGGCCATGATGAGTAGGCATTTAATCATATTGTGCAACATACATAGGACGCCGATATGCTAGTGCGTTCTATATGGGAATTACTGGCGGAACCGTTTGCGATCGCGCTGGTACGCGTACTACACAGTTTTAAGAAGGAATTACAATGATCTATCGAACTCTCTTTATCGCATTGATGGTATTGCTTACGAGCTGTACAAAGGAACAAATCATCAATGCTGTTAGCAACGAAGACAACTCCTTCACGGTGAACGGCAGCGGCTACACAGCAGCTACGTTCAAAGGTTACGACCTCGATACGGCGTCGCGTGCGCAAATGTCCGATACGACCGCTATCATTGGTTTCTCGGGGTTCACGAATACAACGGGTGAAGTGTTTGTAATAGGCCTGACGTGTGGCACAACTACTCCGGGTACATACACCGTAAACGCACTCAATGGCACAACCATCTCGCTGGTTACAAGATCGACCACTGGCACAACGCGCACATTAACTGCTACGTCGGGCACAGTCTCGATAAGCGAATGGGGTGCTGTGGGCGGGGTTGTGAAAGGGACATTCTCGGGTTCGATGGTGCTTCCGACGGACGTTACAGCGCCCGTACTGGAGATAACCAACGGCAAGTTCGACGTCAAACGGGCGTCGTAGCGCGTCCCTTTAAGGCGCAAGCCTTAGCCCCTTCCTCACAACGATCTCAGATCCGTCTGCTACGAATGCAGAGCGGGGTTTTTGTGCGAGGGCGTCGGTAAATGATGCGCCATAGACGTTTGCTACGTCGCAGTCGAGCGCTGCTTCGCTTGTTTGCCACAACTTCCAGCGCGGGTGTTCGACCTGGTACTCCATGGTACCACCGTCGCGTTGCTTGGTGTACCCCCAGTAGTGCTCGACTATAAAACCCTCTTCTGAATCGGGCGACGGAGTGTACGCGTCGCCGGTGATGCGCGCCTCAACAGAATTCCATTTGCTGGCATCCTGCCAACTATAGGCAACGATACTATCGTGTTGCAACGTGTCGCCATCGGTCTTGCACACTGCACGCATTGGCATCGACACGTAGTTCTCATTGTACATCAACCGCGCTATGGTTGCGATGGCAAATCGAGGAACGATTTCTTTTACGAAGACAACGCCGCGTTTCCATGTGTCGCCGTCTTTACGACGCGCATAGAAGCGAAGATTGACTTCCGGAAAGTTGACGTGAAAGGGAATGGGTACACCGAGGACCTTCGTGTTCAGAAACATGAATCCAACAACACTTACCAGCGCACGACCATCGAACAAGTCGAGCTCAGTGCCAATAGGTATGTGCGGCGTTAGTGTAGCAGGGTCTATTTCATAGTTCAGCAACACAACGTGTCGCCACTGCGCAGTAAGGAATGATTGTTGCTGTTCCATGTGGTTCTATGATTTGCTAGCTATAGCGCTAGCTTTTATAGTACGCATACAATCTTCTTCCCATTGCAATCTGCGCGGCATGCCATGTATCGTGTCGGGCGCACATAAGCACGAATTCCTGTAGTGTCATTCCACTTTTTGTTGTAAGATATCGGTCCTCGCGAATGTCCGATACACAACGTGCCAAATCTGTGTGTGCGGTTTGCAGTCGAGCGAGAAGATAAACAAGGTTAAGACTATCGAAATTCGCTGGTTGCGATTCGGTCGCATGGTCCCATTTTGTGATGACTCGTATGTAGCGTTCCGAGCATTCAATCATGTGGGCGATGTGCCAGAGGATGCTGCCGTTCGGAGGCCATCCTTCGTCTTTTTCGAGGTCGGCATACGAAGGGTGTTGCCAATCGGCTTCGACCTGCGTAAGGCCTGCTATCACAGGCGTGAACGCCTCCCACTTGTGCGACCAGGCGTCGTGGAAGGCCTGTACGAGAACGGATGTGCTGTTCATGTTAGCATATTACAACACGTCGGTCCTTGGGCAATGGATATTGCCAAACTCCGTGGACTGTCCGATCAGTTATTCTAGGCGGTTATGCTACGGTACGTATGCCTTCTTTTTGCCGTAAATGCCATCGCTTTTGCGCAGCCCGCAAGGCTGTGGAAGCGCGACGGACACATCGCGCAAGCTAAAATGCTCGGATTCGACAAGAGTCACCGCTTTGTCTACACGCACAGCCGCCGCACCATTCAAGGTGAAGGCATAACTGACTGGTTATACAAATGGGATGTCGACGGCGACACCGTAGTTCAACGTATGCAATTGCCCGGCGTGGCCAAGGCAATTGTTGATGACTCAACAATACTCGTTGAAAGAAATTATCCTAGCTATGTACTTGTGCGCATCATTGATGGTAGCGTAAGGCTCGAGGCACCGCTCTACATGCCTATCGACTGGATAGACCCAACCTCTAGCATAGCGGTAGGTTGGCTTGGATATGGTGACACCACTTCAATAATGTTGATCGATCTGAAAACCTTAACTGTTATTGCTAAGGGGCTTTGGGGATCTGGTCGCAAGTACATCGGCGCGTACGATACGAAGAACAAAATTCTTTACGGAGGTGATCGAGATGGGTACTTCGGGATGAATATGGCGTTAGAAAAAACGAGGTTGACCATTTCGGGTAGACCTAATGAGGGACTGAATGATATCGAGGTTGTTGACGATGGGACACTGTTAATCTCACTCTCTGTTTACAACGATTCTACAAACAGAGTAATAGCTATCGATCCCTTAACTAGTATCCAGTTCTATTCTGTCGTAGTGCCGGGTCCGTTATACGCCAATTCTGCTCGAAGAGTAATCATCTCTGCTCCAGACAATCGCATTGTATTGAACCCAGGCTCTGGAGTATTAACAGTGCTGATGCGCAATCCGCTACGTATTGAAGGCACAATATCAACCAGCCATATTTTCGACCCAATCATCGTTCATAACGCAGACTCTGTCTACGTCGGCACCACAAAATGTGCAATCACATTGTTTAATCCACGCACTCTTGTATCCGAAGAAATATTGCCGCAACGGCACGTAGTGTTATCGGGCACTCAACTACATGATGGACGTCTCGCAATTAGTCAACTCTATCTTGACCCGCAGATCATTTCTGTCAAAGACGGCAACGATGTTCAACCGCTATGGACATATCAACCATGGGTATCACAGCATGGAGATAAGTTCACAATAATAGCAGCGAGCAACGCTCCAGTCGTAGCCATTGCAAATGCGCGTATGTGTCGCTTGATACAAACAAATGATACCACAACGCTTTGTACGATACGAGCTGAAGGAGATATCATAACGGGAAGTATCGGTGCGTTTGAAACTGCGTGGATCAATTCATTGGGTACCCAGGCTGCCATTCAGTTTGTATCAACCCCTAGCATAAGAATTAGCTATCACAGATACCTGGGATGTTACAGATCTGAACAACCATGCAGCGATTACTTACTTCCACTAATAACTCGCACCAATTCCGGAGCAAGTGTGAGTAGTATCGAGGAAAATTCATACAATACGATGCAGATTAACAAGTTGTTGATATCTGCATCGGGTGAGTCCATAATGATATCGATTACCGACAGAGACAGTAAGGACACAGCGCGGCAAACAAGCGATACGAACGATGTTTACCTATACTCACCGTTCAACCAACTACGGCGTTCGTTTCAGGCAGCGACAATTGGATTGTTTCTTACAGGGGACACGAGGATTGTGGTGGATGATTCGAGCGGTCTGGCTTTTGCGGACGTTGATGACACCTTGTCGTATAACGTCGTCAACCTCGGTCTTCGTCACCTCCCGCTTGCAGTGATGCACGGCACGCAACGAGTAATAACGTACACCGACAAAACGCTACAATGTGTTGATGTTGACAATGGCACTGTGCTTTGGTCGATGCCTGTTGCGTCACAGCCAACGAATATTCTGGTCGACCGCACCGACCGATGGTTTCTGTGTACGTATGCAGATGATTACGTCGAGATGTTTGCGCTGGACACAACAGTAAGTGTTTCAGAAGCCATAAACACACGCAATGAACTAGTCGTTTCGCCAAACCCGGCGAACGAGACCCTTAGCCTTAGAGCCCCTTTCCCGATTAGCGAGTATGCATTGTATGATGTGCTTGGCAACATGGTGATGTCGGCGAGTGTTGAGTCTGCCACTACCATGCATTCGGTAAACATCGAGTCACTGCCGAGTGGCACCTACGTGTTAAGTGTGACTGCTATGATGAGGCGCGCCACGGCCATAGTCCAGAAGCGTGGGCAGTAGCGGGCATTTATCAGTTGAGATTACTTCAGCTGGAGTGCCGGGCTCATTGTACGGTTTTTGTGTTTGCGTGTCCACCACATGGAATTACTATCGGTGAAGGTGAATGAACGGACATGTAAATACACAGCGTTGTGCATCCAAGCCACATACGTAATCCACGATTTCGTTACTCAATAAATTCTGCGCAACTTCGTGAGGCCCTGCGCTGTTTATCCCTCATTGTATTATTGTGCCTATGCTAAGACTACCATCCATTCCATTTACACACGTACGCAACGATATCCCGGCGGGTATTGTAGTCTTTCTCGTCGCGCTGCCCCTCTGTTTGGGGATTGCTCTTGCCTCTGGCGCCCCCTTGTTTGCAGGAATCATTGCAGGGATCGTAGGGGGCATTGTAATCTCTCTGTTCGGGGGATCAGAGCTTAGCGTTTCGGGTCCGGCAGCAGGTCTAACGAGCATTGTACTGGGCTCGATTGCGACGCTCGGCGATTACCGGATATTCCTTGTAGCTGTGGTGTTGGCCGGACTCATGCAGGTTGTTATAGGCTTGATACGAGCTGGCACGTTGGGCAACTACATTCCGAACAGCGTTATTAAGGGAATGCTCGCGGCCATTGGCATTATCATTATTCTGAAGCAATTGCCACACGCGGTTGGATATGATGCTATGTCGTTTATGGATGAAGAGAGTGCGTTTGCGGGGTGGGAGTGGACACATATATTTACCGACCCGATTACCGCCCTCACCTTCATTAGTCCGGGCGCAATTATTATCGTGGTGGTTTCGCTCGCCATTCTGTTGTCATGGGAAATTAAGGCATTCAAAAAACAACGATGGACAACATTAGTACCCGCTGCACTTGTTGCTGTCGTTGTAAGCATCGGCTTGAATGAACTCTTTGCAAGTGTTGCTCCGACACTTTACCTCTCTGCCGAACGCAATCATCTAGTAGAACTGCCCGTCCCAGAGTCCTTTTCTGCATTCTTATCCCAGTTTATGTTTCCGGACTTCTCGGCAATCGGGATAGGGGCCGTATGGATGGCAGCACTCACCATAGCCGCCGTTGCAAGCGTGGAAAGTGTTCTGTCCGTAGAAGCCGTTGACAAGATGGATCCTGAGAAACGGATATCGAATCTCAACCGAGAGCTTGTAGCACAGGGCATCGGGAATACAGCAAGTGGTTTGTTAGGTGGCATACCCGTAACAAGCGTTATCGTTCGGTCATCTGCCAACGCATATGCTGGAGGTAGAACACGTCTATCCTCGATCGTACACGGTGTCCTCCTGCTACTTAGCGTTCTGCTCATTCCCACATTGCTCAACAAACTGCCGTACGCGTGTTTGGCAGCAGTGCTTTTGGTTGTTGGCTACAAGCTGAGCTCTATGAAGCTCATTCGAAAGACGTACAAAGAAGGAATAACGCAGTTTTTGCCGTTTATCGTTACAACGGTTGTGGTTGTGGCAACCGACATTCTTACAGGAGTTGGAGTCGGCATTCTTGTTAGCATCTACTTTGTAATGAAGAGCAATAAACGTGATGCTGTTACACTGGTAAACGAAGGTAACGCATGGCTTCTTCGGTTTAATAAGGACTGTTCCTTTGTCAACAAGGCCACTTTAAAGGACAACCTTCGGAGCATACCAGAAGGAGCGAACCTTATTGTTGATGGTAAAAAGGCATTGTATGTCGACCACGATATCTATGAGACGCTCTACGAATTCGAACAATCGGCCATATCAAAGAACATTACAATTGAGTACCACAATCTTCACGGCAAAGACCGTGTTAGGAACTAGCTCATGGAAGATTACAAGCGCCTTCTCCTAAACAATAAAGCCTGGGTTATTGATAGACTCAACATTCAAGCTGATTTCTTTGCGAAGATGGGTGAGGGGCAAGAACCGAAGTTCCTATGGATAGGCTGCTCGGACAGTCGTGTGCCTGCAGAGGAAGTAACAGGTTCTGGTCCGGGAGAAATCTTCGTACATCGCAATGTCGCCAACCTGGTTATCTCCACAGACATAAATGTGTTGAGCGTCATACAGTATGCTGTGGAGGTGCTTGAGGTAGAGCACATTATTGTATGCGGACACTATGGTTGCGGTGGGGTACGCACCGCACTAAATCGAACGAATCACGGCTTGATGAACATGTGGCTGCGGCATATTAAAGATGTTTATCACACCAACGCAGAAGAACTAGACGCAATACCAGACGACACACTACGATTTGAGCGCCTCGTAGAATTGAATGTCTTAGCGCAGGTAGAGCACCTATCAAAGATTTCATTCGTCCAACGCGCATGGAAAAAACGAAAGAGTCCGACACTGCACGGTTGGATTTACGATGTCCACAGCGGCCACCTAAAAGACCTGATAAAGGTTGAACCGGGACAGCTACCGCACGGCATCTATGTGTACGACCTCGGAGACGAATAGGCGAATCGGCGACTACGTGTTTGGGTATGCAGGCTGATAAGCAATCTCTTCAACGTTCCAACCTGCACGCTTAGCACCTGCTTGATACGTGCTCTCGAGAAATTCCAACAGTGCTTCACGTGGCGAAGCGCTGTTTCGAAAGTCTTCCTACCTAAACAGCGCCATTGCACCACCGCGAAGCGTTATCCATTTTGCGTCGGCCGGACGTAGTGGTTCGCTCATCAGATCGACCGGTTCTGGTGCCGTATACGCATAGAATGCGGGCTCTGGTGTGTAGCCGTCACCTGCCCAGAAACCAAAGCTGATTACCTCGTGCGAATACGCTTCGCGTTCTACCTCGCCCGCCCCTTCACGTGCGGGCACGCGCTTGCCCGAAAACCGCGTCAATGCAAGATCGAACGAATGCCAGAACATGTGTACCGGCGTGCTCTTGCGGCTTGGTTGCTTTGCATGTTTATATCCAAAATAGAATCTACTTTTGTTGCTTCATAACCAGAAACCCGAATCCCATGCGTTCCTTTGCCCTAGTTTGTGTTTTCGTATTTGCCTGTGCTTCGGGACTAAGCGCACAAGCAATTGTGAACCCAGAGATAGCACAACAACTGTCCGCTGCATCAGCTACGGTTACAATCTCAAACTTTCCGATAACGGGCACGAATCAGGCCACTGTAGTCTTGCACCGACGTCGACCTGTAATAGACGCAACCACTCAATGGTATGTGCCGACTTCTGCTGGCGACATGCTCGTAAGCAACCCACACGTACACATGTTTAGTGGCGAGGTTGTAGGCACACCCGGATCGAAAGTGTGGATAGCATACGTTGAGAACGGACAAAACATAGTTGGTACCCCAGACACGGTTGGTATGCAGAGCATGTTTGGAGTCATTCAGTACGCTGATGGGACGAGCTATGTACTCGCACCCATTTCACTAGCGACAGGAATTGCGAACCCACATATCGTACTACCCACATACGCAACGCAGAAACATGCAAAGTTTACTTGTATGACAGAAGAGATGTCTGGCGAGCAGCTCGTGCGTGTAGCTCAACTAAGACGTAATACAAAAGACCTCAGCAGTGAATTGCTTGCAGAGAAACCATTGTTGCAACTCGACCTTGCGGTTGAAACGGATGTAGAATTTTTCCTAGCAACCGGGGGCACGCTAGAGAAAGCGCAGGCGTACACCGCTGCACTGTACTCGCTCGTTAGTGCCATATACGAGGACGAAGTGCATGTAACTATTCACCTTCCGTGGGTGAAGACATGGACAGATAATCCTGCCGATACATACAATGCAAAAGGCAACCCGTTTACGTTGCGCGATGCTGCAATTCCGTACTGGAAGAACAGTTATCAGGCTGTAAAACGCGACGTATACCAAGTGTTAACTGCGAATACGTTTGGGGGAGGGGGCTTTGGATACTACAATGCGTTTTGTGAGG
This sequence comes from bacterium, assembly GCA_034440235.1. GTDB lineage: Bacteria > Bacteroidota > Ignavibacteria > Kapaibacteriales > Kapaibacteriaceae > JAWXBR01. Next base: position 24,917 of record JAWXBR010000030.1, read on the forward strand.
CGAACAAAGATTTTGGGATGAGTGTGGCGTCGGTAACTGGACGTAATGCGCTACCGACCTATGCGTTCAGTTATGATGTGTACATCGTTGCGCATGAACTCGGACATAATTTCAATGCAGAGCATACACATAGCTGTGTTTGGAGTCCGCCCCTTGATACGTGCATGGTAAACGAAGGACTCGATGGTGGATGTCTCTCGATTGCGCAACAACCCAAGCCGAATCCTGGTTCGATCATGAGTTACTGTGGTGGCATCAATAACGATAACGGACTTGGTTTTCAGGTCCGGCTGACGTTGCTGCCGAAGGTTGCAGCACTTATGCGCGCTACAGCCGAGGCAGCCCCCTGCATCACAGCCCCTTCCAAATCGGTTCTTACCCTGCTGAGTCCGCACGGCGAAGAAACGTTCGCGAATAAAACGCTTCTTCCCATTCGATGGCGAGCTACAGAGGATGTTGGCTCGATTCGATTGGAATATTCGACAAATGGTGGCGCAAGGTGGATGTTGATTGACGGACAAATTGAGTCGTCGTCAGAAGTGTATTCGTGGGTGATACCAGAAATCTGTTCGAATAAAATGTTAGTGCGCATTGTGAGCACGTTCGACTCTACTGTTGCCGATAAATCTGCGAAATACTTCAAGGTAGCTGGTGGTGAAGATGCGAACGGACTCGTTGCTTGGTATAAGATGAACGGCAACTCCGATGACTCTGCGGCTTGTGGGTATTACCACTCGAGAGGAACCGCAACACTTTCGTTGGATAAATTCAATGTGCCAAATCGCGCATACGCGTTTAATGGGACATCAAACCTTGTTGCGCCCGATTTTGCATCAGGCTTCGACGCGTTCACAGTTTCGTTTTGGTTCAAGGTCTCTGATTTAGCAGGTGTGCAAACATTCGTCTCGCAAGACTGGATGAAGGGGTCTGCCTTCATGACCTATTCATGGCAGGGTACCCTTGGTGCTGCCGTGTATCTCGTTGGCGGTTTCGAGCCGGTGCAGATATGGGGTCAGGCGCTAAGCCCTAACACATGGCATCACGCCGTATTCAATTACGATGGCTCAGATTTAAGACTGTATATGGGTGGTTCCGAAGTCTCGTCGTTATCGAAGACTGGCGTACCCAGTCGTCACACTTCGCCTCTGTTCATGGGTTCACGCGATTCATTAGAGTACCTTCGAGGTGCGCTCGACGATGTTCGCATCTATCGCCGCGCAATTTCTTCAGAAGAAGCGTTGCAATTGTATAAAGAAGGCACAACTGCAGTAGGCGATGCAGGACAAAAGAGTAACGAAGCTGACATCGTTGCACGTGCGTATTTCGATGCGCAAAACAATTTTGTAACCATGTTTATTAATAGAGGTGGTGTTATCGAGTTGTCACTGTTCGACCAACTCGGTAAAAACATCGTCTCGCATAATGCTGGCTATAGAATGCCCGGACTGCATAAGATCGAGATTGATGTCGATCATGTTTCAAACGGTGTTTACTTCCTAGACGCTAAGTGCGGCGACAATCGAGCCACTGCTCTCGTGATAGTGACTCGCTAAAGTCTATTCGTACTTGAATCATGTCGTACTTGAATCATGTCGTACTTGAATCATGTCGTACTTGAATCATGTCGTACTTGAATCATGTCGTACTTGAATCATGTCG
>JAWXBR010000031.1:0-10778 GCA_034440235.1 bacterium
GTTGCACACGCGCTCGCGTGTCTTTCAACGACTCGCCATTAGGGGGGCTGATATCATAGCTACGCCGCCATTTGTGCACTTGTTCGAGACCGTATAGGTCACTCGTTTCCTGCTTATTCAATCCTTGTAAATCACCATAGTTGCGCTCATTTAGTGCTTTGTCGCGAAACGTTGGCACATCTTTTCTTCCAGCAGCAACTAGTGCTAGGTCGGCGGTATGAATCGACCTCTGCAGGACAGATGTAAAAAGAACATCGAAAGGAACGTCGCGCAACAAAACGCCAGCGCTTGTCGCTTCCTGTTCTCCCAATGCAGTCAATCCGATATCATGCCAACCAGTAAAGCGGTTCTCAAGATTCCACTGCGACTGACCATGTCTAACCAAGGTTAGTCTAGGCATTAGTTTTCCCCTTCGTTACTGGCAGGTGTACACAATTCCATCAACACACCTCCAGTTGTTTTAGGATGCAGAAATGCAATGAGCATCTCATGTGCGCCGCGCGTCGGCGCGGGTTCGATTACAGCGATACTGTGTTCGGCAAGCCGTGCTAGATCTGCACCGAGTTCACTAGACCTGAAAGCGAGATGATGTATGCCCTCACCACGTTTTTCAATGAACCTGGCAATAGGCGATGACGCAGTCAAAGGAGCAGTGAGTTCAATACGAACACCGCCGACGTCGAACGAAGCGATGTCTACACCCTGATCTTCAACACGCTCACGATGAAATTCAACGACATCGAACATGGTACGATACAGCGCCATGCTCGCCTCGATATCGCGCACTGCAATTCCTATGTGATCTATCGCTTTTAACATTCTTCTGCGTGCGTGTGTTTTAGAAGTTCAGACGCATGTTGTAAATCTGCGACGGTATTTATGCCGTGTACTTCTTCAGACCGTTCTGTATGAAAAGCTTCGGTTTTTGCGCCTTCTTGCTTTAGAATTCCAACGATGTCAGTTAGGTAGTACTCTCGTTGGGCGTTTGAATTACGTACACGTTCTAGTGCGGCGAACAATGCATCTGTCCGGACGATATATACACCCGAGTTTATTTCACCGATTTCCGTCTGCTCCTCACTCGCATCTTTCTGCTCAACAATTGCAAGTACTGCGCCAGCAGCATCACGGATGATGCGGCCATAACCAGTCGGATCGGACAATGTCGTTGTTAACACGGTAAGCGTCGCTTCACTCTTCACATGATGGTCGACGAGCGAACGCAGGGTTGTAGCCGAGAGTAATGGCACATCACCCGAGAGAATGAGAACATTGGCTGCTCGACCTTGCACTGCCTGTTGCGTCTGTTGTACTGCGTGACCCGTCCCAAGCTGTTCTTCCTGCATTACACAGGTTGCTACGGGACATTCTGAGGCAACGAATGCGCGTACAGCGTCGTGTTGATGTCCGACAACAACAACAATCACCGATGGCTGTACCTGCGTCGCCTGTTTGAGAACATAATGGATAAGGGGCTTTCCGTCGAGCAACGTCAGCACCTTCGACAAATTCGGATCTCCCATCCGTTTCCCTTTACCAGCTGCCATGATGACAAGGGAAAGGTCAAGTTCTTTCGGCGTCGACATCAATGATGCTGAACCATGGAGGTGTACGGCTCTACGGTGTTTGTTGTTGACTGAATGTCATTATTCGCGTCAACGAGTACAACGAGTGGCTGCCAGGCACGCGCTTCAATATCTGGCATCGAGGTGTACGAGATAATGATTACCTCGTCTCCGATCTGACCCTTGCGCGCAGCGGCCCCATTCAAACAGATGTCTTTACTGCCGCGTGTGCCGGGTATGACGTATGTCTCGAACCGCTCGCCGTTGTTGATGTTCACAACGGCCACCTTCTCGTAGGCGAGAAGATTGGCGGCTTCCATCAGGTTCGCGTCTATCGTAAGGCTGCCTTCGTAATAAAGGTCTGCCTGCGTTATGCGAGCGCGGTGGATTTTTGATTTAAACATGACGCGATTCATACATTACCTCTAACGGAATACAGACTCAAAATTACCGAATCATGGGATTTAGACGATGCGGTGGCGGCAACAGACGATGCAATGGTCGTGTTCGTATGTTTGCGGGCATGAATATCCCTCTTTCTAGACTGGCACACGCCCGTAGCGGCGACAAGGGCGACGCGGCCAATTGTGGCGTAATTGCTTATCGCAAGGAATGGTATCCAATGCTTAGCGAGTTGCTTACAACAGAGCGTGTAAGCCAACACTTTAAGGGAATCTGCCTCGGCAAGGTCGAGCGGTTCGAGTTGCCAAATCTCTGGGCTCTGAACTTTATCCTACACGACACACTTGGTGGGGGAGGTACGGTCTCGTTAAAACTTGATGCCCAAGGCAAGACTATTGCTTCGGCGATGCTGCTCATGGAAGTCGAAGTGCCCGATACGTTCTTCGATTTAACGTCTGGGGGCGAGTGGATTGCCTAGCCCACAAGCCGCTTCGAGCGACACCATGATCGGACGCATCCACTCTTTAACGTCCTCGCCTGAGTAGCGTTTATCCCAGGTCTGCTTCACATCGCTGCCATCCTCGCGGTAAGAAACCGACCACACGTAAATTACTACCGAGTCCCCAGCATGTTTTATGTCCCACGTGCGCGTGAGACCAGTGAAACGATACGCCACATTCTCAACCTTGTCTACAGCCGTTACCGTTCCAGAGTCCTTGCTCGAGTTAACAATGGTATAACCATTGCGATTAAAAATCTCGACGAGCTGACCAATGTAGGCCTGCTTTTCGGTGGTACATCGCATAATAATCGGCCGAGGTTTGTCCAGATAGTTGCACGCGGACAACAGGAACGTCATTGGGAGAAGTCCTAGAAAGATCCGCATGAATAACCTCTGCATCCAATTCTCCTTAAGTAAGCGATCTTGCAAGTTATGAAACGACGAACTACAGCGAGAATAACAGCAAAGTAGCGATGACGTTACATCAAGGAATAAACGCCCTATGAATCTCGACTTCGAAGCAATGGACAGGAGCGACGAGCTTTCAAGTTTCCGCTCTCGGTTCCACATCCCGTTAGGTGGTGACAAAAAGCCAGTTCACTACTTCTGCGGCAATAGTCTAGGACTACAACCAATTGAGGCGCACGATGCCATCCTTCAGGAAATGAATGATTGGAAACGCTTGGGGGTAGAAGGACATTTTCATGCCAAACGCCCATGGTTCTCGTATCACACCTTCTTTCCAGAATTGTTGGCACCCTTAGTCGGCGCACTTCCCATAGAAATTGTTGCCATGAATTCGTTGACGGTGAACCTGCATCTCATGCTCACCTCGTTCTATCGTCCGACCGAACTACGACACAAAATCATTTTGGCGGGCAAAGACTTCCCAAGTGACAGGTACGCCATCGAAAGTCAGATTAGACTTCACGGCTACGATCCTGAACAGGCAATGGTAGAAATACAGCCTGTTCCTGGTGCCCATGTTCTCACTACAGAGCAGATCGAAAAAGCGATTACCGAACACGCAGACTCAGTAGCTCTTGTCATGTTTAGTGGTGTACATTTCCTCACGGGACAATTTTTCGACCTTGCCCGTATTGCGAAGGCGGCGCATGATGTAGGAGCACACGTCGGCTTCGACTTAGCACATGCCATTGGCAACGTGGAAATGCGATTGCATGACTGGAATGCCGACTTTGCCGTTTGGTGTTCGTACAAGTATCTGAATTCTGGTCCCGGAGGAGTTGGTGGCGTATTTGTACACGAGCGTCACGCCGAACGTAATGACCTTCCAAGATTGGCAGGTTGGTGGGGTAACAACGAGGCCACTCGTTTTGAAATCGAGCGTGGTTTTCAATCGATGCGTGGTGCAAGTGGCTGGCAACTTTCAAATGCACAGATTCTTCCCATGGCAGTGCATAAAACGGCGTTAGATGTTTTTGCTGACGCTACGATGAAGCGCATAAGTGCAAAGCGAGATACACTAACGGCAATGGCAGAACACTTGATTGACGACGCACTTAAAAACACAGATGAAGTACGCATTGTAACACCGCGTGACCCGCGTCAGCGAGGTGCACAGCTATCGATAGGTTTTGATAAAAAAGGACGTGAAGTGTTCGATGGCCTCATCGCAGACGGCATGATTGTAGACTGGAGAAGCTCTAATGTCATTCGAGTAGCACCGGCACCGTTGTACACGTCCTACGCAGATGTTGCGGCATTCGGTGATTCATTCAGTAAACAAATCAAGAAACATCTATGACATCAGCAGACCATGCAGACATCGATCCGATGCGATATGTCGTAGGAAGACGCGCTGTGATGGAGTCGTTGCAAGCGGGTAATGAACTCGAAAAAATATTTGTCTCGTATGGTGCAGATGACGGACCGCTTGCAACCATTCGAACGCAAGCGAAACGTGCTGGTGTGCAATGCTCAATTATGGACAGAAGAAAATTTCAAGTGCTTGAACGTGCTCTGAACGTTGGGCCAAATGATGCACAAGGCATCATTGCGCTACGACCAGTACGCGCTAGTACAACACTTGCTTCTCTACTCGAATTCGTACTAGGAGAATCTCCACTATTGGTAGCTCTAGATGGAATTATGGATCCGCACAATCTCGGTGCTATTGCTAGGTCTGCTGAAGGGGCTGGAGCCAAGGGGCTGATTTTACCTGAGAAATTTGGCTCGCCAGTTACACCTACAGCCGTAAAAGCGTCTGCAGGCGCACTCGAGCATCTACCTGCAGCAAAGGTCCTGCGAATGTCAGAGGCGTTGGAGACAGCAAAGAAGCTTGGCTTTAAGATTATCGGTACTGCATCCCCGGGCACCATTCATTATCGGAAGGCCGACTACACCGGACCCTGCATCATTGTTCTGGGAAACGAGGGCGAAGGCTTGCATCCACGCGTGCAGCAGATTTGCAGTCAGCTCGTTGAAATTCCAATGTCAGGTCAGATCGCGTCGCTAAATGCGTCCGTTGCCGCCGGTATCATTCTCTTCGAAGCCCAGGCTCAGCGGGCTTAAAGTAGAGTTGAGACAAAAAAAGAGCCTCTCGCTTGGTGTGGGGCGAGAGGCATATGAGGGGGTTATGTCGGATGGTCTTCAGCAGTGTTGTGCATTCTGCTGGAGGTCCGATGTCACGTTATTTAGCTGACGAATAGCCAAATACATTAGTTCCAAAAACGGACTATCAAATTTTATTTGGGTCTCACGCCCCTTAAAAGCACATCAACAACCGTTTCTGGCAAAGGCGCCATTAGTTTTAACGCTTGCCGGGATTCTGGATGCAAAAGGCAGTCCAGTGCCATTAATGTTACCACGACGGTAGCATCCATATTCATAGATTTTCGAATAGCCCCGTGCTGAAGCCCCTTGTCAAGAATCATTCGTAAACGCTTCGAGAGAAAGTTTGTGCGTGCTTTTAGAAGGCGGGCACCCAAGCGGGGGTCGGCTGTTGTGAGGTCGAACACCAGCGGCGCCGAAAACCGTCCAGAACCATTTGCAACAGCTACAAGAAACGAACGCAGGCACCGCTCAAATTGGGCAGGGTCGTCTAGGTGCATAGCAGCAATGGAGGCATTAATCTCGCGACCTGCTGAAACAAACGAGCGTATGACAATCGACATTTTCGATGGAAAAAAAGCGTAGATGGTGCGCTTCGAAACGCCTGCCTCATTCGCTATTTGCTCTGTGGTAACACGCTGAAAGCCGAAGCGGAAAAACAGTCCTTCGGACGCTCTTAATATTCGTGCTTCCTGAGCAGAGACATCCTTCATACTGTGTGGCGCTGTTTGGAGGCCCCTGAATAGCCTTGTTCAAGGATTCCGTTGAGGAACACATCGGAGAAGGCGACATACACATCCTTTGCAGGTACGCCCTGGTCTTCAGCTATCGAATAGTCCATGCACGCATTGTGTAGCGCTCCATAAATCTCGATCATTTCATTCAAGTCGAAGACAGTGGAAATCTCGCCACGATCTCGCGCCCGTGTTACCATCCCCACTAAAACAGCACACCGAATCCGCCTCCAGACTTCAAATTCCTCGTATGTATTCGGCGAGACGTCACGCATTTCCTTCATCGAAGACAACGAACGGAGGTTTGCAAACTGGGGCGAGATTTGAACAACAAGGCGCTCGAATCGGACGGCAAAAGGCTCGGTGTCGTTCGTGAATAGAGGGGTCGTAATGTCTTCAATCTCGTTCATTATTGAGTGTATTACTGCACGTAAAACAGCTTCCTTGTTGCGAAAAAGGCGGTACAGCGTTTTTTTTGACACTCTCGCTTTCTTCGCGACCTGGTCCATGGTACTGCTGTTATACCCCTGTTTCAGAAAGAAGTCTTTCGAGAGGCCTGTTAGCCGATCACGAAGCTCGATGTCGGTCGCGCTAAGGGCAAGGGTCTGTTCTATGTGGTGCATGAGCAAACTTACACGTACCAAGGCCTTCGTGCGAACACCTATCTTTGCCGTCTATGATAGATCTATCCGAACGCAATGAACAGGAACGACGCAGATTCGAGGAACTCGAATTACTGAGGCAGATGGGTGTAGACGCCTATCCGGTTTCCTTCGACAAAACGCATGACGCCGAACAGATACTGAACGATTTTACAGACGACGCACCTGCTGCCGAGCCAGGCGACCGGAGCATCGTGGCAGTAGCTGGACGCATTATGACGATGCGTCGGATGGGCAAGGCGTCATTTGCCCACCTGCAAGATCAAACGGGCCGCATTCAGATGTACTTCAAAAAAGATGATCTGGGTGTCGCTTACGACATGTTAAAGTTATTTGATATCGGCGATCTTGTTGGTGTGAATGGGTATGTGTTCCGTACACGAATGGGAGAAATAAGTGTGCACGCAACGAGGTTGGTACTTCTTGCAAAGTGCGTCACACCCATTCCTGTTGCCAAGGAAGAAACAGACGATGCGGGCAACGTCACTAGATACGATGCTTTCGCCGACAAGGAGCAACGATATCGTAAGCGTTATCTCGATCTCATTGCCAACCCCGAAATCAAAGCAACGTTTCGAGTGCGAGCACGCATCATAACGGCCATGCGGCGCTTCTTTGATGAACGTGGGTGGCTAGAGGTCGAGACACCTATTCTGCAGCCCATTTACGGCGGCGCAACGGCACGTCCGTTCATGACGCATCACAACGCCCTCGACATCGACCTCTACTTGCGCATCGCCGACGAGCTATATCTGAAACGTCTCATTGTAGGGGGCTTCGAAGGAGTCTACGAGATTTCTAAGAATTTTCGAAACGAGGGCATGGACCGCACACATAATCCCGAATACACTGCCATGGAGATTTACGTGGCGTATAAAGACTATCTGTGGATGATGGACATGACCGAAGAGCTAGTTCATAACATTGTAGTAGATGTTCATGCAACGACAACAGTGCGCTACGCCGATACTGATGTTTCCTATGCGCGTCCTTTTCGTCGAGCCCGCATGTATGATTTGTTGCTCGAACACACGGGAGTTGACCTAAGAGGGATGGATCGGACCCAACTCTTGGCAGCGGCTCGCGCAGCGAACGTGCCGGTTGAGAGTTCTGCAAGTGCGATGAAAATTCTGGATGAGATATTCTCGGAAAAAGTACAGCCTCACCTTATACAGCCTACGTTCATCATGGACTATCCAGTTGAAATGTCACCGCTTGCTAAGGCGCATCGCACTGAAGTAGGTTTAGTTGAACGATTCGAGTTATTCGTGATGGGGAAGGAAATTGCAAACGCATTCAGTGAGTTGAACGATCCGATCGAGCAGCGTATGCGTCTCGAAGAGCAGTCGCGAATTCGTGCTGAGGGTGATGACGAAGCAATGGTAGTTGACGAAGAATTTCTGCACGCACTTGAAGTAGGTATGCCTCCAACTGCGGGCCTTGGGATTGGCATCGATAGGCTAGTAATGCTTCTTACGAATACCGACTCGATACGCGATGTGCTTTTCTTCCCGCAGATGCGTCCGATCGAGGTACAGTAGATGGGTTACGCACCGGCCCCTGACGACGATAAAGTCCCTAAGCGTCGCATGCCCATCTGGGTGAACGCTGGGCTATTCCTTCTAACGTTGCTGAGTACCACAATTGCGGGTGCTGCCTGGGTGGGCGTAAATCCGTATGAGATTACGAACTGGGGACATGGCATTACATATGCTGTTCTCCTTATGACATTTCTCAGTGCACATGAATTTGGACACTACATTGCCGCGCGTCGGCACGGTGTGGACGCATCCCTTCCGTTCTTCATTCCAGTGCCTCCAATGCTGTTGCCATTCGGTACGATGGGAGCACTCATTCGATTGCGAAGTCGTATTCCGACCCGTGCCGCATTGTTTGACATTGGCGTTTCGGGGCCACTTGCCGGTTTTGTAGTCTGCCTCTTCATTCTCGTCATCGGTTTTCAAACACTTCCGCCAATCGACTATTTAAATGCGATCCATCCCGAAGGGCTTAGTTCGGGTGGAATGTACTTTGGCGACACCGTGTTGTTTTCTTTCATGCGCAATGTATTCACAAGCAATTCCGGCACTGGCTTTATGCCACCGATGAATGAAATCTATCATTACCCATTTCTATGTGTAGGGTGGTTTGGGCTTTTTGTAACAGCATTAAATATGCTCCCGTTTGGCCAACTAGATGGTGGACACGTTTTGTATGCGTTGACAGGCCGAGTACAACACGTTGTTGGTCGCGTAGGTTGGTGGCTACTCTTCACCATGGGATTCTTATCATTACTTGGCGAGTTCGGTTTGTTTCTCGCCCAGCCTTCACCATCGGGCTTTGTGAATGCTTTGCAAAACAGTATTGGTGGTCCATTGCTGTCAGCCATACACATGGCTCCCTGGTTGTTTGAGTTTGGTACCAACTGGCTTCTTTGGGCGGTTTTAGTTCGATTTCTTATCGGAGTTTACCATCCACCCATCGAAGACGAAACGCCGTTATCAGCTGGACGACAGATTGTGGGTTGGCTTTCAATCATCATCCTTGTGCTGAGTTTTTCACCGAACTCGGTTTATTTCGTCCAATGACCGCACGCCAGCATACGGTAATCGCCGTCATTCTGGTTCTCACTGGTCTGTACCTAATGCGCTTGTCTGGAGCTGAGATCCAGCCTTGGGACGAAGGCCTCTATGCCGTGCGCGCGCAGAGTATCCTCGAGTTTGATGCCTGGTGGGATCAGTCCGATCATGCACTTGGAGGTTTGTATTCGGCAACTGCGCCACCGTTTGTGGTATGGTTGGTAGCGCTCTCTATGTCAATACTTGGTCCTACGGCAATAGCAGTGCGTCTGCCAATCGTACTTTGTTCAGCCATAGCCTTGTGGATGTTGTACCTCGTCGCTCGGCGCATGGTCACCTATGAACATTCCATACTTGCTGTGTGTGTAATGGCTGGTACAATGCATTGGGCGTTATACGCGAGGCAGTCTATGACAGAGGTGCCTCTGATGATGTGGTGCCTCGTAGCGCTATGGTCGACGCTTGTGTGGCGCGAACGCGAAGATGCATGGTGGCCACCAATTGTATTCGGTGTAGCGCTTGGAATGGCACTGCTAACAAAAATGCTCGTCTCGTTTGTGCCCCTTATCTTCCTAGTGCCCCTTCTCATTGCACAGCGAAACAGATTTGCTCCTTTCATTCGTGCTGCTGGTGCACTAGCCATAGCATTTGCAGTGGCCATACCATGGTATGCCATGATGGCGAGTAAACACAGTACATCGTTTTTATCTGGTGTGCCCCTCTCTCACATTCTTACAACCGTTGAAGGCAATGCGTCTTCGCTTGGACCACTTTTCTACGTCAATCAGTTGGCTGTAGGGAATGCGGTTATCGTGCTGGCATTCATTTTTCTTGCAGTAGCAATTGTTAAGCGTGTACTATTACCAAAATTTTCTCAGCAAGCCCAGACATCTGTATTGATGTGGTTTGTTGTGGTGCTGCTCATATTTAGTTTCGGTGCGACGAAGAATATTCATTATGCTGTTATGCTTGTACCTGCTGGTGTATTGCTGGCAATATATGCTGCTGAGCGAATGTTGTTATTGGCTTCAAGTAGGACTGTCGTAGCCTCGTATGGCATCGTTTCAGCGATAGCGATTTGGGCGTTGCTGCCTGCCGCACATAGACAGAGTTTTCGTACTTCGCCATTCGATACGCTTGTACTAGTTGAAGGTATACTTATTGTTCTCATTGCAGGCAGTGGGTTTCTTTTACCCAAGAAGTCAACTCAAAAGCTTGCCTTACAGATGTTCAAACCCGTGCTGTACGGAGTTGCAGGGTTGTTCCTGGTTCGCACAGCATCGATAATCATTCCTGGAAGTGAGAACGAAGTGCGCGGAGCTCGCGCTGTTGCTACCGAACTGCTCGATACAACTACGAGGTCGTTCACATACCTGTATCATAAACGTAGCGACGGCGACTCTCTCAATCCTCAACTCGCATGGTATTTAAACGGTTGGATGGCTGGATGGACGCGCGGCCGAACGTACAAGCCTGTCGCAATGCCAGAAGATGCCGTTACCAATGTAGTCAGTGCATTGGGACTGCAGGGATTATCGGTGTACATCGTGTACCTTCATGCCGCACAACCAAACACCGTACGATTGCTAGACAAGGTGCGCATAGCACTAGCTCCGGGGTATGATTCGAAAGAATACGACGACTATACGTTGTTCAAACGTCGCAAATAGAGGGCGTCGATAACTTAATTATTTCTAGTATCAGGACTATTTCTAGTATCAGGACTATTTCTAGTATCAGGACTATTTCTAGTATCAGGA
>JAWXBR010000032.1:0-10446 GCA_034440235.1 bacterium
CCTTCACTGCCGTTTCAATCGTGCCCTTCCCCGAAATCATGATGATGGGGATGGAAGGGAAGGAGCGGACCGACTGACTCAGCACGTCGATGCCTGTCATCGAAGACTCGCTGCCGAACTCGATATCGAGGAGCATGAGGCCGACTTCGCGGTTGTGCGTTTCGAGGTACGACAATGCTGCTTCGGGACTGTTGCGTATCTCGGCTTCCCAGCCTTGCGAGGTTACTACATCAGCCAGCGTTGAGCAGAAATCGCGATTGTCGTCGACAATGAGAATCTTCATGGTGCTTACCGAGGGACCAGTTGCATGAGCGCGTCGTACTGCTCCCGCATATCCCGACTTTGAAACGTTGAGAGGTCCGGATTCCATACTGCCCGTAAATATACATTGCGCGCTGCATTGACATACTCGATAAAGCGACCGCGAATTCCGCGCACATTTAACGCCTGAACTTTCAGGAATGTGTTCTGCACCGTCTTCGTTACATCGCAATACTGTGCTTGATCAATGGCAACCAGAAAGTGCCGATTCATGGTGATGTCGGCCTGTTCTCCCTTTGCGCCCCTCTCCCCGCCATACCGGAAGAGCTCGCCTTTTGCATTGAGTTCGTAGCCTTCGACGGTACCTGCCGAATCATGTTCCGTGCCCCAACGCACTGTTAGATCGTGCTGTACAGCCGAAATACAAGGGGCTACGGTGGTGGGTCGTGGAGTGCCGCATGCAAGGAAAATCAGGCTCGTGCCCAACACAAATGCGAGGAGAAAGGCAGACCTTACGATGAATACAGGCTTGCGGGTTAACTCAGGCTTGCCGGTTAATACAGGCTTGCGGGTTAATTCAGGCTTCATGATAAGAATCCATCGATGCGGGTGATACAACGTTTCGCGCCAAGAAGCTGCACAGTTCTAAATAGATCGGCGCCAACATCACGATGTGTTAGTACCAGACGTAATGGTTTCATGAACGCACCAAGTTTCAGTCCGTTTGCCTCAGCACTCGCTTGCGCTAGTGCCTTAAACCCATCATGGTCGTTTGCAACGTCGTCGTTGAAGTCCGCTCGAAAAGCTCTGAGTGCAGTCATGAACGCATCGTTAGCGCGCAGTAACCCAAGCGTTTCAGACGAGCCTAGTGGTTTGCTTGCCTCTTCGGTAAGCTCCGAGAGCGCTGGTATGCCGTCGGTAAACAAATAATCGCCAAAAACCGCTATGTCTTTCAGAAATGTCACACGTTCGCGGAGAAGTTCTGCGACGTTGGCAACAAATGATGGTTCCGTGTATGTGTAGCCTGCGTACGAAAGTTCGGGCATGAGTTCTGCAGCAAGATCTTTTGGGTCCATTGCCTTCAAATACTCGCCGTTCATCCAGTCGAGCTTTTTGTAATCGAACACTGCGCCCGCTTTGTTTACACGTTCGAGCGTAAACACATCTACGAGTTCTGAGAGCGAATAGATTTCTCTGTCACTGCCCGGATTCCATCCGCATAACGACACATAGTTCACAAGCGCTTGAGGGAAATAGCCTTTTGCTCTGAAGTCCTGCACCATTACATCGCCATGACGTTTACTCATCTTCGATCGGTCTGCATTTAGCAGCAATGGCAGATGCGAAAACGAAGGCGGCTTCCATCCGAATGCTTCGTACAGTAGAATGTGTTTGGGTGTCGATGGTAACCACTCTTCGCCACGAATGACGTGTGTGATTTCCATGAGGTGATCGTCTACAACATTCGCCAAGTGGTACGTTGGAAAGCCATCGCTCTTGACAAGAATCTGGTCGTCGATTTCACGTCCGCCGACGACCATGTCGCCACGCACATCATCGTGAAAATGCACATCGGTCTGGAGAGGCACTTTCAGTCGAATAACGTGCGGAGCATTTACCGCAAGCAGATTCGCCGTTTCGTCATCGCCAATCGTGTATTGGTTGCGCATGGACGAACGATCGTACTTCGGTGCGATGCCCGCTGCCTGTTGGCGCGCACGCATAGCGTCGAGCTCTTCGGATGTGTCGAACGCGTAGTATGCGTGACCCGATTCGACAAGCTGCATGCCGTATTGGTTGTAGAGGTGGAAACGTTCGCTCTGGATGTACGGACCAAAGTCTCCACCGATGTGCGGACCTTCATCGAAGACAATGCCGGCCCACCTGAGCGATTCTATCTGTTCTTCGATAGCCCCTTCCACCAATCGCGTCCGATCGGTGTCCTCTACGCGCAGGATGCACGTGCCGCCGTTGTGCTTTGCATAAAGGTAGTTGTATAACGCTGTACGAAGGCTGCCAATATGCAGGTAGCCTGTCGGCGACGGCGCAAAACGAACGCGAACACTCATAAACTCTGCTCCACTTCCGCGTAGGTTTTTTCGGTTTCATACACACGTACACGCACACCGTCTATGGCGTGTCCGTCGGCAAGCTCGCTCACAATGCGCGTGAGCAACAGCTTTGCAATGTTCTCTGCAGTTGTCGGACCGTCTACGTAGACAACCTTCATCGGATGTTCTTCGAAGAAGCCGCGCATTACTGCATCCGATGCATCACATAAAAAGCAATGATCCCATTCATCGATAAGGGGCTGAACAAGGGTCTTCATATCGAAGTAATCCATTACCATGCCGTGCGCATCTGGTTCACCCGTGAGGATAACATGTGCTTCGTACGAATGGCCATGAATATTACGACACAGTCCGTCGTGAAACGGAAGACGATGTCCCATTTCCCATCTAAACTGCTTTGAAATACTTGTTAGCATGTATGCACAGTCTTCTCTTCTTTAAACTTCGTTACGGTTTTGTGTACTCAGCTTCGATCTTGCTGTGAATGCCACCGCGCACACTCCACTCTGTTGTGACCTTCATCCATTGGGGTGTGCATACTGCAAGCATGTCGTCGAGAATCTTGTTTGTAATCGCCTCGTAAAAAATCCCCTTGCTACGAAAGTCGAGGTAGTAGTACTTCAGCGCTTTTAGCTCGATGCAAGTTTCAGCGGGGATGTACTGTAGCGTCACCGTGCCGAAGTCGGGTAAACCGGTCTTCGGACACACCGATGTGAACTCGGGGTTCACGTGGGTGATGACGTACCGACGTTCGGGGTTTGGATTGGGGAAAGTTTCGATGGACATGCAAAGCCTTCTAGGACACATTCGAATTCAAGTGAAGCACAAAAATACGAAAGGCCGTTCGTGTGAACGGCCTTTCTTGAGAGTTCGATTAGAACTCGCCAGAGTTCGAACTACTACGCTTTTATTCAAACCTCTACGCTCTTATTCAAATAACATCGGCAGCATGACCAAGTTGTGCTCTCGTCGACCAAGGTCTGTGAGTTGGGCTGCGTGCCGAACCTGTGCCTGAGCCTCGTATGGCAGAGCATTCCAGATATGCTCGACAGAGGTATTGTCTGACACAACAGCGCTCAGCAACGTCTTTACATCGATACGTGCCTTGCCTTCTTCTTCGTCGTCTTCGCCGAGGCCAAACATTGCCAGGATAGCAGCGATGTTGTCGATTTCTTCTGGATAGATATGAATTGGCACACGCTTGCTTACATCAACACCCATTCGGCGCTTAGCCAATGAGATGGCTTCGTAAAGACCACCGTTGATGTCTATTAAGCCCGCTTGCTTTGCAGCAGTACCCGTCCAGACCCGACCCTTGGCAACTGCGCGTAGGGCATCGAATGTCATCTTGCGGGAGTCTGCAGCTTTCTGCACGAAGCGATGGTAGATGCCGCCCCCTAACTGACGGAATATTGCTTTATCTGATTCGCGGAATGGCATCATTGGGTTCATGAAGTTCGAGGAACGTCCGTACGAAATCGTGTCCGTTGTGACGCCGATTTTGTCCATCGTGCCCTTCAGATTCGGAATCGCCATAATCACACCAATCGAACCCGTAATCGTTGCAGGGTGTGCAACAATCGTATCACATGCCATTGCAATGTAGTATCCACCAGATGCTGCTACATCGCTCATCGACGCATAGATGGCTTTCTCTTTGCGGATTTCGCGAATCTCTGCCCAGATTTCATCGGATGCAATTGCAGAACCACCTGGACTATCGATGCGAAGGATAATAACCTTTACATCTTTGTTGTCGCGAGCGCGACGTAGCTCCTTGATGAGGTTTTTGGCGTAGATGCCGTCGGAGTTGAACGGACTATCGTTTTTACCTGCCTGAATTGCACCACTAGCATATACAATTGCAATAGAACCCTTCGAATCGTCGACGGCAGCGTCGTTCGATTTTCCGTCGTTCGCACTTGCGTACTGCTTCATGGTAAGCATGCGCAGCGATGGATGGTCTGTTGTGTCGCTCGGATTCATGCGACGATGGATACGCTCACGCAGCTCAGACTCACGTGCATAGCCGTCAATGAGATTGTTGCCACGCAACGAATCGGCAGTGAACAAACCACGGTCAAGTGCAGCCCGCACGCTTGTTGCTGGAATGTTGCGCGATCCTGAAACGGCAGAAACAAACATGTCTACGCGCTGATCGAGAATCTCGCGGACTTCCTGCTTTGCTGGTTCGCTCCACTTGTCGCGTGAAAGCGATTCGGCTGCGGATTTGTATTCTTCGAATTGTTCGACATACCATTCAACACCGATCTTTTCAAACAAGCCTTTCATGAACGGTGCCGATGCACCATACGCTGTAAAGTCGAGCATGCCTTCTTCTGGCATGAAGATCGAGTCGGCAGCAGAAGCGATATAGTAGTGTTGTTTAGAACCAGTTTCGATAAACGCGTACACAAACTTCTTCGATGTCTTGAAGTCGATAAGCGCTTCGCGAATATCTGCAAGCTTGGCCATGCCAACGCCCGACCCGCCAGCACGATAGTAAATTCCTTTAATGTTGTCGTCCGTCTTCGCCCTGCGGATCGAACCCAGCATATCTAACAACGATGGACCGCTTTTTGCATCGCCACCGAAATTGAATGCCATGGGTGGACTATTCTCGGGAACGCCTCCAGATAGATCGAGCATTAGGACTGTGTTGTTCTTAACGCTAACAGGCTCTTTGCTACTACTGAACTCATTGCCAATAAACACAACGAATGCAGCAAAGGCTCCGAATATCAAAACGAGCACAACAGCTATAATTACCAGTGGAATCCACCAGCGTGTACGACGCTGCTGCGGACGGTAATAAGGTGGAGGTGGAACTGGATTTTGAGGAGGAATCGAAGAAGGCGTAGGGGTATCTTGCATAAACATGTCCGGAAATAAATGAAGAGCGTTGTTGTTTTGAATCTAAAGAGCGTCTTTTTTGAATCAGACGACTGTTGTCTTGAATCGGGGCCGCGGTACGCCACCCTCGTTCAAAGGTTGCACATAACTGAAAATTAGGAACAGGATGCCTACCGTACCCACAAAACCTCTGCTCATCGCAGATTATACCTACACATTACCCGCCGACAGAATAGCAGTTCGGCCAGTGGCAGAGCGCGATACGAGCCGTCTACTTGTTGCTAGAATACCTTCGTCTATAGAGCACCACAGATTCCGCGACCTGCCATCGTTTCTCCCAGATCGAAGCCTACTGGTGCTCAACACGTCAAAGGTCTTCAGAGCAAGGGTCGTGTTAAAAAAACCAACGGGTGGTGCAGCAGAAGTGCTATTGATAGCGCCAACAGCCCCTTACCCAAGCGCAAGCGAGTGTCTGGCATCGCGCGAGCCGAGTACGTGGGCGTGCCTGATAGGTGGACGCCATATTGGTCAGGGTGTCGTGTTAAGCAACGCCGGACTTTCTGCAACAGTACTCGAACGCGATGGCACCGAAGGCGTGGTGAGGCTCGAGTGGAATTCATACAATTCACTCGCTGAACCTTCTTTTGCAACACCGTTCGATGAACATGTCAACGAGACACTTGGCGACGTTCTCGAACGCATTGGCGAGATGCCGTTGCCGCCGTATCTCGGACGCGATGCAGAAGAAGCAGACTCGGTGCGCTATCAGACGGTGTATGCAGATAGGCAAGGGTCGGCCGCAGCGCCGACGGCTGGACTTCATTTTACCGATGACGTGTTTGCGTCACTTGCGAACAAACACATCGCACATATCGATCTTGCACTGCACGTTGGTCTCGGCACGTTCAAACCCATAGACGTCGAAGACGCTCGCGACCATATCATGCACACAGAGAGCATTGCAATTCATCGTAAGGCAATCGAACAGTATGTGCGCCACGCTCAGTCAGACGAGCCGTGGGTAACCGTCGTCGGCACAACCTCGCTACGCGCACTCGAATCGGTGTACTGGTTTGGTGTGCAACTGCTGGGGCTTGGTGCTGAATTGTTAGGGGGCGAAGAAGGGGCTTCGAACACGGTTGCAATTGAAGAAGGGGCTTCGAACACGTTTGCAATTGAAGAAGAAGCTACCGAAGAGTTCGCAATCGAACAATGGGCTGCGTTTACAGATGGACCTCACCCAACACGTTCCGAATCATTCAGTGCAGTGCTGGCATGGATGGACGCTCGAAACCTCGCCGTGCTCGAAGGCACGACGTCTATTATGCTTGCACCCGGCTGCCACATAGCAACTGCCGATGCACTTGTAACTAACTTCCATCAGCCGGGTAATTCGCTGCTGCTACTTGTTGCGGCGTTCTGCGGAAGCGACGATTGGAAAAAAGTTTACGAAACGGCGCTAACCGAAGGGTATCGGTTCCTGAGCTATGGTGATAGCTCGCTGTTGATTAACGCCCGCGGTCGACAACTCTAACAAACGCTGGTATCGTGCCCATGACGGTAACGCGATCGGACGTGATTACACGCGGACGTGCGTAGGCATCGCCGGTAAGTGCAGAGACTTCAACGCGTACATCTTCTGCAGTCATGTTGGCAAGTTCTTCTACGCCGCCGCGGAGGATAACGCGGACGTATTTCGGGCGCACATCGAGGTAACGCGTGTTGCCCGCATCGATTAGTACGACTGGTACGTCATCGAGTGCGATATCGGTCATCTGCTGCACTGTGGCCTTCACACGTACTACCGACGGTACAACATTTACAAGCGTCATAAGCGAATCGCTTACAGGTAAATCGTTCTCGAACGATGTGTGCACATCAGCGAGACTTAGGCGTTGCGTTGGCCACTCTGTGATTTTGTCTACAATAACCTTGCTGCCACGCACTTGCACAGTAGTCGGATAAACACTCGGCGTACCAATTACGCGAAACGATTCTCGCGTCGAGAAATTCGTGCGCAGGCGCACAGGAACGGTACGAACAGCCAGGTCGCCAATGGCCAACGTCATCGATGAGGGTATTACAGAAACTGTGTTAATCTGACGTGCAGTGCTAATAGAACGGACGAGATCATCACGTGTGATTTTATACACGCCTTGTGACGCCTCTCGCAACTTGCTTAAGTCGAGCGTACATGTAGCAGTTCTATTGAAAAGTTTAAGATTGATTAGTTGTATGCCTGTGCCTCGAGCCCGTACGACAATACTTGCAGGTACGGTAGACAACAATGCTTGATTAGCCGGAGGCACCACAACAAGCGGCATGGCAAACTCATCTTCGTACGTACGCGAGAGCGACACGTAGCCCCACGTACATACTGCAAGCAGTAAGCAGGGGAATATTATTCCGATTGAGTGCCGGCTTGAAGCCACTGCATATTCTCCGAATCGTCGTTAAGGCGCCTGCGCGATTCTTCGCGTTCGTTTACAAGCTTGTTGAGTCGGTGCAGAATACGCATTCGCTCGTCAACATCCGCTATCCGCTCTAGTTGATGTGTGTAGTCCTCGATGCCCTTCGTAAGTCGGTGGATGCGCAGTGAGACAAGGGCGTCGCGTATCGGACGTGAATTGTCTACATCGGGTAGCTCGACATTGAAGCGTTCCCACTGCACGCTTATTACTTCGACACTAAATGCAATATCGCCGACTTCGCGCCTCTCATCGGCCGTGAGCCCTTCGTCGTTCAGCACGTAGTGCAAAATGTCGTGATGTTCTGCGTCGGCAATAAGAATGTGTCGAAACAATTTGTGTCCGCGCTCGGACCAAAACATATCTTCGTCGATATTGTACTTGTTTATTAACAACGCCAGTCCATCATCAACACACAATGCAATGCGCAACAATTCGCGCTCGGGTGGAAGCAACGATGCAACGTGCTGCAGTGGCTTGTCGGGCAATGCCAACGCCGTTTCTGTGTTGGCAAGGGGCTGCGCTGCGCGCACGGGGCGGAACTCGCGCATTAACATGCGCTCGTCGAGACGAAATTCTTTTGCGAGGTCGCGAATAAGGAACGTATGACGAAGTCCGTCGGGCACCGTCGAAATCCAGTCGAGCATTGTGCGAACGGCCTTTGCCTGCTGAACCGGGTCGTCGAGCATCCCTAACAGACGCAAACGATTTGTCTGAAACAAAAGCCACGAGACTGCTGCGTTCAGAACGTCCTGCATAACACTCGCGCCTTCGGTGCGAATGAGGCTGTCGGGGTCGGTGCCTGCGGGTAACACTACACAACGGACGTCAAAGCCCCCTGCCAAAGCAAGTTCTATTGCGCGTGTTGTTGCTGCCTGACCTGCATTGTCTGCATCGAATACGAGCATAACGGTGTCGGCGTGTTTGCGAAGAAGGCGCAAGTGTTCGTCTGTAAGAGCAGTGCCGCTGCTTGCAACGGTGTTGCGGAAGCCAGCCTGATGCATCATTACAACGTCGGCCTGACCTTCGACGATAACTGCCAGGCGATGCTCAGCAATTACGCGTTTTGCTTTATCGAGTCCGTACAACACCCGACTCTTATCGTACACCAACCCCTGCGGCGAGTTGATGTACTTGGGCGTGCCTTCTTCGTTCACCATCGTGCGTGCGCTGAAGCCCACGACACGTCCGACGTCGTCGCGAACGGGGAACATCGCACGTCCACGGAAGCGGTCGTAGGAACGCCCGACTTCCTTCGTAATAATCAGCCCAGCATCCGAAAGTTGTTGTCCCGAATACCCGTTCTTCGTCAGATGCACCATCACGCCATCCCACCCCGCTGGCGAGGCGCCCATTGTAAACTCGTCTACAGTCTGAGCGCTGAAACCGCGTTGCTCAAAATATGTACGAATGGTAGCACCGTCAGAACTCGCAAGAATGGTTTGATAAAACGATGTGGCCTCGCGAAGTGCCGCGTATGCTGCGTCCTTACGTGCAAGAATTCCCGTCGGGTCTTCGCGTTCTTCTTGCGGAATAATGACGCCGTATTTGTCTGCGAGATACCGAATGGCATCAACGAAGCCCAGGTGCATGAAGTCTTGCACAAACGTTATCGCATTGCCCGCCTTCCCACATCCAAAACACTTGTACATGCCACGTTCGGCGTTGACGTTGAACGAGGGCGTTTTTTCTTTGTGGAACGGACATAATCCCAGGTAATTACGTCCCATTTTCCTGAGCGGCACATGTTCTCCCACAACATCTACGATGCCTGCTGCAGAGCGGATCTGGTCGATGATATGTGGGGGGATGAGCATGTGTATCGTGAACTAGGCTGTTGTCATTCTAGAACAGAAATGTTCGAATTGTCGGTGCATTCTACGAGTAGTTCAGCGATAGTCTTTTGTGATCTGGGATCGACCATGTCACCCGCTATTTCTGATGCTGGCGCAAGTACAAACCGGCGTTCAGACATCCGAGGGTGTGGAATGAGAAGGTCATCACGCTCGACAACTACGTTGCCATAGAGAATAACATCGATATCAATTTCGCGTTCGCGCCACTGCTTCCTGTGTTGTCTGCCCATCGTGTGTTCGATTTCCTTGCAGGCCTTGAACAGTTCGAATGCCGACAGCGTGGTTTGTCCGGCAACCGCTACGTTCAGAAAATCGGGCTGATCGCGAAAACCAACGGGCTCTGTTGTGTACACATGCGACGCAATCATTTCCGTCAGCGCATGTTGTTTAAGCAATACAAGCGCTGTCTCTATTCGTTCTGCACGGGGCTCGAGGTTCGAACCAAGTGAAAGAAGAACGCGCGTTGTATTCACAATCGGCCTCAGCCTTCGCGCATTACAGTTATTTCTGCTTCGACGTGGTCGAGCACCTGTTGAATAGGCACAGCAAGTTTTCGCACACGCACTGTTACGTGAGCGACCTTGTGAAAGCGCTCAACGACCGACGAAGCAATGTCAAATGCAAGCGTCTCTACCAACGCATAACGTTCGTCACCACTCATGTGCTCGTTTACCAAGAAGAGCACTTCTTCGTAATTCACAGTGTCGTTCAGATTATCGCTCACCACAGCCTGACGTGCATCATAATAAATGTCGACGTCCACCTGGAACCGTCCACCGAGCTGCTGCTCTTCGGCGCGAACACCATGGTAGGCATAAAATTCGGCGTTATCGATTGTCAGGCGGGCAAGGAGAGACTTCATGTGCGTTCTTGTTGTGGGTGTTCACAGGGTGGGAGTGGGCGACAAATCTACGAAAACGGCAAGGGCTGTAGGCC
>JAWXBR010000033.1:0-24203 GCA_034440235.1 bacterium
ATTACGCACAACAAAAAGACGATGGAGGCCGCTGATACGTGGTACGGCGTGACCATGGAAGAACCAGCCGTCTCGAAAGTCGTAAGTGTCCGTTTTGCAGGCGAACAACGCGCCCCAAACCCAATTCTCGAAGAAGCTTCGATCTAACCATCAGCTCTTGAAAAGCCCCCTAAGAGACCCTAGCTTATGAAATACCTACTCGTTCTCGCCCTCGTTTTCTCTTCCATGACCTTTGCTTCGGCGCAAGATGCGACCGAGCAAATCATCATTACAGAGACCATGGACGCTTCGTTCGGCAAGACATGGGCTGCGCTGAAAAAAGCCATGGACGTTGCGGCATGTGGCAAGGCGCAACAGGAAAAAGTTATTGAGCCGGTCGAAGAAGGCGGACTCTACAAAGGCGTGTACGTCTCCGACTACTGCATACTTGTAGCGGGTGAAGACTCGAGTAAAAGCGTCATGCAGGAATACGGCGACGTGCCACCCATCCGCGGCGGAATCTGGATTACAGGCCGCGTTCAATACAAGGTCAACGTCAAAGAAGAAGAAAACCGCAAAACCAAAATCATCCTGCGCGCCGAACTCTCGGGCTTCGAAGAGTTCATTACCAACCAGGTCTACTTCTTCTCCTCGAACGGCATCCTCGAAAAACGCATGATGGACGCCATCGTCGCCAACGTCAAAGAGGTGCTCGCCGCACCGGCGAACGACTAGTCTTTTTCATTCGTCGGCGAGACCGTGTTCGATTGCGTATCTAACCAGGGCTGCAGCGTTACGCAGCTTCAACTTCTGAAGCAGATTCCGTCTATGGGTCTCTGCCGTGAAGTAGCGTAAACCCACTACTTACTCGTAGATATACGAATATTTCGAATGAATGACCTATTAATCGGCATAATAACATTACAGGAACGTTCCAATCCAACCCAATAAAGGTAGCATCCGCTCTCGTTAACCTCTATGCGACAGGGCGACACCGACTGCTCATTTACTATAGCAGGTCCATGAAATGCTGAGGCTTTGCATCACTGTGAACATTCGGTACCTGCCTGAGGATGCCCGAGAGTAGGTGAGACCTGACAATGGGCCACAATATTCTAAAAGATCTGCCAAAGGGAAACTTCCTAGCCCGCGACAAGCACGCGATCCCTACGATATGACATTTGCGCATAAATCTCATCTGCGAGAAAATGTTTGAGAAACTAGAGGGTTCTCACTATCACCCTCTAACGCCTTCAGCCTCTCCCAACGCACACACCACGCAAAATTGATAATGGCAGATCTTGTGAAGTGAAGCATGCGTTGCGTGTTTGCAAGCAATTCCGCTTGACGAATCTTGAAGCCTTGCTGAGAAGCCGGAAACTCGGGATAATTGTCTCGCTCCACATGATCGTCTGTGATCACAATGAGAGACTTGTGCTCCATTTGCGATTGGTTCCCATGTCTTACTCCCTTGTGGTTCGAATCTACAAACAGGAGTCCGTCTACAGCTATTTGGGGGCTAGAAAGAGATCACCGCTTGTTGTTTCAACAGTCGTGACTAAGTTCGACATATCTCCTTCTAGCCAAGGAATCTTCCTGGGTGCGAGCGTTTGTTAAGTATCCTTAGGATTATCCAATGCAACGCTCATTTGCACCATCTGTACTGCGGGGTTTACTGGTAGTGCTTCTCATGGTCAGTGCATCACACTCCCTGTTGTCTCAAGAGTGCCACTGCACAACGGAGTGCCCAAATGCGGGTTACACTCAGTGTTTAGAGGGTTTTGCCTCTCATAATCAAACCATTCTCGATGTGTAAATTCAAAAACTCAACAGGAACTGCCTGATAGAGGTTCACTACTGTTGTAGAATTCATCCGGTAAACAATCCTTACTGTATGCAATTTGTCACAGACCCTATCGGTGCCTCGTGTGAAACTACGATTACATGCATTAAGATACCGAAGTCATGTATTGCCGACGTTGTGCAACCGGAGCAACCAATCACGGACCCCGTATTGCGAAGGCAGATATACGATGGAATCATGCAGCAACTTATGTGCTCAAATCCATGTAACAACGGTTTGCCGGGTCCCGGTGAACAACCATACGAGTGGATTTTTTCGGTTCCTGCTTGTCTATATTATCTAAAGACGGGTGGACCGACCACTGCATTCTGCCTAGAATCGTGCGGTACTAGTGCAACATGGGAGTATTGATTTTGCGTCCAACTGTGACACAGGTTCTGCGGCTAGCCTCGTTGTGCTTTCTCTTAGCAGGTAACTGGAGTGTTATCTCTTCGACGGAACGAGCAGTGGTGTTACCTTCAACAATTCGCTTCTATGCTAAAGGTGGATCGATTGAAGTGATGTCAGGAGTTCGAACTTTATCGGTGGCCTGGAATAAAGGCGAAGTGTTTTTGCACCTGTCGCTACCACCCGCTTTGGAGTCGACATTCCTTTCAACATCTATTGGCGCGGTTGCTGTGTCAGCCGACGGAGAGTACATTTTTATCGGCACAAATGGTGGAGATGGACTATACCGGTACTCTAAAGCCACGCAGACATGGAGCACACGTCGACCCTTGGAAGCATCTACTTCGATAAGCGCTATGACGGTCTCGAGCACAGGTCAAATCTTTATCGGCACGGGAGGGTATGCTGGAAATACCGAAGATGACGCCAGTGGTTTGTTTAGCTCCACTGACAATGGGGAGACGTGGACCTCCGTTCCCTTCAACCATCAATTAGGGTCTGCACCCGGAATACAGGCATTGGCGGTAGACTTGTCGGGCACAATTGCTTTCGTAGGAAGGGGTATTCCCGGCACAGCTCAGTCTGGAGTATATATAAAACCTGCCTCAATCGACTGGCAGGTAACTGGATTGGGGGGCGCGACGGACATAGAGTTCGGAGAACCTTTCCTATACATCCAGAAGGACAATCTTGTCTGGAAAATTGATGTGACGAAATTGCCTGATGCAAAAATCAAACCGCTCGCGAGTACAACAGGTTGTGTTGGCATTGACAAGTGGATTGGAGATACGATCCTAGTTCATCAACGGGTCAGCAATTCATTTTCCGACAAGATCTCATTGTTAAGCGATACCATTTTGGTCCCCGTAGTGCTCACTTCAGAGATTCTACCTAGCAAGGAGGCACCAATCATAAAAGCGGTGTCGCCGATTAGTAACAGTCTCGTTGTTCTAGGGGGCGGAAGAAACGTGTTTGTTGACCTAACAAACAACTCCGCTCAAGCTGTAAACTTTGAGACGGATCGTCCGTATGTTGACAAACATCTATGGAGTAGACTACTCTCATGGATGCATGTAGTGAAACAGGGCTGGTTTGAAATAGATGTTGAGGGCCGCGCAACAAAAATGTCGATCGAACACGACATCATTCTTGATAGGAGCAATAGTAATTTTCAAACAATTCACAGTAATGCTGTGTTCACATTCAGTGGCCGCAACATTCTAAAAATCTCCTCTCATCAAATTGATACCATTCTTGTATTGGAAGATCTCACAATTAACACGTTGAGCCTCTATAATGATTCTACGATCCTAATCTCAATTCAGGATCGAATCATTTCATTTCCACTTAATGGCTCGGCGCCAGACACAATGTCGATGATGGGATGGCCTTCGTACAACCACCTTGGAGACGATACCTTCCTAGACGTCGGTGCTGTACTTCCCTTCGAGGGGCGAATTTTTGGATGGGCTAACGGAAGTTATTTCCCAGTAGATCATTATGAGCTTGGTGGTTTGTTCGAATATGTATCTGGCAAATGGTCGAAAGTTGATGCTGGAGTTTTTGGAAGGAGAACTGCGTTCGTTGATGCCAAGACTTTTGGAAGCACTGCGATCTTCGTCGCTTGTGAATACTTCTCTGGAGCTAAAGCTTCGAGTCCAACTATCGGAGGCATCTCTCAATCCCATCGAGAAGTTGTGAAGATTAGTGACGAACCGTCTGTTATACCTACCGTGGCTTCCTCTCTGGTTTGGGATCAGGCGTGGCTGTGGCAAACGACCTATGCCGTTATGTGGCATGTAAACGAAGATCTGTCAAGGTCACAGACTACGAAATACGGTCAATGCACGCAGATGAGTTGGTTAGGGAGCAGCCTATTGCTTGCAACAGAGCAACGGGGCGTCATACTCATAGATGCAGATGATCTTACAACGGATATCAAGTCTTCAACAGTCGTTGCATCTGGCCGTGACCAGCTTACAATTGCTCCGATTCCAGTTAGTAGTTATGGTGGGCTATCGATAGCCGTATCTGGTTGCGCGATGTTGCACGATGTATTTAGCATCCACTCAGCGGCTGGCGAAAGTCTATATCACCACACACCGGTGCTGAGCTATGGACAGCAATTTGGAGATGTGATCACGTTGGAGAAAGTTCAACTTGTGTCCGGACTGAAACTCATAACACTCCGGGGCAATTCATGCTCTCACAGTCAAGTCTTTATCGTTGAATAGGAGCGTCCACGCTCAGATCCGCAACCAATCGACGTTTTCAGCTGTTTGATGCATTGACATGCTGAATCCTCTTTCCGAAGCCCTCTTGCTTCACTCCGAGGACCGTTGTAAAAAGATTGCATTCTAACGATGGTGCGTCGGTCCAGCCGATTCAATCCATTCTCTAGGGTCCCCGCCCAAATCGATCCGGTACTATCCTCAGTTATGGCGGTGACCTTATAACCCGAAAGGCCGCTAGTATTGAACACTTCATAGGGGTACGATCGAAACTGGTAACCGTCGTAACGCTCAAGTCCACCAACGGTACCAAACCACATATAGCCTTGCTTGTCTTGCATTACGCTAAACACGGCGCTCAGTGCGCGACCATCCCGAGTAACAACCCTCTCGACACGAAATCTTGCATCTTGGGCAGGTAATGCGTGCGGAAGAGAGGTGCACAACAGGACGCAGCACACTACGAGCAAGCATAGCCGCCGTACGGCCTGGGATGAAATCATTGCACTAGATGAACTCATCGCACAATCTATCAATACCGTGTCAGATCGATGCCGTTGCAGCACCCTCCAACGAGTGGCCAGCGAAGAGCTGGCCAAACCACAAGGCCCTTAGGCAACATGGTGTTTGGTTGACTCTTCGTCAACCTACTCGAACTCGTACCCCGCGACCTTAATATCGAACGTCGCTCCCGCAGGATACTCTGCGGCAAGGGTCTCGTCAAGGGGCTTCACAACTTTTACTGTTGCCCAGCATCCGCCCGAATATTTCGTGACTTCTGCGCTGTATAAAGCGCGTCCGTCCAACGACACTGCATATTCTTTGCCCGGCTCAAACGAGTCCTTGGGCATTTTTTCGTGTATGGGTTTTGTTGCGCCTTCGGCGTCAGTTGCAATTGTCTGTGGCGTGTGTTCTGAAGTATTCATTGTTTTTACTAGTTGGCTTCTATTACAAGCTGCGTGTGAAATTGTTGTGCGACCAAATGTGCGGAGGACGTATTGACCTGCATGTGCATTGCTACGTCGCGGTGTTGCGACATGACGTCAAAAGCATCTCCATCGTTCATGTATGAAGCTATCAATGATGCACACTGTAGCCACTGCTTCTGATTAGCAAAGAGCGTTGTCACCGACGACATCTCTTCGTTGCTGCGTGTGTCGGTGTTAGCTAGGGGATTGACAATGACGATTGCGCCGCAGGTGTGGCGTCCGGCATCGATAACCGTCGACTCACCTTCGGGCTTGTACGCACATGCGATGCGCATAGGTATCTGCGCACGTTCTGCAGGATCGATCATCGTTGGGTAGAGTAGTTTGAGTCCGTTCCGCGCCGCCGCCCGCGCCTGCGTATACGACATATTCGCCCGTAGCTGTGTGTTCGTGCATACGTTCGGGTCGGCACTTCGCACGCCCTCGACATCTGTCCATATCACAATCTCATCGGCCCCCAGCATACCACCCAGCAGCGACGCCGTCAGGTTCGAGCTCTCCTTACCCATCGTGCTTGTGGCACCTTCTTCGGTTTTACCAACGAAACCTTGAATGAGAACGCAGCGGTGTTGTGCGAACAACGGACGTAAGTCGTGCTCGACACGCACGCGTGTCTTCTCGACAAGCGGCACTGCATTACCATGCTCATTGGTCGTAACAATGATGTGTCCCGCATCCACCCCCACCACATCCAACCCTTCCGCCTGCAGCACATGCCGTGCGATATGCACCGCCAGCAACTCTCCATACGCAAGAATTCTATCGAGTGTGCGTGGCGTCAGTTGTCGCGTAATAGTAACTCCGGTTACTAAATCGAGCAACTGCACGCGTGCCTCATCTATAAATGCGTCGATGGCCTCGTGAATCTTTTGATCGGTAAACAACGCTTTAGCAAGCTCCTTATGCACCGTCATCAGCGTCTCTATCCCCGCCGATGCCTCGTCATGCAGCCCCTTCTGCGCGAGACGCGCAGCCCCTTCCAAATCGCGTGTTGCCGACGCAAATGCCGACACCACCACGAGCACCGGCGTCTCGGCCGTCCTGAGTATTTTGCCCATGCAACGGAACCCATCTTCGTTCCGAAGCACCGCGCCACCGAATTTCATAACAATCATGCCGCAAAATACGGGGAACGCAAATGCCGCTCGAGGCAGCCACCAAGAAACGCATTATGTCAGCCGAGCCGTCGGGCACATACAGCGTGCATCCTGGCGTATACATGGCGCAGAAGTGGGTCGAGATGCTCAAGGTAAAGACCGGATGGAGGCAGCAGGTGTGTTATATGCAGGTCACGTAACGATAAGGCGCATCAGTTGTTAATGAGCATGTGCGACGTTCCTCAACTATCTGATTGACGATCATGAAGCCATTCCTACTTCTTGTGCTGACGTTTTGCATTTCTACTAGCGCCTTAGCGCAGACGCTCATTCGTGCGAAGGATATTGGCGAGCGGGGGCTCGGTTCTCGAATCTTTGCAACTGGCACAGGCTCGTGGATAATGCTGAACAACCCAGGATTTGGCACAACCGAATACCTGAACCTCGATCGCGTAGGGTATGTGCACCAAGCAACTTCCTCCGACGATCTTGTTGTTGGTGCTATCAATGGTGGCTTGGCTGTCATACAAGGCACTTCCGTGCGCACATTCGCACTCGTAGATTCCCTCACGAATACTGACGGCTCCGTCTACCCGTTTCGGGCCGACGTTTATGGTGTGGATTTCATCAATCGCGATACACTCCTCTGCAACACACAGAGCAGCATTTTTGTCATTCCACGCGCACTCCTCACTGCAACGTCCGGCGTACAAACCGAGCCCGGCATCATCATCGCTGGCACGCGCAACCAACTTGCTAACATTGTTGACGGTCTCGCAGAGGTTGCTTGGAGTCTCTACGACAATACTGGCCGCAGCCTCCACAGTGGTACTCTCGCAATGGGTGAGCGCACCCATCGATTGCCTCTTGAAGGGGTCTCGTCAGGGGTCTACCACCTTATATTGAACGCTCAAGGCAAAGAAGCACGTTCGGTGGAACTGCTCGTGACACATTGAATGGTGGTTGGTTCTCATCAGCTCTACGGTTCGGACAGTACTCCTGCACGTTCTGTGCGAAAACATAGTTGGTAACAACGCCGAAACAGTTTGTTTGCCCAAATTGCGGCACGAAAGAGAGCATTAAGTCTGAGAACTGGGTCAGGGCGAAATAACGCAAACCAACACAAAGCCACACCAAGGATTTAATCCGATGAGTTCATTACTCGGACAATTCTATACAAGAATAAGAGGCTCACAAGAAGATATAGCATCTGAAGGTTTGGCCTATATCCTGCAACGATCTCCAGCATCAAGACTTGCGCTCAATAGATTAATCAAGAGTGACTGCAGCTTGGAGTTTGACGATTTAACCTACACGACACAAAACATCGGTGACAAATTGGAACGACCCGACGTCTCGGGTTCTAACGCGGGTGGCACAGAAGTTTTAATTATAGAGGCAAAATTTTGGGCAGCACTTACAGATAACCAGCCCCTAGTTTATTTATCGAGGCTTGGGAGCAACTCCATGCTGATGTTCGTTTGCCCAACCCTAAGAGTAAGGCCAGTGTTTGACGAAATTCACAAAAGAATTCAGTCAGCCAGTCTGAATTACGCAGTAAAACCAGAAAACCATTCCATTTCTTTTGATGGGAACAAACATCTCATCGTAAAAACATGGAATGAAATACTAAATACAATTAGAACACAATTGATTCAAGAGAATGATAGTGTGCTACTTTCTGACGTTAATCAAATTATTGGACTATGTGAAGCTATAGATAGCAATTCGTTTCAACCCTTTCAGACTGAGGAATTTGCTCCACGCGTTGCAAAGAGAATCAATTCCTACAATGATTTGATTGATAAAGTCGTTGACGAACTGAAGAAGAGAAATTTAGCAGACACCCAGAGCCTCAATGCAACGCCACAAAGGAATGGTTATACCAGATATTTTAGAATGGCATCTTTGGGGTTTTCTCTAAGCGTTAGATTTGACCTGTGGGAAAGGTATGCCGACACTCCATTTTGGCTAAACATAAAAGATCAGTTAGACGGTAGTGTTTGGGTGATGACCGACAGTTTTAAGTTGAAAATGAAGACTACCCTTGCCAAGTTATCAGTCAATATCTATGAGAGAACCAGGGGCGAGTTGATGATACCTCTGTTCCCCTTGATGGACAAAACCGAGGATGTAGTTGTCAGTGAAATATCAGACCAAATACTCAAATTGGTACGTCACTTATCGGTCAATGTCGAGTAAGTGACGCAATGAGCAAAAAACAGATCGTCGAAACCTACATCCATGAGAGATAAACGTTTTGTTGCCGAACACCGCGGAGGATCGCTAACAAAGGATCAGCACCGTCTGCTAGTGCAATGGGCAAGAAAATGTTCAGAGCACGTGATGTTACTAATTACAACATCCGTCGACCCGCGTCTCACACAAGCACTACACGTATCCGAAGAGTGGGAGAACGGCGACAACACAGTTGGCGCTGCAAGGGAGGCATCGGTTGATGCGATTGCATTGGCAAGGGCCTATACGAACCCAATAGACATAGCCGTAGCCCGCTCTGTCGGCCACGCCGTTGCAACTGTGCATATGTCCGACCACTGCCTACACGCAGCCGTGTATGGGCTGAAAGCCGTCCAGCTCGCAGGCAGGTCAGTTGACGACGAAATCGAATGGCAACACGCCCATGTCCCCGAGGAAGTGCGGGATCTTGTCTTCGAGACGATGCCGGCGAAAGAGGAAAGCATTAAAAAAGGGAGCTAATACATGAAAATATTTGTGGTTCTTGCTTTTGCCGTCACATGCGTTCAAGCCCAGTCGGAGTTGAAATTCGACAAACCAAGTAAGCTGTGTGAAGACCGCTGGGTTGCATCGCTCACGGACAGTGCGGATGGCTCGTACACATACGGCTTCATCTATCTAGATAAGAAGGCAGGCTTTACGATTGATGTCAAAGGAGCGTTCAAGATCTTGCCATCCGGTGCCTATGTCACAGTTCCATCAGCATTTAAAGAAATGAAGGGATCCGTGAAAATGCGTTTGAAGCCCGACCGTGGTACTTTTGCAATCATCCCAACGAACAAGCTAACCGAGTTGGGAGTGCCGCCGGAGCCGATCTGGCTGAAAATCTATAGAGAGGACACAGTAGAGGTTAAGGACTTGTATGACTGGGGTTTTACATATAATGCTTACGAGCTTTGCTCGAAAGCGTTGAGGTATCTCGAAAAGGCATACTCACTTGAGCCCAAGTATAAGGGACTCGAGGTCGAGTTGGGATATTCATATAATTGTTTAGAACATTATGCAAAAGCCGCTGTTATACTCCAAGCAGCGTATGAAACGGATCAGACAAATGCGTACATCAACAAAGAGCTGATTTATTCGCAGTTAAAAGCTGGTCAGCTCGACCTAGGAGCAGAAAGCTGTAAACGTGCGCTCATTGTTTGCAAAGACACCACACACAACGCTGAGAACAGCTACAACGTCCTGTACGAATTCTACTTGAAGAAAGACATTCAGAACTTCGATGCGTGGAAGCCTGCAGCAAAACGTTGGAATTCAGCCAATAAAGATCGTATATATAGCATTGGCATAATGGAGATTGACCTGAAGAAGTGAGTGCGAATGTTCGACGTAATTAAATCAACGGGTATGGTTCAAGCAAACATGATCAAACTTTTCTTTACGGTCCTAGTGGTGCTTGTTACGACAACTGTAACCGGTCAGACTAGAGATCGTCGCGCAGAGGTAAGCTTCGATGGCAATCTGAAAGAAGTAGCTGTAACGCCGAGTGAAAAAATATGGATTGTGACTTCAAATGGCAGTCTCTACTCTACCGAGAATATCGATTCGACCTGGCACTATAGGGCGCCAATTTTACTAAAGGACCCTCTCAATGATTTTTCGGACCAATTCGAAAGACTATCGTTTTTCGATGACGACAACGCTATTGCCACCGGCTACATACAGGGCAAAGAGCGAGATCGCAACGGACTCTATCGCACATCTGATGCGGGAAAGTCTTGGACTCTCGTAGAATTTGAAGGTGACTCGTGGATTTATTGTGCATTTGTGAATGCATCGGGAAGGGGCTGGATAGGGGGCTCCTCCGGCTCTATTTACTACACAGAAGATTTTGGCAAGACTTGGCGAAAGCTGGATTCACCTTACGACTCCACGACGAGGCTGCATTACATTCAAATGGTTGATAAGAACCACGGGATTTCTGGTGCGCTCGGAAATGAAATCCACACAACACATGACAACTGGAAAACAACTCGACGAATTGCCACACCTGTAGATCGGAACAAGTACACCGCCGAACGTGCAATGTTGGATGATCGCATCGAGAAAGTTCTGCTCTGGGATAAATATGTTGTAGTTAATCAAGGAGGACACGTCTATTACTCGGACACTTCAGATATCGAATGGAAAGCCTTCCCGGTGCATCCTATCGATTTTGCATTGGATTCGTCGACAAACTATTTATTTGTTGTGACCGACAGCTTTCAAGTGATTTCTTACTCGTCTCCCTTTCAGTATCAGACATTGACTAACGACAGGTTGAGACGAGATCCAGATGACATAAAGGTAGTGAACCGGGCGCTGTTTGTTGGTTACCATAATGGTGACGTTGCAAAGGTTACTGCAAGCCGTCTAGTAGAGGTAATGCCATTCACAAAAGACAGCGCCATTGTAGAACCGACGCTTGTTCGACAAGGCACCACGCTGAAGTGGGGCATTAGTGGAAACAATGTTTACCTGTCGTCCAACACCGAACCGGATTGGTATCGAGAGCACGTATTAAACATTAACGTCGATGACTTCCGCCTCGAAAGTGACAGCGTTGCGGTCTTGCGAGATCATCAAAACAACCACTATCTGTATTCACTACGCGGACATACGATTAGCAACTATGTGCCTGCGAGTCCACTGTCTGTATTCATGAGTTGTCCGGTAAAGCTACTTTCAATGAACGTGGGCACACGCGGCTGCTTCCACGGTAGCAGGAGTGAATTCCAATATCATCCTGTTTCTACCGAGTCGCTTGGCATACTAAAGTATGCTACTATCGAAGACAACCACGAGAAAAATGTCCCGTATAAAAACACGATAAGCATCTCAAGGCTCCAAAAGGAGTTAACAATCGCCAACGCAGGACCTGGTGCAATCCCACCACTATCCGCCTTTCGCATTACTAAGCAGGATAAGAAATCGTATTTGCGGATGGTAAGCAGGTGGAATGACGGAGACGCTGTTACTAGCGATCAAGGTCTAAAGCGCAGAGACATTCTATTTTATAGGTCTGTGCCATCCTTGCTTGACACTTTAAGAGATGAAGTCGTGAATTATATCCTATCAGAGACCACGAGTGTATTTAGTACGACGCGAAACTGGATTGTAATTCATCTGGTTAACAGGAACGACGACACTCTTAAAATCTCGAGATACTATTACACGATTGTTCCTTGGCTTCTGCCATGGGAGTTCGAATACAAGGGGCAGCGATTTAACTGCTACAATGTTGAGTTCTCGCGATTAGTGCGATCTATGCTGCCAGAAGATTTCTTTGAACTCGAGGCGTTTGACAACAAGTATCTGATTTTGGACGTTGCCAACTACTTATACTTTCAGAAAAGAAAGAGGTCTGGGAACAAGTGATTAAGCCCCCTAACCCTGTGCCCCTTAACGAGTTTGCAGATTACCCGCCTGACCCCTATATTTGTTGTTCTGTACAATCCCCTCCGATCCTAAGAGGCCGTCATGGCAAAAGCACAATCATTCGGCGATAAGACCAAGAAGAAGTCGGGTCCAACCAAGATTAGCGTCAAGGTTATCAAGGCTTTCCGTTCAGAAAAGGGCACCATTAAGTTTATGGAGCGCTTTGTGAAGGTGGACGAAATTGGTCAGGTCGACAAACTCGAGATTACACGATAAAACGCACAAGGTAAAAGCGATGAAGAAGGGCATACACCCAGCATACAAGACCATCGATATCGTAATGACCGATGGCTCTACGTTCAAGACCCGCTCGTGCTACAAGGGCGAGAAGATGGTTCTTGAAATTGATTCGAAGTCGCACCCGTTTTATACCGGCAAGCAAATGCTTCTCGATACTGCGGGACGTGTTGACCGATTCAATAAGCGCATGGAAAAAACAATGGCCGTGAAAGAAACAACAAAGGCCGTTAAAGATGCAAAAGACGCGAAGGGACCAAAGAAGTAACCTATGAGACCAGCAGCACCACCCTCGAACGACCGTGACCGCGGTAATGCGAACGCGAATAATCCGAACACGATTAACTCGCCATTCCGCCAAAAACGCAACCAACCAAAGAAGCGCACAAACCCGCTCAAGAAATCGCGTCTGATTGATTACCTCGATCCGAAATTTCTTGGCCGCTTCACAAACGACCAAGGCAAGATCTTGCCGCGTCGCATCACGGGCGTAACAGCCCTTCAGCAACGTCGCCTGTCACGCGCAATCAAGTTTGCACGTCACCTGTCTCTGTTGCCATTCGTCGCACAAGACACACGATAATTCGCGAAAGATTAGGTAAGCAGAGGTAAGCAGAGGTTTGCAGAGGTTTCCGAAGAGGTTTGCAGAGGTTTCCGAAGAGGTTTGCGAAAAGCAAACCAAACCACTCCCGCTCTAATAATTATAAAAGCCGATCTCCCATAAGAGGTCGGCTTTTTCTTTTGCGGACGTGCACTTACCGATGGTATGGCGACTTCTCGTCCCGTCTTAATTTCGGATAGTAATGTTTGTTAGTATCGGCGACAACGTCGGAGGCTGGGGGGATGGAGGCAAAGGGGACAGCAGGGTAGGGTCCGATCGTGCCGTCGTCCATGAGGGCCCACTTTTTGTGCTCATAGGCGCACACGGCAAGACAGGCGGAGCAGTAATTGCGGCGGGCGAAGTAGGGGAAGCATTTGCCGGTGTCGACGAGATACCGTTCCTTGCCGATGGGGTCGAGTGAGGCGTGAGGGTCGCGGGAGTCGGGGATGGCGTCGGCCGGACAAAATATTCTGCAGGCCTGGCACTTGTCGCAGAAGGCTGCAATGCCTGCGTCGAGGGGAGAGTCGACGGCAAGCGGTAGGTCGGTGAGGATGGAACCGATGCGGAATAACGGACCGAATGTTGGGTTGATGATGCTCCCGTGACGTCCGAGTTCGCCGAAGCCAGCTTTCAGTGCAAGCGGTACATGCAACACAGAACTGTCACCCAATGGATGTTCGACGCGACACGCTATGCCCATTGCACGCAAGTCATCGGCAACGGCAATGACACTTTCACCCAGTGTGTGATAGATGCGCAGACATTCGACTGCTGCGTCCTCCGATGGCACTTCAACGAACGACGCGTACTGCATGCGCATGCCCATAACAATTGCATAACGCTCGGTTACCGTGCGGTCTTTGTAGACGTCGGTTGGTTCGATGGCACAAATGCCCACGATGTCGGCACCATGGCCGAAGGCCAGCCCCTTAACGAATGCGCTTGCTTCTGCATCACTGGCAAATGTGGTTTGCACGTCTTCGACGTGCCCTTCGAAGCGCGGATACTGCTCGTTCTGAATGCGCGACATCCATGTGTCGGCTTCGGGGATGTCTATAGTGCGTCCGCCCACGCCTTCATACCACTCCTGCCACGCAAAGGGAGGGGGCGAAGAGGGGGCGCCTTCGATTACGGTGAGAGGAACGTAGGTATTCACTAAAGCAGTTTACTTACAAGGTGTTTAGTTATCGTGTTTAGTTATCGTGTTTAGTTATCGTGTTTAGTTATCGTGTTTAGTTATCGCGTTTAGTTTTTTGCGGTTAAGTAGTTACTGCAGCTGCGTTGACGGATGGAAGTGCTTCCATGAGTGCCAGTATTCCTGGTGGACATTGATGGCACGCGAGGTGTCGACGGTGCCTGCGAGTTCTTCGTAGGCAACCATGCCATACGGATTCTTTACAAGGACAATG
Organism: bacterium; assembly: GCA_034440235.1. Taxonomy (GTDB): domain Bacteria; phylum Bacteroidota; class Ignavibacteria; order Kapaibacteriales; family Kapaibacteriaceae; genus JAWXBR01. The sequence continues at coordinate 14,471 of JAWXBR010000033.1, forward strand.
GCCACGGAGTGGACGGTGTCGCGCATGCATTGTTCGCGTTCGAAGATCTGCGCACGATAAGCTTTTGGATATCCGTTTACGACCACACCGTACACCATGCTGCGCCTGCTTATTGCGGATGCGGTGTCGCCTTTGTTTTTATCGTAGGACTTCATGTATGCAGGGTGATCGACGAATTTAGGATCGTCGATGAGCACCCTTGCATTTGGTTGCCTCGTGGCGAGTCCGGCCAGTGTCATCTGCGTATACGCAATCTCCTTCAGCATCTGTCCCTTGCGAGGTCCCGCAACACATTCGCCCGTTGCCTGATACCACCACGAGCCAGTCGTTGCATCTTCGATCATGGCGTTGTAGTTGTTGGCGCCTACGAGACGGAAGTGTTCTACGACACCTTCGATTACTGGAGAGAACACACGCGCTGTGTGACACATGGTGCAGTACGTAACGAGCACCGGTGTGCCCCCTACGTAGTCGAGCACCTTATGATGATATCCCATCATGTTCACGGGGTATGCCTTGGTATCGCCATTGATGGTGACAACCATGACTTCGTTGTTTTCTGAGTCTTTGTCGATGAGCGACTCAGCAGATTTGAACGCGATGGCGGATGGTTCCTGGAACATGATTTCGGCGGACATCTTCGTGGCGACCATGAATTGTGCGCCGATGACGATAAGGGTCAGCAGGGCCATAAGGGTCTTGCCTGGCCACTTGCTTGCGCGCCATACATACATGCCGCCCGCCGCAAGTAAGATGCCGCCCAGTATTAACAAGGGCCAACGCCACTGGTACAGAGCGTACGACGTCGAGACGGAGTCCATCTCCTGCCAGCTCCGAATAATCGGCATGAGCAGTAGCGTGAGTAACACCGTAGGCACAAGTGCCAACAGAAACCCGACGAGAAAGATGAGCCAGCGGTAGCGATGCATATGCGTTATCTATTGTGAGCGATAAAAATAGGCAGTAGAAGCGTGAAAAATCGCGCTAAGACCCCTATATTTGAGGCTCTCAAGTTCTTGGGGTGTCGCCAAGCGGTAAGGCAGCGGTTTTTGGTGCCGCCATTCGCAGGTTCGATCCCTGCCGCCCCAGCAAAAAATGAATTCAGAGATCAAGATCGTCGCCGGACGTTCCAACGGTGCGATAGCAGAGAAAATTGCTCGAGCATCCCACCGTGAGTTGGCAGAAGTTGCTATTCGCAACTTTAGTGATGGCGAGATCTGGGTCAAGTACGAAGAAAACGTACGGGGCGTAGATCTGTATATCGTGCAGTCGACGTTTGCTCCGTCGGACAACCTGATGGAGTTGCTGCTCTTGATCGACGCAGCAAAGCGTGCTTCGGCAAAACGTATTACGGCAGTGATTCCGTATTTCGGATATGCACGGCAGGACAGAAAAGACCAGCCACGTGTTGCGATAACAGCGAAACTTGTTGCGAATCTGCTGACGCAAGCTGGCGCCAATCGTGTAATTACGATGGACCTGCATACGCCGCAGCTTCAAGGGTTCTTCGACATTCCACTCGATCACTTGTATTCGTCGCCTGTAAGTGTGCCGTTGCTCCTGAATCTCGGACTAACAAACCTTGCTGTGGCGTCGCCCGATGTTGGTGGTGTAAAAACCGCTCGCGCCTTTGCAAAAATGCTTGGTGATGCAGATCTGGTCGTCGTTGATAAACGCAGGCCAAATCACAACGAGTCCGAAATCATGAACATTATCGGCGACGTAAAGGGAAAGAACATTGTCATCGTCGACGATTTAATCGACACCGGAAGCACGTTTGTGAAATGCGCAGAGGCGCTGAAGGATGCCGGCGCTGAGACGATCGTAGGCGTATGTACACACGCTGTGTTTTCGGGTGAAGCAGTCGAAAAAATTGGCGATAGTGATGCGCTGACAAAACTATTCGTCACCGATACGATTCCGCTGGCAATGGAACATCCAAAGATTCAGGTCGTGAGCGTGGCTGGTTTGTTTGCAGAAGCAATCATCCGGACACATGAAAATCAGTCGATTAGCTCCTTGTTCGAAAGAGCACAGAGTTAAAAATAATCAGCCTTCAAATGGGCGGTCGGTTATCACCTCGCAAGAGGTGTTTGTTGTTCGGTTCAAGCAAATAGTAAACACAATTACAATGGTGAGATCATGACGGAAACAATTCTTCAGGCAGAAGCACGTACGCCAGGTCAGACGGCATCGAAGGCATTACGTCGCAACGGACGTGTCCCTGGTGTGTTCTACTCGCGCAACCACGAGCCTATTCACTTCAGCGTACCAGCACTTTCGCTTCGTAGCATTGTCTACACAGCCGAAGCGAAAATGGTAAAGCTCTCGGTTGATGGCGGTCAGGCGCTCGATTGCGTTCTTAAGGACGTAACGTTCGACCCTATCACTGATAAGCTCCTGCATTTCGACCTCCTTGGTGTAGCCGTTGGTGAAATGATTCTTGTTGACATTCCGATCCACCTTATCGGTCAGTCGGTAGGTGTTCGAGACGGCGGAATTCTCGAGCACGTCATGCACAAGGTTCGCGTGAAAGCCGATCCACACGTGATGCCTGAGCATGTCGACATCGACGTTACGAACCTCAAGGTTGGTGATGCAATCCACATCAGTGATCTTAAAATCGAAGGATGTGAACTCCTCGATCGTCCAGATGCTGTGATTGTGGCTTGTCAACAGCCAAGGACTATCGCCGACGCAGCCGTTGCCGGCGACGCAACTGCTACAGCAGCGTCAACAGCGGCTCCAAAGGCCGACTAAACCTCCTCACGGAGCTGGTGGTAACAATGCAACCCGCGCCTCTGACACGCAACGAAAACGCAAGATTGGCAGCACTACACAGTGCTGCCATCCTTGACACACCTCCCGAAGACGAATTCGACCAGGTGGTTGCGCTAGCGGCCGAGATATGCAACACTTCGATGGCGACCATCACGCTTATCGATAAAAACCGTCAATGGTTTAAGGCGCGAAAGGGGCTCGACGTACAGGAAACACATCGTGACACTTCAGTATGTGCACATGCAATCCTTCAGCGCGACGTGTTTGTTGTCCGTGACGCTTCACTCGACTCTCGCTTTGCCGACAACCCATTTGTTGTGGGTGAACCATACGTAAAATTTTATGCTGGTGTGCCGTTGTGTTTGTCGGACGGACATGCCGTTGGTGCGCTATGTGTTATGGACAAGCAGCCGCGCGATTTATCGGATCAAGAGGAACGTGCACTTCGTGTCCTCGCGCAACACGTTACCAATCTCATCGAACTACGCCGCGCTCGCAACGACACCCATCGTCTGCTTCGTGAACTCCGTGAACGCTCAATTACACACGAACGCGTTTCGCACACAGCTACGCGTCTACTGACTGTCGTCGCGCACGACGTGCGCGGCCCCTTAGCCACAATTATTGGTGTACTCGAATTCGATGACTTTGAGTTAGCACCGTTACGCGATGAAATCAGGGCACAAGCAGTGCTCGCACGCGACTTGCTGGACCAGATTCTCGCATGGGCCCGCACCATGATGCGCGGAGGTCCGACCGTCGAATACAACGTCGACGTCAACCACATCGTAAACGATGTTATTGCTGGTGCGTCCATTTCCGCCGCACACAAAAACCTCACGATCTCTGCGGATATTCAGGTCTCGACACTCGACACCGATCCCAACCTTTTGCGCTTCATCCTGAACTCGCTTGTAACAAATGCAATCAAGTTCACTGACAACGGAAGCATTGACGTTCGCATGGTCCGTGACCGCACAGGCAACACCATCCTCGAAGTCGCAGATACTGGCGTTGGCATGTCGCCAAATACACTCAACGGACTGTTTGACTGGGGACGTCGCTCCATCAACGCAGGCACCAGCAATGAAAAAGGCGCCGGACTCGCCCTGCTCCTCGTCAATGACTTCCTGAATCTCATGGGATGCACCATCCGCATCGAATCGCAGATCGACAAGGGCACACGCGTGTTTGTGACGTGTCCGGAAGTAGCCGTAGGCACGTCGCTGTAGCCAGCATCGAAAAACAGTCACAACCTTCTTTGTGACCTGCCACGAGTTACCGATATTTGCAACGAGTTGAGCGGTACTCTCTCCCCTGAGTGCCGCGCCAGATGCTCACACCTGGAGTACCCCTATTCTCCGGGTATTTTTTTGCGCGGTTGTGAAGCAAGCACACCACTACGTTCTGGTGCAGTCAAACTGGCCGCGAAGCGACCTTACCACTACGCTTTCTTTTATGCTCTAGCGTCCTCGCGCACAATCCACTTGTCGTCTTCTTTTATAATCGCAACGAGCTCCTGAAGCGCATCGCCCGAAGGAATGTTGCGACGGACGATGTCCTTGCCGCGGTAGAGGGTGATGCGGTCAGGACCCGACCCCACGTAGCCGTAATCGGCGTCGGCCATTTCGCCTGGACCGTTTACGATGCATCCCATGATGCCAATCTTAAGCCCCTTTAAATGATCGGTCTGCTCACGTATGAGCGAGGTGGTTTCCTGCAGGTCGAAGAGGGTGCGACCGCACGACGGACAGGATATGTACTCGGTCTTGGTGATGCGCGTGCGCGTTGCCTGAAGAATGTTGAAGGCAAGTGTGTTAAGCTCGTCAAGGCGAGGGTTGTCGGACGATAACATTACACCATTGCCAAAGCCATCGACAAGTAATCCACCAACATCAGTTGCTGCGTACAGCTGAAGCGACTCAGCATCGGCTTCGTTGCACATTCTGCGAATAATTACAGGCGCTGAAAGTCCATGCGCTGCCATCGTATAAAAGAAATTCCGTAAGGGAACAAGGGGCTGCGCATCTGCACATTCCGCAAGGATGACGACAGTGGCGTCGTTCGTAAACTTTTCTATTATTGGCGTCACGCGTTGACCCACTGCTGATTTAGGTCCTCCACTTAGATCTTCATCTGCTTTCTGTACATCTATGCGCACAACGTTCATGACTACATGATGCTCACTGGCACTTGCGTAGTCGGCAATCGACGCGAACACCGGCACCTTGTACAAACGCTCCTGCTGTTGCAGCCAAACGTCCGAGTCCATGAGTTCACGAATGCCGTTTGGCAACAGGTCGTGTGGTATCGGTTGCGAGCCGCTGTACACGTAGTCGCATCCTTGCTCGGCCGTTTGCCATTTGTCGGTGGCTTCGTCGTAGATGTGTCCGAGCGGAGCGAGGTCGCTCCGCGACGAAATGGCCACCATAGAAAGATCTGCGAGAACGCGAGGTACAAAATCGCGTCCGATGTTAGCAACGCGTAGCAGCTTATTCCGGGAATCATTATCTCCCGGAATAAATTCTGACGAGAATTCAGAAATCGCCCTCTCGGCCAGCACCAGAGCCACGGGCAACTCGGCTTCGGGTTCTTCGGTGAGGCTGACTCGAATGGTGTCGCCAAGGCCTTCCTGGAGGAGGGTGCCAATGCCGACCGCGCTCTTTACGCGGCCGTCTTCGGCTTCGCCGGCCTCGGTGACGCCGAGGTGGAGGGGGTACGGACGTAGCCCTTCTTCGTCGAGGCGCTTGACAAGCAGACGATAGGCTTCGACCATGACGAGCGGATTGCTCGACTTCATCGAGAGTACGATGTTGTAGTACTGCTCGTCCTCGGCAACGCGTAAAAATTCGAGTGCACTTTCGACCATGCCCAAGGGATTGTCGCCATAACGCGACATAATTCTATCGGAGAGCGAGCCGTGGTTTGTACCAATGCGCATCGCAGTGCCATGTTCTTTGCAGATGGCAAGCAGAGGAAGAAAACGCTCACGAATGCGGTCGAGTTCGGCAGCATACGTTGCGTCGTCGTATTCGATGACGTTGAAGTTTTTCTTGTCGACGTAGTTGCCCGGATTGATTCTAACCTTTTCCACTAAACGCGCAGCTACTTCGGCGGCGTTCGGAGTGTAGTGGATGTCGGCGCAAATCGGGACGTTATAGCCCCTTTCCTGGAGCCCCTTACGAATGTGCTCTAGGTTCTTGGCTTCGCGCAGACTTGGTGCTGTGATGCGGACTATTTCGCAGCCGGCTTCGATCATGCGAATCGATTGCGCAATCGTGGCCTCGGTGTCCATTGTCAATGTCGTCGTCATCGACTGCACACGCACGGGATACATCGAGCCAATGCCGAGCGCGCCGACCATTACCTCGGTTGTGGTGCGACGTATCACGATGTGGCGTTCGTCAGAACTACAGCCTTCATGAGAATTTGACGTTGTGCAGTTCTAAGCAGTTTCATTAAAGTTGTTTACTAACCTCGAAGAGGATGCGCTTTTCTTTTTCGGAGAGGCTGTGGTAGCCGTGCTGCGAGATTTTGTCGAGGATTTCATCGATTGCCTCTTGTGAAACACCTTCGCCGTCGATAACAAAGCGTGCGGGAGCTTCGGAAGACGGAATGCGGTGCAGGGCGACGGGTGCCTGACGGTCTCGGGGTACTTCGCGATACTCGACGTTTTGTGGTTCGGGTGTGCGTGCGAATGTGCGTTCGCCTCGTGATGCTGCTCGACGGTCAATCCAGTCGAAGAGCGACGCGCCAAATTTTATTAACAGGAATCCCGCAAGGGCACCACCAAGGTGGGCAAAGTGCGCCACGCCAGAATTCGAACGCATGAGTCCGTTAAAGAGATCGATGGCCGCGTAGATCATAACGAAGTACTTCGCCGGAATCGGAAAAAAGATCGGGAACATGAGAATCGGACGTGTGGGGAACGTCATACCGAAGGCGAGGAGAACGCCCATGATTGAGCCGCTGGCGCCGATGGTCGGACCCAATATGGGTGACAGCATGGGTGCGACAACGAGGTGTGCGATACCAGCGCCAATTCCGCACAGAATGTAATACACCGCAAACTTGCGTGAACCCCAAAGGTTTTCGATTTCGACACCAAACATCCAGAGCGCAAACATATTGAACAGCAAATGCAAAAAGCCCGTGTGCATAAACTGATACGACACCAGTTGCCACGGCAGAAATCCGAGGTCGAATGGCAGCAGCGCAAAGTATCGCATTGTAATCGTAGACAGCGACGCCTCGCCCTCATACGTGAGTCCGCCCACAAGATTCAACAGCGCAAAAACTGCAATGTTTGTTATGAGCAAGAACTTGATTACGGGAGGGAAGTTCAGGAAACCGGGACGTCGTTCGATAACTGGAGACATATAGAGGGGACCCGAAAGGGCTCAGAATAATGACGTAAAGCAGTGCATCAGCACGAGTCGCCCTTGCATTAGCACCTGTCGCTCTTTATGCATCGACGTTCAGAGCTTCTACACCAGGCAAGGTCTTGCCCTCAAGGAATTCGAGCGAGGCACCACCGCCCGTTGAGACGTGTGTGATCTTGTCGTGATAACCGAATTGGACAATTGCGGACGCAGAATCGCCGCCTCCGACGATTGTGACGGCTCCATGTTGCGTTGCCTCGGCCATTGCCTTTGCAATTGCCTCTGTTCCTGCCGCAAACGACGGCATCTCGAAGACACCCATGGGTCCGTTCCACACAACTGTGCCCGCACGGCCGATGACGTCGGAGTACGTCGCAATGGTTTTCGGTCCTATATCGAGTCCCATCCATCCGTCCTCGATGTCTCCCACTCCAACAGTTTTGTGCTCTGCTTTGTTGTCGAATGCGCGAGCAACAACAACGTCAGATGGCAATACGAGCGCAACGTTCCGAGACTTCGCTTCGGCAATAAGGTCACGTGCAAGATCTACTTTGTCGGCCTCGAGCACCGACGACCCAATGTTCATGTCCATGGCTTTGTAAAACGTAAACATCATGCCACCACCAACCAGGATGGTTTCGCAGATGTCGAACAGCCGACGAATCACGTCAATCTTTCCAGAGATTTTCGATCCGCCCATGATTGCGATAAGGGGCTGTTTAGGGGTCTTTAATGCACCACCTAGATACTCGAGTTCCTTCTGCATAAGAAGTCCAGCGCAGCGCTCTTCAAACAACGCAGCAACACCCGCCGTACTTGCATGTGCACGATGTGCCGTTCCGAACGCATCGTTGCAGTACACATCACCGTTGTGCGCAAGCTCTTTTGCAAAGCCTTCGTCGTTTGCCTCTTCTTCGGCATGAAAGCGCAGGTTCTCGAGCAACACAATCTCACCTGGCTTTGCCTGCGCAATTACCGCTCGTGCGTTTTCGCCAATGCATTCAGGAACGAAGTGCACGGCAGTTTCGAGAGGGAAGTGAACCGCATTGTTTGAGTTGTCTTGCATGCCATCGACAAGCGCTTTGAGATGTTCTGCAACTGGCTTGAGCGAATATTTTTCGTTGACCTTGCCCTTTGGGCGTCCAAGGTGGGACATCAACACGGCAATGCCACCGCGCTCAACAATCGATTGAATGGTAGGCAACGATTCGCGTATGCGTGTGTCGTCGGCAATCGAACCATCGTCGTTTTGCGGCACGTTGAAATCGACGCGTGTAAGCACGCGCTTTCCGACAACGTCGACGTCTGTAATACTTTTGATCATTTCGACGACACCCTAATTCGACCCGTGCAATTTTTTATGCAAAGGTTATTAACGACGCACCTGTTCATTTCGACACAAGCATAATCAAATCGGCGATGCGACTCGAATAGCCGTATTCGTTGTCGTACCATCCTGCAACCTTTACCATCGAACCCATAGACATTGTAGAGAGCGAATCGAAGACACACGAATGCACGTTGCCAATGATGTCACTCGAGACAAGGGGCTCGTCGCTGTATTCAAGGATGCCCTTCATAGACCCTTCGGAAGCCCCCTTCATAGCAGCGTTTATCTCGTCTCTTGTAGCCGGACGTTTCAGCATTGCCGTGAAGTCGGTAATAGAGCCGTCTGGCACTGGCACGCGATACGCGCCGCCGTCGAGCTTGCCCTTGAGTTCAGGGATAACTTCTGTTACTGCTTTTGCAGCGCCGGTGCTTGTTGGAATAATGTTCACGGCTGCGGCACGTGCGCGACGTAAATCTTTGTGCGGTAAATCGAGAATGCGTTGGTCGTTTGTGTACGCGTGTACGGTGACCATGAAGCCTTGCTCTATGCCAAACGAATCGTTAAGAATTTTTACCATCGGCGCAAGACAGTTTGTTGTACACGATGCATTCGAAACCAATTTCTCTGCACCAGTTAACACACCTTCGTTTACACCAATAACAACGGTTGCATCGAGTGTGTCTTTTGCGGGTGACGTAAGAATTACCTTCTTCGACGAATTCGCAAGATGCATTTCCATCTCAGCGCGCTTCGTGAAATGTCCCGTGGCCTCGATCATTACATCAACATTCTGAAACGGAATTTTAGAGGGGTCTTTTTCTGCGCTGACGGGAATGCGATCGCCGTTCACGATTAGGTCGCTGCCTTCTACGCCAACGCTACCATCGAAGCGTCCGTGCGACGAATCGTATTTCAACAAGTGCGCCAGGGTGGCTGCATCTGTCAGATCGTTAATGCCAACGAAGTCGATGTCTAGTCCGCGCTTCTTCGCGGCCCTGAAAACAAGCCGTCCGATGCGGCCAAACCCATTGATTGCTACGCGTATTGCCATGTGTGTGCTGGTTTAGGTGGGTGATCTTCAGATGTTATTGCGTCTAGATCAAGTGCAGTGTAGAGCAACAAAACTACGAACTAGCGGCGGGGCCGTAGACATGGCCACAGACATAGACATACCCATGGCCGTAGACATGGCCACAGACATAGACATACCCATGGCCGTAGACATGGCCACAGACATAGA
>JAWXBR010000034.1:0-62914 GCA_034440235.1 bacterium
AAGCGCAAACCGCCCCAAGGAGAGACGCTTTTGTCTGAAAATTCGAATTTCATTTGGCGACGCATTTCTTTCACCTCTTTGGCGGCGAACTCCATCACGCAAATGTCGCACCACTAGCCATTTCTTCTACTATCTTCAATTCCTATCGCATGATCCGGGATTATGTTGTCCTCCGCTCAAATGGATCTGTTGTCACCCACAAGTTGGTGGTACTATAAAAATGAAGGCTCTACTACTATTCCTCGTGCTGTCTTACCACACAATTGATTGTGCTGGCCAGTGGCAGGCATTGCAAACTGGGTATGGAGGGACTGTGACTTCTGTGAGTTTTACTAGTCCGGATACAGGTTTTATTCCAGCAGGAAATTCGATTTACAAGACTGTAGATGGCGGAAGGAATTGGACGCGTTATGCTATAGAAGATGGCAATACCTATGAATTGAAGTCCATTCATTTTCCCACTCCAATGGTTGGCTACGTGGTCGGTGAGACCGTATACAAAACAACGAACGGTGGTGCGACTTGGGACAGCTTGCACACGTTGAGTGATCGCAACAAGGGTGATCTCTCAGTTGTAAAGTTCATCCGATTCGCTGACCCTGTGAACGGAATTATTGGCCTGATTGGCTCGCCACTATTCACCCGAGACGGTGGAAATCACTGGGCGATGACAGGCTCCACGTTCGAAGCTCCATCTTGGAATCGAGATGTGTCAGTAATGAATGATAGTGTAGTCATCATGGGTGGATGGAATCCCACCATTGCAGGCGATTTTGGAATGCTTTCAAAGCCTACAGACAAGGGTGAAACTTGGGACGGGCTTTCTGATAACGAGTTATACTTTGAGAGCATGCAAATTAAGTCGGTGTTCTTTCACAACACAATGCGAGGTTGGGTCGCAGGATCACGGATAGGATTTGGCAGGCCCTACTCCAGTATGAGAGTAATGTTCACCACGGATAGCGGTGAAACGTGGCACGCTCCCAATATGGTGTTTCCTGCAACCGTCAATTGCATTCGTTTTGCAAATGAACGTGTTGGATTTGCAGGAGATCAAACTGGCGCGATCTATTCAACAACAGACGGTGGGGTAACGTGGACTACGGAGAACGCTGAGACGAACGGCCGAGGAATCAAAGACATTTGCATCGTCAATGGCTCGGTGGTGTACGTAGCGGGTGAAAGTGGCCTAATGTTGAAGCGTACTATTGTGACTGACGTCGATGAGAGTCGAGAAGGTTCAGTGTTTAGCCTGTACCCGAATCCATCAACTGGACGAGTACATGTCGTTGGTTCCGCGAACCACAGTGATGCGCACGACTGCGATGTTGAAGTGATAGATTCTTTCGGCAGACTCATCTACTCAGATTCTATGCGATCTACAACTTTCACATTGGATCTCGGCTCATTAGCAAAAGGAACGTACTTCGTTCGTATACGAAGTGGGGGACATCAGCGGACGATGCAATTGTCGTTGATATAAGACTTTAGTTCTTTTGCGCCCGTAATTGACGGCAAGCTCTGCAAATACCGGCGCCGGCTCTATTTAGGCACCGATTACGAAGTTGATGTTTACGACATCGCAGATCCAACGAACCCGTCCAAACTACATCGATATAACGGTGCCCGGGCTTGCGACCAGCTTGCAGCGCGAGACAGTATGGTGTACGTCGCCGAACGTGGCAACGCTGGCTGTAATTCGAATTGGAATTCCCTGTTTGTTCTGGACAATGCGGACGAACGTGATCAAAAGCACGTTGCTGAACGCCCGCTTCCTGAGCGCACTAACCCCACTGCAGTTACAGAGCTGAGCGTCCATCGTACTCTCTAAACACTTCGTACTCCGCATCGAAATCGCCCTTGGCAATCCTCTTTAGTTTGCCTTGTGCGAGCGTCTTGCGGATGGGTGAAAGGCGCTCGAAGAAATACGTGCCGTTCAGGTGGTCGATCTCGTGTTGCATGACGCGGGCGAGAAGGCCATCGACCTGACGGACCTGCTCTTTGAAGTTTGCATCGAGGTAACGGACTTGAATTTCTGTCGGACGTACCACGATGTCGCGAAGGTCGGGGAGGCTTAGACAGCCTTCTTCGAATTCTTCTTCTTCTTCGCCGAACAATTCGATGACGGGGTTGATAAGCACAACGCGCTCTCCGCGATGAGCGGTGTGGTTTGCTTGCTGCGCATGCGGCTCGTCATCGTCTGCTTGAGCCGTATCGATAACAGTTATTGAAAGCCCCTTACCAACTTGATTCGCGGCGAGTCCGATGCCATTGGCTTCGTACATCGTTTCGAACATGTCGTTAATAAACTCTTTTAGTTCGTCGGACAAATCGTCAATGGGTGCTGTTTTTTGCTTGAGCACCGGATGGTTGTATGTATAAATCGGAAGAATCACTAGTTGTGCTCTTTAATGATGTCGATTAATTGCTTGATGTCTTCGAGGACGTAGTCGGCGTCGACGAGCTGGTTGCCGAAGGAGTCGCCATACTTTGCAAATGCGGTGCGCATTCCTACGCCGCGGGCGCCGACCATGTCGCGGTCTGCCCAGTCGCCGACCATGATGGCGCTTTCGGCCCCGACGCCGAGTTTGTCGAGGGCGGCCTGGAAGGGTTTCGGACTTGGCTTGCGTTCGCCTGTGTCGTCGAACGTAACAACCACATCGAAGAAATGGTGGAAGTTGATGAAGCACAACCGCAGCCACGCTTCGCGCGTTGGTGCGTCGCTTACGATGGCGAGTTTGATGCCCATGCGATTGAGTTGCATGAGTGTTGCCGTTACGTGCGGGTAGGGCTTCAGGACAGCTTCGCGTGCGCGACGATAGGCAATAATGCCGGCCGAGAGAATGCGGAAATCGATCTTGCCCAGATGGTCCGTAAGCAGACGGTCGAAGACCTGTTGGTATTCGATGCCCAGTTCGTTGTAGATGGCGTCGATCTGACCCCGTATCTGGTCGTACGTAAGCATCAGGCCAGCATCCATCATGGCCGCAATGGCAGCGTCCACGGCCTGCCTCTTCATGGCCATGAAATCTACAAGGGTATTGTCGAGGTCGAAGACGACGGCTTTAATGGCGGGCATAATGCTCCTGAATGCGACTTCAAAGTTACGAACAAGGGGCGCCAAGGGGCTATCTTTGACGTATGAATCTATCAGAACGCATTAACGCCGACATGAAAGAAGCCATGAAGGCGGGCGACAAACTAAAGCTCGAAACATTGCGCATGATGCGCGCTGCTGTCATCGAATTCGAAAAAAACGGGTCCGGAAATGCCATGGAGGCAGCCGATGAATTAAAGATCGTTAGCAATGCGGCAAAGAAGCGCAAGGACGCGATTGAAATGTATGACAAACATGGTCGTACCGAATCGGCAGATAAAGAACGCGCAGAACTCGAAATCATCAATGGTTATATGCCTGCGATGATGAGCGACGACGACGTGCGTGCCGAGCTGCGAAGTATCATCGAACAACAGGGTCTGACATCACCAAGTGATGTGGGCAAGGTAATGGGAGCAGCAATGAAGACGTTAAAGGGCAAGGTCGACGGCACAGCAGTGCAGCGTCTGGCCAAGGAATTACTCGGAGCATCATGAGACAACCCGTCGACACCACCGATGGCGCTCTAATGGAGCGGGCAATGGAAGAGCTAGATCTTCCGCATGTGCTCGATGATATCGCTAAGTATTGCATGACGTCTATGGCCGGAGATGTCGTCCGCGCATTACGTCCGCGCACCGATGCCGACGACCTGCGCGACGATCTCGATCGTGTGCAGGAATGTGTGGACATTATTGCATCGGGTGTGCCATTTCCGTTCGAGCGTGTTAGCGATATACGTCCGTTAGTAACAAAAGCTATCATCGAAGGCAACTTCCTCTCCGCCACCGAGCTTCTGCATGTGCAAGAGGCGATGTCCGTCAGCCGCACCACGCGCCGTTTCATCGGGGAACGTCCGGCCGCCGAACGCCTCCGCGCCTTCGTCGAGTCCCTTATCGATAATCGTGTCCTCGAAAAACACATCACCGATGCCATCGACGACACAGGTACGGTGCGCGACAACGCAAGTCGTGAGCTGCAGGCAATACGCAAGGAAATTCACGAGCTGAGTGCACGACTGCGCTCACGGTTGCAGCGCATTCTGAAGAAGTTTGGCGAGGACGAAATTCTGCAGGACGAGTTCATTACGCAGCGCGACGGACGATTTGTGTTGCCGCTGCGGGTGGGTGACAAGCGCTCTGTGCCTGGCATCATACACGGTGTGTCGCAAAGCGGTTCGACGGTGTTTATGGAGCCTGCCGAAACCTTCGACATGAACAACGAGCTGTCGTTGCTTCATGCGCGAGAGAATCGCGAAATCATAAAAATACTTACTACTCTCACAGCAGAACTTGCAGCAGTTGCACCCGACGTGCGAGCTGCATTCGATGTGTTGCTTCAGCTCGACTCTATTCTTGCACGTGCACGATACGCCGTCGACCTTGGCGGTATCAAGCCAATCATTGCGGACGACGAAGATGTAGAACTGCGCAACGTGCATCATCCGGTATTGAAGTCGCAAGTGCGCCGCGAAAAACAGTCGCGTAGTCGTGACGATGACAACGAAGTCATTCCTTTGAGTGTCGACTTTCGCGAAGCAACACGTGGCATCCTCATAAGCGGTCCGAATGCCGGCGGTAAGACCGTCGCCATGAAAACCATCGGACTCTCCATGGCCATGGCAATGTGCGGCGTGTTTCCACTCGGCATGTGTCGCACCGGCATCCGCCGCATCTTCACAGCCATCGGCGATCATCAGTCCATCGAAAGCAACCTCAGCACCTTCTCCTCACAGATCATCCGCATACGTGACATCCTGTCGCACTGCGGACGCGACGCAATGGTGCTCATCGATGAAATCTGCGCGGGTACAGATCCTGCTGAAGGGGGCGCTCTCGCGGCTGGAATTCTCGACAGCCTGCTCGAGCGCGGGGCTTGCTTCGTTATCACGACGCACCAATCATCACTCAAGCAATACGCACTCACACGTCCGGCTATCGAAAACGCCTCCCTTGCCTTCGACGAAGCACAGATGCAGCCCACGTTCCGCTTCCTGCCTGGCGTCCCGGGCAACTCCTACGCATTCGTGTTAGCGCACAACGTTGGCTTACCCGACGTCGTCGTTCAACGCGCCCGTGGTTATCTCGGTGAACGTCACGACGAACTCGAGCAGAGCATTACAGCCATGCAGCGTTTCCGTCAGGAAGCCGAAGACCTGCGCATGAAGTCCGCCGAGGAACACCAGAAGGCCGAACGCCTCCGCAAGGACTACGAAGAACGTCTGGCACAAGTCAAGCAAAAACGCTCAACCGTTGTCGAGGACGCACGCGAAGAAGCGCGTGAAGTTCTTCGTAAGGCGCAAGCCCTCGTCGAAAACACCATTCGCGAAGTCCGCGAACAACAAAAGAGTGCAGCCGAAATAAAGAAGGCGTTCAGTGCAGAGGCATCGGAGCTTTCAAATGCGTTGGCTGATGACGCTTCCGATTCATCGCACGGATCACAGACACCGTATTCAGGTGTTTCGCATTACGGTGGCACACATGGCGCATCACACGCATCATCACACGCATCATCTGACTCCGCTGCAATCAAAACAGGGGACACTGTTGTTGTCGATGGCACCAATGCAATTGGCACTGTGATATCCATCGATACTAAGTCCGCCTCCGCAATGGTCGAAGTCAATGGTATCAAATTCAAATTCCAACTCTCCAAACTCAGCACCACAACGTCCAAACCAAAACCCATGCCTGAGCGCGACATGGGTGTGATGCTCAAGATGGATTCACACACCAACCTCGACCTGCGTGGCAAACGCGCCGACGAAGGCCTACGTGAATTGGAAATGTTTATTAACGACGCTGTGCTCGGCAACCTCACACACGTCTCCATCATCCACGGCAAGGGCACGGGCGCCATGCGTCGGGTGGTGCAGGACTACCTGAAAGAACACCCACAAATAAAGACCTCTCGCCTTGGCACGATCCAAGAAGGGGGAGACGGGGTGACGATAATCGAGCTGGCGTAACTATGGAATAACAACTAGAACAAACCTTCGTGTTGTTTCGCGAACAAAGTAAATGCCATTGCATGCTACATCGGTTTCACAATCGCGCCCATTAATGTCGGTGATAATCACTTCATTGCTCAATTGTCGCAAGAACAATTCAACATCGCCAACATGTACGACGAATCCCCTGGTATTTCCAGAGAAAGGCATTTCAGATGGACTACTAGCTGGAAACGTCGGACAAAAGTACCCCCTTCCATCGGACGAACCTGACAGGGGTGCGTCGGAGCAATCTTACCCCTCTCGTCGGACGAAGGTGACCCCCTTCGTCGGAGCAACGTGATCGTCGTTGACGCCAGCTGTACATGCACTGCCGGGACCATTGTTAACTAGGAGTTTGTACCCACAAACAACCTAGAACGATGGCAAACCAACCCATATGCATGAGTACCCTTCGACAAATTCTTCGCCTGCTCAGCCGCGAAAAGAGCATGCAGTCGATCATCGACATGACCGGCGTGTCGCGCAATACGCTACGAAAGTATCTTGCCCGGTTCAAGGAATGCGGCCTTAGCACACACGAGTGCATGGAGCTTTCCGACAACGATCTTCATGGCATGTTTTTGCGCGTACCGGCAGCCAAACCGAATGCGCGTGTTCAGGCGCTGTACAAACTGATGCCGATGATCGAGCGCGAGCTCAAGAAGCGTGGCGTGACGCTCGATCTGCTCTGGCATGAATACTATACCAAGTATCCCGACGGCTTCCGTCTGACGCAATTCAAGCAACATGTTCGTGTGTGGCTCGCGCAATCCAATCCGACGATGCACATCGAGCATAAAGCCGGTGACAAGATGCAAATCGACTTCACCGGTCAGAAACTCCACGTCGTGGATGCAGCCTTAGGTGTCGTCCGCGACGTAGAGGTCTTTGTCAGCATCCTTGGTGCCAGTCAACTAATATATGTTGAAGCGGTGTGGAGTCAGACCAAGGAAGATCTGATCGCTGCGTGCATCAACGCACTGGAATATTATGGTGGATCACCCGATGCCATCGTGCCCGACAATCTGCGATCGGCAGTCACCAAGAGTGACCGCTATGAACCGGAGATCAATCGAGCGTTCGAAGACTGCGCGTCGCACTATGGCATGACGGTGCTGCCAGCGCGAGCATACAAACCGCGTGACAAAGCGTTGGTCGAAGGTGCTGTCAAGATTGTATACACGCGCATCTTCGCTGCACTGCGCGACCGCA
Source organism: bacterium (assembly GCA_034440235.1). GTDB lineage: Bacteria > Bacteroidota > Ignavibacteria > Kapaibacteriales > Kapaibacteriaceae > JAWXBR01. Next base: position 7,302 of record JAWXBR010000034.1, read on the forward strand.
CATTTACAACCCTTGCAGACCTTAACCTCGCAATCCGTGTTGAGCTCGAAGTGTTGAATACGGCGCCGTTCAAAGGCCGTGCCTATAGCCGACGACAGATGTTTGACGAGGTCGAGCGCGATGCCCTTGCTCCTCTGCCGCGTATGCGCTATGAGCTGCGTTCAGAACTCCGCGCATCAGCCCCGATGTACATACGTACATACAACGCATCGTTCAGCTCAGCCCACATCCTGAACAGGCATTCAGAACATGCCGAGGTATCCTCAGCTATGCCAAGCGTGTTGGCGATGAGCGGCTCACACGGGCCTGCGCCAGAGCGCTCGAGTACGGCGTGTATAACTACGTCACGATTAAACGCATTCTCGAAACAGGGCTTGACAACGTCCCGGAATCGCCAGCGGGATCAGGGACGATGCCCGAACATGACAACATTCGTGGCGACACCTACTATGGCAGTACACCATCACTCACAACCAATGGAGACCACACGTGAATACCAACACCTTGGACAAGATGCGGAAGATGCGACTGCACGGCATGTTTCGATTGTTTAAGACAACCATCGAATCCACGCGCAGAGACGATTTAACACCCGATGAAATGGTCGCTGCACTCATTGATTCTGAATGGGATGATCGCCAGGACAGAAGCGTAGAACGCGGACTGAAGAACGCTCGCTTCCGCTACAAAGCTTCGATCGAATCACTCTTGTTCGATATCGATCGCAACATCGACAAGAATCTCATCATGCGATTTGCAGCTTGCACGTTCATCGACAACCACGAGAACATTCTGATCACAGGTAGCACAGGTATCGGTAAAAGTTATCTTGCATCCGCGCTCGGCCATCAGGCGTGCTCACTCGGATACAAAGTCAACTATCACAACACGGCGAAACTGTTCTCGAGGCTGAAAATGGCCAAGGCTGACGGCAGCTACATGAAAGAGATCGCCAGATTGGAAAAGCAACAGCTGCTGATTCTCGATGATTTCGGCTTACAGCCCTTTGATCCGCAGAGCAGAGCGGCGCTCATGGAAATCATCGAAGACCGGCACGGAAAGTCATCGATGATCATCACCTCACAACTGCCCGTGAATACCTGGCATGATGTGATCGGTGAAAAGACCGTTGCTGATGCGATTCTCGATCGCATTATCTACGATGCACATCGACTCGAACTGCAAGGCGAATCCCTCAGAAAGAAATCGAAAGATTCACGCGAACGCAGCACGACATAACTTACTTTTGTTCAACCATCTGGCAGCATATTCATGGACAGTATGGCAGCTCTTTAGACTGTCACTTTGCACCGACGAAGGGGGGGCAACTTCCCCGACGTATCCAGCTTACTAGCAAAACGAGAGATTGCAGCCGTTACTTACGCAAGTTTCTCGCAACGTTTCGATTCGGCGTGCTCCGTATCTTGCGCCAATGTTTTCAAAAGTCCTTATTGCCAACCGCGGGGAGATAGCCCTGCGTGTTATTCATACGTGCCGGAGCATGGGCGTGAAGACGGTGGCTATCTATTCCGAGGCCGATGAGCAGGCCCTGCATGTGCAGGAGGCCGACGAGGCTGTGGCTATCGGAGGGTATACGCCGCGTGAGTCGTATCTGATTGCACAGAAGGTGCTCGATGCCGCCATTGCCACGCAGTGTGATGCCATTCATCCCGGGTATGGGTTTCTGAGCGAGAATGCAGAGTTCGCACGTATGGTGGCCGAAGCGGGGATGACGTTTATCGGACCCACCCCTGAGGCGATTGCAATGCTTGGCGATAAGACTGCTGCACGCGAGATTGCTATTGCTGCGAACGTGCCGGTGTCGCCGGGGTCGGACGGAGCCGTGGCTGACATCGAGGATGCACGGCGTGTAGTAGAACGCATTGGAATGCCCGTTATCATAAAGGCAGCGGCAGGGGGCGGAGGCAAAGGAATGCGCATCGTGGAGAAGATGAGCGAGGTCGAAGCTGCATTTCGTTCTGCGCAGAATGAGGCGGTGGCGGCGTTTAACGACGGACGTGTCTTTATCGAACGCTACATTCAACAGCCGCGACATATCGAGATACAAGTTCTTGCCGATAACAATGGCACGGTGCTGTATTTCCCCGAACGTGAATGCTCGATACAACGACGTCATCAAAAAGTAATCGAAGAATCTCCGTCGACTGCCGTAACACCAGCCGTTCGTAAAGCAATGGGTGAAGCCGCAGCGCGCTTGGTGCAAGATGCGAAGTACACAAATGCAGGTACAATAGAATTCTTGCTCGATGCAAAAGGCGAGTTCTACTTCATGGAAGTGAATACGCGTTTGCAAGTCGAACATCCGGTGACGGAAATGGTAACTGGTGTGGACTTTGTCGAGCAGCAGTTACGGATTGCAGCGGGCGAGCCCCTTACCATGAAGCAAGAGGATATTGCGGTGCCACACGGACATGCCATTGAGTGCCGCGTGTGTGCCGAAGATGTGTTTAACGACTTCCTGCCTGACACAGGCGCTGTAAGCTTTATGCAGTTGCCCGAAGGTGATGGCATTCGCAACGACAGTGCACTGTACGAAGGGTATGCGGTTACTGTCCATTACGACCCGATGGTTGCAAAACTTATAATCTATGCAGATAATCGCGAAGCCTGTATCGAGAAGACCATAAAAGCACTCGATAATTATCACGTTGCTGGCTTCAAGACAACGATTCCTTTTTGTCGGTTAGTGATTGACACACCAGAATTCAGAAGTGGCAACTACTCGACCTTCTTTGTAAAAGAACACTGGCCTCTAAAACAACCCGAATCATTCCTATCGATGTTAGCCGGAGCAGCCGCAAGCGGGTTCGTTCAAGAAATAACACGTCGCACACCAATCGAACAACCCACCGATACGAATGCCATCGTTCATGCCTGAGTCAACAACAATGTCAACACAAACACCCTACACTGAACTTGAAGTAACTGCCGAAACAGCAAAAGAGCTGGGCCTCACCCCCGACGAGTACACCGCTATATGCGAGGTGCTTGGCCGGACACCATCCTACACTGAACTTGGTGTGTATTCGGTGATGTGGAGCGAACACTGCTCGTATAAAAATTCTATCGCGCTGCTAAAGACGTTACCTCGCAAGGGCAAACGCATGATGGTGGAAGCGGGAGAAGAAAATGCTGGCGTTATTGATATTGGAGAAGGTTACGGTGTTGCATTTAAGATTGAATCGCATAACCACCCAAGTGCAGTCGAACCGTTTCAAGGGGCTGCCACGGGCGTAGGGGGCATCCTTCGCGACATTTTCACCATGGGTGCGCGTCCGATTGCGGCATTGAACTCGTTGCGATTTGGCGAACCGGATACGGAACGGACGAAGTACCTCATAAAAGGCGTTGTGCATGGCATCGGACATTACGGCAATTGCTTTGGTGTGCCGACGGTTGCGGGTGAGGTGTACTTCGACCGTTGTTATACCGATAACCCATTAGTAAATGCGATGGCCGTTGGTGTGCTCAAGGCAGATGCCATGGCTTCGGCTACGGCAGAGGGTGTGGGGAACCCAGTGTTTATTATGGGGTCGGCAACGGGACGTGATGGCATTCACGGCGCGTCGTTGCTTGCTTCGCGCGAGTTCGACGAGCTGACGGAAAACATGCGTCCGACCGTACAAGTGGGCGACCCATTCGCAGAAAAACTTCTGCTCGAATCGTCACTCGAGCTCATACGTGCAGGTGTTGTTGTTGGCATGCAAGACATGGGTGCCGCTGGTATTAGCTGCTCGACCTCTGAGATGAGTGCAAAGGGTGGCGTTGGAATGCGCATCGATCTCGATCTAGTACCACTGCGCGAAGCAGGGATGTCGGCGTATGAAATTATGTTGTCGGAGTCGCAAGAGCGTATGCTGGTCGTTGTGAAAAAGGGAAGCGAAGAGCAGGCATTGCAGATTTGCGAAAAGTGGGATGTGCCGTTTATTCAGATTGGCGAAGTCACTGCTGACGGATTTATTGACGTAACACGTAATGGTAAACTAGTAACACATCTTCCTGCACACTCACTTGTGCTTGGTGGTGGCGCACCTGTGTACACACGCGAAAAGACAGAGCCCGACTATCTGAAGATGACACGGCGTGCAATCGATCACGGTCCGTTCCTTCAAACCCTTGAGTGCACCTCGATCCTCATGCGTCTGCTTGCTTCTCCAACCATAGCAAGCAAGCGCTGGATTTACGAACAATACGATTCGCAAGTCGGCACAAATTCTGTTGTCCGTTTCGACGGCGATGCTGCAGTTCTGCGCATCAAGGAACTCCCCGGACGCGCCGTTGCTGTGACAACAGATTGCAACAGTCGCTACGTGTACTTAAACCCGCATCGTGGTGCAATGATTGCCGTTGCCGAAGCTGCACGCAACTGCGTGTGTGTTGGGGCACAACCCGTTGCAATTACGAACTGTTTGAACTTTGGAAATCCATACGATCCTGAAGTGTTTTGGCAGTTCTCAGAGGCTATTCGTGGAATGGGTGATGCATGTCGTGCGTTCGACACACCTGTTACGGGCGGTAATGTTAGCTTTCACAACGAGTCGCAATCACACGCGGTGTTTCCGACGCCGACGATTGGAATGCTCGGACTCATTGATGACATCGATACTGTTGTTGGTTCTGCATTCACAGATAACAACCAGCACATTCACATGCTCGGATGGCAACGCAACGAGCTTGGTGGCTCTGAATACATGAAGGTTGTGAAGGGCAAGCTGGCAGGGGACGCACCGTTCATCGATCTGGACGAAGAAGTCCGTCTACAGAAACTCACGCTCGAGCTTATTCGCGATGGCATTGCAGCGTGTGCGCACGATTGTGCAGAAGGTGGACTCCTTGTAGCACTCGCCGAGATGTCGATGGGTAACGGCATTGGTGCTGATATCGCATTCCCATTTGAAAAACATGCAGGTCATCTATTTGGTGAAGCACAGTCGCGGATTATCATCAGCGCAGCCCCTTCACAGAGAGATGAGATACGTTCGAGGTGTGAAGCTGCGTCGGTACCGTTCGTAACGCTTGGAACAACAGGTGGTAATAGGTTCGTCGTTGCCGACCTTGTAGACTGCTCGGTCGAAGATCTGCGTGAGTCTTATGAAGGTGCGTTGCCACGCATTATGGCGTCATCACTTACACCGGCATGATATGTCTATGCACTTCCGCTCTTACAAACACTTCCTAACAGACCCATGGATGGTCGGCACGTGGACGGTAATTCTGCGCGTAGCGCTGGGTATGCTGTTGGTGTACCACGGCTCCTCGAAAGTTTTTGACGGCACGGCAGGCATGACAGAAAAGCTAACGTCTTATGGATGGCCCCTTGCGGGCTTTCAAGCGTTTCTTGCAACGTATACAGAATTTCTTGGTGGTGTGCTCTTGATTGTTGGACTCTTTACACGTCCCGCAGCAATCATGAGCATTGGTTTGTTCTCTATCATCGTCTTTGTCTTTTTCATGAACGATCCGTTCAGCAAGAAAGAACTGCCAGTCGTCTTCCTGCTCTTATCGATGCTGGTATTCTTCTTCGGTCCAGGTCGCGTTAGCGTCGACTACTACCTCTTCAAGAAAAACGCAGCGCCCGCACCGGACTTACCCTCGAAGCGAGTATCATAGGTATCACACTTGCCACCAGGCACAATACAAGCGTAACCGAAGGCACAAGTACAAACGGTAAGGGGCTCAGGGAAACGGGCAACGCCGATAAATAATAGATGGTGCCATCGAGCCGAATAAACTCGAAGTATTTCTGCGCTAGAATAAATGTCAGCGAAACGCCCGTGCCCAGCAAAATGCCTGTGATGCCAATGCGGAGTCCGTTCAGCGCAAACACCGACATAATCGACCTCGACGTCATGCCCAGACATCGTAATACGGCTACACTGCGTGACTTCTCAACAACGGCAATAAGTAGCGTCGAGATAATAGTAAACACTGCAACTATACTGATTAGACCTAGAACAATTGGTATGGGTTCTTTCTGTAATGCAATCCACGAAGCCATCGACTGAAAACGTTGTGTGTAGGTCTGTGGGAACAGACGGGGTCCGATAACCGGACCAATCATGGTCGCCATCACATCTGCATCCATGTCTGTGTCATCTGGGTACACAGCTAGTCCAGAAATCTCTGACGGCTGCATACGAAGCGCAGATTGCAATGCTGTGATGTCCATTACAACCACCGCATCGTCGAACGACTGCATGCCCGAACGAATTACACCGCGCACTCTAACCGTGAACAACATCGGCTCGGTCGATGTGCTCGACGAACTCGATGCATACACAACGAGCGTATCACCAGCGTTTAGACCGAGTCGCGTAGCCAAGTCCACACCAACAAGCGCCCCTTGCGAAGCAGCCCCTGATGCATTGTTAACCCTTTGCGAAGGGGCCCCTGGTGCATTGATAGCCCCTTGCGAAGCAGCCCCTTGCCAGTTGACAATAGCTTCGTTCAAGACCGCCATACGTTTAGGCGTTGCGCCGAGGAGGAGGATGCCGTCGACGCCCTTGCGTGTGCGGGCGAGTGCTTCGCGCGAGACGATGGGGTCGACTTCTTTAATTCCCTCGACGTTTTTGACGGCAGCGATTACCTTATCGGATTCGGGTATGGTTTGTCCGAAGATCGGACGTATCTCGATCGGTGCTGCAAACTGTGTTGCTGTTGCAACGATGGCTTCTTCGTAGCCGCGTAACACGCTCATCGCAACAATTAATGCAATGCAGCCCAGGGCAACGCTAACAACCGACACAATAGTCGTGAACCGCGCAAAGCCGTTACCGCGAAGTGAAAACGCAAAGCGAGAGGCTATAAGAGTTGGGAGACTCAAGGGCAACCGGAATGTAGAAAAGGGTTTTCGTCATTTCACGACACGAACAGAAGTCGCAACGTGTTGTGCGAATGCGAATGGGTTCTTGAAAATAAGGACAGTGCCGCAATCAAATACGATGTTGCTGAAGCTTAGGCTAATACTAAAGCCGGTACATCACGCAAAGTGATAGGTCTATAGCATTCACACGGAGACTACGCACAGCACTTATCGGTGCGAAACCGAATCTGTATCCAGCAAGAATTTGAACCGTAGCGTCCTTAACGACGAAGGCTTTTCCGATTTCCAAATCAAAGGCAACTAACACCGTAGGCATGTCTTCGATTTCCTGATCGTACAGACGTACGGGTTTGTCAACATCAAAAACAGGGTGATGCCCACTGGCAGCAAACATCGAGTCAGCGTAGGCGGAATCTAACCTTGAGTTGGGAGCGGAGACATACCGTACAGTTGAAGCTATCCTGCTGTTCACATTGAAACGAACCGGTAAACCTAATTCTATAGAAAATCCAATGGGAAGTTGAATCGCCACGGCCGGACGCAAGAACGCATCAAACACCGAAACATCAAGATCATACTCCAGACCCGATTCTGTGTATGAGCCATCTGGGTTTATTGCTCTAAATCCCCACCCAGGTTCGGTATTCGATCCTGACATACTATGAATTCCGATATCCGCACTTACGGTAAATGTTTGATTTAAGTCTGTGCCGACACCCATTGAGAAACTTCGATACGGACCTTTAAAGCTATAGTGTGATGGATATAGAATTGCAGGTGAATTCAGGATTGGCTTAACGTCACCATCGAACAACGCATTCCCGTACGATATTTTACTGCGTAAAATCAAACCATCGTCAGCACGAGCATTGACGACAATGATCAATACAGCAACAAAACAGACACAACGCATAACTCCCCCAATTTTGTGCGACTATATGATGTGAGCTACTACCCGAAGTAAGCGACTATTGATGATCTCTTCTGCAACTATAAGCGATAAAGAAATGCGAGCGTACCTGCAAGCGCATAACTCCTTACTCGAGCATCAAGGATCATATCTGTTAGTCCGATTTGTTCATCGCCTGAAGTTGAATTGTGACATCGTCGATGACAAACGATTTGCCAACCGCTATATCGATGTCTATGCGTGTAGGAGGAAGGCTGGGAATCGGACCCCTACTGGTTACCATCGCTCGATCGTTATCGAATAATATGACACCAGGCGCTTCCTGTCTATCAAATACGACGCTATCATCTGAGATTAAGCGGAGTACAATAGTCACGTTATTTGATGCGTTGAATAAAATTCTCGCGCCACATTCTGCTGTTATGCCCAGCGGTAGGTCTATGGCAACCGAAGGTCGAATATATCCATCGAAAAGCGAGATGCTACCCTCGTACTGAACAACGCAAAAGATGACTTTGCCGTTCGGATCGAGAGAAGGTAGCGAATCACCTGGGATCTGTCCGTATGCGACCATGGTCTGAACGCCACCGTCGATGCTAAAATGTCCGATTCCAAGAAATGAAATTCCCAGGCCAACAGATTGCGACGAATAAATTCCGTTGAAGTCCCCGAACGATGGACACACCTCCTGCCCAGCTACTGCCAGTGTGGTACCTGTAAACCACGACTTTCCATATGACAGTCGATAGCGCAATGAGATGTCGCCATCGGATGCTGCTGTCGCACTGACGATGCCGAAGATGAAGACCGCCAACATAGAAGTGCGCACGAACATTACCCCTATAAAAACTCATACGCTCACGGCTAACAATCGCATTCCGGTCCTTGTTCTATCCTTCGTGATCGTAAAAGCCCTTCTTGGTTTTGCGGCCGTGAAGGCCTGCGTCGACGTATTGCTGTTGAAGTAGCGAAGGGTTGAAGCGTGGTTCGTTGAAGTAGCCGGCGTACATCGATTTTGTGACGTCGAGGTTCACGTCGACGCCGATGAGGTCCATGAGTTCGAACGGACCCATTTTGAAGCCGAGGGCTTTCATAAGTGTGTCGACTTGAGGAATGGATGCGGCGTTTTCCATGACGATGCGCTGCGCCTCATTGTAAAAATTTCTAGCAACGCGATTCACAACAAAGCCCGGCACGTCTTTCGCCACGATTGGTTTCTTGCTTAGTCCGTTGGCGAATTCTACACAGGCGGTTACGGTTGGATCTGACGTAAGTGTACCCTTTACTACTTCAACCAGCTTCATGATATGCGCGGGGTTGAAGAAATGTAATCCCGCAAATCGGGTAGGGGTCTTTAGACAGGACGAAAGGGCAGTAATGGATATCGAAGATGTGTTCGATGTGAGAAGTGCATCTGGACGACACAACGCTTCGAGTTTGATAAACAATGCCTGCTTTATTTCGAGGTTCTCGAGAATAGCTTCGATTACGATGTCAGAATTCGCAAGTCCGTCGAGCGTGGTGCTCGTTGAAAGACGAGAGAGGGAAGACTCGCGGTCTTCTGCAGACATCTTGCCCTTTTCGACGCTCTTTGCGAGCTGGTCTGCAATGTTCTTATCGGCACTTGCGAGCGTCGTAAGAATTGCATCGAACAGCACAACGGTATGTCCCGCTGCGAGCGACGCAATGGCAATACCGCGGCCCATGGTTCCAGCACCGCATATTCCAACGATCATCGATTAGCTCCGAGGTCGTTGGTAAAAAACGTTATCATCGTCGATAGACCTTCGATCATTGAAGTACTCCGGCTTTTAGTACACCAAGTATTTTACCGACGCGTTCGAATGCATCGACACATGCATCGAGGTGTGCGCGTGTGTGTGCAGCGGATACCTGTACACGTATGCGGGCTTTGTCTTTCGGAACGACGGGGTAGAAGAAGCCGACGACGTAGATGCCTTCTTCGAGTAACAGTTCGGACATCTTTTGCGACAGCGCCGCATCGTATAACATGACAGGCACAATAGGATGTGTGCCCGGCACGATATCGAATCCTAGTGCACTCATGCGCTCGCGGAAATACGTTGTGTTTTCTTCGAGTGTGTCGCGCAGCGAAGTTGTCGAGCTGAGCAGCTTCATGGTTGCAATGCCAGCGCCGACGATGGCGGGCGGAAGGGAGTTCGAGAAGAGGTACGGACGTGATCGCTGACGCAGCAACTCGATGATCTCCTTGCGTCCAGTCGTAAAGCCCCCTATGCCCCCTCCCATTGCCTTGCCGAGTGTGCCAGTGATAATGTCAACACGTCCGGTTACACCGCAATGCTCAACAACGCCACGTCCGTTCTTGCCCATGAAGCCCATCGAGTGACACTCATCGACCATCACAAGCGCTTCGTATTTGTCGGCGAGGTCGCAGATTTTGTCGAGAGGTGCAATGGTACCGTCCATCGAAAACACAGCATCGGTGGCGATTAAAATGTTACGGACACCTTCGGCGCGGGCTGAGTTCAAATGTTCTTCGAGCTCTTGCATGTTACACGATGCATAGCGATAACGTTTTGCTTTACAAAGGCGCACACCATCGATAATCGAGGCATGGTTCAAAGAGTCGCTAATGATTGCATCGTTTTCTCCCAGCAGAGGTTCGAACACGCCGCCGTTTGCATCGAAGCATGCAGCGTAGAGAATGGTGTCGTCGGTCTGACAGAATTCGGCGATGTGCCGTTCGAGTTCTTTGTGAATGTCCTGCGTACCACAGATAAAGCGCACGCTCGACATACCAAAACCGTGCGAATCGAGTGCGTCTTTTGCAGCTGCGATGATGTCGGGGTGCGAGGAAAGTCCGAGGTAATTGTTCGCGCAGAAATTCAGCACGGGCCGTGCAGATCCGCTGACCGTAATCTCGGGTCCCTGTGGCGATGTAATAATGCGTTCGCTTTTGAACAATCCCGCTTCGCGTATCGACGCAAGCTCGTTCGTAAGCTGCTCTTTAAAAGAACCGTACATGATGCTCCGTATGCGTAGTGAACGGTGCAAATATCGCTCTGAAAGGCGATCTGAATGGTATCTTTGTGTCGTAGTGCAAGTGTTACCGCGACTTAGTGTTGTCATCGTTACGCGCAACCGCCGCGACATACTGCGACGGTGCCTGAAACATTATGCGTCGCAATCACTGCGCGAGATTGAGTTCATTGTCATGGATAACGGTTCGAACGACGGCACAGATGCCATGATGCGCGAGGTGTATCCGGAGATGACCTACCGGCATCTTCCAGAGAACATCGGTCCGTTAGCCTTTAACAAAGGTGCAGAGCTCGCGTCGGCGCCACTGTTGTTCAGAACGGACGACGACGCATACCCCGAAGACACCGACACGCTTGAACGTGGGGTCTTGTTCATGGAGCAGCGCACGAACCTTGCAGTGCTTGCAGGTGAGATTGTCGACGAGCGTACAGGTGTCGTGTTTAACTGGCACCCATATGCCGCACGGTACGAAACGATCCCTGAGGACGGTCTGGACGTAGGTTTTTTCTACGGAGCATGCGCCATTCTACGTAAGGGTCCCTTCTTCGAAGCAGGGGGCTTTTGGGACAAATTCTACCTCGAGGAGGCGGACTTGGCAGCTCGACTTATTGCACGTGACTACGAAGTAAAGTATGTGCCTTGGATGCGAACGATTCATGTCGGTGCATACGACAACAAAGATCATTCGGCTCGGTGGCTTTTAATGTCGGAACAGGTTGTTCGCTACCAGTTTCGGTACTTTTCGTCGGTGAGAGCATTTGGTAGGTCGGTGGTGGCCGCATGCTCGCAGTTGGTTCTTGGAGTGTATCATAAACTTCCCGTGCGAGTTCTGTTTACGGGCATTCAGAAGATGATACATGCCGCGCGACAGGCAAACGGACACGAACGGGTGACATTAACATCTAAACAACTTTTGAAAGTAACACTTGGTGAGTCTATGATTGCCAACACGTTACGATACTACAAGGGCGCACGAAAGCTGAGACGCAAAACCTGAGACATGACGGTTGATTGCACGCTCTGCGTAACACATACGTTATGTCAGCGTCATCGGTCGGCGACCCTATTACATCGACACTAACTCCTAGATGAATATGAAACATACATTCTCGATTGCACTCACGTTTTGTCTGGTTGCCGTAACACTTGTTGCGACTGATGGCGACTATGTGCGTGTACGCGCCGATCTCAAAAGTCAGCTTGAACGCGTTCAGCCTGACGGTTCGACAAAGGTCAGCAAACAGTTCCGTCGTTGGGAGTGGTTCTGGGAGGCTCGCCAAACTCCTGACGGAGGATTCCCTTCGTCGCTGCAATACGCGACGGAAGCGGCGAAAGTGAATCGTCGCAAGATGGAGCCTGATGTTCAAGCACAAGCAACATGGGTTGAATTGGGTCCGACCGGACCCTCCAGCGTTTCCGTAAACGGCGGCTGGAACGGTATAGGTCGCGTGAACTGCGTTGAAATTTCTCGCACGAACCCCGATTTGATGTTTCTTGGGTCTGCTCAGGGTGGAATTTGGAAGTCCGTAGATGCTGGTAGTAACTGGACAGCTGTGAATGTGCCTATTCTTCCAACGTTTGGTGTAAGCGACATTGCGATTGCTGCATCGAACTCAAACATTATTTATGTGGCCACAGGCGACGCCAATGCTTCTATTCCGGGTGTAGTTTCTAACCTTCCTGGTTTCTCGTATGGAGTAATTAAGTCGGTAGATGGGGGTACAACCTGGACGACTACAGGCCTTACGATGACAGCAGAAAGTAACAACCTTGTCGCACGCCTTTGGGTCGATCCGCGTAATGCAGACATCGTCGTCGCGGCCACATATACAGGCATACGTCGCACAACAGATGGCGGCGCGACATGGAATCAAGTTTCGAATTCGGCATTCTATAGAGATCTCGTTGGCAACATCGATCAGCCGGACATCCTTCATGCTGCTACTTCATCACGTTCGGGTGGTGCAGCTATCTTTCGGTCGATTGATAACGGATTAACATGGACGTTAACAAAATCGGTTGCTGCTGCTCAGCGCATTCGATTAGCGGTTTCGCGCGCCGATGCAAACCTTGTAATGGGTCTTGCTGCACTTGCATCGAATAGTGGGTTTGAAGGCATTTACAAATCGACGACGCAGGGAGCGACATACGACAAAGTAGCTGGTTCGAAAAACCTTCTTGGCTGGTCATCAAGCGGTAACGACGTAGGTGGACAAGGCCAGTACGACCTCGCCCTCGAGATACATCAATCAAATGCCAATCATGTTTTTGTTGGTGGAGTGAACATCTGGCGCTCAACAAACGCTGCTGGAGCATTTACGTTATCGGCACATAACAACGGAAACGGTGCACCTTGGGTTCATGCCGACCAGCACTATTTGAAATGTCATCCTTCGCGCGACATCATCTATGCGTGCCACGATGGCGGCATTGCACGGTCGACAAACAAGGGCGTTTCGTGGACGGACATAAGTAAGGGGCTTAAGATTCAGCAGTATTACGCCCTCGCTACATCGAGCGTAAATACAAACATTACAATTGCCGGAGCACAAGACAACGGCACGACCCTGTCTTCGAACGGCACTTCGTTTGTACATGTACTAGGCGGCGACGGCATGGATAACGCAATCGACCCAGAAAATCCTACGATCATGTATGGCAGCTCGCAATACGGAAACTTCTCGCGATCGATGAATTCAGGATTTAACTGGGATTTTATTGCGAATGCGCAAAGACTCGGTGAGCCAGCCGGCTCGTGGGTGACACCAATAGTTACGCATCCCAAAACAACAGGCATGGTGTACGTTGGTTACACCAACGTGCACATGAGTGATAACTACGGAAGCAACTGGGAGAAGATTAGCAACTTCCCTCAAGACGATCTCATACGTCACCTTGCCGTTGCTCCTTCAGATGACCAGTACATTTATGCTGGTTTTAATTCCTCTGTTAAGTACACAACGAATGGCGGACAAACCTGGCAGGCACAGAGTGGCATTGGCGGAGGATATATCCAGGATGTCCAAGTACATCCAATTGACGCTAAGCGTTGGTGGGTTACCTATGGCGGATATATATCGACAAAAATTGTTGAAGTAAAAAATGGTATTGTCACAAACATTACTGGTGCAGGATTACCAAACGTTCCTTGCAATGCAGTGTACTACCAAAGGGGTTCGCCAGGCAGACTATATGTGGGAACCGATGTTGGTGTCTTCTTTAAAGATGACGGAAGCACATCGTGGTCGCCATTCGGCAACGGTATGCCGACAACAATCGTTACAGACATTTCATTTATTACACCAACGTCGAAGCTGCGTGTTGCAACGTACGGACGTGGCATCTGGGAAATCACAGCACAACTTTGTTCGGCTCCACAACCTCAGGTGTCACCTGTAGGTCCGACCACTGTGTGCGCTGGCGATAGCATTGAACTTCAGGCCTCTGACGGATTTGCGAAGTACATCTGGTCGAACGGCTCAACATCAAAGTCGATTCGTCTGGGTAGTGTTGGCGAAACTGGTACCTACACGGTGAATGTCGAAGATGCCAATGGCTGTACCAACGTATCCCAACCAATTACAATTACAATCAAGCGCAGTCCTACCAAACCGAGCATCACTCGCCGTGGCGGTGATACGATCAGGTCGTCTGCAATTGGTGGCATAACGCTTTTCCAATGGTATGCTGGTGACGTTGCTGTCAGCGGTGGTACCCAGCGCGAATTCGTACCACAACAGAGCGGAACGTATTCGGTAACCGTTACGAATTCCGATGGATGCACCGTCAGTTCAGAGCCGTATACGTTTGTAATCGGGCCCGTTTCTGTACAGGACGACGTAGCTGCAACATTTGCGATCTATCCTAACCCGACAGATGGTGATGTACGCATTCAACTTCCACCGGGCATGAGCCGCATCGTTGAGGTTGTGAACACACTTGGAACAGTAGTTCTTATGTCAGAAGCAATTGATGGCGTAACTGATCTAAGCATGTCGCTCTCAAACGTTGCATCGGGCACATACTTCGTGCGTGTACGTGCAGGCGAGTCGGTGTGGATGCGTCAGCTTGTGAAGCGCTAATTGTTGCTAGCTAACGTCGGTAGACGAGGTTGTTTGACTTAGTCGACCCAGTTGCGAATAATGCCACCGCCGACGACGTCTTCGCCTTCGTACATCACGACGCTCTGTCCAGGCGTAATAGCTTTACGTCCCTCATCAAAACGAATATGAAGCAAGCCCTCGTAAGTCCAACAGACTGCGGGGGCTCCTTCGTCCTTGTACCGAATCTTCACACGAAAGCGCTGCGGCGTTGAAAGATCGGCATACTTCATAAGGTTCATGTCGGTAGCAACAAGTCCTTGATGGATGAGTTTATCTTCTGTGCCAAGTTCGACGATGTTTTCCTGCGGCAACACATTCAGCACATACAACGGTTCGGAATGTGTAACACCGAGCCCCTTACGCTGACCAATTGTATAGAACGGAAATCCTTCGTGTGTGCCAATACGTTCGCCTTCGAACATGATAGCGCCTTGTCCGGCTTTTTCTTCTAGCGCTTCGGCAGCATTGTCTTTCAAGAAACGACGATAATCGTTGTCGGGAATAAAGCAGATTTCATACGATTCTGGTTTCGGACGCAGCGGCAGGCCAAGGCGTTCGCCATGTGCACGCGATTCTGGTTTTGTGAAGCCGGCAAGAGGGAAGAGTGTGCGAGCGAGGTGTTCTTCGCGGACACTCCACAGCATGTACGACTGATCTTTCGATGCATCCGGACTTCGTTGTATCCATCGGCGATTCGTTGCTTCGTCATGAGCAATGCTCGCATAATGTCCGGTCGCAATAAAGCCCGCTCCCAGCGAATCGGCCTTGCGTAACATTTCGGCCCACTTGATTTGTCTATTACATCGCACGCACGGATTTGGTGTGTTGCCTTCGAGATAATCATCGATAAAGTAGTCGATGACGTTTTTGCGAAAGGTCTCTGAAAAGTCGACAGTATAATGTGCAATGCCAAGCTGCTGACAAACCCGACGCGCATCGTTAATGCCGTCGAGCGAGCAGCATGTAGAATCGTTGCCGACGTTGCCCCCTACATCCTCGTACCGATACGTTTTGATTGTGATGCCAATTACGTCGTAACCTTGCTCCACGAGCAGTCCAGCGGCAACACTTGAGTCGACGCCACCAGACATTCCTAACACCACGCGTTTTGGGTCTCTTTTCATATAGTAGATTTGTTGATGCGCAAATTACGGAGACTTCTTGGATGGCTAAGACGCACATGTATACACGTCGAGTATTGGTAGTTCTTTTTGGACTGACTCTTGCGCTATCGCTGCAAGCCAACGATGCAATCAAAAAGAGCAAACAGTACAAGCGCATGGCTTGGTTCTGGGAAGCTAGGCGTATGCCTGATGGCGGATTTCCGACCGCTGAACTCTATGCACGCGAAGCGCAACGTATCGAACGACGTAAACGTGATGCAGATGTACAGGCATCGCCCAAGTGGGTTGAATTGGGTCCGATCGGACCCGATGAGCTTGTAGGGGGCTGGCAAGGGATTGGACGTGTGAATTGTTTAGCAATCTCGCAAACGCAACCCGACGTCATGTTTTTAGGGTCCGCCCTCGGAGGTATCTGGAAGACAACCAACGCTGGGGCGTTGTGGACACCGATTGATGTGCCTTCGCTACCAACGTTTGGCGTAAGCGACATTGCCATTGCACCGTCAAACGAAAACGTGATGTACGTGGCAACAGGTGATGTCAACGGAACATTTCCAGGCAACACAGCAAATGGTTCGTTCTCGTATGGTGTGCTTAAGTCTGTCGATGGTGGCGCAACATGGTCACTAACGGACCTGAACTACGAGGCTTCGAACAATAGGCTCGTCGCTCGTTTGTGGGTCGACCCACGTAATGCAGACATCGTTCTTGCAGCAACGAACCGAGACATACAGCGCACAACCGACGGTGGCACATCGTGGACTGCGGTTTCACCTAACGGCATCTATCGCGATATGATTGGTAATCCGTTGGCACCAGATTTCCTCTATGCAACAACCTATGGGTATACAGGCAATGCAATGTTTTACCGCTCGACGAACAATGGTGTGGACTGGGAAGAAGTCGAGCCACTTCCGGATGCAAACCGCATTCGGCTGTCGGTAACCAAGGCTAATGTAAACATGATTATGGCAGTTGCATCACGGTTCGAAGACGGTGGACTAGAGGGAGTATATCTGTCCTATGATAAGGGGCAGACATTTAGCGGCGTACAAGTGCCACAGAATCTTCTAGGTTATTCGCCATCTGGTGCTGGCAGCGGAGGCAACGGATGGTACACCCTTGCTGGAGCAGTTAGTCCGATCGACCCCACCGTGTTCCTTGTCGGCGGCGTGAATATCTGGAAATCTTCAAACAGTGGTGCGGGATTTTCGATTGCAACAAACTGGACCGGAGGGTCGGTGCCATGGCTACATGCCGATCAGCACTTTCTTACATACCACCCGTCACGCAATATCCTCTATGCATGCCACGATGGCGGTATTGCACAATCGACGGACAATGGCACGACTTGGAAGGACATCAGTAAGGGGCTAAGAATTCAGCAGTATTATGCTCTCTCAGTGTCCAACATCAAACCCAACCTCACGATTGCTGGTGCTCAGGACAACAGCACAATGTTAACCACTGATGGCATCAATTTTCGTCACGTGCTTTTCGCCGACGGCATGGACAATGCAATCGACCCGAACAATCCGAACGTCCTCTACGGCAGCAGTCAGAACGGAAACTTCATGCGAAGTGTAGACGGAGGCAATACGTGGACGGGTATGGTAAATCCGGACGAAGTTGGTGACGCAGGCGGTGCGTGGACATCGCCAATCGCTACACATCCCACCATAAGCGGTACCATCTACGTTGCGTTTACACGGGTGTATAAGAGCACCGACTTCGGCAACACATGGACGCCAATTTCAGAGTTCAGTGATGGGCATATCCGTCACCTTGCCGTCGCTCCGTCGAACACCAACTACATGTATGCAGCCACAGATGACGTTCTGTGGTACACAACCAACGGTGGCGAGACATGGAATACGAAGGTCGACCCACTCGGCACTGGTTTCATTCAAGACATAGAAGTGCATCCAACAGAGCCAGGTCGTTACTGGGTTACCTACGGTGGTTATCAGGCGGCCCGTAAAATCATAGAAGTCAACAACGGCACCGTGCAAGGCATAACACGCCGTGGGCTCGCGAATGTGCCATGTAATTCTGTGAAGTATCTACAGGGCGATCAGGGCAGACTCATGGTAGGAACCGACCTCGGAGTGTTCACAATGCCAATTGGAGGAAGCGAATGGATTCCGTACGGCACGAACATGCCTACAACCATTGTAACGGATATGGAATATATCTCCACAACAAACATGCTTCGGGTTTCAACCTTTGGCAGGGGAATCTGGGAGGTACCAGTTACGTTCTGTACTGCAAACAAGCCTGTGCTCACAAGTGCAGGCGCAACGAAGGTCTGTCTTGGCGACACAGTCAAGCTCGAAGCCTCAGCAGGATTTGCTTCGTACCGTTGGTCGAATGGGTTAACTACAAGCTCGATAGTCTTAACCAGTATTTCAGACAGTAAAACATACTGGGTGAATGTAGAAGACGGTAGTGGTTGCTCAGCGGTATCCGACTCGGTGGTTGTGGAAATCAATCCTGTGCCGCCGAAACCATCCATCACAAAAAAGGCCGACACGCTTGTGGCATCAGCAATTGGGGCATCGACATTCCAATGGTTTCGCAATGATGTGTTGATACCAGGTGAGACACAACGTAAACACGTTCTAACAGCACAAGGTATTTATAGAGTTGTTGCGTCGAACAACCAAGGTTGTCAGTCTGCTATCTCAAATGAATTCGATTTCATTACGGCTGTACACGAAACGTCAATAGCGCAACGATCGCTTTCGATCCACCCAAACCCAACTGTATCCGACATCACGATCGATCTGCCACGTGCTACCAGTCGCGTATTGGAAATTCTCGACATACGAGGCACCGTTGTGTTGATGCAAGACATCGACGACTTAAAGCAGACGACTACAATCGCGTTAACAGACCTACCATCAGGATCGTATTTTGTGCGCATTCGTGCTGGTGCGTCGATGTGGATGGCTAGGATTATTCGACTCTGATAAATATTTGGAGGGGGCATGGAAAAGGGGGCTCAAAGCGAACATCTTTCCGTAGGTAGGCTGGCGGTGCTGTTACTTGCGTTGTTTACTTATGGCACTTTGGTGTCGAATGCACAGAAATGGCGAGAGCTGGGCCCGACTGCGCCTCAACTTACACTCGTTAACAATGTTCCTAAGGATTGGGTTGGTATTGGTCGCGTTAACTGTCTTGCAATTTCTCCGACAAATCCCGATCTCATGTTTATGGGAACTGCACGAGGGGGAATCTGGAAAACGGCGGATGCTGGTGCAAACTGGACACATGTCAACATCCCCAAGATGCGTGCTCTCGGAATCAGTGATATTGTATTTGCTCCGTCAGACGCGAACATTCTCTATGCCGGCACGGGCGATGCAATGACAGCGTTTGATCCAGACGTCATGTATGATGCATGGACGAAAGGTGTTATCAAATCCACTGATGGAGGTACTAGTTGGGATACCACAGCTTTTAACTACTACACAGATTTGTATTCAGGTAGCATCAGTCGGGTATGGGTAGATCCTATAAATCCTGAGACAGTTATCATCTTTTCCAACGTACCTCCTTTCGTTGGAATCTGGAGAACTGCAAATGGCGGAAAAACTTGGGAACCTGTTGACTTCGGCAACGACTATCTCGACTTCGCAGAAAACCCAGGACCACCGCGCGTATTTCATGCTAGCACGTATTCGTCCCAAGGATTCGCAGGTGTTTTGAGCAGTAGTGATGACGGTATGCGTTGGGATGGAACTGGTGAAGATACTCCTGCTGGCCGCATTCGCTTTGCTGTAACGAAGGCGAATACCACGTTGTTATTGGAAGTCTCTGCACGAGCCGATAATGGAAGTCTCGACAATATCAGACTTTCACGTGATGCCGGCGTAAGCTTTGACACGATTCCGACGATGCTAAATCTACTCGGTGGTTCTAGTAACGGTAGCGATACAGTTGGTGTAGGCATGTACGCATTAGCAGCAGCGATAAGCCCGACGAATGAGAACGAATGGTACATCGGCGGTGTGAACGTGTGGCGAACTACGAATGCGGGAGTGGACTGGATACTTTCTTCTGATACCAAGGGCGTACAAGCATCATGGCTTCCACCAAATCAGCAGTTTCTCAAATTTCACCCTACGCGAGATATTCTATACGCTGGGCATGATGGCGGTCTTTCGCAGTCCGCAGACGAAGGTGTGACGTGGAAGGACATCAGCAAGGGGCTAAGAATTCAACATGCGTATAGACTATCTGTGTCGAATGGTAACCCGAACCTAACACTCAGTGGTGGCACAGGCAGCGGTACAACATTATCGACAGATGGTGAGTCGTTTCGTGCTGTTTTACCGAATGATTGCTTTGACAACGCCATCGATCCTAACAACGCACAAGTCCTTTATAGTGGTGCAACAAATGGCACCTTTCGAAGGAGCGATAACGGTGGTAGTACATGGCAGGTCATTGCGAGTCCAGCGGCTGTTGGTGATGGGGGATCATACTGGATTGCTCCGATAGTCACGGATCCAACGATTAGCGGAATACTTTACATTGGTTACTCTAGGGTACACAAGAGTACTAATTATGGGGCCACTTGGGTGCCTATGCAGCCTCTTCCAGCGCCTTCTGGATACATCAGCCACATTGCTATATCACCGTCAAATTCGAACTATGTCTACCTAGCAACGACCAAGGGGTTATACTCAACAAAAGATGAGGGTATGACATGGGCGCAATTAGCAGATGTAAAGTATCAGTACATTCGCGACCTCATTGTACATCCCAAAAATCCGCAACAGATTTGGATTGCTCCTGGAGGTCCCAGCGTCACTGAAATCACTGCCGGTGTAGAAAAGCGTATCGATGGGTTTAGTCTCGGCTTCGCCAATGCTCTTCAGTACTGTGCAGGTGATCCGGGCCGACTATTTGTCGGAACGGATCAGGGTTTATTCGTTAAGGATGATGATGGAAAAGACTTGATGCCCTACGGAGTTGACTTTCTCGGTGAAATCATCTCTGATATAGAGTTTGTGCCTTCAACCAGCACCATCCGAGTCGCAACGGTTGGTCGCGGTATCTGGGAAGTGCCTCTAAAATTCTGTGAAAAGGCACGTCCAACAATAACAGCATTAACTCCTACAACAGTTTGCTTCGGAGACACTGTCATACTTGAAGCACCTCCTGGTCTTGTACATATTTGGTCGAATGGAACCAGCAAGAGACGTGTTGTACTTACGGAGACCGATCAAGGCGGTCTCTTCTCGGTTTTTGTTGGGGACAGTGCAGGTTGTGCTGGTAGAACCGACTCGGTCGTAGTGATTATCAAGCGCCGTCCACCTCGTCCAACCATCGTTCGCGAAGGTGAGGCATTAGTATCGTCGGAATTGGAAGCAATTGGCTTTCAGTGGTACGTGGACGGTGTGCCAATTGCGGGCGCAACACAGCGTACGTTCACAATTCCGAGTGATAAAAATGCCTCCATATCCGTCGAAACGTTCAACGTGCACGACTGCCCATCCCCACGCTCTGAACCATGGTCGGCTGGCCCTGTAAGTGTCGATGAGAAATCTGAGAACTGGACTATGGTTATCCGCCCAAACCCAACCGAATCCGACATCACAATCGATCTACCCAATGGTTCTAACCGTGCATTGGAAATTCTCGACATACGAGGCACCGTTGTGTTGATGCAAGACATCGACGACTTAAAGCAGACGACTACAATCGCGTTAACAGACCTACCGTCAGGATCGTATTTTGTGCGCATTCGCGCAGGTGCGTCGATGTGGATGTCTAAACTAATTCTCGCATACTAAATAACTATATGACTCTTATGCCAGTTCACACAATGTCCGACGCCGACTTCTCGACCGCTCTAGAAGAGCACAACAAAGTAATTGTAAAGTATTACGCCGACTGGTGCGGAAGCTGCAAGCTGTTCGCACCGAAGTTTCGACGTCTGAGCGACGACGCCCGTTTCGAAGGCGTTGCATTTCTGGATATCAATTCAGAAACCAACCCCGAAGCACGGAAACGTGCAGGAGTAGACAACCTGCCTTTTTTCGCCACGTTCCTCAATGGCGAGTTATTAGAAGCAGGTGCAACAGCAAAAGAAGAAACTGTCGTTGCAATGCTCGAACGATTGATTGCATGAACATTCAATCCATCAAACAATTAGTTGAGCAATACACGCCTGCTGAGCTTCACCAAGCAGAACGCGATCTCACAGAAGAACGTCCGCTTGCGATAAGTGTGCAGGGCGAAGACGAAGGCGAACAGCTTACACACATCCTTGCGGCAATCTGGGTGTGTGAGCATATGCAACAGAACAACGCCGACATCATGAAAGCGATCCGCGAGTACGGTAAACGCGTTCGAGAAAGCTTATCATGAGCGATCTGCTGCCAGTGGTATGTGCATTTCGCAGTTTCAGTGTTTAGATAAGTAGTCTGCAACACCGGCGTGTGTGTCAACGAGTCCTGCTTGACCTGGCTTCCAGTTGGCCGGACATACTTCGCCCTTTGCTTCGTAGTACTGCAGCGCGTCAACAATGCGAAGAGCTTCGTCGACACTACGTCCGAGTTCCTTCGAATTCACAACTTGGTGCTGCACAATTCCTGCTTTGTCGATTAAGAACAGTCCACGATACGCAACAAGTTCTGCCGTCGCAGTGAGTTGTCCATCGTCGTTGTAATCATACGATCCATCGAGCACATCATAATTCGCCGCAATGGTCTTGTTTGTATCGGCGATGATTGGATACGTAATGCCATGGATGCCACCTTTGTCCTTCGGTAGTTGCAGCCATCCCCAGTGTGATTGCTCTGAGTCGGTAGAACATGCGACAACTTGAACGTTGCGTTTTTCGAATTCAGGCAGAGCCGCCTGGAATGCATGCAACTCGGTCGGACATACAAAGGTGAAGTCCTTCGGATAAAAGAAGAGCACCACATACTTCTCGTCCTTGTACTGCGCTATGGAAAATGTATCGTCTACTTCGTCGCCATTTATTATGGCCTTGGCGCTAAAGTGCGGTGCGGGTTTGCCTACGAGAACAGCCATTGCGTTTCCTTGTTGAATTTGGTGAGCCACAAAATTAGCACCGGAGCCAGTTACATTTGTGCGACACGTATCAAAGCCCCTTGTGCAAGACCCTTCACAGCAATCGACACTTCAGTTGTCAGTACCCGATAAATTTTTCACGCTCGAAACAACCGACGGCGCAGCGCGTGCAGGCACCGTGCGTACTGCACACGGCGACATACAGACGCCGGTGTTTATGCCTGTGGGTACGCAGGGGGCTGTAAAGGCGCTTGAACACAGGTCGCTCGAGGAGCTCGATGCTCAGATCATTCTGAGCAACACGTATCACCTGTATTTACGTCCGGGGACGACGGTGCTGCGTGAAATGGGCGGACTCCACAGCTTTATGAATTGGAAACGTCCGATCCTCACCGATAGCGGTGGATTTCAGGTGTTTTCGCTCAGGGAGCTGCGCACGATGAACGAACAGGGTGTGACGTTCAGGTCGCATATCGACGGCTCGAAACATCTGTTTACGCCTGAAAATGTTGTGGACATGCAGCGCGCCATTGGCAGTGATATCATGATGGTGCTCGATGAATGCACGCCGTACCCTGTCGAGCATGACGTTGCGAAAAAGTCGATGGAGCAGACTGTGCGCTGGGCGCAGCGTGCCCAAGACCAGCACCGAGCGGTTGAGCCTTTGTACGGGTTTCCGCAGTACCACTTTGGAATCGGACAAGGCAGTGTGTACCGCGACCTGCGTACCGAGTGTGCGAAGATGCTGGTGGATATGGACTTCGATGGACATGCGATAGGGGGCTTGGCGGTCGGCGAGGACGCCTCGCTTATGTATGACATGATCGAAGTTTCGAACACCGTTTGGCCTGTTTCAAAGCCGCGTTACCTGATGGGCGTAGGCACACCAGAGAACATTTTGCGAGCAATAGAGCGGGGTGTGGACATGTTCGATTGTGTGATGCCGACACGCAATGCGCGGAATGGTACGATTTTTACGACCAAGGGTAGGGTGAACATTAAGAATGCACGGTGGAAGGGGGAAGAGGAAGCTTTGGACCCCGGATTGGACGCATGGGCCAGTCAGAACGTCAGCATGGCGTATCTTCGCCATCTCTTCCATGCGGGAGAAATCCTTGGATTGATGTTTGCCACCATGCAAAACGTGGCCTTATACCTCTGGCTGGCACGCACCGCTCGGCAGAACATCATAAACGGGACGTATGCGTCATGGTCCCGCGAAACGATAGAGCAGTTAAACGCAGTTCGATCATAACAGGATATTTCTATGTTTTTGTTTCTCATGGCTCCTGCACCTTCTGGTGATCAAGGTAGCGGCAATCCTCTCATGGATATGATGCCAACATTCTTCATGTTCGGCGCAGTCATCCTGATTTTTTACTTCATGATGATTCGTCCACAACAAAAACGCGCTAAAGAGCACAAGTCAATGCTTGATGCTGTAAAACGCGGTGATAAGGTTGTTACATCAGGGGGCATGCACGGCATTGTTAGCAACGTCGAAGATGATGGCATCACCATTACGATTGCACCAAACTGCAACGTAAAGTTCGACAAGGGCGCCATCGCATCGGTCGTACAGAACTGACGTCATGCACACGATTGACGAAGCGGTTGCCGATCTAAAGGCAGGTAAGTGCATCATTGTTGTTGATGATGAAGACCGCGAGAACGAAGGCGATTTAGTATGTGCTGCAGAGCTTGCTACCGACGCTGTAATAAACTTCATGGCCACCGAGGCTAGGGGGCTTATTTGTGTTAGTATTACCGAGCGTCGTGCGCTTGAGCTAAAACTTCCGCTTATGGTGGACGAAAGCACAGCGTTGCATGGCACACGCTTTACGATTTCGATAGACTATGTGCACGGCACATCTTCTGGTATTTCTGTCTCTGACAGATGTGCAACAGTGCGGGCAATGGCCGATGACGGCACAGCACCTGCTGACTTTGCACGTCCGGGACACATCTTTCCGCTCATCTCGATGAACGGCGGTGTGTTGCGCAGAGCAGGTCATACCGAAGCTGTTACCGATCTCATGAACCTTGCTGGACTCAAGCCTGTTGGTGTGTTGTGCGAGATTCTAAAAACCGATGGCTCGATGGCTCGGCTGCCAGACCTGCTAGAGGTTGCAGAAACACATAACCTGAAAATCATTTCAGTCCAAGATCTAATTGCACATCGTAGACGCGTCGAGTCGCTCATCGAACTTGTTGCCGAAGCGCAATTACCGAGCGAGTTCGGACAGTTTGTTGTAAAAGTTTACGAAAACAAACTCGATGGCGAAGAACATGTGGCGATCATCAAGGGCACAATCGATTCTACAAAAGAAATTCTCGTGCGAGTACATAGTGAATGTTTGACAGGCGATCTGTTCGGTTCGCGTCGATGTGATTGCGGTCCGCAACTCCACGCTGCACTACACAAAATCGAAGAAGAAGGCAGCGGAGTTGTTCTCTACATGCGTCAGGAAGGCCGAGGAATTGGTCTTGTGAATAAAATTCGTGCGTACGCTTTGCAAGAGCAGGGCATGGACACAGTCGAAGCAAATGCACATCTGGGTTTCCATGCAGACCCGCGCGACTACGGCATTGGTGCACAGATTCTGTATGATCTTGGAGTTCGGAAAATGCGACTGATGACGAATAATCCGAAGAAGCGTGTCGGACTTCAGTCGTATGGTTTGGAAGTTGTCGACCTCGTACCGTTAGAGATCGCTGCTACGGTAGAAAATCAGCGCTATCTCGAAACGAAGCGCGACAAGCTGGGACATTTATTACGACACCTGTAAGAATTACGGAGAGCCGTTATGGCTGATGGCGCAGTATATATCACAAAAGAGTACCTAGAGCAGCTACAGGCCGACCTGCGCGATCTTAAGACTCGTGGACGCAGAGAAATCGCACAAAAGATTGCAGATGCACGTGCGCATGGCGACCTTTCTGAGAACGCCGATTACGACGCAGCAAAGCACGAGCAGGAACTGATGGAGATCCGCATTTCGCGCATGCAGTCAGCTCTTTCAAAAGCACAGGTAATCAAAGCCGATGATTTTCCTGACGACAAGGTCTACATCCTCTCACGCGTTACACTTCTCAATCGCAAGACCAAGAAGAACATAGACTATCAGTTAACAAGTCCAGAAGAAGCGGACTTCGAAAAGAACAAACTCTCCGTCACGAGTCCCCTCGGCAAAGCCCTCCTCGGCACGGTCGTAGGCGACGTGGTCGAGACAAAAACACCCACAGGCATTGTCGAATACGAAGTGCTTACGATAGGGAAGTAGTGCCGAGTACGCTGTACGTAGGATTGGGAAGTAGTCCGGTTACACTGCAGCTCATGTTGAGAAAGTAGTTGTTACTTTTGGTGATGACGCTTCAACACTCCAGCCCCCTACCTAAGCCCCTTACAGTAGTTCTCGCGCTACTGGTTCTTGCAATTCCTTGTCTTGTGCATGCAGGCACTCCACATGTGCGATTTCGCGCTGCCCTGGGCGTAGCGCTCGACGCTACAGGAGTACGCGAGTGGAAAGACCCCATCTCAGGAATCACAGCAACCGTCGCAGCGGGTCAGGCGCAGCCAACCGTCACACCAGCCGCGATTAATGGCAAACCCACGCTGACGTTTGTTGGTACATCGTATCTGACGGTAAACAACGCTGAATGCTTCATGGGGTCGTACTCACTGTACGTCGTGCTAAAACACAACGGCGTTGCTGGGTCGAACAACATTGTGTCGGGCAACCAGCACGCGTTCTGGCTGGGTAACACCGTGTATCCGCACGTACTGCATAACACCGACTTCACAAATCAGAGTGTCAGCAACGTCCCGCTTAGTGGTTGGTGTGTTGTCCGTGTTATTTACGATGCATTCACCGGTGTTGCTAACATTGCGGTCAATAATCAGCAGGGGGCTTCCGATGTGGTGCCTCTGACCAACGACCCAACGTTCTTGATTGCAGCCTTCGCTGCATCGAACAACTTTAATGGTGACATAGCCGAAGTTGTGTATTACAAAGGCGCCATCTCCGATGCCGATCGCGAAATCGAGGATAACAGGCTTCATACGTTTTACAATATAGCTCGTGTGCCAGACCCGCTTCCGCCGATCGTAACCTTTTCTATATCGCCGAAACGGCTGCAACTTATTCCAATCGGCGACTCGATTCGCGTGGACGGATTTGTTGTCGACCCGAGCATCCTCACCGTCGGACTTACGGTAGATTCTAATGGTGTTGAGGTAGACCAGCGTAATTGGACGATTGCTACCGATGGACCCAACTTTGTATACACACGCGGCATTCCGAATCCAGGCATTCAACGGTATCGTGTTGTCGTAACAGCCGCGCGATCGGGCACACGCGACACTGTGCTAAAAGCCGACTCCATAATGAACGGCGTCGTGCTGGCCATAAGCGGTCAGTCGAACTCTGTTTTTGGCGACCCTGCGGCTACTAGGCTTCATGCCGCACGGACATTTGGAGCCAATTTCTCGCAGAGTGCTGCCGACACGTTGTGGTCGTACTCCAACGGCACACTGTATGGTGGTGGCAGCACTGTTGGTGCAACTGGAATGTATCTGCAGGCGCACTTGTATTCACGCAACATGCCTTCGGCAGTAATTAACGGCGGGGTTGGCGGAACTACTATTCAGCAACACCTTCGCGACCCATTGAACCACGAAAATCGTTCAACCATTCACGGCTCATGGGCATATCGTCGCAGGGTAGCAAACGTAAATAAATATATCAACTGGA
This sequence comes from bacterium, assembly GCA_034440235.1. Taxonomy (GTDB): domain Bacteria; phylum Bacteroidota; class Ignavibacteria; order Kapaibacteriales; family Kapaibacteriaceae; genus JAWXBR01. The sequence continues at coordinate 35,111 of JAWXBR010000034.1, forward strand.
TGTATTGGTATCAAGGTGAATCGAATACTGGCAATGAAGACTACTCTGGTATGTTCGATTCGCTTTACACGGCATGGCACGAAGAAATGCCAAATCTCAAACGCATCATGTTTATTCAGGTACATCCAGGGTGTGGTGGTAATGGAAACAACCACGCTCTTCTTCGCGAAAAGCAACGGTTGTTTCAGAAGCGTTATGCCGACGTTGCCGTTATTGCTGCATCGGGTCTACCCGGACACGATGGATGTCATTATACAGGAACGGGCTACTCCGCCCTTGGAGCCATCCTCGCGCATCATCTCGATTCCTCCGGCTTCGATGCATCGGGTCCGTTATCCAACGAGTGGTCTTCCCCCGACATCTCAAGTGCTACATTCGTCAACGAAGCCAAAACACAAATCCGTTTACGCTTCCTCGGCTATGCGAACAGCACACCTTCATTGCGCATGACACCTGACGCAAACATCGGTGGCGTCGTACGCACATCGCATGAAGCCTTCTTCGCCAACAGTACTCCCGCCATGCGTCCCACTTCCGTCGAACTCGATGGCAACGAAGTCAAGCTCAGGTTCGCACAACCCGTAACGTCCATCAGCTACATCCCCGGCTACGGTTATTTCGACACCCCAGCTGTCATCTATGAAGGTCCGTGGCTTACAAACGCCCGTGGCGTCGGCGCTCTCACGTTCCTCGACTTTCCGGTCTCGGTCATCTCTGGCGTGGACAACACAGACGTCATCCTAACCACTCAACGTCGTCTTGTTGACATCGGCGACAACATATCCTTTGCTAACCTAATTGATAATCCTGTCCGTATTCTCGACATGCGAGGTGCGGAGGTGTATGTCGGTACGTTAAGCAATGGCACAATACAAATCCCAGCCTTGGCCTCAGCCCCTTACCTCATTGTATCGAGCACGCAGTCTGTCATGGTGATTGTTCGGTAGGGGTCGAAGAAGGGGGCTTGCGTACTCGCTTCTCGCGCCACCGCCAGAAGCGCTTCTCCAACGTGATTACTAGTAGTGACGCGAAGGCAACCAGAACTGGCGCAATCCAGTCCGTCGCCCTTAGTGGGTGCGTATGAAACAACCGGTTCGCAGCTGGAAGGTAGACGAAGCATAGCTGGAGTGCCAGAGCAGTTGCGATTCCGTAGTACACGTGGAGATTCGTGAACAGTCCGATGCGGAATACCGAATCGGTAAGCGACCGACAATTGAGGAGATAGATAGCCTGGAACAGCATGATGGTTGTGACAGCCACGGTCTGTGACTCAGCCAGCGCGGTGGCCGGGTCGATTCCTAATCGTAGATCCCTTTGATACTCGACGAGAAACAGGCCGATTGCGCTAGCTGTCATGAGTGAAGAAACGAGAAAAGTGCGAATAATGAGGAAGCCACTAAGTAGCGGGGCATCAGGAGGGCGAGGCGGACGGCTCATAACGTCGGGTTCGGTGGCTTCGAACGCAAGGGGAAGCGTCAGCATAACAGCCACGATAAGGTTTACCCACAGGATCTGTACCGGCTCGATAGGCAGCAGCAGGTGCCCGTTGACGACGGGAAAAAACAGCACCGCCACGAGAAGGATCATCGCCTGCCCAAGGCTCGTGGGCAGGATGAACGTCAGCGACTTAATCAGGTTGTCATACACGCGCCGACCTTCTTCGACGGCCGCTGCGATAGAGGCGAAGTTGTCGTCGGCGAGGACCATGTCGGCCGCCTCCTTGGCGACAGCGGTCCCGCTGATAGCCATGGCCACGCCGATGTCGGCACGCTTCAGAGCCGGCGCGTCGTTTACCCCGTCGCCGGTCATAGCAACGACCTCGCCCTTGGCCTGGAGCGCTTTTACAAGGCGCAATTTATGCTCGGGAGCGACGCGGGCGAAAATGCTGCTGGATGCCACGAGGTCCTCCAGTTCTGCATCGGTTGCTCTGGCCAACTCCAGGCCAGTCACTAACCCGAGCCGGTTAGGCCCCCCGTCCACAAGGCCCAGCGCTTTGCCAATTGCCAGTGCAGTGGCGGGATGATCGCCGGTTACCATCTTAACTTTGATGCCCGCGTTCAGACAGCGCTGGACTGCCTCTGCCGCCTCAGGTCGCGGCGGGTCGATCATGGCGAGAAGTCCCAGGAATTGAAGCGGGACACCGGGCGAAACACCCTCGAACTTCGCCATGGAGTCTGGTGCCGTGCCGGAGGCGATCGCCAGTACGCGCATGCCGCTCGCGGCCAGCGCGTTCACCTGCTGATGAACCCGTTCGGAATCCAGTTGCGTACCGTCCACCGACGTCGCGCAAAAAGTTGTCACGACTTCTGGTGCGCCTTTCATGCAGACCAAAGCGTGTCCTGACGCGGTCCCATGAAGTGTCGCCATAAACTGGCGTTCAGAGTCGAACGGAATCACATCGCGGCGCTGGTATGCCTCGCGCAGAGATACCTCATCCAAGCCGAGCTTACGTCCGGCCACGACAAGCGCGGCCTCGGTCGGATCGCCCACGATAGTCCATTGCCCTTCTTTCTGTAAGAGGGTGGAGTCATTGCAAAGGATCGACGCACGAAGGAGTTCGACAACTTCGGGTGGAGTGGGGTCGGCCTTCGTCCCTGAAAAAAGCAGAACGCCTTCCGGTGCGTAGCCGACGCCCGTCAGCTCGTACTCGGCCTGCCGCGTCGAGAGCGCCTGAACCGTCATCTCGTTGCGGGTGAGTGTGCCAGTCTTGTCGGTGCAGATTACGGTGGTGCTCCCGAGGGTCTCCACGGCAGGCAGATGCCGAACGATCACGTGTCGTCGGGCCATGCGGCGCACGCCGATCGACGAGGCTATGGTGATAATCGCAGGCAGCCCTTCAGGGATCGAGGCAACGGCCATCGTGATGGCTGCCAGTGCGCTATCAAACAGTGCGTAATCCCGCAACAGTCCGACGACGAAGATGAGCGCCGCCACGATAACAATCGAGACCGTGATGGCACCCGCGAGTTTCGCAAGCCTGCGGGTTAATGGCGTCTGCAGCCCTGTGGTCTCACGGAGCAGTTGGGAGATGTGGCCGAGTTCTGTTGCGCCTGCAATCGCTACAACGACTCCCGCAGCGGCGCCGGATGTCACCAATGTGCCACCGAATGCGATGGATCTGCGATCGCCGACAACTGCGTCGAGCGGCACGGGTGCCACATGTTTGGACACCGGGAGAGACTCCCCGGTCAGCATCGCCTCATCGGCATGAAGGTTAGAGACGTCGAACATCCGCAAGTCCGCCGGAATCCGGTCACCGGGCTGCAGCAGTACGACATCACCGGGCACGATCTCGTGCGCAGGAATGCTTTTCTGGACGCCGCCGCGAACCACAGTAGTGACCTCGGGCACCATCTGACTCAATGCCTCTATCGCCTTGCCAGCGCTCATTTCCTGAATGAATCCGACGACGGTATTGATGAAGACGACGGCCAGGACCACGAATCCGTCCGTGACCTTCCCCATCAGCACAGCAAGCAGCGCGGCAGCAAGCAGAACGTATACCAGCGGGTTTACGAGCTGACGCCCAAGTATCTTCAGTGCACCGTCACGGCGGCTCCGCTCGATCCGGTTCGGACCGTACTGCTTGGCCCGAGTCGCGACTTCGGCTGCAAGCAAGCCGTCGCTGCGGCTGCCCAGTTTCTCGAAGACCTGCTCTATCGGAAGAGCGTGCCATCCCAAAAGAGTGTCTACCATGTGCGATTCCGAAAGCTGTTGTGAGAGCACACCATGTAGAAAGTTCCTGATGCATGGTGCGATATAAGTGCGACTCAGAGGTTAGATATCATCGCTTGACTTTCCAAAGATAAGTCCAATCACGAGGCCTCACATCACCCGATTGTAGGGGCTAAGCATTTGTAGTTCCAGACTAATCTGGTATATTAGCCCACTTACTTAGCTAACCACATGAGTTACCCCCATGATACTCGTGAACGTTCACGAAGCCAAATCGCAACTTTCAGCACTTCTTGCAGCAGTAGAGAAGGGAGAAGAGGTTGTAATCGCTCGCAATGGCACTCCAGTCGTTGAACTTGTTCTGTACAAGCAGCACAAGAATATTCTGGGCTGTGCCGAAGGCATCGTCACGTATATGAGCGAAGATTTCAATGCACCTCTCGACGATTTCGAACCATACCAATGAACCAGGTACTTCTAGACACACACACGTGGTTGTTTGCAGTCTCCGCACCAAAACGATTGTCAGCCAAGGCACGTAAATTACTGAGCGAACCCTCGAACGAGATGTACTTGAGCGTTGCTTCCATTTGGGAAATGGCGATTAAGATGTCAGTCGGAAAGTTAGAGATGGGCCACGTCGGCGACCTCGATGTTTTTGTCACCAGTCTGAACGCAAGTATTGGAGTTAAGACCCTTCCAATAAGTGTTGCAGACGCTTGCTCTGTACTCACTTTGCCTTGGTACCATCGTGACCCATTCGATAGAATGCTGGTAGCACAGGCGCGTGCGAATAATCTCGTGCTTGTATCAAAGGACACCGAGCTGAAAAGGTACGGCGTGAAAGTTTTGTGGTAAATAGTTTTACAATGCGTACATAAAGGACACAAGGTCTTTCTTCTCCTGATCGTTCAGCTTTAGTTCGAGCACGAGGTTGAAAAATTCTACCGTGTCGTCCAATGTCATCAAGCGGTCGTCGTGCAAGTACGGAGGCGAGTCCTTGATGCCGCGTAGCGGAAACGTTTTGATTGGACCATCAGCAGAAGCCATACGTCCGTTTATCATCTTCTCATTAAAGAAACGTTCCACTCGCAGATTGTGCATCGAGTTGTCGGTGTAGTACGGCGGTGTGTGGCACGTAGCGCACTGAGCCTTGCCAAAGAATAGATCTTGTCCGCGTCGTTCGCTCTCTGTTGCCTTCTTCACGTCGAGCCTTCCCATCACATTCAGCTTCGGTGCAGGAGGGAAGTCGAGCAACTCCTGGAATTCGGCCATAGCATGCACCTGACTGCCGCGCTCAAGGATGTTCACACCTAATCTCTGCGCCTTTGCGGGATCACCATCGAAATACGCTGCACGTTGTTCGAACTCTGTGAAGTCCTCGACATTTTTCATCGCACGTTGCGAACCGAAGAGCCTCTGGATGTTAACGCCACGTAACGTTGGTGTACCAATGCGGTGCCGGTGTTCGTTCGGACGTATATCGCCTACGGTATGCGTTGCAGCATTGGTGTGTCCGTTGGCATGACAATCAAAACATGTGACACCTTGGTGGGCGAATGCGCTGCGTCGGTCTTCGGTAGCATTGAATTGCGTCTGAGGAAAGGGCGTTACCAGCAGGCGCAATCCTTCGAGTTGCTTCGGATTAAGAACGTCCTTAAAGATTTCGAAGAAGTTGTTCAGTGTAACGAGCTGTCCGCGCGACACATCACCCAAATCCGGTCTTGTGGTCAGGTAGATTGGTGCCGGAAATTCAGGAAGCATGTGTTGAGGCAAATCGAAATCGAGATCGAACCGCGTCAGGTCACGAGTTGTCTGCTTCCTGGTTTCATCAATCATCGGTTGCGGAAACACCATGCCGCCCTCCTCATGATGCGGATGCGGCAGAGGGTAGAAGCCAGCAGGCCACAGGTTCTTGCTTTTGATGTCTTCGGGCGACATAGCCGCCAGCATGCTCCAGATAATGTCCTTCGGCAGCCGTACGCGCACACCCTCCTGCACAGCCTTGCCATTCGACATCGTTACACCTTCAGCCCGACGATCACCAAGGTCGTAACGCTCAGCAAGCAAGTCCTTTTGGCGTTGGGCAAACTTCGGCTTCTCTTGTACGAGGCGTCTGACCATCGTGGCAAAATCTTCGTCAGCGGCAAAAGCCACTGCAAAACAAACAAGCAGTGTTGCGGGTAAGGCAACAAAAAACCAACGAGTGTTAGGTGTGGCGTTCATGTGCGGCCACACGTACCTACAGCGGGCTATGTTCCAGTCCGTTTATGCGTCAGGATGAGATGAGAAGCAAAAGTCCGATAGCCGGTTAAATAGCTTAGATGTAAAGTATTTTACGATGAGTCTCTCAAAATCAAATACGACACCTTATCATTGAGTGTCGGGACGTTAAACATCGTCATTCGTTGATGCCGCTCGACCGGCAACGTCCTCATCGGGTAGCTGCACGTGCGCCGTTTGCGACTTCGACACATCCTTAATGATAGCAATGCTGGTGATACACAACGGAATTGCAATGGCGTATGCAAAGATCTCAACGACATGTGCTCTTGATATCGCCTCGTCCGATTCCGCATTGCTCGTCATTGCCCAAGCAAATGCTCGAAGGATTACGAACGTCCACCACAAAAACAACCACAGAGAAACGTTCTGCTGCCCAACAACAAACGGGGATGTGCTTTCGCCTACCGAGCTGCTTATCGCATGCGCATTGCCTCGCGCATAGGAAAGCCAGATGAGTGCGAACGCACCAGTAAGCACGCTCAACGCATTGAGCAGATCCTCGATACTACTCGGCAGGAAACGTGCGTCATCGGTGCCAATCAAATTCGAACTAGCGTGACTCAACACTTCGTACGTAAGCCAACCATCGAATATGAATACAGCACTAACGCCTATCATAATGTACAGCATTACCGACGTCCGCTTGCTAAGGACCGTGACGTCCCTAAACACCGCGCTCCGCTTCTTTACACCCTGATAGCGTCCCTCCAATGGTTTTTTCTGTAAGGCTTCTGCATCACTTTCCATGAGCCGCCACCTTTTACATACATGACAGTGTAGCTCGTAAGTGAGCATTTATCGTCGATTAAAATAGACAATTTCAGAAAGTGGAATGCCTATAGGAAACAGCATGTATGTTCAGCTCTGGGCTGCCGCGCATCTGGTAAACCTCGGCACTTCTTTCTAGGGAGCCTTTTTGCGCTAGAAACGTTAATGTTGCCAACGATTAAGTGTCCCTGCTCTGAACCGAATGACGAGGGGTCGGCAGAGACCTGCCGAGCGACTTATCACCTACGCGGCATCGAAATTAAACAAGACCATAAAACAATCCCTTCATGATAGAAAAGATCATTCTGTGGTCGACGCATAACCGTTTCATTGTATGGATTGGTATTGGTCTGATTGTGGCCGGAGGCGTCTGGTCGGTGATTACAACACCAGTCGATGCAATTCCTGACCTTTCTGAAAACCAGGTGATTGTTTATACAGAGTGGATGGGTCGCAATCCGCAGATTATGGAAGATCAGATTACGTATCCCTTGGTTTCCAACTTGCAAGGCGTTCCCAATATCAAGTCAATTCGTGCTGCGTCGATGTTTGGCATGAGTTTCATCTTTGTCATTTTTGATGACGACGCAGAAATATACTGGGCTAGAACTCGAGTCTTGGAACGCCTGAATTATGCACAGCGATTTTTACCCCAGGGCGTAACACCGACGCTGGGTCCGGATGGCACAGGAGTAGGCCATGTATTCTGGTATACACTACAAGGGGATGGATACGATTTAGGTGAATTACGAGCCGTACAGGATTGGTATGTAAAATTTGCCCTGCAAAATGTGGAAGGCGTTAGCGAGGTGGCCTCCTTTGGAGGTTTCCAAAAACAGTATCAGGTAAGCATCGATCCCAATAAGTTGATTTACTATAACATCTCTGCCATGGATGTGGCGAACGCGTTAAAAGCCAACAACCGTGATGTAGGCGGAAGCATTTACGAAATGAACCGCATGGGCTATATGATTAGGGGTTTGGGATACATTAAGAATATTAAAGACATAGAGGAAATTTCCGTCGGCTCCTACAGATCGATTCCCGTGACATTGAAAGATGTAGCGGATGTTCAAATGAGCAGCGACATCCGTTTAGGAATTGTGGAAGAAAACGGTGAAGGAGAGGTTGCAGGCGGCATTGTCGTAATGCGGTATGGCGAAAACGCAAAAGAAGTAATTGACAACATAAAAGAAAAATTAGGGGCGGTCGAGAAGGGGCTTCCGCCCGGAGTAAAGTTTAAAATTGCTTACGATCGCAGCAACCTCATTGACGCTGCAATTACCACGTTACAAGAAGCCCTTTTGGAAGAAATTCTTGTAGTCTCTGTTGTGGTATTCATTTTTCTGTTTCACGTGCGAAGTGCTGCAGTAGTCATCATTACAATACCGCTGTCTGTGCTGATTGGCTTCATCTTTGTCAAAGTATTTGGTATTACACTCAACATTATGTCGTTAGGTGGTATCGCCCTTGCCATTGGTGATTTGGTAGATGCCGGAATTGTGATGACGGAGAATGCATATAAGGGTCTCGTAAAGGCCGTGGTTACAACGGAAGAATGACACCAATGGATAGAATCGGAAATACAAGCGAGTTAACCGAAGAAGAGCGCATTAAGGTCATTGAGCGCTCGTCCGTTACGGTTGGACGAGCAGTATTCTTTTCGATCCTTGTCACACTTATATCGTTCGCACCAATACTTTTCCTGGAAGGACAAGAGAAGAAGTTGTTTTCTCCCTTGGTGTGGACAAAAACCTTTACCATGGTTGGATCTGCGATTGTAGCCCTCTTTATTGTGCCGATGTTGTTGCGTTCTTTCATGAAAGGGAAGCTTGTTCCCGAAAGCCGTAATCCCGTTGCCAATTTCTTTATAAAACTATACAGTCCGGTGCTGCGATTGTGTCAGCGTTGGAAGAAAACAGTAGTGGCCGTGTCCTTGCTTGTAGTGTTAGGCAGTATTCCCTTTGTATTGCAACTGGGCTCGGAATTCATGCCACCGTTAGACGAAGGGACGCTTTTGTTTATGCCCGTTACGTTGCCCGATGTTTCTAGTAGCGAAGCTAAACGGATTCTTCAGGTTCAGGATAAGATCATCAAAAGTGTTCCTGAGGTTGATAACGTATTGGGTAAGGCAGGGAGGGCGTATACGGCTACGGACAACGCTCCCATGAGCATGATTGAAAGCATCATCACGTTAAAACCAAAGTCGCAATGGCGGAATGGGATGACAACTGAAAAACTCATTGCAGAACTAAACGAGAAGGTGCAGATTCCGGGTGTTACTTCCGGTTGGACACAACCGATTATCAACCGCATTAATATGCTTTCAACTGGTGTGAGAACCGATATTGGAATTAAGATCTACGGCCAGCAGTTGGATAGCATCTACACCATAGCAAGGCAAATAGAAAAATCTTTAAAGGGAATTGAAGGGCTAGCAGACTTGTATGTCGAACAGCTAACGGGTGGGAAATACCTTGACATAACAATTAATCGTGACGAACTAGCCCGTTATAACCTCTCGATTGAAGAAGTAAACATGATTATAGAAATGGCATTGGGCGGCATGCCATTAATCAACACAGTTGAAGGACGCCAGAGGTTCAGCGTATCCATGCGCCTTGCACAGGACTTCAGAAACGGAATAGAGGAAATTAAGCGAACGCCATTGTTGACATCTGGCTACGGAGTCATCCCTCTTTCATCTGTTGCAGACATACAGATATCAGAAGGTCCGCCAATGATTAATTCTGAAAACGCCATGTTGCGGGGAACGGTTTTGTTTAATGTGAGGGGTAGAGACATGGGCAGTGTGGTAAGTGATGCAAAGGAAAGAATAGAAAAAGACTTTGCGAAACTCCCACAAGGATACTTCATTCAATGGAGTGGTCAGTATGAGAATAAAGTTCGCGCCGAAGGCAAGCTGAAAATCATAATACCCATCACTCTAGTCATTATCGCCTTTGTTCTTTACCTGACGTTTCATTCCGCCACAGAAATGATTATTGTGCTTTCAAGTATTCCCGTAGCACTTATCGGTGGTGTGTATTCGATGTACTTCTTTGATGTGAATTTCTCCGTTGCTGTTGCAGTGGGGTTCATTGCGCTCTTTGGTGTTGCCGTTGAAACAGGCGTACTGATGATTGTTTATTTGAATGAAGCAATACATGAAGCAGTAGATAAAAATGGGAGCCCCGCCATTTCAAAGGATGACATTCAAAATGCAGTGTTTTCAGGGGCAGTAATGCGAGTTCGTCCGAAACTCATGACCGTGATGGCTGATATGATTGGCCTCATGCCTATCCTTTTGGCAACAGGTGTAGGTAGTGATGTTATGAAACCAATCGCCATTCCCTTTGTTTTCGGGCTAGTAACCTCCACGCTCTTTGTTCTCATCGTCCTTCCCATTGTTTATCAAATGGTTAAGGAAAGAGAACTAAAGAAAAACGGTAAGGTGGAATTTCTGGAAGTAAAGAATTGACATGGATCGAAGAAAGCACACACTGTGAAATGAGTATAGCGAATGTGAAGACGAAACCTAAGACTAAGGATACGACAGCTGATGTCGAGTTTGTGAAGCCCAGTCGTAGCCGGCTCCTGCTTGTCGTAGTATGCGGTCTGCTTGTTGGCGGTGCGCTCCTTCCGTCGCTTCTGCTTGATGACGCCATACCGGCTCTCGCCCTTTCGATCGCTATTGTCTGTCTGATTCTATGGCTTAGCGACATTGTACCAGTGTTCGTGCCGACGATCGTTCTCTGGGCTGCGGTGCCTTTTCTACTCGGGCCACTTGCCAATCAATTCACGTTGAAAGATGTCCTTGGTTGGTCTGCCGATCCGGTGATGGCTCTCTTCCTCGGTGGGTTTGTACTTAGTGTTGCAGCGACGAAATACGGACTCGATAGTACCCTTGCAGGTCTTGCCATTAGTCTCGCACGTGGACGTCGCGTTCAGCTCATCTTTCTGACGGCATTGGCAACGGCATTTCTCTCGATGTGGATGTCTAACATCGCTGCTGCGGCCATGATGATCGTCGCGCTTCGACCAATACTTAAAACACTTTCGCATACCGAGGGAATGCGTCGAGGTATGCTCTTGGCAATCGCATTTGGCGCGAATCTCGGCGGCATCGCCACGCCAATCTCCTCTGGACCGAACGCCATTGCAATTTCGGCGGTCGCCCGCACGCATTCGCTCACATTCGTAGAGTGGATGGGCTTCGGTGTTCCTCTTACGCTCCTTCTCATCCTGTTTGCAATAGGGCTACTATACTGGAGGCTACAACTCAAGGGGAAGGCGATTTCATGGGAGCAGTCGACGGACCGAATCCCGGCCCGCGGCAAACAGGTCATTGGCATCGTAGTAGTGACCATAGCCCTCTGGTTAACCGAGCCATTGCATGGAGCTTCTGCGGCAGTGGTGGCGCTCGCAAGCTCAGCCGTTCTGTTCCTCACTGGTCTGCTAAACCGTCGTGATCTATCGCTCATCGATTGGGGCACACTGTTGTTGATCGCCGGCGGTCTCGGTATGGGGAAGCTTCTCGAGCAGTCTGGGCTCCTTGCAACAGCAGCATCGGCAATCCCATGGAACGACTTCCCGCATTTTACACTGGTGCTCATACTCTGCTTGACGAGTGCATTTATGTCTGCGTTGATGAGTAACACGGCAACCGCAGCTGTGCTAATCCCGTTAGCGGCGACTATTAGTCCTGAACCGTCTACACTAATTCTCATTGCAATCGCTGCCTCACTCGGCATTCCGTTCGTGATTAGTACCCCACCCAACGCAATGGTCTATAGCGAAGGCGGACTTCGCAGCCATCATCTGCTGGTTCCGGGATCTATTATCATGATCGTCGGGTGCGTTGTGATCAGCGCGACCGGACCATTCATCCTCGGACTGTTCGGAATTCCATAGAGCGAACGGTGTCTTGCGCGCCTAGCCCGCCGACCACCGAATACTCACCTGCAAGTCCGGTGTCTCTATTTTCCGTTGGGAACATCAGGTGCGGGCTCTCACTACGTGAGTGGGTCCTCACGAGTATCACCTGCCAAATGGAATACACCTATGTCACACAAAACGATGAATGAGTGTATCGATAGCTGCAATACTTGCGCAATCGAGTGCGAGAAGTGTGCAACGGCATGCATTCGTTGCGCCGAGCATTTGGATCAGCAGGCCGGGCGATACCAATAGGGCTCCACAAAAGATAAATGGTAATCAAGAAACGTTCATCACTCAACGGAGACATTCATGAAAGTGACATTGAACATCAAGGGCATGTCCTGTGGCGGATGTGTACACAACGTACAGCAGGCGCTTGCACGTCTGCCACTTATCTCTGCGAAGGTCGGTGTGGGTCATGCCGACGTAGAATACGACGAGACGGGTGTGACACACCAGCAGATTGTACAGACGATCGAGGCGGCTGGTTATGAAGTCATGACAGATGCTCACAACATGATAGATCACCATCATTCTTGACCAGAGCATGAAGACCCCTATGCCCCCATCAAGAAGAATACGCGTAGCAGTGAACGGATACGGCGTCATCGGAAAGCGTGTTGCCGATGCCGTGGTGTTGCAGGACGATATGGAGCTGATTGGAGTTGTCGATGTGGTAAGTGACTGGCGGATTCGGGTAGCTGTTGCAAAGGGTTATCCCATATACGCGGCTTCGCCCGAATCGAAAGCGTCGATGATCGCTGCCGGAATAGATGTAGCCGGTCAGTTCGAAGAGCTTCTGGGACAAGTGGACGTGGTCGCCGACTGTACACCGAAGAAGATCGCCTCGTCTAACCTTGCACGCTATGTGGCTGCCGGCGTCAAGTCGGTGTTCCAGGGTGGCGAGAAGCACAGCCTTACGGGGCATTCGTTCGTGGCGCAGGCCAACTACGCGACCGCGCTCGGTAGGTATTCGACTCGCGTCGTCTCCTGTAACACAACGAGCATCGTGCGCACGCTCGGGGCATTGCGGGATAGGGGGCTGCTGAAGAGGGCGCGCGGGGTGTTGGTGCGCCGCGCTACCGATCCGTGGGAGTCAGATCACTCAGGCATCATGAACACCGTCGTCCCGGAACCAACTATTCCTTCGCATCAGGGTCCTGATGCACAGACTGTGATTGCCGATCTCGACGTCGTGACGATTGCGATGGTCGCGGCCCACACAACCAGCCATCTGCATTCCTGGAGTGTGGAGCTTACACGACCAGCCAGCCGCGAGGAGGTCCTTGCCGCCTTTGGTGCCGCGCCACGCATCGCATTCCTTCGAATCTCCGACGGCGTGGTGGCGCTCAATAGCACGCTGGAGATGATGTCCGATATGGGACGTCCGCGTGGTGATATGTGGGAGGTGGGTATATGGGAAGATGGGTTGACTGTCGTGGGGAACGAAGTCTTCTACAACTACCAGGTCTACAATCAGGCAATCGTCGTCCCCGAGACGATCGACGCGATACGCGCGCTGTCAAATTTGGAACCTGATGCGCGGCGCTCAATCGCTATGACCGACCGATCGCTCGGCATTGGACAGAACCTTCTGGAACGCCGCGTGGCAGACAGTGTGGATGATATCGATACATGAGCAGCATTCGATTTGATTAAGGCTGATCGAGCTCAAGACTGCTACCCGAAGCGTTGACTAAAGACATTGGTTAGTATCGGTGCAACGAGATCAATGATTCTGAAAAGTACCTCAGCAAGAACGGGATTTTCGTCCTGAGATCCTTGCTCCATCTCTCGAGAGAAGAGCAAGTCGCAACGGTTGGTAATAAACTTAATTATATCATGTTCAAAACAACGAAGGAGACACAATGAAAACGAGCGTTATTGAAGTGCATGACATGCTGACGGTATTTAGCCTGGAAGAAGTGGAAAAGCGGATCGGTGAGGTGCCCGGTGTCAAAAGCGTCACAGTGAATTATGCTGCGGGAAGCGCCAACTGTGCGCTATGATGAAACTCGACTCGAGATCGCCGATATCAAGTCGGCCGTGCGCCAACGCGGGTATGCAGCCGACGCGCCCACCGCCGTTCCGGCGGACAAAGGTCACGAGGACCACGCAGCACAAGGTGTGCCACCTGCGACTCCTGCAGCCGCTGCACCGACAACTGCCGTGGTTACGTCTGCCGCGGACGCAGATTCGGAAGGCGATGAACAACGAGACAAAACGGCGCCGGACGAAAGTTAGTCCGCTTCCCGATCAAGACAGACAGGTGAAACGGATTGGAAAGAATGACCTGGAGATGCAGAGCCCTACGACAAACATGAGATGCCAAAGAAACAGTTGTCTTGAACATGAAGGTCACGAGGGACACACGATGAAAACAAGTGTTATTGAAGTACACGCAATGCTCTCGGTATTGAGCGTGGATGAAGTGGAGAAGCGAATTGGCGATGTGCCGGGTGTCGAAAGTGTTACGGTGAATTTCGCAGCGGGAAGCGCCACAGTACGGTATGACGAAACACGACTCGAGGTCGCCGATATCAAATCGGCGGTGCGCCAACGCGGATATGCGTCAGACTCGCCCGTCACCCCGCCTGCAGCTCCCGTACAAGAGGGCCACGAGCGTCACGCTGAAGATGGCGTGAACGGTGTGACGGCAGAAGGCCATACCGGTCATAAGGCAGACGAGATGTCGCACCAGAAGGCGGAGATGGCGGCTGAGATGGGCCACGGGAGCGGACAGGCCATGGAGGCAATGGTGCTCGACATGCGCAATCGCTTCTTTGTCACGCTTTCCCTCACCATCATCATCTTACTGTACGCGCCGATGTTTGTGACACTCACTGGCATCGTGATGCCCACGCCATTTGGCATCTCGAAGGAACTGATGGGGTTTATTCTCATTACTCCAGCGGTGCTTTACGGCGGGTGGGTGTTTTTTATTGGTGCTTGGCGGGCGCTCAAAAAGGGCGTTGCAAATATGGCTGTGCTCGTTTCACTCTCCGTGGGGGCGGGCTATCTGTTCAGCGCTGGCGCAACCTTCTTCTTCAAAGCTGATGTGTTCTACGAAGCAATCGCCATGCTGCTTGTCTTTATCCTGCTCGGTCATTGGTTGGAGATGCGCGCTCGCGCCGGAGCATCGAAGGCGGTTCAGGCACTGTTGAGTCTTGCGCCGCCGAAAGCTACGGTGATACGCAACGGGCAGCCAATCGAAGTGCCGACCTCCGAAGTCGTGATGGACGACATTGTGATGATTCGCCCCGGTGACAAGTTGCCAGTGGACGGGATCGTAACTGAAGGAGAATCGAACGTGGACGAGTCAATGATCACTGGCGAGAGCATGCCGGTAAAGAAAGCGGTCGGCGACGAAGTAATTGGTGCGACTATTAATAAGACGGGGACCTTCCGCTTCAAGGCGACAAAGGTCGGAGCCGAAACGGCGCTCGCACAGGTTGTAAAACTTGTGCAAGCGGCGCAGAACTCGAAAGCGCCGTCGCAGCGAGTGGCGGATATTGCCGCGCAGGTGCTGACCATCTCCGCCGTCGTCATAGGCATTGCCACGTTCGTGGGCTGGTACTGGTTCGCTGGAGAGCCGCTTGTCTTTGCGATGCTATTGGCAATTACGGTCGTCGTCATCGCCTGCCCGGATGCACTTGGACTTGCTACCCCGATGGCTATCATGGTCGCCAGTGGCAAGGGGGCACAGAACGGCATCCTCTTCAAGGATGCTATCGCGCTCGAAGAGGCTGGAAGGCTGCAAGCGATTATCTTCGACAAAACTGGTACGCTCACCGTCGGACAGCCGCAAGTAGTTGAGATTGTCGCCGACGGAAAACCTAGTACGGACAAGGAACTGCTCCGGCTCGTAGCTTCGCTCGAGCAATCGAGCGAGCACCCGCTTGCGCAGGCCATTATCGAGAAAGCAAAGGCGGACGGATTGACGCTCAGCGCGCCGACGGGGTTCAATGCAATTCCAGGGCATGGTGCGCGTGCGACAGTTGACGGGCGTGCGGTGCTGGCCGGCAATCGCAAACTGATGGACGACAACAAGATTTCGCTAGACACATTCGACGTACGTGCAAGGGCTCTCGAGGAAAAAGGGAACACGGTTGTCTATGCCGCCATTGACAATGCCGCCGGCGGACTCATCGCCATTGCCGACGCGGTTCGCCCGAATGCGAAACAGGCGCTTGAGCAACTGGCAGAGATGGGTATTGAGGTGGCGATGTTGACCGGCGACAATCAAGGCACTGCAAACATGGTTGCCAAGGAGCTCGGCATCACAACGGTCTTCGCCGAAGTCCAGCCGGGACAGAAGGCCGAAAAGGTAAAGGAGATGCAGGCACGAGGACTGCGCGTCGGCATGGTCGGTGATGGTATCAACGATGCTCCAGCGCTCGCACAGGCCGATGTTGGTATTGCCATCGGCGCCGGTACTGATGTGGCTATGGAGACAGCCGATGTAGTGCTAATGAAGAGTGACCCGTTCGACGTGATTGGCACCATCATTTTAAGTCGCGCCACTCGGGCCAAGATGCGACAGAATCTATGGTGGGCTGCAGGATACAACATCATTGCCTTCCCACTTGCAGCTGGTCTGCTTTATCCCTCTATAGGGTTGCTGTTGAGCCCCGAAATCGCAGCACTCACGATGTCCGGCTCAACCTTGATCGTAGTTGCCAACGCGCTACTACTCAAGCGCGTGAAAATGAGCGAATTTGCACCAGCGCCAAAACCAGCGGTGGCATAACCAACATGGACATTCGTGGATGTGCTGTAGATGCTAAATAACATTAAATACATGAATAAATTAGTATCGGTGATGGTCCTGTTTCTGCTGCTTGTGGATATTCAGGCGCAGGACACAGCACATGTATCCTTAAGTAGCATACTGCAACAGGTAGAAGCCAACTATCCTTCCATCATCCAGTATCAATACAACATACAATCGATAAGAGAAAAATCGGAGGGAGCTGTTGCGTGGATGCCTCCTACTTTTTCTGTCGGTGCAATGCGATTCCCGTACAACATCTCTATGCTGAACGAGATAAACGATCCTATGAACCAGGCGGGCATAAGCGTATCGCTCGAGCAAATGATACCGAACGCCAGTAAACTCAACGCAAAGAAAAATTACATAAGCTCGCTGGCCGCAATTGAGTTAAGCAAAAGCCAATGGACTGTAAATGAATTGAGGCGTGAGACCAAGAAGCTGTACTACAGCAGGTATGTCGCCGAAAGAAAGCAACACGTCGTCGACGAAAGCGAAGATTTATTGACACTCCTGCTGTCGACAGCCGAACAAATATTCAGCAATAATCAATCGAAGCTGCAGACCATCTATAA
The DNA here is from genome assembly GCA_034440235.1 of bacterium. Taxonomy (GTDB): domain Bacteria; phylum Bacteroidota; class Ignavibacteria; order Kapaibacteriales; family Kapaibacteriaceae; genus JAWXBR01. The sequence continues at coordinate 52,127 of JAWXBR010000034.1, forward strand.
AGCGAAGGCCAGGTTGGCTGAACTCAAAAACATGCGCTTAATGCTGAATGGTTTGGTTGCCGCCAATAGTATCGGACTGAATATTCTCATGGTGAGGGATGTAAGCACACCTTTTACCATCGATACTTTGATTACGCCAGGCATTGCGCTTAGTACGTTTACCGATACGGTAAGCGTGTCGTCACGCAGCGACATCGCGGCTGTTTCGAATTCCATTCGATCGATGAAGCTTGAGCGGGAGTGGATGGATCTAGGAAGCCGACCGGATTTTGGAATTAAGGCCGAGCATGCTCAAATGTTTGGCATGCCAAACCAGTGGTCAATCATGGGGATGATGACAATCCCTTTTGTGCCCTGGTCGTCTAGAATGTACACCTCGGAAGTAGCGGCAATCGGATTCCAGATTCAGGCGATGGAGCAGGAGAAACAGACAATGGAATTGATGGCGAAAAGAATGCAGGCTGAGATACTAATCATGTTGATTAGTGAAAGAGCCCAGTATGAAAACTACCGAAAAGAAATCATCCCCGCCTTTGAAAATAATCTGCAAGCCAACCTAATTGCGTACAAACAGAACACAGGCGATTACTTTGTCCTGTTGGATGCATGGGAAATGCTCCTGATGAGAAAGCTTGAGCTATATGATAAATTGTTCAATGTATTAAAGCTTGAAGCAGATTATGAGTATGAGAATGAAATCAGGTAGTAGTCTGCTCACGGCATTGTTGTTATCGGCATTCCTTTTACAGGGGTGTAACGACGCTGAACCTGCCATGAGCGCTTATGATTCACATGATGGTGTGACTCTAAAACAGAGTACTGAACAACTTCTGGGTTCTCCCAGCAGGCAAGTACTGTCGCGACAGGGAACAGTGATGCTACGAATTGGAGCTACTGAACAATCAATAGAGGCGCAGGGTTTTATTGACATCGACCAAAGCAGAAGTAAAACTGTGTCTGCGCGGTTTGGTGGGCGAATAGAAACCCTTTATGTACGGTACAACATGCAGCTCGTACAGCGTGGCGAAAAAATAATGGAATTATATAGTCCCGACTTACGTACAATTCAGGAAGAGCATTTATTTATAATCAAGTCAGGCGCAGAACAATCATTGGTCGACGTTTCGAGAGAAAGACTTCGTTTACTTGGTATTACTGGAACACAAGTCGATCAGTTGGAACGTAACGGACAGGTGGCAACTGCGGTTTCTTTGTACAGTCCTTCCACGGGCTTCGTATACTTCAATGCGCTGGATGCTAGCGATGCAAATATTTCCGATGCGTCATCAACCAAGAGTGGCATGGATATGATACAGAGTAAAACACGAGGTCAAGCATATCAGACATCTGCTGCTCAAATTCGGGAAGGTGCTTATGTAAATGCAGGACAGCTGCTCTTTAGTGTAAACGACTTGCAGCAAGTGTGGGCTCTGGTGTATGTACCTCATGAACACCTTGCGAGTATTCAAGAGAATGAATCTGTCGAGATCGTTGCTGAAACCAATCCCAGCAAAATCATGCATGGAAAAATCTCACTGATAGAAAAGACGTTCGAGGAGAGCAGTCAACGTTTTGTCAGAATCAGAATCGCTCTACCTAATCCTGATAAAGACATAAAAGTTAATTCATTCGTAAGCGCACAATTCGACGTACGCAATAGCAGAAGTATGCAGGTACCTGCATCGGCTGTGTACAAAACGGGATTAAACACTTATGTATGGGTGAAGACCGACACCACAGCATCAGGAGTCGGAGTCTTCCATTTGCGGAAAGTACTTACTGGAGCAAACAGTAATGGAATGACAAGCATAAAAAGCGGAATAACTCCTAATGAAGAGATAGCCAAGCAGGCAGGATTTATGACTGATAGCGAAACATACTTAAACGAGGAATGACATGAAACAACTCATTGTATCGGGTTTAGTTTTTTTGATTCTGTTGCTCGGCGGATGTAAGGACGAGCATGAAGGCCACAAAACCATATCGGACAGCTATTATACCTGCCCCATGCACCCGAGCGTGGTGAAAAGCAAACCTGGGGCCTGTCCAGTTTGCAATATGTCGCTGATCAAGGTTGAAAAAGTTGACAGCGCTCAAAAGGATGATAAAGGCAACTACATCTCTATCGACAAACGCAAACAAGAATTGGCTGGCATAAAAACCGATGCGGTCCAATACAGAAGTATTGACCCGACTTCAATCATTCTTGGAACAGTTGCCGTTGACGAAAAAATGAGGCGAACCATCAGCAGTAGAGTAAAAGGTAGAATTGATAAACTATTCGTAAAGACAACAGGCAGTTATCTTAAACGTGGGGGTCCATTGTATAGCATTTACAGCGAACTGTTGCTTGCCGATAAAAAAGGGTATCTGGCGTTACGTGATAAAGTAAAAACAGCAAGCAAATCATCCAACCTCGATCGTGACATGTTGAGCGCTGCAAAGAACAAGTTGCGGTTGTGGGGACTATCAGAGAATCAGATATCTGAATTGGAAAAGTCGGGCAATCCAAATGCCTTGATCACGTTCTTTTCTACCGAAGAGGGTTATGTAAGTGAAGTGATTATTACGGAAGGAATGTATGTAGAGGAGGGGAGCCCGCTGTTAAATATTACCTCGTTAAGTAGTGTATGGGTTGAAGCCCAGGTGTACCCAAACGAGTTAACAAAGTCCAGTACTAGCAGCGTCTTTCGTATCTATTCTGACAGTTATCCGGATGAAGCATTCAATGGCAAACTCGTGTACAACAGTCCTGTCATCGAGGAAGGCAAACGAGTCCAGTTATCAAGAATTCAGGTAAATAATGCAAAAGGCAAACTCATTCCCGGAATGATGGTATCCGTAAGTCCGCAGAATTCATCTCAGCCAGTATTGGCAGTCCCTAAATCGGCAGTACTTCTTGAGAAAATGAAAACAGCTTGGGTCAAGACATCTGAAGACACGTTTGAACAGCGCATGGTAGAAACAGGCGCAGAAAACCAACACTGGATAGAAATTCTGAAAGGGTTACAAGTTGGAGATATAGTAGTGACGGAGGGTTCATATTTGATAAGCAGTGAGTTCATATTAAAAAGTGGAGCCGGCCAAAGGCATGTGCACTAGCAATACGTATCTGTCTGTCCCGTGAACCGGAGCATACAGACCCCTTTATAGCCCCTTTCCAGCCCCATTCCGTACCTTTGTGCATGGCTTGGTTCCTCAGAAAAAACAAAAACATTGCAGAGAGTGCGAACCGGGAGATGCCCGACGGACTCTGGACGAAGTGCCCCGAATGCTCTACGATTATATATCGGAAAGAGCTCGAGGAGAATGCGTTTACGTGTCCGACGTGCGACCATCACTTCCGCATTGGGAGTAATAAGTATGTGGATGTGCTGATAGACAAGGGCACGTGGACAGAGACGCACAAGATGGTGCGCTCTGGCGACCCGTTGGAGTTTGTCGATACACGTCCGTACAAAGCACGTCTGAAAGAAGCGTATTCGCGCACCGATTTGCCCGATGCTGTTACAACTGGCACGGGGAGTATCGATGGCGTGCCCGTGTCGTTTGGGTGTATGAACTTCGGCTTCATCGGCGGATCGATGGGCAGCGTGGTGGGGGAGAAGTTTGTGCGCGCCGGACGTGAAGCGCTTAAGCATAAGATGCCGTTCGTGTTTATTAGTGCATCGGGTGGTGCACGTATGCAGGAAGCGGCGTTGTCGCTTATGCAAATGGCAAAGACAAGTGCAATTCTAACTGAACTAGCCTCGAATGGTGTGCCTTATGTTTCGATTCTAACCGACCCTACTACGGGTGGGGTGAGTGCTTCGTTTGCAATGCTCGGCGATGTGATTATTGCTGAGCCGAAGGCGTTGATTGGGTTTGCTGGACCTCGCATTATTGAACAGACCATTCGCAAGAAGTTGCCCGAGGGATTCCAACGTTCTGAGTTTTTACTCGAGCACGGCATGGTGGACATGGTAACTCATCGTCGTGAGTTGAAGAAAACACTTGCCATTCTTATGCGCCATCTCACGACGGTTCACGGCATCACACCTTCCAAACAACACTCGAATGATTTGCCTCCTTCCAAACAACATTCGGCTGGTCTGAATGCTTAGTCCGACACGCATTCGCCTTATTGGATTTCCGATTGACCTTGGTGCCGACCGACGCGGCGTCGATATGGGTCCGTCCGCCCTGCGCATTGCCGACATCGACCGAAAGCTCGAAGAGCTGGGTTACGTTGTCGTGGACGAAGGTGACATTGTTATTCGAAACATCGAAGTGCAGGAGCTGAACGACACACACTTAAAGTATTTGCCCGAAGTAGCAGAGATGAGTAAGGTGTTGTGCGGTCGTGTGAAGACCATCCTTGATGAAGGCGACTTTCCTCTCATTCTTGGTGGTGATCACTCGATGAGCGTCGGGTCGCTTGCTGGTATCGGCGCACATTGTAAAGAACATGATAAAACGCTTGGTGTGATATGGATTGATGCTCATGCCGATATGAACACAGCCGAGACAACACCGTCCGGAAATATTCACGGCATGCCGTTGGCGGTGGCAATGGGGTACGGACATAAATCGCTGACGTCGATCGGTGGCGATTTTCCGAAGCTCGATCCGCGTAACCTTGCCATTATCGGACTGCGTTCGATTGACGCAGGGGAGAGGACATTAATTAAGGACCTTGGCGTTGCAGCGTACTCGATGTCCGACATCGACCGTCTGGGTATGCACGAAGTAATGTCGCGCGTCCTCGAAGACATGGCCCGCAGCGTAGACCATCTGCACATCTCCTTCGATGTCGATGGAGTAGACCCTTCTGTTGCGCCAGGGGTCGGCACTCCCGTGCCTGGGGGCTTAACGTTCCGCGAGACACACATGATTATGGAGCTTATCTCTAATATCGAAGCCTTTGGATCGTTTGAGTTGGCCGAAGTAAACCCCATACTCGACGAACACAACAAGACTGCGGTCTTTGCCAGCGATGTTGTTGCCTCGTGCATGGGCAAACGAATACTGTAACAGATATCAGACAGGGCAGTTAGCACTATATGTCAGCAATTGTTGTTGGGCCCTTGGTGTTTTTTCTTCTAACAAGCGGTCCGCTATTAAGCGCACAAAGTGCGGCCATTGCTTCGTGGGACTCGGTGAAAGCAGGAGAGCGCCTTATTCCTCAGACCCCTACACAAACGAAACGTGTCGTGCGACCAACGCGGATTTATGGTGATCTGTATGGAACGTTCGGACGTCATGCGTCTGAGTTCTTCGAGGATTACAGGCGGTATCTGGGCGGACCCGCCTCTACGTTTGATGCGCCGCTAGGCGTCGGTGCAGGTGTGAGCAGCTTTCAAATACCCGACATCGGCCTTGGACTTAAGGTGTCGTACAGCAGAAGTGTAGTTCGTGAGACTTATCAGTTTACATCGGCACTCGACAGAACACGTCCAGATCAGACCACATCACAAAATATGATCGTGTCTGTCGTGCCCGTGATGGCCACGATAGATTACATACCGATAGACAGGCAATTCTCAACTTACATAGGTGCAATGGCAGGAATAGCGTTTACAAGCATCAGGTGGAACGAGGGACTTTCGACGACCACGCTACCGGGTGCAAGACAATCGGGGGAACGATATGACGATTCACATGTATCCCCTGCAGTTGGAGCAAGAGCTGGTGTAAATCTAGGTTGGGATTCGAGGCCGGATGCCAAGGTTCGTCCCGCATTGTACATCGAGGCATCCTACACCTTCATACCCGTTTCAGCCCCATTGTTCGAGGAAGTAGCGAAAACACTGCACGGTTCTCCGGCTCGTCTGCGCGAGCCGTATACCATACAGGCAGGAGGTTTTGGACTTCACCTCGGAATTAGTCTGCTTGTTCACTGAAAAAATGCCGATCTTTCGGCGTGCTACTCACCAGTTGTTTGAGGTACACTATGGATATCCACATCACAAGTCGTCGTGGAAAACTTAACGAGGACGTTCACGAAGCTGCCGTAAATGCTGCAAAGCGTTTCGAGCACTATTTTGAAGGCATTATTCGCGTTGATGCAATTATGGATGATGACGGATCGGAAAAACAGTGTGAGTTTACCGTCAAAATTCCAGATCATTTGGTTGTTGGTCATGAAAAGGCATACGATTTTTCAAAAGCCATTCATGATGCTTCAGAAAAAGTTGTCCGACAGCTTACAAAAATGAACGAACGTCGTCACGACACACGCTCTTCTATCGCACGTCCCTGAGAACAGACGCCGACGTTTATTGCACGCCCCTGAGAACAATCCGACGCCGACGTTTATTGCACGCCCCTGAGAACAGACACCGATGCCGACGTTCAAGAATGCGACTGCACAGGTAAAAGCCTCGATCACTGTACGTGAGTTACTGGACTGTCCGGTCAAACTCACTGTATTGACTGGTGATGTCGGCCTCGACAACACGATCGAGGACAAAAGCCTGCACCGTCCGCAGCTTGCCCTCGCCGGCTACACAGAGTTCTTTACGTACTCACGCGTTCAGCTCTTTGGCAACACAGAATTTTTCTATCTGCGCAGTCTGCCAGAAGCCGAACGCATTAGCGCATTCCAAATAATATGCGGCTTTAATGTGCCGTGTATTGTGTGCGCCAATAATCATGCGCTCGACGACACACTCATCGCGCTCGCACGTGAGCACAACGTTGCAGTGCTCGTTTCGCCCTTCGATACAACAAAAGCCACATACCTGCTGGGTGAATTTCTCGACGACCAGTTTGCTCAGCAGGTTAGTGTGCATGGTTCGTTTGTGGATGTCTACGGTGTTGGCATTCTCTTTACAGGTGCAAGTGGCATTGGCAAGAGCGAGATTGCGCTCGACCTTGTAGAACGCGGGCACCGTTTAGTTGCCGATGATATAGTAATGCTTTCTAAGAAACGTGAAAGCATCCTCATGGGCACAGGCACAAGCCTTGTGCGTCACTTTATGGAAATCCGCGGTCTTGGCGTTATCGACGTACGTCAGATGTTCGGCATTCGCAGCATTCGCTTTCAGAAGCGACTCGAGATCATGGTCGAACTCGAGGTGTACGAGCCCACGCGCGAGTATAACCGCACTGGACTCGAAGAGTCAATCTCTGAAGTCCTCGATGTCGAAATTCAAACAGTCAAACTCCCGATTTTTCCGGGAAAGAACATCACCGTTATTTCCGAAACCATTGCTCTGAACTACTTGCTCAGAACCTATGGCTACAATGCCTCGAAAGTGTTTTCCGACAGGCTTCAAGAAGAGATTGCGCGACGTCGCGCCAACAAAGCAGCCGATCAACGTCACGTTTCATATTTCCAATCCGATGATGAATAAACCATTTCAGATGAATGTGCTACCCGCGATGAATAAACCATTTCTGATACATGTACAGCCGCTCATGAAGAAACTTCTTCTCATTCCCGTGTTGTGTCTCTTGCTTATCTCTTGTGGAGGGGGCACGGATGAAGTCGCTCTCGGCGGTGCCTCGAGCGACGCCGTAAGGGGCGAACTGATCATTGTACATGAGCTCTCCGACCCAGAAGGTCTGAACCCGATGGTGACGAATGATGCGAGCGCTCGCGCCATCTTCGACAGGGTGTATGAGAAACTTCTCGACCTCGATTTCAAGACAACAGAGATGATTCCGATGCTTGCCGAGGCACGTCCGACTATTTCGGACGATCACCTCACCTACACATTCAAGCTCAAACCCAACACGATGTTCTCCGACGGAAAGCCCCTTACCTCTAAGGATGTGGTCTTCTCGTTCAAGGTTGTGAAGACACCGCTGATTATAGATGGAGCGTCGCTGCGCAACTACTACATGGACATCAAGGATGTGCGTGCTGTGGATGATCGCACGGTCGAGATAACCATGACGCAGCCATATTTCCTTGCAGAGTACTTCCTTGGCGGACTGTGGATTATTCCGAAGCACATGTTCGATCCGAATAATCTTACAGATCAGTTCACGTTTGCGCAGACTAACAATGTCGATGCAGCGCAAGCTTCGACGCCTATGCGTGACTTTGCAAACTGGTTTAACACCGCAGAGGTGAAGAAAGACATCAAACTCAACATCGGCAGCGGTCCGTACGTTTTTGACGAATGGCGCACAAATGAGTCCATCAAAATCAAGCGCAGCAAGACGTGGTGGAACGAAGGCAAGGACCTATGGAATCCGTCGTACGCGAACGAGATTCTGTACCGCGTTGTAAACGACAGGTCGGCTGCAGTAACGGCTGTGAAGAACAGCGAACTCGACTTCATGGAGTACGTGCCGCCAATCAAGTTCGAAGAGGAAGTCGACACGATGCGTACGCCGCACCTTGTGAAGGCAACGTATGAAGGTCAGGTCTATACGTACATCGGTTGGAACACACAACGTCCGGTGCTGGCCGACAAGCGTATTCGCAAAGGCCTCTCGCACCTTGTTGACCGCGATCAACTCATGAAGCTCATTCTACGCGGCATTGCAAAGCCAATCAATTCGCCGATCTATCCGCAGAGCAAGGAATACGACACATCCATCAAGGGCATAGCGTTCAACCCAACAGAGGCCAAACGGATTTTTGCTGAAGCGGGTTGGGCAGACACCGATAGCGACGGATTCCTCGACAAGGTCATCGATGGCAAGAAGACAACGCTTGGCTTTAAGTTTCTGTTGAATGCTGGTAATGAAGCGCGCGAACAGATTGCCCTTATTCTCGTCGACGAATGTCGCAAGGTTGGTGTCCAAGCCGACATCAAGAAGCTCGAATGGTCGGTCTTCCTCGAAAACCTTCGTACACGCAACTTCGACGCATATATCGGTTCGTGGGTGAACGATCCCATTGCTTCTGACCCATATCAGCTATGGCATTCATCGCAAGCAGAGAACAAGGGCTCGAACTATACAAGCTTCAAGAACAAACGCGCCGACGAGCTCATGGAGCTTAACAGAGTTGAGTTCGACGAAGCAAAACGCATTCAGTACATGCACGAGTTTCAGCGCATTGTTGTAGACGAGCAGCCATATACCTTCCTCTGGATGCCCTTGTATCCTGCCGTATACAACAAACGCTTGCAAAACGTCTCGTTCTCCCTAGTACGTCCAGGTTACTATCCTTCGCAGTGGTGGGTACCAAAGTCAGCCTGGAAATACGAAGCAGTACAGTAGTCGGTAGCATTGTTGAGAACGAAGTAGTCGGCAGCATTGTTGAGAACGAAGTAGTCCGCAGCATTGTTGAGAACGAAGTAGTCCGCAGCATTGTTGAGAACGACGCAGCAATAGGAATGCAGCATGAAGAGGCACGAACTTCGGGATATTATTGCCGGAGGCGAGTCTACAACGGTCGAATTCAAGCGCAAGTTCACGTCGCCTGAAAAGATCGCAAAAGAGATTATAGCCTTTGCTAACACCTCTGGTGGTTGGCTTCTCGTCGGCGTGAACGACGATGGTTCGATACGTGGCGTCGAAAGCGAAAAGGAAGCAGTGGCTTTGCTCGAAATAGCTCGAGCTGTTATCGTTCCCGAGCTGCGTCTCGATATCGAGATCGTCGAGATCGAGTACAAAGACGTGCTCGTTGTGCGTGTGCCCGACAGTGCAAACAAGCCACACAGGCTCGTAAGCGACGACCCCACAGAACGCGCGCACGAACGCAAAGCCTTCATACGACAGGGCGAAAACTCGGTCGTCGCAAGTAGAGAAATGACGCGTGTCCTTCAGGCACGCAGCCCCTTTGCGGCCCCAATGACCCTTTCCATTGGCGACCGCGAACGCAGACTTTTTATGTACTTGGAAAATCACGAGAAGGCATCGGTGAACGACTTCTCGCGCCTCGTAAATATCTCGCGCCGTCGCGCCTCGCAAATACTCGTCAAGCTCGTACGAGCCGGCGTGCTGCACATTCACACCGATGCAGGACACGAGTACTTTACGCTGGTGTAATCACTTCACGATCAGCGTAGTTTTCGTTGTTGTGCCGCTAACAATCGTGATGACGTATATACCCGAAGCTGAAGCCGCAAGATTCTGTAACCCACCCAATGCATACACGCCGCTCGAGCCATCAATCGTTACCGACTCAACAAGACGTCCGTAGAGCGACGAAACGCGAATGGTTGCCGATGTGGATGGTGTGAAGTGGACAGCCGAAGCAGACGTGAACGGATGCGGCGAAACAGTCACGGTATTGTTTTCAATACGCTCATCAGTTTTTCCGGTAGTACTTGAACACCAAGTAGGCCGATTATTAAAAAACCATGGACAGGAGAGCGCATCATTCTGATAAAAATCGAGAAGAAGAGTAGCGACTTTCGTAGTTCCAACAGGGTCTGAAGGATGCACTCCGTCTGACTTAAAATCAGTGTTGCAATTCCATGATACGTTAGGATTAGTTTGTTGTGGTGTAATTCCGTCTGACCACATGTAGATACCCCAGGATAGGAACGGCGAGGTTGCGCCAGATCCGGAATGTCGGAGCTGTATATCACCATTAATTTGGTCTTCGATCACCTTTTTCACAGCCCAGCCCGTCCAGTAGGCATAAGGCTCAGGGTTTAAATATGACGTAGCATACCTTGCTGAAATCCTGCTTGGATAGAAGCATTACAAAAGAGACCTTACGAAAGTTTTATGTGCTGGTACGACAACAAATTGTTGCCTGCGGGCAAACGATACGATCATAAAATCAGACCCAAAGCACGGGGATGTCCGAAAGTTAGTTGAAAATCACAGAGGCTCCCGCCGCGATGGTAGATTGAGTTACCAGACTTAATCATCATCTACGAGGGAGCCTCTATG
>JAWXBR010000035.1:0-12825 GCA_034440235.1 bacterium
AAAACGCTTCACAATTACGCCATCTTCGATCACACAAAAGCCAAGCTCCGTCATACGATGTGTGCCCTTCGACCCACCCGTAGTTTCTACGTCGGCTACAACAAAACGAACGTCGTCGAGGGGCAAATCGATATCAAGCATCACGAAAATTACGTCGCACGAGTTAAGCATACATGCCTAGATGGTGCCTGTGCAAAACCTTGTGGCAAGCATGCTTCACCCAACCCGCATAATGCCTGAGCTATTGCACTATCAGAGGGAACGTCACTGAAATGTCGGTCTCATCGCTAGGAGTAATGCCATCCTTGAGTTCGCGCGTTTCATAATGCGAAAGCGCTACGGTAAACACACCTTGGTCAGCTGCTAACGGCGTAAGTCTGAATGAAAGGCCAACAGGCTTTCCCAAATCGTCGATATCGGTTGAAACCGCTCTAGCAATGCCGTTTGAGATGGCGAAGAAAAACTGATGTTGGTTGAGCAGATTTCGAATCTCCACCGTAATGTCTTCTGTCGGTGTGACTGATCGGTTCTCGACTTTTACAGTAGCAGTGTATATGCTGCCCATTACAATTCGTATTGTGTCTATGCGATTCGGCGGATTGCCGCCTGCACCGTCAATGTCCTCCCAGATAAACGCCGTTTTTGAGCCAGTAGCAGAGTCAGTCAACTCCATAGTAACTGTTGTTATTACCTCTTCTTCTGAAGGAGATGTAACTGGATTCTTTTCTTTGCAGCTCACACAGATGAGAAATGTCAGCGCAATTGCGATAAAGCCGGTTCGTGTACTCATGTGAGATTTTCCAGTCATGTTTGTTTTTTCAGTCTTGGGTGTTTTCATTGTAATTGCTTTCTTTAGAATGGTAGGTGCCAACGCAGGACAACATTGCGTCCCGGATCGTCGGCGAAATAGCGATACCTGCTCAGATAATCTCTGTAGCGTGCATCGAGAATGTTAAAAACCGATAACGTTAATCGAGTAGTACTTCCAAGCACATCAATACTGCCACCAACGTCAAGGTCGAGTGTAGCATACGACGGGGGTGGCTCGAGGTAGTCTTCACCAGATACGAAACGTGTCTGACGTGCTACGCCTTGGGCGCTTACGTCGACGAATGCGTCGTGAATTGGACCGACATCAAGCAAGTGCACGTGTGCGCCCATTCTGAGCCGATCTGCAGGCATTAGAAATAGCGGAACACTTCTATCAAGTTCTTCACCTCGGACAATGCTGCCCTTTGTATACACATTAAGCACGTCGTTAATGGCAACTGTTGCAGATAGGTCGGCACCTCCAATGAATGCTCTCGACTGCCGCATGCGATAGGTAGGGAATGTACCACGCAGCGTTATCGTTGGATGTTCTGGATCGGGAAGCGAATAAATGTAATTGTCGAATAGGTTGGCATATACACCAATGTCAATCTGGACACCAATCATTGATAGTGTAGCTGAGAGGTCAACGCCGACATTACGTTCGGGTTGTAACGTCGAGTCGCCAATCTCGAAATACGCAACACCGTGGTGCACGTCGTTGGCATAGAGTTCGTTCACTTGTGGTGGACGCCATGCTGTACCAACATTCAGCGCGAGTTCTACATGTTCATTCGCCGTCCATGTAGCGCCCGCCGCACCGCTTGCAGAGAAGAACGTGCGCTCTTGATGCACCGACGTTGTTGAGTTGCGCGTTCGTACGTCTGCTTGAAGCCAGCGTCCGTCCAATCGCACGCCCCCACTAAGCGTCCAATCGTGCACAACCATCGTCTCGTAGACATAACCACCCACGCCATACGCCGTGTAATCGGGCACAAGGTACACAGAGCCCGACCTGTCGTTCACCTGCCGTAGGGCGCTAACACCTGCACGACCGTGCATCGATTCTTCTAGCGCATGATCGAGAGATGCATCAAACGAATACGTTGTAAGCAACAGGTTCATTGCTGGAGTTTGTAACGAACGTTCGAGTCGTGTTATCGAATCGAGCCTGCGTTCCACTGGGTCGTTGCCTCTTCCTACGATGCGCGCGTTATGAGCATCAAATTCACTTCGATCATTCTGCTGCCACCCATATTGAAGCTTAAGACGTCCAACATCTGAGATGTTCACATGCCAGTCTATAGCTAGCATCGTGTGCGCAATCTCTTGACGCGGATTTCCGATGGCGTATGTAAACGGTGCCTCTAGTGTAGGTCGCCCACGCTCGATAGCGCGCAAAAGATCTGACGCATTACCAAGGTGCGATCCCGTGAAAATTCCAAGTGTTGTTGCAAATCGACTAGCATTCAGTGTTATGCCGTTGTCCCCTGTGCCGTATCCGACGATTGCACTTCCACTCAACTCGCTGAAGCCGGTATTCCCTAGTCCGTAGTCGGGCGTTGTTGCGTTACCGGCACGACGTGCAGAGACACGCGCGACGAATGCCAACGGCTCGCCGAACAAGCCCCCTGCCTCCAGGAGTACGGAGGCAGCCCCTTGCCTGTTATTGCTAAACAAATTTAGCGATGCTTCGCCATGAATAAGGGGCGCGCTGGGAAGCGCTCGGGGCTCGACGTCGATTACACCGCCCATGGCATTGGGTCCGTACGCAACGGCCGCCGGACCTTTTATGAGCGTCACACGCGAGGGCGAAAACGGATCGATCTCTGGCGCATGTTCCGCGCCCCATTGCTGGCCCTCTTGCACCAGCCCGTTATTACGCAATACTAGGCGCGAACCGCTCATGCCGCGCACAACGGGCTTCGACATCGACGGGCCTGTTGTCATCACCGTTACACCAGGCACAATGGTAAGTGCATCAGAGAACGTCTGTCCTCGGTGCTCGTCGAGCTCAGCCGATGTAATAACCGTTGCATTCTGAGAAGGCAATGCATCAATGCGATCTTCTTCCACGAGCACACCCTCCGATTCGGTGTCCATCGGCGCTAGTACAACCTCAATGCGCACATCCTCTGTAAGAGCGAGGCGAAGACGTGCCGCACGATATCCGACACTCGTAACGAGTAGCGTTATCGAATCGCCCTCAACCTCATGCAAGTGAAACACACCCTTTGCATCGGTGATTGCGCCAGCAGTAGTCGAAAGCACACGCACCGTAACGCCCGCAAGAGGCTTACGGTCAGCACTATCTCGTACGATGCCATGCACGTGAGCATGTGCAACAGATAGCGCAGGGGTAAACGTGGCGTCGTTGCCAAAGGCTATAGACATCACTAACAAAAGTGTGAGCATAAAAGGCACGGGGTTACACCATCCAAATGGATGGTGCTCGAACAACGTATTACATGTGTTCGACTGGAGGTGCTCTAGGGGGTCCGTTCGTGCGTCGTGTCGCTGACACAACAACAATGTCATTGCTCGAACGCGCCCTTGGTGCGACAACGCGGCAATGAATTACGGCAATGTGGGGAGTATCGGCGAGGACTACCTTCTGCTGAATAACGTGGCAGAGCTGACAGTCGTTGTGTGCTGCTGATTCCGATGAATGTGCTTTATCGGACGGCGTCTCATGCGAGTGCGCTGTAGCTGCACTCAATACCATGACGAATGCGCACAACACCATGCTTGCTATGAGGCGAAGCATAGGGTGCGAAACATTGGGCATGGTTTGGGGGGTCGGCATCAACTCAAAACTACATCATTCTTTGCGAGTTGTCTTACCGCTTGCGAACTACAGATTATCTTGCGTCTAATATGAAAGCACTTGTTCTCTCCTCCTCGGGCCTGACTGTAGACCAGTGGCCTCAGCCGCCAATGCGCGACGGGCATGCACGCGTTAGAATCATCACGGCTGGACTTAATCATCGCGACCAGTGGATACGCGAGGGCAAGTACGCTGGCATTACACTTCCCGTTGTGCTTGGCTCAGATGCATGTGGAACGGTACTCGAAGCGCCGTCCTCGACATCATACGTCGGCACGAGAGTTATAATCGACCCAACACTGGTTTGGGGTGATAACGCAAAAGCGCAGGGTCCGGATTTCAGCGTTTTGGGGATGCCCTCGCAAGGCGCACTCGCCGAAGAAGTAGTCGTGCCCGTCGCCAACCTCTACCACGCCCCCGATCACCTCACTGACGATCAAGCGGCGGCATTGCCCATGGCAGGCGTCACGGCTTATCGCGCATTGTTCATGCAAGGCGGTTGTTCGAAGGATAGCACCGTTCTAATTACTGGCATTGGCGGTGGTGTTGCACTTACAGCATTTGTAATGGCACTGGCCGTTGGCGCGCGCGTATTCGTTACGAGCACATCCGATGAAAAGATTGCAAAGGCAATTGCAATGGGAGCCGCAGGTGGTGTGAACATGGAGAACGACACATGGGCTAAGGACCTTGCCACACAAGCCAGAACCATCGACCTTGTTGTAGACAGCCTAGGTGGAAGTCCGTTCAACGATCTTCTAAGCATTGTACGTCCAGGCGGACGCATCGTCTCCTATGGCGCCACTCTCGGTGTAGTAGAAAAGTTTAGTATGCACCGCATCTTTTGGAAACAGATTCACATTGTCGGCTCCACCATGGGCACAGCAGCCGATTTTGGCGACATGATGGAATTCGTCAAGCTCCACAAGCTCATCCCTATCGTCGACTCTGTTGTCAGTCTCGAAGAAACTCCATCCGCACTCGAACGACTGCAGCGTGGCGAGCAATTCGGCAAAATTGTTGTCAGGGTTGCATGAGGCCATATCTGAATCACAATCTTTTTCCTATAAATGTTTATGTTTTCTTGAAAGGGGCTACACGTTGAAGGGGGCTTCTTTAACTGGTCACGCCGCCGAACTGCTGAGAATTATCTGGAAGTCGCCGCAACCAGCCGATCAGATAACATCAGAATACTTCCGCTCGAAGAAGTACATCGGCAGCGGTGAACGCAGGTTCTTAAGTGAACTGGTCTTTGCAGCATTGCGCTCGTACTCGCTCGCTGTAAGTGTTGGTGCATTGACGTTCACCAACGAACAGGGCGAAACATTTCCGACAGAAGATCATGAGCGCGCCATAAGCGGCACACTTGCGTTGTCGCTCTCACACCTCATACCCGTCGATCTCGAGCCATCGCTCAGACGTGCGGCAGGAGCAGATGCAGACCCCTTCATAGAGACCCTTCCCAAGCTCACTGCTGAACAACTCGACCCAGAAAAACTGACGTGTACACAACCGTGGCTGCTAGCAGAAACGCAACGCAGGTGGCCCGACGATGCCGACGACATGTGGAAGGCAATGCTCGCGCCAGCACCATTATGTCTGCGTGTGAGCGCACGTCGCGCAACACGCGAGCAGGTCCTTGCTGGCTTACGCGCCGAAGGCATCGAATGCGAAGCGGGTAAGCAGGCACCGATGGCAATCATCATTCATCAACGTGTTAACCTTTTGCAACATCCACTTGTAATGAGTGGTGTCGTCGACATACAGGACGAAGGAAGTCAGCTCATCGCTCTCGCATGCGAAGCGCAGCAGGGCCAGCGCATCCTCGATGCATGCGCAGGCGCTGGCGGCAAGTCGATGCATTTGGCTGACATCATGAACGACCAGGGCGAAATTATTGCTCGGGACATCGAACCCATGCGTCTCAAAGAAACTGTCACACGTGCACGTCGAGCCGGACTTCGCAGCATCGTCGCCGAATTCGATGCACATCGAGGCGCTGCACGCAACCGTTCAGACATGTTCGACGTTGTTCTTATCGACGCCCCCTGCACCGGCATGGGCACTGTGCGTCGCATCCCATTGCCGAAGTGGCGCCTCACACCCGACCAGTTAAAACGTCACACCGCCAAGCAACTCCGTCTCATCCAAGAAAACTCAGGTAAGGTAGTCGAAGGGGGCTCGCTCGTTTACGCAACGTGTAGTATACTCCCTTCAGAGAATGAAGATGTTGTACGTGCATTCCTCTCAAGCACCTCAGACTTCCGCCTCGAATACGAGGCGCAAGTCGACCCCTTCCATCATGGCACCGATGGACTGTATATGGCAAGGCTTCGGAAGATTCGGTAAGATGATCCTTGTTAAGTTTGCATCCCTGAACGATCTCGTAGTTCAGCTGGATAGAATGTCAGCCTCCGAAGCTGAAGGTCGGCGGTTCGAATCCGCCCGAGATCGCTACTGCTTTAGAATTTTCATTTGGCGTATAGCCACAGCATTTAGTTGTTTGATGCGTTCGCCTTGGGTAAGTCCCATATTAATAAGTTCAGCGTTCAGGCTATCGATATTCGCTAAAACAAGTAATTGCTCTATGTTGGCGTGGTCGCGCATGTTGCCATCGATTTTAGGATTTGCCTTACGCCACTCTTTAGCAGTCTGGCCGAATAGGGCGACGTTTAATAGATCCGCTTCCGATGCATATGTGAGTTCAGCTTGCTGAATAGTGACCTCTGGTGGTATGAGATTCTTCCGAATCGCATCCGTATGAATGCGGTAGTTGAGCTTTGCAAGCGTGCGATTTAGATTCCAGTTTTGCGATTTGTGTCGATTCTCGTGATCCTTGAGACGCTGAAATTCTGTGATTAGATAGATTTTGAACTCCGGACTAATCCACATACCGAACTCGAATGCTAAGTCCTTATGCGCCAACGTGCCTCCGTATCGACCCGCTGATGCTTTTATTCCAATGGCACCAGTTTTTTCAATCCATTCCTTGACGCTGAGCCTGAAACTGTTCAAGCCTGCTTGAGTTTTAATTATGGCGAATTCGCGGTAATTAAAACCGGGGTTATGTACCAACTCCCAGATTCCAAGGAACTCTATGGTGTTGCGATTTCGCATCCAGTCTGCAATAAAAAAGTCGCCGTCCCTTGCCTTTAGCATGTCCGTTAGCGAAATGAATTCTCCAGCCGCCGTGTCAATGATCGAGACACTTGTCCCCTGTACGGTGATGGTACGTTTGTTTGGCTTTCCCATAATACGGCATGTGCAAACGACCGTATGTAACGTGACACGCCTCTTACTTCGACCTAAACCGGAGCCCGATCTGTATGAAAGTTGTCGGTCTAGCCGTTAAAAACACAACCTCGTCAAACGTATGTTCCATACAAAGCACAAGGTCCATTGCCGCCGCAGTAGATGAGAGAGTTGCAAACACTTCTGCACGTGCCTCAATGGGTATTCCGACGGAGTCTACGGCATTGTAGCGACTGGAGAACCACGGAGCACTGAGGTAGAACCTAGCCCCACCTTGTACTGCTTCAGAGAATGCAAAGCTCGTGCTTCCACTTAGCCAGAGAGCCCCTTGCAGACCCCTCCAATTACCTGTATCCGAAGATGTTGGTGTGCGGTAGTCTTTGTTGACGAGATACCATTCTATACCGCCGGCAATGTTGTGGGTCAAACGGTCGTGTATGATGGGGGCAGAGAGGAAGGCGAGGGACGGACCCGACAAGATTAATGTTCGCAATACCGGAATGTAAACTTGCGTAGTGTCTTCATTCGGCGATTCTGAGTTGTCGATGTCGTGTTTGCAGCGGTGTAGCCATCCTGCGCGTGCAGACCACCACGAACCCGACGCATGTACGAGAAGTTGTTCTTCCCATCGTGCAGTGCGCGGATTAAAGCCGATGCTGCTCATGGGGTTTGCCGTTAGCTCGTGATGAAATTCGAGCGAAGTTGTCCAGCTGATGCCGGTGTCGGCTTCCGACGAAAACCGGTACGGCTCGACCACTGCATGTAGTCTGTATTGCCACGCCTGCTCGAGTTCGTACGAGTCCCATCCACGATACACTTCCATTCCGCCAATCATGCTTGTCATGGGTCCCGCGGCTAGGGGTCTGCGTGCCATGTCCACAAGCCACGTGCGCGATGGCTTGATCTGAGCTGATAAAGCTATTGCACCGAATGCGAGTAGAAGCAAAGAAGGGTGGCGTGACGGCATGAGCTGAACCTACTCGGCAGATGTTGAATCGAAGTTGCTCAAATACTCGAGCCACTCGGCATATCGACTTTCGTACTCTGACTCTGAGAAATCTTCGATGCGCATAAGCGACTGTGTGCGTACTCGGAGTTCACTCGACTTCATCATAGTGTTACGAGAAACATGGTCGCCGTTACCTACTGCCTGCTCTTCGAGTTTTAACGAGCACCATGCCGAGGCAATGGCAGTTTCCATTTCGAACGTGACGTTGCCGATCTCTTTAAAGATGAGCCTCGCTGACTCGAAGTGCGGAAGTGCTTCGGCATAGCGGTTCTGCGGTAGGTAGGCATGCCCGAACCCTTGTTCGATCATCGCGGCAAGCAGACGCGCACCAATTTCATTCGCTGTCGTCAATCCTTTGTTGAAGTACTCCATGGTTTCGTCGAGCCTGTTTGTGTAGCTATAGATCGTGCCAATCACAAACATGATGTATACGGCAGTTTCTCTGTCGTGCAACTGCTCGCACATAGCCAGTGCTTTGTGTGCAAACTCGAGTGCTTCGTCATACCGTTGAATAGATACATACACGGCACTCATGCTGCTCAGTATCGATGCTTCCTGACCCATGTTGCCGATGGTTCGTGTAAGCGTTAACGCTTCTTCCATGTTCTGCAATGCACTGTCGTACTCGCCGCAGTTTGAGAGAGCAGCACCGATATTCATCAATCCATTCACAATATGATTGGTGTTGTTTAACGATCTGAAACACACAAGCGCGGCTTGGAAGTGTTCGAGACTTACACTGTCGTTTCCACGATTCTGATGCACGCTGCCGATGTTTACCTGAGCCTTCGCCTGAAAGAGTTTGTTCGATGTTTTCTTTGCTGCTTCTAATGTCTGGTTGAAATAGTCGAGAGCCTCGTCGTACATGCTGCGACGGAGGAAGGTGGTACCGATGAGGTTGAGTGGACCCAATGTGCTATTCGCATCATTTGCTTCGAGTGCTATCTGCAACGCAGTGCGCGCAAATGTCTCGGCTTCGGCATGTTTGCCAATTTTAGTATTGAGGCTGGCATAACCACAGTACACATTACATTTCTGTACTGGTGTTCCAACTTCGTCTGCAATGATCATCGCCTCGGCAAGCTCTTGTTCGGCTTCGGCGTGACGGCTGAAGAACTGACTTATCTGATTCTTTAATAAGAGTGCATCGAGTGCCACTGAGCGAAGGGGCTTTGGAGGGGTCTTGCGTTCGTTAACAGTTTGCAACGATTTATCGATTAAATACAATGCTTCGTCAGCCGAGTAACTTCTCCAGACCCATTCGGCCCCCTTCAAATACGCTTCAGCAGCTTGCTGGTGTCGCTGCGCCATAACAGCATGTGCAGCAAGGCGCGCGGCAACGATGTGCACGTTGTAATGTGTTTCTTCGGCTACATCCAGCTCTTCTGCGAGGACATCTGCTGCAATGCCATGAAGGATGTCGCGCTCTTCTTTTTCGAGATCGTCGTACAATGCCTTGTGTACAAGAAAGTGCACGAATTTGTACGCCGTCGTTTCCTGCGCATAGAGTGTTTGTGTACCTAACGATCGACTGACTTGGAGGCGCTCTGTCAATAGACGAAGGCGAGGCATAATCTTCAGCATCGGCATGTCGAGAATGCGCGACGCCATCTTTGCAGAAAACGTCTCGCCCTCTACACTGGCATATCGTAGTTGTTCTTTTTCGTCATCGCCAAGTCGACGAATATGCTCTGAGATAACAGCATTAGCGCCTGACGGTACGGGCACGAGTGCGAGGTCTTTAAGTACGATTGCGGTTCTCGGTTCGAGGAAAGCATCCTGCACGAGTCTGTCGAGGAACTGCGTAGCAAACAGCATGTTGCCATCGGAAATACGCAGTAGCCATTGCTCGAAGGTGGGGTTGGGCACGTATTCAGAAAAGTTCGACTCAATAAGCGAACGCAGATCGTCCAAGCCCGCGGCTGGCACTTCGATGTCGAGCGACATTGAGTAGCGTTCGATTTCGTTTCGCACATGTAGTATGGGGTGTTCGTCTCTATTTGCAGAGCGTGCGATGTCGTCCTTGCGGTAGACAATTAAAAACACCACACTATGCGCAGCCAGGTCGCGCGCAGCAGCAAACAACAGATTTGTCGAACTAGTATCGGCCCAATGAAAATCGTCGAGAATAACGAGCACCGGTTCGTGCTCGGAGAGTTTCATAAGAAAGTTTATGTACTGACGAAACACCTGTTCCTGATTCGAAGCCGACTGTGCGTGTTCCGACCTGATTTTATTGTGTAGGTACACCTGGTCGTAACCCGATCCGACAATGCTAAGCGCATGAAAGATAGGCGCACCGATTACCGGGATGAGTCCGATCCATGACGGCGCCGTATCCACAAAGAACTTCCCGATGTCGAGCTTGAAGCCAGTCTTCTTTTTTTCCTGGTGTTTAGCGCCCGCGTCGACGAGTCCGGACATAATATCAGCAAACGGCTTGAGCGCTTCGACGTGTCCGACGCTACTCCCGGCAACCGGAGTCGAGCATTCTGCAATCGCCACAATAGGGGGCCTTGCGTCCGTCTCAAGATCACCCAGAAGCTGCTTAATTAACGTGCTCTTCCCAATGCCCGCCTCACCCGTCAAGAACAGCACACGCTCGGGCACCTCGCGTGCTAGCATCGACCGCACGGTACCTGTAAGCTCGTCGAGGATGGTTCTGCGGATGGGCATGGAGGATTTAACCGTAAATACGGACGCCGATTCTTGCTATATGCTCGCGTAACGCTTCATGACGAATAGAGGAAAGTGCTTGCACGTCGAACTGGTAAGGGAGTGGCAGATCGTCGAGTTCGCTTGCTATACGCTGGGTACTTATGAAATCACCGGTGCCTTCAAGAGCAAGATCGATGTCAGACGACGCTCTAAACGTACCCTTCGCACGCGAGCCAAAAAGAACGGCCCCTGTAATCTCTGGGTGATTCGCGAGGATGCCTCGAATGAGGTCTAGCACATGAGGGCTGAGTCCAACGTCAGGCATCGGAACCTTTTCTGTTTGTCAGCCATGTGTGGAGTTCTTCGATGGCTGGCAAATATTTATCGGCGACTAACAATACGGCGGCCTCGAAGCTTGCCTCATCATACGTGTGTGCGAGCGAGTTGCGCAGAGCTACCATATCAATCAAGATCTGTCCATTCGACACAATCCCCGCAGAAAATGCACTCTTGATAACGGCTCGTGGGGTTTGTTCTACCAATACCCCTGCAGATTCGAGATAATCCTTCAACGTCTTCCAGGCAAGTTCGATTGCCACTTCAAATCGCTGGACCGTCCCCTCTTTCTCGAGACTGGACATTGTGTTCACGCCCATGTCTACAGCCTCTCGGAGGTTCGCAACGGCCTTATCGAAATTTTCGAAGCGTTGATGCCAGCGTATGTCAGGATTCTTCATTGAAAGAATACTCCTGTACTCTCATTGTGTAGCCACAAATATGCGTCGCAAAAGTGTATAGCACGACGATGCGCGGACTATGCGTCCAGCGTAATGCCGAATTTGCTCAGCTTCTTAAGCCACGCTGTGGACTGACTTTCGTACTCGGGCATAGAAAAATCTTCCTCACGCACCAGCGACTGCGTCCTTACAAGTAATGCGCTCGCCTTCATGAGGCCCCCGCCCGCGCCCGCTGTCTCTAATGCTTCGAGTTTCAGTGAGCACCATGCAGCACCAATTGCTGACGCTATCTGGCTACTTTTCATTCCAATCATGGCATACTGTTTTCTGCTTGCCTCGTAAAACTGCAACGCTTCAGCGTACCTGCTCTGCATGAGGTACACGTACCCAGTACACCGATTCAGATCAGCGACGCGGATTTGATCGCCAATCTCTGTGGCAAGAGTGATTCCCTTCTGGTAGATGTGCAAGGCATCATCGAACCTATGCGTTCTTGTGAAGATGTTGCCCAGAACAAAAAACGCATACGCGACGCCTTGAAGATCGCCTATCTGCTCTTGGATGACAAGCCCTCTCTGTGCGAGTACCAGCGCTTCACCGTAACGTCCGACGGCATTATATGCTTGGCTCAAACCGAGAAGAATGCGAGCTTCCGCGCGCACGTCTCCAGTGAGTCGCGCCAGCCTTAATGCTTCTTCGAAAGTCTCGATCGCCTGTTCGGACATCATTCTATTGGCCAGGCCACCTCCGATGTTCCCAAGACAACGCATGGTGCCCAGAGCATCGTTAAGTGAGCGATACAGCACTAATGCAGACTCATGATGTTCAAGAGCCGAAGTACGGTTCCCGCGTGCTGCCTGCACGTTGCCCATGTTCATCAGTGCTCTTGCTCTGCTCTTCTCATCGCCGGTGGCGACAGCAGCATGCATGCTTTGTTGAAAATAGTCAAGAGCCGAGTCGTACATACTTCGGGCTTTGTAACTGTTTCCAATAATGTTTAGTGCGCGCGCACAACTCGCCATGTCGTTTACTTCAGTGGCAGTCTGATGTGCCATGCGTGCTATTGACTCGACTTCGACATGATGGCCACCATAAGATCTCTCAATCGACAAGCCGATGTAGCCCTTGCAGCGCTGCTCAGGAGTTCCGATTTCGTTTGCCAGCTTTATCGCATCAGCATAGAGAACAGAAGCGTCAGCGCTGCGACCGCAGTGCAAATTAATCTCAGCCTTCAGCAGTAGTGCATCGAGTCCGACAGAACGAAGTGCATGCGCAGGCGCCTTCTGCGAATGCACCGTCTGCAGGCATTGATCGATGAGATTCAATGATTCGTCGGCAGAGTAACTCTTCCAGACCCATTGTGCACCTTTCAGGTAAGCTTCTGCGGCGCGCTGATATCGTTCAGCAATGGTTGCGTGTGCAGCGAGACGAGCAGCGACAATGTGCACGTTGTGCTGGTTCTCTTCGGCAGCGGTAAGTTCTACTTCTAGTACATCTGCAGCAATGCCATGCAAGAGCACTCGCTCTTCTTT
>JAWXBR010000036.1:0-20993 GCA_034440235.1 bacterium
AGAATAATTGTACTGTTTTCTATCAGCACTGTGATCTTCCCCCGCTTTCATTTACAGGTAGGTTGATCGCGTTGTTATGATCAGCTCTTGTTCGAACTGTGTGGCGTCATACACGCTGCTAGGCAGCTGCCTGGATGTAGCCGCTGACCTATGTAGAAGGTGGGGCGTCCACCGATACACGCATGTACGCGCATGACGCAGATCATCGAATAGCATTTGTGCCTTGAGCTCCTGCGTCATCCGAGCCCAGAACGTGCTGTTTCACACCGGATTTCGCTATCCACTGGCGTAGTGTTTCCTCTGCTACACCAAGTTGCTTTGCTGCTCGCAACAGCGGGATCTTTTGTTCAATGACGAGTGCTACCGCCTCACGCTTAAAGCCGTCATCGTATAGACAGCCACGTTTTCCCGTTTCAATGTCAAACTTCCACTATAATATTAGCAATGGAGATCGAGCCACTGTCAACTAAACCGGGGGAAGATCACTTCGTCTTGTGACTCAAGTTATCACTGAAACAATTGAACACGCCATATCCAATGGCAACGACCTATGTCAGAAAGGTACGTGCTCGTTGTTCGAATTCGGCGGTCGATGATAATCATTCCGCATACATTTCGTTCGAGGAAAAACTTTTAATTCTCCGTGATAGAATAGCAGGTCGATGTGATCAAGTGTGTCGTGCAGATACAGAGAATAGAATTCATCTTTAGAGTAAAAGACATACTGCTTTTCACGGTGTGTGACGAGCAATCGTGTTTCGAGGTGTCCCATTTCGTCAGCGCGTTTACCTTCCATCAGAGGGAATATTCTCATCACAGAAATCCTCATCCATTTGGTTCGCTTCCATCGATGATCTCATCCCGCTGTTCATCTTTCGATCTTCTTTAGCGCCGACCTCGCCTCTTTTCTAATCAACGACCTCGGATGATTGAGTAGTACAGCAATCTTATCTACAGCCATCTTGGATTTCATCCTGCCCAAAGCCTCCAAAGCGTGGGTGGCTACTTCCTCATCGTCCAGTAAGCAAAGCAATATATCCTCTGCTTCTTCTGACTTTACCTTTCCCAACGCCGCGACGAACATTTGCCGCGAGGTCCCATTGCCTTTGTCCAGTCCAATAGCTAGGATATCATTGACATCATCTTTTGTTATTACCATGTACATTGTGTTTCCAATTGCCCAGCGCAACGAACTCTTATCCTTTTGAGTTTTGTTATACGCCGAAATCAGAACTGGTCCAGCCTTTCCAATTGCTTCCTTCACCGCCAACGCTCTGATTACTCCCTCCGTCACCACATCAGGTTCAGTATCCTCGTTCAAAAGACGCAATAGAATTGGCACGGCAGCAGGATACGGCCTATCCGTATTCACCAAGTCGTATATGTCTTGAATGGATATTCCAGCGGCGGCCAGCTCTGATTTGATTCTCTCTTGGTCTACCGCCATGCTAATGCTGTTGTTATCGTTCGTTCGCATAAAATTAGCACGTGCTCGGATTCTGGTGTGCGAATCGAGATGACGTAGGTGACGGCTGCGGTTGGAAACCGCAGCCGGACCTAACACTTTTTTTCTGCCAAGCCCCTTGCATTCCATGGAATGGAATGCGCGCCTTACCGCACAACAGTTAGCGTGGCAATGGTCGACACTCTACCGATGGTAATACGCAGATGGTATACGCCTGGCACGAGACCGCCGGTGCAAATCGCCTGAAGGTCTAATGGGAGGCTTACGATGCCAGAGTACGTGCCGTGAAGGACGATGCTTCCTAACATGCGACCGTCGATGCCGATGACTTCGAGGACGATACGATCGGTGGGCACGTCGACATTCATTTCGACGGTGGCAGTTGTCTTTACAGGATTCGGATAGATACGCACCGGATGGCTGTCAACAGGATAATCGTAAACGGAGGTTTGCGTTGGGTCGGTTGGATCGGTCGGGTCTATTGGATCGTCGCTCGTGGATGTGAAGGTCGTGAACGGCGTAAGGATGCCGCAGTTGTTCCAAGCCTTACGATCTCCGCACGCCATTCTTTCCATATTGCGGTTTGCCCCTTCTCCTTGCTCATCAAATCGAGCAATGCATTGATTCGCATACGAGCCCAGAGTTTCGGTACGAACGCATGTGTAACACTGTCACCCGACAGCGTTCCATTGTACGATGATGATACATGTCCGTTCACCGATTCACCGTCGATTGTCACTTGTATCGCACCAGGTGTTGCATAGCGGCCAGAAAGAACGAACTGCTCACCAGCATAGATGTCGGGCAGAGCTAATGGACAGATATCGTACACGCTGTTGGGCGAGAAAGAAACTGTTGGGTCTTTGAGGAGCGGAGTGCTGATCTTGGCGAAGAACGTCGAAATACGTGATGCGACGTTGCCTGCGTCGGTTATGAGATCTACTTCGCCACGGTTGTCCGCCGAAATCCTACGTAGTACATCCGCACTTACGTCTTTGCCGATGCCAAATACATAAATGAGGACGTTGTCTGCATTACGCGCAACAACTTCCTCGAACTGGACGGGTGCCACACCGTCGGTGATGAAAACAATGGTGTTGACATCGTTCGAACCGTTGAACTGACCCAGGGCTGACGTCAACGCACCCATGATGTTTGTACCGCTCACGAGGCTCTGAGCTCTCACGCGAGACTTGAGCATTTCGATATTCTGCGGCGTCGCTTTTACAGCGCCCTGTGAAAGATCGATGACGTTATCGCTGAATGCCATGACGCTCACATAATCTTCGGACGACATGCGGTCTAAGCAGAACGTGACTGCTTCGCGAGCTTGGTCAAACTTCACGCCGCTCATCGAACCGCTGACATCATAGAGTAGACATACGCGCTTTGTCAGTCTCGCGCTTCCACCTGTTGCATCGTCTTCGGGGACAGTCAGAAACAATGCATATCCGTCCTCATGTCCCGGCTTACAACTGAGGATATCCATGTGTCCGGCCCGCAATGGCAGGGTGCATGTAAACTTCATCGTTGTTGCATCGGCTCTGAATGTCTGACGATACTTCACTGAAGTGGCCGTCAACTCACCAGCACTGATTGTCGGAGCAATGGTACACTGCTGCATATGGCATTCTAAGCCCCGACGCAGCTACAACCTCTGCTGCGAGCTCTGCTACTTCAACACAACAACTTTCTGCACGACGTTGCTCTCGCCCATTTGCACGCGCACGTAGTACGTGCCCGACGAAGCCGCTGCGCCCGACGTTGTTAGTCCGTCCCAACGGGTGACGTAGTTGCCCGCGACTAATACATTGCTCTGTAGTGTCGACACAACGTTGCCCTGCGCGTTTACGACCTGAATGGTAACGGGACGGCCTGCGTTCGATGGTGGCACCTCGAAGGCAATGGTGGTGGTTCCGGACGTTGGATTTGGTACAACAGATAGACGCGATGACGCCGACACGGGAAGGGGCTCGCTTACTCCTGTCGTCGTAAGCGTCTGGGGCTCACCTGGGCTTTCGCCGTTAGCGTTTGCTAAATACGTATACACCCAAGCCGGACGTGGCACGGTGGAGTCTGCGTAGAGCTTTACCCATTCTTCGTCAGACAATCGCATGAATCCTTCGGTGATGCGTTCGTAGTAGCTACCAACCGGACCCGTGTATGCTGTTACACATCCGTCGGAAGGATCGGCAGCAACGACAACAGCGGTGTTTACTTTACCAGTAGCCACGTGTAAGACTCTTCCTATAAGATTGCCATTATCGTCGGTGGGTTGTGTATGAACGTCAGCGATAATAAAATCTCCCGCATCGTTGCAGCACCGATTCTCTTCGCCATAGTAGAGGTTTGGGTAGACACCATCGTACTCGTCAAACCGGTCACATCCCACTGTTTTGTTCTGTTTAACAATCCATCCGTCAATCATTGCTTTTTCGAGCTCGGAGAACGGAATGCCCGCGATTTCTTTTTCCGACATACTCTCCAGCATCTGACACGTCGAACTGATATGTAATAACGTTTCCTTTAATCGGGACATAAAGTATTCGTCGTTTTCACGTTCTTCTATCGTGCCAAGGTATTGGTAAAGATTTTGCGCAAACGCAGCAACGCGTGTATACAACGCCGGGACAGGTTCTACATAACCAGCTGGATACAGGCAGCCTATGCCACCAGTGTACGATTGCTTTGCATACAGCAGATTGTCGTGACGTAATTCTGCCCACGATGTGAGTTGCGTGTTGAGTTGCTTCTGAGCCCATGCACCAGTTCTCATGAACATTGGAAGCGACTCACGATTCGGCTGCGGATTCAGCGCTCTGATTGAATTCAGCCACGTAGAATACAACGATGTTTCCCAATACGAGGTACTAAGGGTAGATGTCAGATACCGCAGTCCGGCCAGGTTCGGAGCATAGTCATACACCTGCAATTCATTGCTTAGCAGCTGTGCTGCAGCATCATTACCGAGTGCAAACATCGCGTCGAGTGGCGATGGCATTAGCCTTAAGAGAACCTTATCGTACACCACATTTCCAAGGATGTACGAGTCGAGAATAAAACGTTGTCCGAGCAGCATGAACGCAACAGCAGGCTGTATTACATCGGTGGTATCGTCACCATACAGTAGCTGCGAGAGAATTTTTTGTTCGCCCCCTGAAGCACGAACCGACTCCTGAAAATTCTTCAACACAACATCGTTGAGCAGATCTTCTGGACGCATCCCTGATTGAGAACCGTTGCCCTTATAGGCCTGAACAATTGCAGCAAGTGAGGGCAGTGTGAGATTATCCTGTTCTCCAACGAAGCGTGTTATCATTGCGTCGACACCATTGATCTCGGCAGCGGCAGTCGTCGACGTCGCAAGATCTGCGAGGATAACACTTAGCATACATTGTCTGCGGATGTCGACGTGCGTCGGGCTGACTTCCGTAGTAACGGGCGATACTATATAGATTTCAGTCCGGCCAAGCCACATCAGACACTTGAAATACAACTCAAGACTCTCGTTGTCGGTGTAATGGCCTCGAGGTTTGAACTGACTAAAATCGTAGTCTCGGACACTGGCATCAGAAAACAGTACAATCCTTTGCATGTCTTCGTCAGCAATGCCACTAAGGATTTTCGAAACCGTTGCAGAGTTTTCTGGAAATTGCGTTAAGGCAAACCTTACTCCCTTCGTCGATAACAATGCACTTGCAACGGTGAGATATACATCGGCATCACGTACCGCCTTCTGAACGAGAGGATCTTCCGAATAGATCGATGTCGATAGCTTCGCCCGCATCGTGTCGAGTGCAGATTTCATCATGGTCGACAGGCGAGCCATCTCCATGTGCTTCAGCATGTTATCGTACGATCTGTGCAGAGCGTGGAGAATGGCATCCGATGAAATGTAAAGGGGCATGTCCTTTATATAGGCATCGAGGAACGCAGCATTGTAGGTCGGATAACTTAGACGTTCCGAAACCATGAAGCTGTACTTGCCAACAAGACTTTTCTCATACGGAGTGAGCTGAAGTGTACTTGATACCTGCTGCCCAAACTGCGCAGCACTCAAGTCAGTCGGTGCATATCTGCGAAACATTCCAGCAGGATATTCGCGCAGCAAGTCGTCGGCCGTCATGTCCTTGTGCTCTTGCTTAAACTTCTTGTACACATCCAAATCCAGCTGGGCGTTGGCCACAGAAGTGCTCACAATCATCGTGACCAGGAAAGTGGCAAAGAAAGCCGTACTTGACAAAATTCTGAAGCTGTAGAGAGAACGCATTAGGCCAGACTCCGATAATGTTTCTAAGAATTACAAGGCAACATACAAGGCGGATACCTCTATCCTATCTATACAAAATCTATACAAAGTCTTATTCGGGTTGTTAGACGTTACTTCAGATTGTTGATGAGAAGGAGACTTTCGAGGCCCATAAGCAGACTACAACTACACCACGAGGCGGTAGCAATGTACCTGGCCTACCGCACGGTTCGTACGTCGTCGGTACGATTGCTGGTGATAACGTAGATTGCAGACAACTAATCATCAACCGATGAAAGCAATTGAAATGCTAACTAGAATCCTTGTTGCAGGTGGCTTATTCTTTGCATTCCTGCTGAATGTTCAAGCCCAGGACGTGCGTGTAACGACAACGCCGCGGATGCAGATGGAGACAGGTGCCAGCACGAAGTTTTATGTGAAGGCGCAGGTAGGGGGCTCGTTTAATGCCAGCGTCATGCTGCGTGCGTCGTCGCCGACGCTGCCGAACGCAGAGTTCACCTTCACACCTGAGCGTCTGAACTTCCCATATGCTGACAGCAGCATATTGAGTGTTGTTACGACTGGAGCACACAAGCCAGGCAACCACCTCATTGTGATTGAAGGGTATAACGGACCGCTTTCTGTTCGCGATACCGTAACGATTTCGCTAGTAGCGAGGCCAGCATGGATGGTGTATGATATGTCTAATTCGCCCCTGCGATCGAACAAAATAAACGCCATAGCTGTAGACAATAATGGTGTGGCATGGATTGGCACCCAAAGAGGGCTTGCCCGCTTTGACGGACTGAACTGGACCTTGATGGGCGACACTTCGCAGACAGAATTACCATCAGTATTCGAAGTTTGTGTTGACAACGAGGGTAGCGTCTATACGCCTGGTTACTACTCAGTTGAAAAGTTTAAGAACAACAAATGGACCTCGTCGCCTGCGGTGTTTTACCCCCGCGCTCTTGCAGTTGGCTCGGATAATGTCGTGTGGGCTGCGTCGCATCTCGGGTTAACACGACATATCGATACCACGTCGACATACTTTTCAGCAGAAGACCCCAATATCGATATGTACCTGACGCATCTCGCGGTAGACAATACAAATGCTGTGTGGGTGATTGGCGAAGAAGGTGTTGCGAGGTTTGATGGCACCTACTGGACTCGATTTTCTCCGCAAGAATTGGGCATGAGTGGAAAATTGGGCGGAGAGCCGAGAATCTTCAAAGGCGTAAACGACACGATGTATGTCCTGGCAGATGATAAGATCGTCACGTTTGCTGGCGGCGTACACAGCCTCACCTTGCCGGACTCAAAGAACAAGCAATACCCAGGTCCGCGTCCCAAACAACTTGCAGTCGACAGCATAGGAACAACCTGGATTGTTACCAGCCACAGTTACAACGATCAACACCAGGGACTCGGCCGCGCCAAGGATGGTAACTGGTGGAGCTACAACGTTGGGAATTCTGGACTTCCTAGCAATACGATCAACGATATCGTGGCTGATAATTTCAACAGGTTGTGGATTTGTACCGATAAGGGACTCGCGATTCTTAACACGAGCCTCGATCCACTCATTGCGTTCACTACTGGTGTGAATGAAGAGACAGGCGCAGAACTTCACACTGTATCTGTGATTGCCGGCATTTCGCCCAACCCGTCTTCGAGTAGTGCAGAAATTATTATAAAATTGGTTAGCACATCACACGTACGCATTTCTGTGATGAATGCTCTCGGCCAGGAAGTCGTGTCCGTGTTCGATGGCACTATGCAGGCAGGAGAACCGACTATTATGGCGAACACCTCGACGCTGCCCGTGGGCGCATACCTTGTTCGCGTGGTAACTAACGATGCCGTCGAGGCGAAACATCTGATGATTGCACGCTAACGGGCTTACATCTTCACGACAACTACTTGCTTTATGCCTTCGGCTGTATATAGCAATGCGTAGTACATTCCATGAGGCAAGTCCGCAATGTCTATGCGTTGACTACTGCTCGAAACTACAAGGTCTCTTAACGTCTCTCCTACCGCATTGCAAAGCACGATTCGCATGCGGGTGTAAGTGCCGACTGTGCCTGTGCCGATGCCTGACTTGCTCCTGCCTATCATGAAATACTCAATTGCAGGATTCGGTATCGTCAGGTATACAACGAGATCTGACGAACCTGCTAACCCCTCAGCATTCTCTGCACCCTCAGCAGCCCCGGCACCATCTGCAATAGACGTACTCAACGCGACAACGTCGTCAATCGCGCGCAGTAACGACAACGATGCATTGACGCCAAATGCGTCCTGACCCAATTCCCATATCATGACGCCTGCAGTCTGCTGCATTGCAAGTGCTGTTTTGGCCTTGATCGTGGGAATGCCATTCCAGTACGTTGCATCGATGTTGTCGCGGTAGGCGTTAGCCGTGTCTTGTGCCACGAGCTGAGCATATCGAACCGAAACAACAGGCAGTCCGCCAAAATCATAGCCGTAAAACGGAACGCCAACGACAAGTTTGCGCGCTGGCACGTTCTGCGACTTCCAGTAATTAATGCACTGCTGTGTCCATGCGAACGGAGCGTGTGGTCCGGGGTTCGAAGGGTCCCACGGACCCGTCAAATCGTAGATCATCATGTTCACCCAGTCGAACGCAGCAAGCGCTTCATTCGAGATTTGCGTGTAACGCGTCATTCCCGGCAATGCTGCGGTAAGGGGCAAGCCAAGGGGCTGCAGAGCGGCTTTGAGGTCGATGACGAACGGACTGTACCAAGCCTTGACGTACTGCCACTCGAGATCCATATCTACGCCATCGAATCTGTTGTCGTTAACATATTTTATAATCTTGGCTATGAAGGTCGCACGGCGTGTCGGTTGCGCGAGTGAATCCCACGCACTCTCCCACTCCGGACGTAATGCGCCGCCCCCTAACGAAACAAATACCTTACATCCTGAAGCGTGAGCTGCTGTGATTGCGGGCGTGACGTTTACGCCATCGCACGACAAATCGCCATCTGCATCTGGATTCGCAAACGCAATGTTCACATGTGTTAGGCGCTCAAACTCGATGTCACCTACCGCATACATTCGGTAATGCGGTAGGTAGCCGATGACTTTTACGTTCTGTGCGAAGCAAGCCGTAGCACAGCAGAATAGGAGAACGTACAAGTGTCGCATGTGACAGATTACTCGACGATAACTGTGCCTGACTTCATTGTTTTCTCGTCTACGATCAATTGGTATAAGTAGACCCCAGCACCGATGTTATCCAGCTCGATCGTTGTTGATGTCGCGTTAAGTGGCATTTGTTTGATTACCCGTCCCGCAACATCCAACAATCTCAGTGTTGCGTTTTCGGGAAACGAGTAATCTCCAAATCGCAAAACGAATTTGTCTGTGGCTGGATTCGGAAACACCACTACCGACAAGGCCAAACGATTATTATCTACAACATCCGTCGTCTGCGTCGCACTTGTAAGATAGAAGGCATTGGTGCCATTGCTGTAAACAAGGACACTCATTAAGGGTTCTAGAATGTACCATTGATAATCAACACCCGAACCGTATTCTTCCTTTACCCGAACGACGTTGTTGTAGGTTGCCGTAGGGGTGATAAGAGTACCGTATCCGTCATATGTAATTGTTACGCTATTCGGAGAGCCCCCTACCGCTTGCCATGTGTCCGTCTCCGAATCATTGAAATTGAACGGAAACTTCAGCACTGTCCTCGGATTGGGACTGAAGTCATTCCCTGTCCCCGGTGCTGTAATCGCATAGGCTAACGCTTCCATTTTTGCAGCAGAAGTGCTGAAATAGCTGTATGTATTTGCAAAGGTATACGCCGAAGTAGCACTATGGAACGAACTCGCAAACGGAGACGATGATGGGGCGATAGTAGTCACCATGCCGATCGGACTAAACGAAACAGCACTAACATCCCACGTTTGATTAGCCCCTGGACTTCCAACGCCACCAGCAGCCGATCCAAAAGAGATCGGAGCGGTAAGTCCCGGCAATGGGATGTTGTTTCCGTTTGAAATTACAGGTTGTGCATAGGCATATACAGAGCATACCAGACAGAGAATGAGTAACGCTAATCTCATACGATTGTACTTTCTTATCCCAATAAGTTGGGCAATGGTGATTTCCCGTTTTTTAGTGTGGTGCTGGACTCCACTTTTGTGCGGCTACATTACGACAATAATGCCCATAATGCTCTACGATTGGCGACCTTCTGCAACTGAAGCGCAGTCGCCTTGTGTTACCGTTAGTTCGGTGACACCCTCTTCTTCTTCAAGACTATACGTTACCGTCAGGTAATTCTCGGACACGTCATCGATTGTAGAGTTAGGGTCGATGGTTGTGTAGGCCAGATACCTTCCCGGCTTGATTGATGCAATGGTGCCCTTTACGAACACCATTGCATTGCCTTCATATTCCCCCTTCCACAATAGGGGGCTGCCTTGCTTCCAATCCGAAACGGTCTCACATCCGAACATGTACTTCTTGGTCTGCTCAGGATTCGTGAGTGCATCCCACACCTTTGCGGCAGGTGCGTTGATTGCAATAGTGTTTTTGACGTAAGGTGGTTCGGACATAACAACTGACGATTTGATGTGAATACGTTGGTCTGACGCAACATAGACAACCAGATCGACCACCAAAAGTGATTTCTTACTTCGGGAGTACCACTGTTTCGATGACGTGTACCCAACCGTTCGAAGCACGCACCGATCCGACGATCTTTGCGCCGTCGATTGCCCAGCCGTTTGCATCCTTCGTGATGGTGGCTTTTGAACCGTCGAACATCGTGACGTTCTGACCGTTCGTGAAGGATGATGAGTCGAGCGCGGAAGTTAGAAGATGATGATAGAGAATCGTTGTGAGTTTGTCGATGTTCTCAGGCTTTACGAGATTTTCTACGGTGCCTGCGGGCAGCTTGTTGAATGCCACGTCGGTGGGCGCGAAGACAGTAAACGGACCTGCATTCGAAAGCGAGTTCTCAAGTCCCGCTGCCTTAACTGCAGCCGTAAGCGTCGTGTGGTCTTTCGAGCCCGCAGCGACCTTTAGAATGTGCTTCTGCGATTCGTCGTCTTCGACAAGAGCCTGACCCGATGGTGCATCTGCTGTTTGCTCTGTACTAGGTTTCGGTTCATCCGAACCAGATGTACATCCGACGAAGGCAACAATGCCAAAACAGATGAGAAGTGCTGATAATGTACGCATGACAACCTTCACTAGAATAGTTTAAGAATCAATTACCACTCGTGTTTGAGAATCAATTACAATTCACGTTATGAATTGATTAGCAATTGCCTCTGCTAATCAATTACCAATCTTTTTTAGAGAACGCACGATACCCCATCAAGACGGGGACAAGCGTCCATGCTACGAGAGAACAACAGGAAACGATGATGCCTGTTCCTGTGCCGAAGAAATCTTGAAATACGGCGCCGGTATAACCCATGAGAGCAGCGTAGTCGAACGTGAGCATCACGATGATGCGGGCGAGATCGATTGGATTGAACACAACCATGACAATAGTCGCTGCTTCGAGTGGATAGTCTGCGAAGGCAACGGTTAGAGCAAGAATGAGTCCGTCATACAGCACAGCAAACGACAACCAGACGATAAAGGCCACGCCCATGCCGGCGGCCTTGTCTTGCATGCGCACGCCGATGTAGTATGCGATGGCAAAGAACACCATCGTAAGTGCAGTACCAGCCCCGAGCAGTGCAAGGATGGGTGGAGAGAATACGATGCCGTGAATCGCAGCTGGGATGCCAATTCCAGCAAGAAACGCAGTTAGGAATGGCAGGCTTACACCGAGGTAGAGTGCTGTGTAAATAGAACCCCGCGATACGGGTTGTGTGAGCATCAGCTCGACAAAGTCGCGGTTGTTGTGCACATGCAACGTTCCAAACACTGCCGCCGCTAGTGGAATGAGAAGCAACACAATGTTCATTAACCCAACAACTGTTTTTGCTTCACCTGCAGTGAAAAACAACAGACCTTCGGTTGCAACGATGAAGAACACGAAGTAAAGAGCGAGCCACCTACTCCGTAGAACATCGCGCACCACGTATCGAAGTAGCGTCGCTGTCACGATGCACCGCCGCTTTTATGTTGCACCAATGTCACGAAACACCTGCGCTTTGATGTTGCCGGGCTAATGCACCAGCCTGCTGTCGCATGAGCACGATGACAGCACGTGAGAGTGACTGCTGTTCGGTCTTGTCGAGCAGATCAGTTAGGGTCCCGTCGTAAACAACCTTACCTTCATGCAGGTACACTATGCGATCTGCAATCTCTTGTATTTCTGCAAGAACGTGCGAGGTTATGACAACCGATGCACCTTCAGCGCGGGCATGTGCAATGCGATCTTTCAGCCGCTCGGTTACGATAGGGTCTAGACCCGCAGTCGGCTCGTCGAGCAGAAGTGCAGCCGATGAAAACATCAATGCCAGAACTGCGCCGACTTTCTGGCGCGTGCCTCCACTCAGAGCACGCATTGGTTTTGTGAGGTGGGAACTCAGCTCCATTTCGTCGATGAGTACTTCAGCAAGGTCTGTGTGGGTGTGCGGACGCAGCCCCCTAACCATGTTGACGAGATCTTTGCCACTCAGGTTCTCTGGGTATCGCGCGACTTGCGACATATATCCGATGCGCAAGCGCACTGTTGGCTCGGCAAGCGTTGAGATACCGTCGAGCGTTATGGTGCCTTTGTCTGGACGCACCAGGCCGACGATGCTCTTCATGAGAGTGGTTTTTCCGGAGCCGTTCGGACCTATGACTGCGGTAACGGTGGCGTTGGCAAACGTTAGGCTCACATCCCGCAGAACGGTTTGTTTGTTAAATGATTTAGTAAGATGGTTTACTTCTATCATTTGCGAAGTGGCAGGGGTCTCATAAGGGGCTCTGCGTCGACTAACGCTTCTGGCGTAATCGTTGGAACCACACGTTCTGTGAGATCGAGGATGTTGATGAACGCCGTGTGCATAAGGATAACGGAAGACGGCATCTGCTCGACAAGTAGCGAGTAAAGTCGAACCGGATGATGAGGCACATCACCAATTCCATTGCGATCGAGGTCGTAGCCTTCGTAGCTGCTCCAGTAGTTTCTACGGAAGAAGTTGCTCGACTCGCGGCTATGTGTCGTTACGTCGAATGTGTTTCCGTCGAACATGTTTTCTGTTACTGTGTTGTCTTCACATGCACCCAGGATGCGAAGTCCGTAACCATTCCTGATGAAATGATTGCGCGTAAAGAGAATGCGGTTTAGGCCCTCTGCATGAATGGCCACACTATTGTGATCGAAGAGATTGTTAGACAGGTAGCCGTCGGCAATGTCTTTGAGGAGGAGACCGTAGGACGTCGGACCCCAATTGTTGATGAAGGTGTTGCCAATCATCTCTATGTGTTTCGTGTACATCACTGCAACGCCTGCACCATTCGCTTCGAATATGTTGTTGCGATACGAACAGGAATCAGAGAACATGAAATGGAGGCCGTACCGGGCGTTTGTCTCGCTGTGGTTATTCAGCACCGTTCCCCTACGCATGAACTCGAAGTAAATGCCATCGCGATGTCCGTACACCCTATTGCCAGTGACGAGGATATTGCGGCACGTCCATGCATGAATACCATTTCCAGCTGCAGTCTCATCGCGCTTCGTGCCGATGATGACGTTGTTGGCAATGCGACAGTCGGCACTATTGCTAAGGTAGATTGCAAAGAATCCGTTTTCAATACGGCATCCCTCGATGTCTGCTCCCTTGCGCTTCAAGATTTTAATTGCCGCATGGTCATCGACATAACTCACGGCCACGTTGCGAATTGTGAGATTTCGAAACGCAACATTGTCCGCTGTGACTATGAAAATCGATCCACCGCTTGACTGACCGTCTACAACGGCATCCTTGTGTCCGATTACCGTGATGCTGTGCTTCACCTCGAACATGCTGCCTATGTGTATACCAGGCATCAGTCGGATAGTATCGCCGTCTCGCGCTAATGAGAGCGCTTCGCGAAGCGTCGTGCCGCTATGCACGTGCGCGTGGTAGGTGCGTGCGCTCGTTGGAAAGCTTGCGAATATCAGTATCGAGCATGCGATCAGCATAGTCGAGATCGAGAACAACTGCGAGATGATGACTCTCACAGTCAGTTTGTTGCTAGTGCTACTACTTCATCGAATGTCCGCACGGAACCATCGAAACTGATTTCTGCACGCTCGCACGATTCTTTGTCGCGGAATGCAGCCACGTTCAAACCCATGGGTGAGCGAATCATGCGGCTTTCCAGATACGTGGCGGTGCGCGCGTCAATCAAAGTTTCGGGATGAATGAACTCGGTTACCCACAGCGATTGCACATCAGCCTTATGTACTGTGCCACCTTCATACCACCCAATCATACATTCAGGCGAATCGAACACAAACATCTTTCCCGTATTCATAATGGCTTCAGAGCCAAACTTTTCGTCGGATATAGCCATGCGACAATGTGCACATTGGTCTTTCCCGTATTCGATCGGACGTGGTTCTGATTTCGAGCAACTACTCAAAGCAACAACGATGAAGAGGCTAAGAAAGACCAGCGCTTTCACTTGGATATTGTGAAAGTGGGAGTTTGTTTTCACTTTGAATTCGTGAGTGTGTTAAACAGTTATCATGGCAATATTCTTTGATGTTCAACTCTTTTCGTAGGTATGCGACCCAGCCACCAGGCAGCTGCAGCTAATACCGAACCGAGCACGATAAAGCCGAATCCGATTGCGGGATACGAGTGTGCTGTAAAATTCAGGAGTTGCGCCGAACCGAAGAGTGGAGGTTGATATGACATTCCTTCGATCTTGATGGCTGCACGCGGATCGAGATTATGTCCGTAGTCGTACTCCCATAACCAAAAATCATACATCCCGAGTGCTCCGGCAGCAATGAGCAGACCTAACCAAACAAGGATTAGCCATCGTTTGCCAATGCCAGCTACCACGAGACCAAGTCCAACAAGCACAAGCACGATAATCGGCATGTACTTCAACTCGGGTATCGCATCGGCTTCTATACGCTTCATACCGATGTAGTGATTCAGGTTGTTGATGTTGTCGAGGTCGTTCGGCCTTGAACCTTCGATGGTGTTAATGTGGATGAAGATGCCAAGCTCACTTCCCTTCGGATACTGAGGTGCTTCGAGCCAGATCGACCACATGGGGAAAGCAAATAGACCCAGAAGGGCTAAAGCTCCCGCAGCCATCAGTATCCGATGAAGAGGTTTCATTGTAATCTTTGTTATTTCTTATTCCAGGTTAGCGGAGCACTGCCACCGTTTGAGACGCGCGCATAGCCTTGCATTTCCTGGTGAAGAGCAGAACAGAAATCGGTGCAGTAGAAAGGAAACACGCCAGCTTTTTTCGGTTCCCACAGCAACGTACAAGTCTCTCCGGGCATGATGAGAAGTTCGGAGTTGTTATTACCGATTACTGCGAAGCCGTGCGGTACATCCCAGTCCTGTTCGAGATTGGTAACGTGCCAGTATACTTTATCACCAACCCTGATGCCTTCGATGTTGTCGGGAGACAGGTGCGAGCGTATCGACGTCATGTACACGTGCACGTCGTTGCCGTTGCGTACGACCTTTGTATCAGCTTCTTTGCGCGTTACGTATGGGTGCTTGTTCTCCATAAGCTGATACATCTTCCGCGACTGCTTCATGATAAGCGCAGCAGGCATTGCGACTGCGTAGTGAGGCTCGCCAATGGTTGGGAAGTCCAAGAGAAGCTTCATCTTCTCACCTGAGATGTCGTAGAGCTGTGCGGATTGCGTCAGTTCTGGACCCGTTGGTAGGTATCGGTCCTTCGTCATCTTGTTGTATGCAATCACATACTTGCCCCAAGGCTTTGTAGAGTTGCCTCCGGGAATACTAAGGTGACCGATTGAGTAATACGTTGGGATGCGGTCAACGACCTTAAAATCTTTGAGCGACCACTTCACAATTTCAGAAGACACAAACATCGAAGTGTATGCGAAGCCTTTGCCGTCGAACTCAGTGTGGAGAGGTCCGAGACCCGGACGCTGCACTTCACCTGCTAGACAGTCTTTGTATGGAAGCACCCGGATACCGTCGATGATTTTATCAGACTTTCCACTGGCGATAGCCTTTAGCATTTTGGAGTATGACATAACAGGTATCACTGTTGCCAGCTTACCACCACCAACGATCAGTTCACCCGTTGGGTCTACATCGCAGCCGTGTGGCGACTTTGGCGTAGGTATGTAATACAACGCCTCTTTAATGTCGTCGGATGTAAGCACACGCACCGATTTTTTGATCGTTGATGTCGCAGTGTGTGTTTCATCGTTGTATACGTTGTGCGCATATTCCACATTCGCAATCGTGCCTTTGCCTTGCGCAGCAAGCTCTTCACACTTCTTCCAGTTGATGGCGAGGATGAAGTCTTTGTCGTTCTGCGACGCGTTGATTTCCTTCATTGTGCTTGCACGTTCTGTGTTGTAGCAGGTCATAAACATCCAGTCGTGTGATGGACCTTTGCCTGCACGGGCAAGATCGTAGTCAAAGCCTGGCACTATAAGCTGAAATGCTATTTCCATTCTGCCTGTTGTCTTATCTACTTTAACGAATGACAAAGCCCCTTTGAACTTCTCTGCGTACTCCGAGATGGGGATGTCTGCGTTCGGAATTGGCACAGTGAAACGGGTACCGGCTACAACATATTCTGAATTTTCTGTTGAGAACGGTGAAGAGTGATTGCCCGCACTGTTTGGTATTTCAATAATCTCTTTTGTACGGAAGTCCGTGAGATCAATGCGTGCAATGCGTGGTGTATTGTTGCCGTTGATGAATAACCACTTACCATCGGCTACGCCACCTGTCTGCGATAAGTCTGTATGGTGCGCATCGTCCCAAGGCACAAAACCATGCGATGTATTTAGCATAGGCTTGGTCTCTTCAGTAAAGCCGTATCCCTTTTCAGGGTCTACAGAAAAGACAGGGATAACACGAAATAGACGTCCGCTCGGAATACCGTACACAGCGAGTTGTCCGCTGAATCCACCCGAAACGAAATTGTAAAACTCATCCTTCTCACCGGGCGCGACGTAGACTCTTTGAGCAGCGTCGGTAGCAACCCCAACACCTTTGTTAGAGCCATCGTTTGAGCAAGCTGCTATAGTAAAAATTGCAAGAATCGAAAGGACGAATTGCATCCAGATGCGTTCCCGTTTCATGATCTGTGTTCCTTGTAGTGTTAGCGCTTGAGTAGTTAGATCTTGAGTAGTTAGATCTTGGGCAGATTGACTGAGGATTGTGTTTTTCATTTCGATTTTGACGCATGGTCACGCAAGTGTTCGAGAATTTCCCTTGCGTTTTTTTCATTGACATCTTGGTTTGGCATTCGCATGAGGTATTCCTGCATAAGACATTTAGCCGTGTCGTCATTCTCAATCATCGTTTCTGTATCAAGAATCATATTCATCACATACTCGGGAGTTCTGCGTTCGAGAACTTTCCCAAGCGCAGGTCCCACATAACGTTCGTCGTACTTGTGACAGGCCATACACTTTACTTCAAAAATCTCTTTGCCCTCGTGAGCCATGTCAGCGTCGATGGTCGCACCAATGTTGACCTTTTGAATTTTCCCGTAAACAGCTTTAGGTTTTTGGGCTTCAGCGAACGAAGGGGTCTCCTCATCCGACTCGTCTTCATGCTGAGTACAAGCGCCAACTAATCCT
Source organism: bacterium (assembly GCA_034440235.1). GTDB lineage: Bacteria > Bacteroidota > Ignavibacteria > Kapaibacteriales > Kapaibacteriaceae > JAWXBR01. Next base: position 17,458 of record JAWXBR010000036.1, read on the forward strand.
GCACCTATGAACAGGCTCATCAAAACAACAAGCACACGTAAGGAATAGACTTTCATGATGTTTTCCGAGAGAGAATGAATGGTTCAGTTACTGAAGTGGGATTGTGCACGCCGCACCTGCATGTGATGCTGTACTTGTGTGTGATGCTGCAGATATCGTTGCGTCAGAAATCATTTTAGGGAAGAGCACAGAATTCTCGAGGTACACATGCTGCATCGTGTCTTCGTAGATCCTGCGCATCGTGTCGTACGCTGCGCGATGTGTAGTACACGCACCAGAAGGCGGTGTAAAGTCGTTCGTGATAGCGCGGAGTCGTTGTAGTTTTTGTCCCACCTCCTCATGATCCTTCACATGATGATCTATGATCACGTTCATTTTCTGCAAATCCGACGCGCCTGCAAAAGTAGCAAAGAGACCCTCTTCTTCTTCGTCGAGGTGAATAATCAGCGTTGCCTGTAATTCTTCGATGAGCTGAAGAATTGCACTCGAGTCGGAGAACTTCTCGCCATGTTTGGTGGCGACCTTCGACATTTGTGCACAAGCGAGTGGAAGTACATTGCGTAAGTAGCGGTGATGATTTTCGATGATGTACTGACTTAGGAAGTCGGTGTCCCACAAGTCAAGGTGCAGATTCGTACCTGGGCCGTCTTCGTCCGCCTTGGCCATTATTTCGCTCAGAACCTTCTGCGTATCGAGTCCTTTTTCGCCGCATGCATGTTCAAGCGATGCTTTTCCGCCACAGCAGTAGTCAAGGCCATAGTGATGAAAGACTCCCACCGAAGCTGGTGCATCGCGAAGGATATCAGAAAGTGAGGATGTTGTTGCAATCATAGGGATAAGGGAGTCACGAGTCACATTGACACATTGTGTTTAACCGATCGAAGAGCCAACCACCCTAAAAATCTTTAGGAGAGTCTGAAACCCTTGGTTTTAATGCGCTTTGCAACGTCGGCAAGTGTTGTGGAAGAAAACATGAGTTGAAGGCGTATCCGCTCTGTAGCCCATGCAGTATGAAGCGGACAGGGCTTCCGGGCACCACAGCCAGGCAAGCCAAGCAGACAATCTGTGAAGAGTGAAGATCCGTCGAGAGCGACGATGATATCTAGCAGGGAGATATTCCGAGCGTCACGATTTAGCCCGACCCCACCTTTTGCGCTTCGTTGTGAATGCAAGAGGCCCTTTTGTGTAAGCTCTGCAAGAATCTTTTTCAAGAAATGGTAAGGGATCGAAAGGGTCTCGGCGACCTCTGAGATGGGCGTGAACGCTGCATCCGGACCTTTTGACGCCAGATAGGCGCATGCTTGAATGGCATAGGTAGAGGATTTGGAGAGCATCGTTCGAAGTACTGATGGTAGAATGATTAGGAGATATGGGACTCTCCTATCGCAAACTTAGTCCCATTTGCATTCCTATGCAAGCCCCTTTCAAATTATTCTTTGGAAAAACTGGTATTGCTGGTCAAAAGGTGCCGTTTACATCGTACCCCACCTGGATGGCCAGGGGTGTCCGTACCTTCGCAGATGCTTACAATTACGCCGTATGGTGCAGCAGGAGAAGTTACTGGCTCTGCATATCTCCTGGAAACAGCCGATGCTCGTGTTTTGATTGACTTTGGTTTGTTTCAAGGTGATAAGGATGATGATGCAAGGAATGTAGTGCCGGGACGCATTCACCGCACATTGCCAGATGCCGTGCTCCTAACACATGCACACCTCGATCACTGCGGAAGATTGCCGCTGTTGGCAAGAGAGGGGTACAAGGGACCGATTTTCAGTACACCTGCATCGAAAGCAATGGCTGAACTCGTACTCAAAGACTCTGCGCATATTCAAGAGCAAGATTTTGAACGGCGACAAAAGAGGGCGTTAAGACACGGGCGCAAAGTTTCCCGGACGGATACTCCTCTGTACCAGAGCGAAGATGTCGATGCGATCTTGACACTATTTAAACTTGTTGAGTATCGTCAACCCATACAGGTTGCCACTGGTATTACTGCAACGTTCCGAGAAGCCGGACACATGCTTGGGTCTGCCAGCATAGAGCTTCACGTTACATCGGATGGTGTTGTGCGCACTGTTGTCTTCTCTGGCGATGTCGGACCGCAGCATTTGCCGTTTCTTAAGGATCCCGATCCACCGAGTCGTGCAGACATTGTTATCATGGAGTCTACGTATGGAGATCGTGATCATAGAAATGAAGAAGAAACGTTAGTAGAGTTTGCGCAAATACTGAACGACGCCGTACGCATGAATCGAAGAATATTAGTCCCGTCATTTGCAATCGGACGCACGCAACAAATCCTATACTACTATAGCCTGCTGCAGCGCGCCGGACGCGTTCCAGACCTTCCAATCTACATTGATAGTCCGATGGCTATCAAGGCCACACGCATCTACAACGAATTTGAAACCCTCTACGACCAGGAAAGCTCCGAGTTGGAGCACAGCGGCCTGTCCCCACTGCGATTGAAGAACGTTAGCTTTCTAGAGACAGCAGCTGAATCGATGACGCTGAATGGCAAATCAGGACCATTCATGGTTATCGCTGGCTCGGGAATGTGCAACGGTGGTCGTATCCTGCACCACCTGCGTAGTTCAATCGATGATCTGGATGTCGACATCCTCATCGTAGGGTATCAAGCGCACGGATCGTTAGGCCGTAAACTAGTTGACGGTGTGCCCGAAGTATACATCATGGGTGAGCGACGTCAAGTTCGTGCTCGGATACATACGCTAGGCGGCCTAAGTGCACATGCTGGACAACGCGACCTAATGGCGTGGCTTGGCACGATGATGAGCGACAAGCCACGCATTATTCTCACACATGGCGAAGACAAAGCCAGAACGGCACTCGCCTCGCTAATCTTTACACGATACAACGCCAGCCCCTCACTCCCCTCTTACGGTGAACACTTTACGTTCTAGTCTACACTAAGTGTATTGCAGATGATTTCCGCTATGTCTATTAGAAGAATCTCTGATGCCACGATGTTCAACGTAGCCGCATTCACTACTTGCGCTTCGGCACCGCCTTGCGCACATCTGCTGCTGTTACAACACCACCAGTATTACCAAATGAGCTGTACACATAGGTTAGAACCGATGCAACATCCTCTGCAGAGTACTTCGCAGGCATCGGAGCCATCACACCGTTGTATTCCTTGCCGTTCACCTTCACCTTGCCGCTCTTGCCGTTTACCACTTCCTTGATGATTGTCGCGACAGGTGTTGTTTTAAGGTAGTCGCTCTTGGCCACCGGTGGGAATACTACACCCAGACCCAATCCAGTAGCTTGGTGACAAGTCTGACAGTATTCTTTATAGACGATTGCGCCCCTCTTCATGGCAGCTGGTTTGTCGAGTGCCGCTAATGTCGTTGTAGCAAGAATGCTGACAACTACGAGGGTTAAGAGAGAGATTGTTTTCATAATGAAGTTCCTGGTATAAAATTGAATGTCTTGTGATTTGAGAAGTGTGTTTAGGGTTTTTCTACGAAGACGTGACGTGTGTACCGATAGTCTTTGCCATCGTTCCACGC
>JAWXBR010000037.1:0-12023 GCA_034440235.1 bacterium
GACGTTGCTGAAGATGATAAACAGGCTTATAGAACCGACGTCCGGCAGCGTCTTGCTCCACGGTGTAGATGTGCGCACGATCGAGCCGTCGGTGCTGCGTAGGGGAATGGGCTTTGTGCTGCAGAATTTCGGACTCTTTCCTCATTACACAGTCGAGCAGAATTTGGCAGTTGTGCCGACGTTGATGCAATGGACATCAGAACGTACACGCACACGTGCACATGAACTGCTCACGAAACTTCACATGCAGCCCGAAGAGTTTTTGCATCGGTATCCGAAGGAACTGAGTGGTGGACAACAACAGCGGGTGGCATTGTGTCGCGCATTGATGAGCGATCCACCGATTTTGTTAATGGACGAACCGTTTGGTGCGCTCGACCCCATCACGCGTCACGATGTGCGCCTCGAATTCAAACACCTCGAAGAGTGGCGCACGAAGACAATCGTGCTTGTCACACACGACATCGAAGAAGCCTTCATGCTTGCCGACAGAGTCGTGCTGCTCGACAAAGGTGTTGTACATCAGATCGGCACACCCGCCCAACTCCTGCATACACCAGCCACGGAATTCGTCCAACGCTTCCTCGCAGTCGCCCCAGGCGCACGTGCATACGTAGAGGCTCGCGCATGAGCGAGCCAAACCAACTACGCTCTTTGGTGAACACTCCGTTGTATTATCATGAGTGTTTGTCGTGAACGAACTCATCGTGTTTCTCGCAACGCAACATGATAAACTATTAGAGCAAACGCTTCGGCATACGGCGCTGACGTTTCTCTCTGTTGCGATGGCCATTGTTGTTGGCATTCCGCTCGGCATACTCGCAGCACGTAAGGCACGTGTTGCACCCGGTGTGTTGAATGCTGTGGGAGTGTTGCAAACAATACCGAGCATTGCACTCCTGGGCTTCATGATTCCGCTGCTTGGCATTGGTGTGTTGCCCGCAATTGTTGCACTCATGCTCTATGCATTGTTGCCGCTTGTGCGTAACACCTACACCGGTTTGCAAGGCGTCGACCCGCATGTTGTCGAGGCCGCACGAGCGCTTGGCATGACTGACAACCAGATTCTCATGAAGGTCGAATTGCCCCTCGCCGCGCCCGTTATCCTCGCAGGCATACGTACTGCAACCGTTATTAACGTGGGCGTGGCGACCCTTGCCGCATACATTGGGGCAGGGGGCTTGGGTGAGTTCATTTTTGGCGGCATTGCGCTAAACAACACAGGGATGATTCTCGGCGGAGCCATACCTGCAGCGTTGCTTGCAATTGCGCTCGACGTGTTGCTGGGTTGGGTGCAGCGGCTCGTTACGCAGGGAGTACACGGAGGTTCTGCGTCCCGCAGACTCCATAACAAAACACTTAAGCGTGCATTGATAATCGTTGGTGCGCTAATCCTCGTTGCACCAACTGCATACTATGCGTACAACGCTCTTGCCCCGTCAGCGTCGACGTTGCGCGCCGGCTTCACGCCCGAGTTTATGGGGAGGCATGATGGGTACCTCGGACTAAAGGAGGTGTACGGACTAGACATGCAGGTGTCGGTGATAAGCGATGCGGTGATGTACAAGGCCGCTGCCGAAAACAAGCTCGACGTGATAAGCGGATACACCACAGACGGACGTATTGCGAGCTACGACCTCGTTGCGCTTGTCGATGATAAACACCTTTTCCCGCCCTACCATGCAGCGCCTATCGTGCGCAAACAAACACTCGATGCTCACCCTGAAATGCGTGGCGTACTAAACATGCTTACAAACGCAATCAACGATTCTGCAATGATTGGATTGAACTACGAAGTCGACTATCTGAAACGCACTCCCGAAGACGTAGCGAAAAAATTTCTTACAAGCATACATCTGCTAGGATCGAATGTGCGTGATAGCAACGCAATTCGGCTTCGTGATGCTAGGGGGCGCAAGGCGCAAGGGGGCTCAACGGGAACTGTAGTGCTGGGCTCGAAGATCTTTACCGAGCAGTACATCCTCATTCACATGTACAAAATGCTAATCGAAGAATACACATCGTTGAACGTTGATTTGAAGACCGGACTCGGCGGCACGCAGATTTGCTTCGGCGCGTTGGAAAATGGCGCGATAGACATGTATCCCGAATACACTGGCACTGGTTTACTTGTGATGCTTAAAATCGAAGGGGCACAACTGGAGAACTTACTGCGTGATAGTAAGCAAGTATACGAATATGTAAAAACTGAGTTTGACCGACGATACAGCGTTGAGTGGTTAGACCCAATAGGCTTTAACAATGCGTATGCACTTATGATGCGCAGAGAACAAGCCAAGGAGCTGCACATTGCTACAGTTAGCGATTTAGTACGACACCTTAAAGAATAAAGTAGCCGTACTGCTCATACGGCTACTTCCCATTTCAGGGCGATACTGCTTATTTCATGACGCTACTGCCCATTGAATGGCGTCGTTTTTTTACTGCTTCACCATCATCACCTGCATGCCATCGACATCGATGTGATACGCACCACTTGCTAGTACTGAACAATTTAGAATTGCTTCTCGTTCGCCGTTGAGTATTACGCGCATTACTTCGACGCCTTGAATATTGCGAACCACAACGAGGTGCATATCAGCCGCTGAACGAATAGTACACGAGTTTAACACCGGGTTGGGTGCTATTGCTATAGAGGATAGCGCCCCAGTGCGCGCATTGTCCTCGACCGTTGTTGTTGTATCCGGCGTCGAATCACTCATTACCACCTGATACCACGGCGTACACTGGGTAAGTCCCTGTGTATTTGTTGCGCAGATGCGATAGCGTATTGTATCGGTTACCGCGAACGCCGCACTCCAGGTGCTGCCCGCCGCGGACATCATTTGTCCGTCGATACCTGCCGCCGAGTAAAACTCGACTGTGGCAGTAGTGATCCTGTCGGTGTTGTCAAACGGGTCAGGCGTGATCGTCGCACTCACGGTTGGAGGCTTCGCGGCGATAATCTCGGCCTTGGTAAGCGGCTTGTGTTCGATGAACGGACCTGCATGCCACATGTAGCTCGCGAAGGCCCGCAGTTGTGTGTAGTCGTTTGCCCATGTTGTGTACATCGAGCCCAGGATGCCAGGGATGGTGTCTTGAATGATGCGGCGGCTGCGGATGGACGAGGCGTCGCCGACGTCGTAGTACGGACAGGTGATTTGTTTGAAGCCTTGCTTGGACATAAATGAAAGACTTGCTGCTGCCTTGCTACCAATCCAATTCGCGACGATGATGTTCTTTGGAATGTCGTTCCAGATGCCGCGCAGGTCGCCATTCACGAGATAGTAATTGTTTATAGCATTGTGTGTGGAGTCTATCATGTCGTTCCAGATGTAGACATTGACATCTGGATTTAATGCACGGACAACAGAGTCGCACCAATTAATGTTCTTTCCAAGCATCTGTCGTGGCGTGAGATTGCGCTTGATATCGCCCGAATCGCGATTGAACGCACGAATCTCATCGTGTCCGAGGAAGACCGACTGTGGCTCGAGGTGCTGGTTAACAAGCCGTGCCTGCTCGGAGAGTATGGTATACACAGTGTCGTTCGACATGGTGTTCATCGTCGATCCTTGAACTGCAGTATCGGCGACCGTTGTTAGTGGATGTGAGAACGTAACATCGAGTACATCGCCGTTGTTGATGGCACCTGTAGCGATGCGACGAGGCACTGGTGGTCTGTGATAACGGCCGTAGTTGCCCTTGCGCCCAAGCATCGTCGGGTCGACGATTGTCTGGTAGTCTACGCCCTCGGTGTAGATACGTCCGGTTGTAGCATTCTTGACCCATACCGGAGCCCCTTCGCGGCGCAACACATTACACATGCCCGATGGCCATACGCTGAAGTCGTCTATCCACACCTTGCCAGCACTTCCGCCCCACACGCCAGCATAAAGAATGACTTGCGTGAATTCGAGTGTGTTAAAGCGCGCTTCTGCATGTATCCAGCCAGAGCCTGCTGACGTTTGCGGAATGTCGAAGCTCGTAAACGTAAGCGTGCGAGTGGCACCGGCTGCGCCCTTGCCAATGGCAAGCAACTGAAAGAAGCCACCTTTGTAGCCCTCAGTTTTAATGTAGCAATCCATTGAATACTGTGTGAATGGGTCGCACGGCATTGTGCGCGAGAAACGCGCGTTGCCACTTGGGTTGCCCGCTGCGAAATTTTCGATACGGACACTTTGCGCACCACTGCGTTTTACCGTTTGGTCTGGGAATGTGCTGACCCCAGGCCCATCATAGAAGCCCCATCCTGTGAACTGTCCGTTCGAGCCAAGAGTCTCGAAGCCACCGTTTGGAAGTGCAACGCGACTGTCCACAACAAGTACACCAGTGTCTGCAACCATCGTGTAACGAGCCTTGGCGGGGAAGCCGGTAGCGAGATTTGGATTTTGATAAAGAATGTTACTAGACCAACCCTGACCTAACACTGTAGGAATAATCTCGATGTTGCGCGTGTCTGCATAATTGCGAAGCACAGGAATTGTATCGAGAACACGAGGCTGAGCAACATTAATGATGGAGTAGTTCCAGTCGGCATGTTGCAGTCCGTTGAGCTTAAGCATCGACATCGTGTCGAGAAGAGAACGAAGTGCTGGGCCTTGTGAAAGGAGATTCAGCCCGGAGTACACCCACCGCGTGACGTAATCCGGTGCATCCCATATCCACACACCAGGTGCCGTAAGTGTGGGCATCGGTGGAACTGTAATACTCTGGAGCAACTGCATAAGCGTCGTAATGCTATTGAAGAAACCATCGGCATCGACGGCTGCAATCTCAATCCGGTTTGAGTTGACGTCTAGCGTATATCCCTTAGGCCTAACCGCTGGCATTGTGTCATGCACGACCAACAGAATACCATTGGTGCCTTCATCGACCGACGTACGCATGAGCGTATCCCCGAGCTTGGCCTTTAACTGCTTCTGCAGGAAAGCATACGCACGTTCTACGCGGGGGTCGTTCACCACACGCAGGGGAGTGTTACGGTTGATTGTGAGCGAAACGCCTGTGCGCATGTAGCCCGTCTTTGGGCGCGGCTGGAGTTTATCGAGCGTACCTGCTTCAGACACCACATATGTCGACGCCAAGCAGAGTAAGCAGAGGCACAGTGAGGAGAGCGAGAGAGAGTTGAGGCTGAGTAAGCTGAGGCGAAGCAAACAACGCATTGAAGACCTTCGTGTTAAATTCATACATGTCTGACCTACTTACCCTCTACAACACAGTCCGCAAACATACAGTAGACATCTGCGCTCCGTTGCAGACAGAAGACTACGTCGTGCAGCCTGTCGTGGATGTAAGTCCGCCGAAGTGGCACCTCGCACACAGCACCTGGTTCTTCGAAACGTTTATTCTACGTGGCTATAACCCGGAGTATCAGGAATTTGACGCTCAATACCACTTCCTATTCAATAGTTACTACGAGCATCACGGCAAACGCACCATGCGCGCCGATCGGGGTAACATGACACGTCCGTCCGTCGAGGACATCTACGCCTACCGGGCCCATGTCGACGTTGCAATGCAGGATCTTCTCATAACGTGCGGACTCCGCGCAGGCTTTGCAGAACTCGTCATCCTGGGCTGCAACCATGAACAGCAGCACCAGGAGTTGTTGCTTACGGACATCAAGTACATTCTGGGACACAATCCGCTCTTTCCTCAATACAGCACCGACGCACCCGAACTCGATATTGAGCAACGTACAGATCGATCGCACAGCGGAAGCATTGAGCAACGTGCAGATCGATCGTATAACGAAAGTATTGAGCAGGGGGCAGAAGGGGGCTTCGTTGCTATCGATGCAGGCCTCCATGAAATTGGATATGACGGCAACGAGTTTGCATTCGACAACGAACACAGCAGACACAAGGTATACGTGAATGCATTCGAGATTGCCAATGCGTTAACCACCAATGAAGAGTACCTGGCTTTTATAGACGATGGTGGCTACACGGATTTTCGGTACTGGCATGCAGAAGGCCTCGATTGGGTGCGTACCAATAACATCGACGCTCCGCTATACTGGCACCTTATCGACGATGAATGGTTTGTGTATACGCTTGCTGGCCTCAAGCCCCTTGAGCCGAAGGCGCCCCTTACCCACATCAGCTACTACGAAGCATCTGCATACGCTGCTTGGAGTGGATGTAGACTGCCAACGGAAGCAGAGTGGGAAATTGCGCAGTCGCGCTTTGCATGGGGTAAAAGGTGGGAATGGACCGATAGCGCATACCTGGCGTATCCTGGATACAAAAAGGCACCCGGAGCAGTAGGCGAGTACAATGGCAAGTTCATGATCAACCAGATGGTGTTACGCGGGGCATCGATAGCTACACCTGCTGGACATTCACGTCCGTCGTACCGCAATTTCTTTCACCCACATCTTCGCTGGCAGTTTACAGGCATTCGCCTGGCCAGATAACGCATGAGTGACTTTGCCGAAGATGTGCGCATCGGACTAACGTCCACACCAAAGCGACTTTCTTCTAAATATTTTTATGATGCGGAAGGCGACGCGCTCTTCTGTTCCATCATGGCATGTCCGGAGTACTACCTCACCGACTGCGAGATGGAGATCTTCACAACGCAGAGCGATGCAATACTCGATGTTGCCTTAGCGAATTCACGTGTTACGGCAGCGCATGTGCACGATAGTGACTTCGAAGAAGCAACCATCGACGTCGTAGAACTGGGTCCGGGCGATGCCTCCAAATCGGTGCACCTTCTTCGCGCCCTCGTGAAGCGAATGCCCGACACGACCTATTATCCGGTAGACATCTCGTCGAACATCATTGCATTGCTCGAGAGTGAGCTGCCAGCAGCGGTACCGGGCATACGTGTCCGTGGACGTCAGGGAGATTTTGCGGAAACGCTGCATGACATTACGTCGATCTCGGAGCGCAACAAGCTCATTCTCTTTCTCGGATCGACAATCGGCAACCTGACGTTTTCGGAAAGCCGGACATTCTTTGCAGCGTTGCGCTGCAGTATGCGCGAGGGCGATATGCTGCTAGTTGGTTTCGATTTACAGAAAGACCCATCAACAATTCTCGCAGCGTACAACGACTCGCAAGGAGTAACACGTGCGTTCAATCTTAACCTGTTGGCACGGATGAACCGCGAGCTGGGAGCGACGTTCGATCTCGATACGTTCGAGCATTTCCCCGTGTACGATCCCGTAACAGGTACGTGCAAGAGCTTCGTGTACAGTTGTATCGAGCAGACGGTGCGTATAGAAATGCTAAACCTCGATGTGCATTTCCATCCTTACGAATGCATACACACCGAGGTCTCGCAGAAGTACACCAAGGAGCAGATCGATCTATTTGCTCGTGAAGGGGGTTTCGAGTCTGTAAAGTATATTACAGACTCGAAAGGATGGTTTGTAGACGCATTATTCTTTGCGTGATGTTGCCATAACGAGTGAGAGATCGACAAACCAATTTCAGATAATAGTAGCAAAATTACGTAGAAATCAGTATTTGTTTTCTCGCTTTTTTTTTAGGAGCTTCGTAGCACAGTTCATTAACCAACCAGTCTATGAAGCGGTGCACGTGCCAAAAGGCACCGAGCTGTATGTGTAATCGCTACAGGTATCGTATTTTTTACAGGGAGTTAATATGACGTGTTTTTTAACGCGAGCGGTCGTGACCGCTGGTTTATTCTGTACGCTGATGGCGATGGCTGGCTCTTTAGCACGAGCGCAGTCTGAGCTTCCCGGGTGTGCTACGTGTCCAGGTGGAAGTACTGAAGCTACGATTGCGGTGGCATTTTGTAGTGGAGGTGTAAACTACAATGTCAACGTTACGTATTGCACAATGACTTATACCCCGCCTGCAACGGGCCTACCTTGCACGCCAGGCGTTGGCATAAACGAATACACGGTCATAAAGCGGATATGCCCAAATCTCACCGGCCTACCGCCAACCGATGCTGCGACATTCAAAGGCATATACTGCGCTATGAATCCGCTCGGCGGCGATATCTTTAACTGGAAACCCTTGATTCCAGATTGCTACGTAAGTCCGAACTACTTCTGTTGGATGATTGCCTTCCCTCAATGCACACAGCGGGCCAACGGATGTATCGTTGTTTGCAACATGGTGAACCCGCCATGCTGTTTGACGTCAGTTCAATACTGTTACGATAGCATTCTTGGCGAGTACAAGACACTTAAATACCCCGCATGTAGTGGAACCTGCGCACAGCAATGTACAGACACGGGATGTGATTACAATCCAGAAGAAGCATGCGAAACATGTCCATAACATGAAAGCGGGGTGGGACCTCCACGAGATCCCACCCCTGATTTTACTTGAATGCAGCTTTGATTTCCTGGTTCGGTAAATGTTGTAAAGGTTGAACACTAATGCGTTACATACAAGCCTTCATTGGACATATGCTCCTCCTGTTGTTGATAGTTGGCGCGCCCGCTGTGATGGCGCAACAATGGAAACAAGACCAGCGCCTGTGGTTTAGTTACTATCAAGGAAACACCCCTCAAGGAATGGATCGCGGACTGATTTATGATACTTGCCATAAGGAAGTATGGGCCGTCTTAGGTGAACGGATCTGGCAAAGCGATAACAACGGCTTGTCATGGAAATACATTCCGATTCCAAGTAACCAGGAATATCGATCTAAGTCGCAACTATTGTTTGATGGTTGTAACGTTATTTACAAATGGGATGACAAATCCGCCAATCTTGCCTTTCGTATGCTGGCCTTCGATCGTGAAAAGTCTTCATGGCGAGAAATGAAGCCGACCGGCTCGATGAAAATGACTCCGCATTCACAGTGGACAGCCTTAAAAGGAACATCCGTGTTCATCGTGGATGATGTGAATTCACGGCAACTCTATTATAGTTCAGACCTAGGCCAAAGGTGGGACTCCTTAACCATCAGGAGACGCCCAGCAAGTGATGCTTATGCTGAAAAAATCATCGAAGTTCAACCAGGTATCATAGCAATAAAAAGAGACTCTGGATTCATAGAGGTAAACTGGAAATCGATGGTGGTTCGTGAACCTAATCTGCCATTCAACACTATTACGTACAGGTACATTGATAGTACGAGATTGATTGTTGGATTGAAAGGTTCACCATACGACAGACTCGGATTGTCTGAGGATGGTGGTGAGACTTGGCGACACATAGACAGTATGACATTCCGTAATTCACTTCGTGTCTTAAGGGGTAAAGAAGGAGCCTTGTCCTCCGTGTTAATCCGCGTTGGCAGTGGTTATATCACCGTCTATACAAAGAAGGGTGATATACTGTCCACAACCGACGGCGGCAAAACGTGGTCTGACCTAGGAAATATCGGGCCATTGTCTCACTATGCCGCAGCGCTAGTTACAGAAGACAGATTCGGAAACACCGTTGTTTGCCTTGGTAAAAGGATATACCTGATACCGAATGGGATGGATTCTGTTCGGACATTGTCGAGTAAAGGACCAGAGCTCACATCCATGCTAAGAATCGATTCGTTAAACTTTATAGGCATCGGCCGTCTGGGCTTACATGTGTCAACCGATGCGGGAATGACATGGAAGCAGCCATTGCCGCCAGGTGAGTTAATGGAATCTTCAACATTTCGCATTGTTGGAGTGCACCCACAGTTTATAGACCGATTGTCGGTCGATTCCTTGGGAAATATCCATGTTGCTTCTCCCGATCATACAGCAATTTATAGTCTTCCATTAACTTCACAGACTGCTGAGTATCGCCGATTCACGTTTGGATATCCTCAGTTTTTTGAATTCGATCTTGTTAACGCCGCAGCCATCGACAAGGGGCAGGGTATTGTCGCTCTGCGAGGTGACAGTGCAATTCGTAAATGGACGTACGTATCTATTGATGCAATGGACACAAGTCTTGATTATCCAATAGGTCTCGGTGAGTTCGTGGCATCCTCAATGTCAGTTGAGGATGATAATGAATGGATCGCCGTTTCAGATTCGGTTTATGTAAGTGTTAATCGGGGTATTTCGTGGACATCGAAAGCTAGTTCTGGTTTACCACGCGATGCTGATGGCCGTATTTATCAGACATCACAGATCGTGCGGCTTTCGCCGACAACACTGCTGCTCGGCTTTAGAGGTATACGCATTGTGGGCGATAGCGACACGACGGTGCAACGTCCGGGTGGCCTGTATCGCTCCGATGATAACGGTGCCACATGGTCGCGTAGTGATGCAGACCTTGGTCCGCAGACGTACGTGTGGTTCATCACGAAGCTGGATGAGAGCGTCGTGCTGTGTGCAGCAGGCCAGGTACTGGCCGACACCGTAAACGCAGGGTATAATCAGACAGGTGGTACTGTTATGCGTTCGACGGATGCAGGACGGTCATGGACGATGGTGTACGACGAGCCACGTGGTCGTCCTGCATTCTGGGGACGACGGGAGATACTCGCAACGTCGCCTACCAGAATACTCTACGCGAGTATGGAGTACGGTGTCGTGGAGAGCACGGACGGCGCTCTGACTTGGCACCAACTTGGTGATCCACCTCTTGATTACCGATTCATAAATGACATTGAGGTGGACAATAAAGGAATCATCTATGCTGGTACGGATCAAGGAATCTTCACATTCTCACCAAACTCAACCGCCATCGACAACGATGACGACCATTTGAAATTCGCTTCAGTATGGGCTTACCCTACACCTGTGGGTGACGAGCTTACAGTCCGTCTTAACAACGCGAATCTTATGAAGTCGCGTCCGAAACTAACCCTGGTTAGCATGTACGGTGAGCAAGTACTTGACCTATCCTCATTCGTGCAGATAATACCTGGCCGACAGGAGTTCAAAGTCCGTACTGCAGGATTGTCGGAAGGTATTTATGTTTTAGTTCTTACGCACTCACAATCGGTTCGAATTTCTAAGGTCGTTATAAGCCGTTGACCCTTCCTTATCCCGCGGTCGAGGGGCTGGTTTGTAGACGCATTATTCTTTGCGTAACAATTGTTGTTGTCGACACATTATTCTTTGCGCGATAACAGCAATCGCAATTCGATCTTACCAGTCACCTGGCCATCATCCGAGTCGGCTGCTGGCTTAGGCGTACGAGTAGATGGGGTCCTTCCAACCGCAGCAGATCCAGGCACCGCTGCTGGTCTTCCGGTAAGTATTCGACTCTTTAAATCGAGCTTCAATCCGGGTATGCCTACCGAGCCACGAGGCGGAGTACGAAGCACTTCGTCATCGATGTCCGCCTCTACGGTTACTGTCATCTCTACCTGATCGAGCTCGACCTCGGCATTCGATTTCTTCAGTTCACGTATTGCTTCGTCGCACGATCGTGCAACCGACAAGATCAACGCCGACAGATCTATTGGGCTTGCCATTACGGATTAGGAGTTGGTGTACGTCCACCAATTGGAGTTGGTGCGGGTTCTTCCTCATCCTTGCCCGAGAACACAAAGCGCACACGAAGACTTGTCGACTCGCTAGTCTTCTGCGTACTGCTCTTTGAGAGAGCACTTACACCAACACCAAACTGAAGGTCGAAGGTGTCGCCGCTATTGCCACTCGGACCAACTAGTGCTCCAGTCGACGCTGCGCGAGTTACCAGCGATGTCTTTGCATTAAACTTCACTTCAATTTCAAACTGCTCCAATTCCACAGGAATCTTCGCGTCGCGCAATGCCTTAATACCAGTGGCCGCACCTTGTGCAGCCGCCGTAATGAGTCCCGCAACCGTTGCCGTTTCTACCGCTGCCATAACAGTCCCCTACAATCGTGGAAAGAATTGAGATCGGTGTAAATCTACAGAATGCGCAGCACGTGTCGACGAGGGTTCGGGCTACGTCCGCGTTAAGAATCTGTATAGATGAAGGTCGGCCCGATCTTGCCTATGTTGGCAATTAAAAATAATAGCTCGTCTTGCGTCGAGCGAACGAAATGAATTATTAAACGCTCAAATGACCTAACACCAACACGAGGTGGGTATGAACAATACGAACATAGCAACATTGTTTACAGTCCTGCTGCTTTCCTCTGCAAGCCTGTTCGCTCA
>JAWXBR010000038.1:0-28054 GCA_034440235.1 bacterium
CTGCTCATGTGTTGCTCCAGCAACAACAAATGAGATTCCGCTGCCTGGTATGCTCTCCCACAGATCTAACAAACCAAATTTTATAAATCCATCGAGGCGCTTGAGGTCAGTCTTGATTGAGTAAAGTCGACTTGTTGAGTCTCTGTCCTCTTTGTCAATCTGGCCGCCCTCGTAGCTGTCTACGAAACCACGAACAAACAGCTGCCATTCTATTGCATCATTATTGAAATACCAGCGATGTACCGCGTTCAACTGTTTGAATGTTGGTTGATCGGCAAAGCCGTCGGTGTTTTGGTCAGATGCCTGCGGCATAATGCGTCCGTGCAACATCGTCATCGTACTAAGTTCATCCGTAACGTGTTGTGCCCCGTACACATTTAGCTCGGCTCTCGATTGTGTATTGCCGTATGCATTCACAAAAAGTGTAGGTGCTGTTCGCGGGTTATGGTAGCACACATTAATGAGGCCCGTTATGGCATCGTAGCCGTTGGTTACGGTGCCAGCCCCTTTTGAAATACTAACGGATTCCATAAACGGTCCAGGGATATGCTCGAGCCCGTATGGCATTTCAAGAGCGCGTAGCATCGGTACCGCTTCGATCAACACCTGAGTGTAGAGACCGCGAAGGCCTAGCATCTGAATCTGGCGCGCACCACTAGCCGCGTCGCTGTACGAAACTTCTACGCTCGGACTCTTTTCGAACGACTCCGCCAGCGAGCAACAGGCAGCCTGCCTCAGCTGGTCTTGAGAGATAAACTCGGTCTTCTCTGTTGATCTTAAAATGGTAGGCTGGTCGGCTTCGACGACAACAGAGGCCGAGGTCATGGGCTCCATCGTAAGAACCATGTCACGCGTAATAGCTGCAACGACAAGAGGTGCATATCCTACGGCTCTAACGATGAGTGTGTCATAGCCCGCCGCACGGGCGAGAACAAATTTTCCAGCTGTATCGGTGTAGACACCCTTCGTAGATCCTTTCCACGAGACAACTGCATTAGCTAGTGGACGAGTTGCGCCATCTGTTTCGATGTAAACGATGCGTCCACCTACATCCTGCGCAAACAGAACAGAAGGAACCATGAGAATCAGGCCAACCAATAATAATCGCATTGTGGTTTATCCAATAGAGTAAAGCAATTCAACATGAGTTGTTGGATTGTTACTCTAGACCACAAATACGCAGAGCCTCGCAGGTGTAGGGTCAGGTCCGGTAAAACACAGGTGAACCCGACTGCGAATAATGTCCGACTTAAATAAAATTGCGTCAGGCGGGGTCACGATTGTCAAAGGCGACTCGAATATCCTTGGCTCAGGCGCATGAGCATCCTTTACCATCTCACAATCTAGCCGCGTAACTGAAACGATTTCGGTACAGCATGGATCTTCTTGCTGATCGTCGCTGCAGCAATCGACGGTACAGGATTCTTCGACAACATCTTTACAGACGTGCGCAAGCACAGGCATGGCGGTAACGGAAACCAAAAAGGAAACCGCTAGTACCGCCAACATGATGTTGTGGATAAATTTCACTGTGTTTGAGGGGCTAAAAGCAATTATCTGCAATCTAACGGACTTCGTCGAAACGTATTGGGACGTAGTTTCACACTAAGCGATTTGTTCAAGGAGGAAGAGCCATGAGCATCGAGAAGCACTATAGCAACGGCGACGTTACAATTGTCTGGAAACCCGACCTTTGTCAGCACTCTGCCAGGTGTTTTAGAACCCTTCCAGAGGTTTTCAATCCCAGAGTCAATCCGTGGATTAAACCCGATGGGACAGAATCGCAGGTTCTGATAAGTGTAGTCTCGTCCTGTCCGTCCGGAGCCCTGACCATTCAGGCTTCCAATTCGGCACAAGGCTTGCCTGACCCACAGGTGCGGGCCTGAAACAATTGATTGCTGAGTCAGTCCGCAGTGGCGATTCACTCTATCTTCCTTATCTTAGATCTCAATGCGTAAAGTTCTCACATTTGCAGTTGTCCTGGTATTGTCCAGCCTCGTAGCTTGGGCGGTACAGGTCACCATTCAAACCTTCACAGCCCGTTCAAACGGTAATGCTATCGTGGTTGAGTGGAAGTCGGCTGCAGAACCAGATGTGACGACCTACGAACTAGAGCGCGCCGGTGACGATCAGATATTTAGGCAAGTATCAACAGTCACAGCTAAGGGTAGCAATCAGCCCTACACCTACACGGATGACGAAGCCTTTGGTAAGCGTGATGGCACCGACGGTTCGGTCTCTCGCAACTACTTTACATATCGTCTTAAGATTGTCCGCGCTGATAAATCGTTTGTGTACTCAAACACCATCGGTGTAAACCACAACGTTAGCGGCATCAAGAAGACATGGGGCATGATAAAAGAAATGTTCCGCTAACCGTGCCTCGGTTGAGTCCCTTTATAGCCCCTTACGTGGGCGTCGTTTTATTTCTAGTTCTGCAGACATCGCTTTTCGCCCATGAGGCGCCGAATGTTCGTTGTGGGTTCATCGAGAACTTTACGCGAATAGACTCGCGTGGTAATCTGATAGCGGGACAGACACGTCCCAGTCTGCCGTTCTCTCTCGAATCATCCTCCGGCCATGTACGGGTGCATTACACGACGTCTGGCGTGGATGCTGTGCCCGCTACCGACGACGATGGCACAGGCATTCCCGATTATGTCGAAGAAGCAGTTCGCTCGTTAGAAATCGCCTGGGACTATGAAACCGGTACGCTGGGCTATTTGCCTCCTCCGTCCGATAGTCTTAGTGGTGGTTCCGCTGCAATTGATGTCTACTTGCTCGACCTAAGTAAGGCTGGTCCTACTGGTAATGGATGGTATGGTATAACAAATTTCGACGAGCAGATCGCATTTGGTACACTCGAACGGTACACATCTTGGATCGAAGTCGACAACGATTTTAGTCCGGATGACCGAAACGTGCACGGTCAGCGGGTGTTTGTGACAACTGGCATTGACGGACTTCGCGTGACCACCGCACACGAGTTGCACCATACAATTCAGGTTGGAGCGTACGGAGTGTCGCGGGTGCCACCGCTACAGCCGATGGTTTATGAGATGACCTCGACATGGATGGAACTAGCTGTATGGCCTGCTCTCCGCGACTGGGCAACGTACATGGCGCAGCTGCTAAAGAACCCAGAGTTCTTCCCTTTCAGCGCGCCTGGGGCTGGCAATGGGTATCCATGGGGCTGGTACGGGGCTGTTCTGCATTCTTACGAGGGCAAGCACATCCTGCGAACTACATGGGAACACATTGCGTTGGGCGAGAGACCTTTTCAGGCGCTAGACAACGCATGTGATGCAGAGGGTGTCCCTTTAGAACAAATGTTTTGCGATGCGCTCCGAGTTCTATATCGTACTGGTTCGAGGGGTAAGACCAATCCAATACTTCCATTTGCAGACTCGCTACCTGAAATCAACCTCTATGTCGATCAAAGTGTAAAAGTGCCATCGGATGTTGTAAGTGGCATACTTAAGCCGTACGATGTTCGAGCAATGCGGTTTAGCGTTCCGTCTGTCGTCGATCCAAATCTGCCGCTTAGCGTCACTATATTACTTACGTGGCCAAATACAAGCGCGATGATTCTTTCCGACCTAAACAGTGTTACGCCATTTACAGTAACTCTTACGGCTTCACCATCGGGTTCTGACACACCTTTAAACGGTTCTTCATGGGGAGTCCGCGTGAGCCCAGCGGAAATCTGCTTTCAGATCGAAGGCGTGCAAACAGAACGCACGGAATCGCCCTATCCGCTGCCAATCGTCTATGGTACGCAGCAAATTCTCTCAGTACCTCTTCCGTCGGCATTGCCGGGCGACGTGGCAACAGTAACACTGCTCATCCCTTCAATGGTAGCAATACGTTCTGATACTGCACCAGTGGTACTAGACGACACGCGCATCGTTGTGAATTGGAACGTACCCTCATCGTTGCGTCCAGGCATATACTTATTGAACGTCGACTGCGCCGGCACAACAGCTCTTCACAAGATTGTTGTGCGCTAATGTCAACAGTTAGCCTCGAAGCCCACGGTCTCTCCAAGGCGTTTACGTCGCGATTGGTTATAACCAATCTTACTTTCTCTGCCATTAGCGGCGAAGTCATTGGCATTCTTGGAGCAAACGGAAGTGGCAAATCAACTGTCGTACGAATGATTGCAGGGGTGCTTAGACCTGACAGTGGATACATGAAGCTTCATGTTGGCACTTCTGAGATTCCTCGCAATGCGCATCCACTGTCTTCGGGACTAGTTGCGCCATATCTTCAGGTGTACGAAGAATTCACACCACTTGAATTACTGTCAATACATTCGGCGATGCGTGGCTTGCCGAGTCAATCCAGAGCTGACGAACGGGTTCTAGAGCGTGTCGGACTCATAACACGAAAAGACGACCACATCAAAACGTTTTCTAGCGGACTTCGCCAGCGTATGATCTTGGCACTTGCTGTGCATCTCGATCCTCCACTGCTGCTGCTAGACGAACCATCTGTTACGATGGACGACGAAGGGCGGCGCATCGTCGATAATGAAATAACACTGCAACGAGAACGCGGCGGAATTGTATTCCTTGCTACAAACGACTCTAGAGAGCATGCGCTATGTACACGAACAATGTTGCTGGTGTGATGCACCGATCTACAATCCTCTTTCTGATTGTCGCAACGATTGCAATTGCAGTAACGTGCGGGAACGATTCACCAGGAAGTAGTTCCGCTAACAACGGCGATACGCTGAGCATAAGTCAATGGAGACTACCAACCGAACTCTCCTTCTGTGGTGAGAAGGTACCAATGAACGATCCCGAGGTGCGCGAACGGCTTGAACGCGAGTTTTATGTCAACGTCCAATCACCCGGACAGATCATTCTTTACATAAAGCGTTCTGCGCGGTACTTCCCCATGTACGAACGGCTACTACGCGAAAAGAAAATGCCCGACGATCTTAAGTATGTTTCAGTCGCTGAGAGTGCGTTGTACATGTCTAAGTCGCCAAAAGACGCTGTTGGATTGTGGCAGTTCATTCCAGCAACTGCAAAAGCAATGGGCCTAATCGTGAACGAACAGGTTGACGAACGAAGGCAACCAGAAAAAAGCACGGTTGCAGCACTCAAATATCTGCGAGATGGTTACGACAGTAATGGCTCGTGGACGAATGCTGCTGCAGGGTACAATATGGGACACACCAATTTCAGTAGCCACCGTGAATTTCAGAGCACTAAAGAATTTTACAATCTCTACCTAAACGAAGAAACGTCACGATACATTCTCCGCATCATCATGGTGAAATACCTGATGGAAAATGCTGCCCAATTCGGCATTATTGTTCCGGCAGAAGAGCGTTACCAAGCCTCTACCACGCGCGAAGTCTCTGAGAAAAATGCCGTCGCTGACCTTTCAGTCTGGGCACGTGCAAACGGAACGACGTACAGACAGGTAAAGCTTCTCAACCCGTGGATACTTGGCCGTGGCCTGCCTTCGCCAGAGCGTGGAAGGCAATGGGAGATTACACTACCTGCAAAATAAAAACGCTGCGTAACCACGAAGGTCACACAGCGTTGACGTATTTGTTTACTTAAGACCTAAAGCTTACTTAACACCCTTAGGAAATACAGGCGACGTTGGTTCCGGTACATTTCCGTATGCGCGGATATCCATTGTAGGCATTTCTGGTGTCGAAGTCATGAACTTTAGTCCGCCTGTTACCTGACCCTTCATCTGAGGAACGATACGTGCAACAATCTCAAGCTTCTCACCTGGATTGATTACGCGCTTGTCAGTAATGTTAACCACAAGCCCACCATCGGTAACGAAGTCAGAAACCGTTATCGGCTGTGTGTCGTTGTTCGAGAGAAAGAGCGTTGATGTTGCCTCTTGGCCAATCTTCAATTCAGAAAAATTGAAATACTGGTTTGGTCCAAGTACGAGTGCTCGCTGAATGTCGGCTTTAAGAGTAACAAAAGAGGTCGACTCATTCGTGTCGAGTCCAGCAGGAACTGCAGTTCCACTCTTGCGAAACTCATCGCGCGCTGCAATACCTTCTTTATCGCCCCAACGCACTGTAATGCTCTTCACAATCTGACCAGATTGCGAAGGATTAATGTTCAACTTTACTCCCATTGTGCTAACGTCACCTGACGTTACGTCCATTTTGTCGGGATCTGTCTTTGTACAACCACAGCCCGGCCTTATTTCGATAAGCTTAAGCTCGCGACCGCCAGTATTTTTCATCTTGATTGTGGCATCAAGATGACCTTCTTTGGGTGGCTTTACCTTACCCCAGTCATACGTGTCACCACCAACAACCTCAAGCTTAGCTGCTTGAGCAAAAACTAGCGTGAATGAGACGACCAAAAGCGTCAACGTCAGAGTTAAAAACCGAACCATGCTACGTTCTCCAATTAATATTCGTTGTCGTACTTGAGAGTCTGTCGCTGTGACGGAGTCACTGCAAATATAGTACACTGGTAAGGGTCTGTAAAGGGGCTAGAAAGCGTTCATGAGTCTGATGCCTACTCCGAGGTCGAGTGCACGCCACGGTTGCGTTTTCGAAAGGCTAGTTATAGGCCCTCCAATTGTTATCGTGGGTGTAAGGTACATACCACGACGTATGGTCAAGTCGTAGCCTACCGATGCAAACGGTTCTAAAACAAACACACTGGCATCGTCGAGAATTGTGGGCTTCAGATCTTTCTCTTTTGACGGAGGATTGCCGTTAAAGAAATAATTGTCCGGACTAATCACTCTGTCAATCTGGGTTTGCGTTTCGCCTAGCTTCACCATCAACTTCAGTCCACCACCGATGTTCAGATGAGTGCCCAGGATTCGATACCGTAAAGCACCTTGCAACGTGGCATACGTGATGGTGCCAGTAAAAACATACTCTGAGGTAACGACGGTAACCGTAGAATGATCCACACGCGGAAAGCTCTGAGGGTCGCTCGTAAATGTCACGCTCCGCATTGCCATGCCAATCCCTGCCTGCACACTTACTTCCGGCAATAACCAATAATCAGCCGCAATCATTGCGCCGAATGGCATTCCACTGCCTCGATCATAAGTGCAGCATGTGTAGGATGTACCTTTTTCTAGGTAGTCGAGCGACGCAAAGTGTGTACCGTACCCACTCGACACTTCTAAGCCATAGAACAAGATTGGGCTCTCGAATGGTACTCGCGCAGAATATTGCCAATCAAATCCTTGCGCAGAAAAACTCTGTGCTACAAGACACAAAGCAAGCACAAGAAAACCTAAACGGAATGCAAGGAAACCCGAACGGTAGACAAGCGTGCCCGAACGACTCATCACTGTCTCACTACCAGTGGTAGGGTACGATTCAAAAGAGTCGATCGCACGTCCACGTAATACGTAGCTGTTTGCTGTCCGTGCAAGTCAAGCGGGATGATATACGATCCCGGTAAAAACACTTCTGCCTGAAAATGCAGCACACTACGGCCTAGAGCGTCACGCATTGTGACACTCACTTCTGTTGTGTCGCTTACAACCAGTGCAATCGAGGCACGTTCTGAAGCAGGGTTTGGAAACACTTCAGCTTGAATTGCAAGTGTTCCACCAGAGGTTTTATAATCCAGTCCGCAGATTGAGTCGAGAGCATACAATCCGGATGTCGTGCGCACATCGAGTACTGAAACACAACCAGCATTTCCAAATGTTGTTGTTGAATTGGCTAATGCAAGTTCTGAAGATATCTGACTTCCCAGAAACGTGTTAAACACAAGGTAGACCAAGGTGTCGCGCGGTACGAAGTTGCCGTTTTTATCGAGCTCGATCTTGACAACACCTCTAGGAGATTCGGTAGCCTGTACTGTAATCGAGCCTTCACTTGCTGTTCCCTGAGTTCGAATGGATTCGAATTTGAGCAACGACGGGTTGAATGTAGCGGTGAACGCCGTTCGGTTTGTTAGCGCCACAGAAGCACCATCAACGATCAGAGGTATGCTAACACGCGAGCCTGGACGTGAAGTAATCCGTGCGGGGAACGATGCGAAGGTTGAGTCGCGTGGGACAATCTGTGCACGATACACTACCTCGACACGACTCGTAAGCGCATTGGTGAACAACGTAATTAATCCACTATCGGCTCCGACCTCTGTAGAGTTATACGTCAGCAAGAGGTCAGTCGACCCGCCGGGATTAACCGTAAAGCTCACAGCGTTCGTGCTAACAGCTCCTGTTCCTTGTGCGATGACAATGGAGTCCACTTTTAGTAGTGCATTCCCAACATTCGCAACACGCAATGTTCGTTCGCTTCTCGAGGCACAGCCAGGTAGATGTACAATCGTTCCGAAGTCAATAGATGCAGGCACCTGCAGCTGCGGACGTTGTCCGAAACCACGGAGGTAAACAGTAAACGTGTTCGCACCATCGGGAATGCCTTTGATGTTTCTCCGCTTGATGTCCGTCGTCAACACATATGCAGAACGATGATCACCGGAGGATGTGGGCGAAAACGCTACGGTCAACGTGTCGAAATCGCCGCGTCCCGCGCCCCCTCCTCGGCCCCCTGACCAGCGTTGTCGAATCGGAAATGCAAGTGTGTCGCGCACCAGTCCAACGTGACGTTCGTCATCATAACCAAGGTTAAGATTGCCATCATTTTTAATGACGATGGTGCCCACAACGCTCGAGCCGTTGGCAGGAACTTCTAGGAAGTCAACTACAATGCCTCCTATTGTGTCGCGCGAGAAAATTGCAGTTGGAACACCTTCTGCCTTATCAAATTTGATGCGTTGCTCGACGCCAACTCCCGATAATCCAACCACTACAGAATCGATTGGCGATGTATCGGTGGCTTTGTAGCGGACGATGAAATCCAAGCTGTCAAATCCAAGATTTTCAGGTTCATAAACAGCCGTCCACTCAATAGAGTCACGTCCAGCGAAAATCACTTGTGAAAATGTCGTTACTCGAAGCTCGGGCTGTTGGGTTGTTATCTGAGTTCTTGGTCGAGAAATCTGCGTGTCGATCGTAATAGGTGCTTGCGAAACATTTCGGATTCTGTATTTGAGACTTGGTACGGGATTCGGATGAACGTATACCGAATCGAAGGGAAGTCTTTTAGTTGTTGACGCCAGTGGATGTGTTGTCTTTAGTGCTCGCAAAAGAAATACTTTACTTACACCTGGACCCGTATTGTCTCCGAGTTTAACAATCTTGAGAAATAGACGAGCCTCTGCAATTGTGTCCGGAGGAAAAAGACTATTGTCTTTGAACGCTTTGAATATTAATCTGAACGATCGTGTCGAATCGGGGGGAATAACAAACGGCAACGCATCATCTGCACCGAACTCTTCTTTGCGCGGATGCGAGGGTTCAACATCGGGTGTATTCAGAATAACAAAGAAGGGGTCGAGGTTAAGCGGTATTGTGACCGAATAGGGCGATCGATTGCGAACTGTAAATGTTCGGTATACAGGAAACCCTTCGAGTGTGACGTCGAAGTCGATGACCGTGTCAAGCTTATCTGTTTCGTCCCAATAAATGTCTACGTCTGGCTGTGCAACAGCAATGCCTGCGTGTAGCAGCAGGCATAGGAAAATAAATGCGAACCGATGTAAGGCGTTGTGATTCATGCCTGCCAAGAGACCTTGCTGTGTGGGGCAAGTTACAGACGGAGACAACGCTTCCTCCGTGCAGTTACCACGAATGAAAAATGTTCAACAAGACCTGCGGAAAGACACCGAGTAGGATAATAGCCGCAGAACTCACAATAAGTGTAATGCCTGCTAATCCTGGTCTTGCTGTAAGGGGCTCTCCTGAAGGGTCCTGGAAGTACATGCGAACAATTAGTCCGAGATAGAAATACGCCGAAATCACCGAGGAGACTACACCAACGATTGCGAGCCAGGTGTACCCAGATTCGATAGCAGTCATGAAAAGCAGGTACTTTCCGAAGAATCCTGCGAACGGTGGAATGCCTGCAAGGGCGAACATGAACATCGCCATCAATGCAGCAAGCACTGGCTGTTTGTGATGCAGACCGGCATAATCCTTCATGTCCAGGAAGTGTTCGTTGTTTCGCTCGAGCAAACCAACAATGACAAACGCTCCCATTTGCATAAACGTATACACTGTTGCGTAGTACACGATAGCATCTTGTCCTGCTATACCACCAGTGACGATACCGATAAGCATGTAGCCAGCATGAGCAATCGACGAGTATGCAAGCATACGTTTCACGTTGCTCTGAGCAATTGCAGTGATATTTCCGAGCAACATTGTTATGGCTGCAATGATTGCAACCATGAGCGGGAGATTCGAAAGAGCGCCATTTACGGCTCCACTTGGCATGAGGGCAGCAAACACAGGTATGAAGGCGCTAAATGCAGCGGCCTTACCTGCAGTGCTCATGTACGCCGACACGACAGTAGGTGCACCCTCGTATACGTCTGGAGCCCATTGGTGAAATGGAAATGCAGCAATCTTAAAGCTCAGTCCAACAGTCAACAGCGTTACACCAACGACGAACAGCGCTGGAAAGAACACTCCACCACCAAGAACCACTTTTGAAATAACGTCGTACTGAAGAGAGTTGGTACTACCATAAACAAGCGCCATTCCATACACTAGGAAGCCTGTCGAGAATGCGCCAAGCAGGAAGTACTTCAACGCGGCTTCAACGCTTCGAATGTTCGTGCGCATGAACCCAGTGAGCACATAAAATGATAGCGACATCAACTCGATGCCAATGAAGAGTGTTATGAGACTATTGGCATGCGCCATAAGCATCATGCCAGCGACGGACGATACTAACAATGTATAGAATTCGTCCAGTTCAACGTTTTCGCGTTGTAAGTAGGGGCGCGCAGCGAACATCGTCAACATGCCAGTAACGCAGAACAACACATCGAAATAGTTTGCATAGCCGCCAAGCGTAATCATACCCTCGAACGCATAGCCTTTGTGTCCAGCAGTAACAATAGCAAGCAATGCTGTCACTGCTAACGTGCCAACGTAATACCCGAATACAAGGCGCGTGTTTTCGCGCACAAATGCCTGGATAACAATACCCACTGCACCCAGCGCGAGCCAGATGACAATGAGTGGAAGGGATCCGAAGATGTCGATGTTCATGAATCCAGATTCCTATTTGGTGCGGCTGAAGCCCTTAACATTTTCGACCGACTCGACGACGGCGCGCACGCTCTTCTCCGACAGATCCATAAAGACACGGGGCTGGACGCCAATCCATACGATGAAGATGACGATGGGTACGAGTTGCCAGTACTCGATTTTATTCAGGTCGCGCAGATGATGATTCGCGGGGTTGTCATTCGCGCCGAACATGACACGCTGAAACATCCACAGTAGATAACAAGCGGCAAAAATCACCCCTGTTGAAGCCACAATAGCGTATGCCCATGAGTTTAAAAACGGACTTGTAAAGGCGCCAACAAGTGTTAGGTATTCACCAATGAAGCCGTTGAGTCCTGGTAAGCCAACACTTGCAAACATTGCGATTGCAAAGAGCACTGCGAAGTGGGGCATCACCTTGGTAATACCTCCGTACTCAGAAATCTCACGTGTGTGTCTACGATCGTACAACACACCTACGCACAAGAAGAGCATTCCTGTAGAAAGTCCGTGGTTAACCATCTGAATCACAGCACCTTGAACACCTTCGACTGTGAGCGAGAAAATTCCAAGTACTACGAAGCCGAGGTGACTAACCGATGAATAGGCAACGAGCTTCTTGATGTCGGTTTGGACCATAGCCACCAGAGCCCCATACACGATGCCTATGACTGCAAGTATGCTAATAGGACCGGCTAGCTCTGCCGAGCTCTGCGGAAACAATTCAAGATTGAAACGAATGAGTCCGTATGTCCCCAGCTTTAGCAACACAGCCGCCAGTATTACAGAGCCTGCCGTAGGCGCCTGCACGTGTGCGTCGGGCAACCACGTATGCAATGGGAACAATGGCACCTTAATCATAAACGACAAGGCAAACGCGAGGAAAAGCCAGATCTGGTATTCAAGTGGTATCTGCGGTCCGATAAGCTTCAGTTTCATCAAGTCTGTTGTGAAGCCAGCTCCGAGACCCTGTGCAAAGAATCCTAGCCAGATAATGGCAACGAGCATTAGCAACGAACCAACCAGTGTATACAGGAAGAACTTTATCGCAGCGTAGATCTTGTCCTTACCACCCCAAACGCCGATGATGAAATACATCGGTATGAGGATAAGCTCCCAGAAAACGTAGAATAGAAACGTGTCAAGCGCTATAAACACACCCGTCATGCCGAACTGCAGCAATAACAGCAGCGAGTAGTAAAGCTTTTCGTGTTTGTTAATCGGACCCCATGATGCCAGAATCGCAATGGGCATCATGAATGTCGTAAGAAGAAGAAGTAGGAGCGACGTGCCATCGATGCCAATACGGAATCCCGCATCCAATGCCGGAATCCACTGCTGAGAGATGGAAAACTGCATGGCGGCCGTACTTCGATCGAAATTCGGAAGCATGCCTAGGGCAGCGATAAACGTTAGAATTGACACGACAAGAGCCGTGATTTTCAGCGCTTTTTTTTCATCACTATTGATGAAAAGCAGGGCGAGTGACCCTACTAGCGGAATGAAAAGTGTTAACAACAGGGCGGACGTGCCCATACATATCCGTCTGTTCGTTAAGGAGGGATCAAAAAGCGGCCAAATATACCAAAGAACCACCTTTAGAATCTGCATGAATAGGTCAATTACATACCGTATCTTACGCGAATAGTATGGGCACTATCATTGATCGCACCGTCACTCATGGGGGCTAGCGTGAGTGGAGACGTAGGGGTGGTTTACGCAATTCGCGCGCGCCTGCGCAAAGAGTTGCTAGACGGCGATGACCCAGTGCGTGCTGCGGATGCTCTTGAAGAGACTGTAACCATGGCCCGAGGCCTTGCTGCCCCCGCAGATCGCATCCTGTTCTATCAACTACTCGCCGAACATGCCACTAAAGCTAATACCGACGCCGCGCAGGCATGGATAGACGAGGCGCGTCCGGTTGCCACCACATCTCCCACCAGTAAGGCGCTGCTCGATGTTGAGCAAGGGGCTCTGTGGGTTCGAGCTGGTCGTCATAGGGACGCTGTTCAACTCCTTGAGGCAGCACGGGCATTCGTAAGTGAGATTAAAGATTCAGAATTGGCAGCCCGCATTTGGACGATGCTGGCATACTCCTACGATGCATTAGACGACGTAGAACGCATGAATGAGACGTATGCGCATGCACTGCGCGTCCTCGAGGATGTGGCAGACCAGGTTGGTCTTGCCCGGATCTTCGTTCATAATGCTGATTCGTTCTTACGACGCGGTCAGATCGATAGGGCGTTAGACTACCTCCTTCGAGCCGTTGCTATTTTTCGCGATGAACAGCAGTCTGACGAGTTAGCAAAAACTGCGTGCACTATTTCGGTATTATTCGCCCGCCAGGGTCAGGGTAATGGCGCCAGAATGCACCTTAGAGAAGGCATAGAGGCTGCCTCCGTAAATAATACGCCTGCCGTTATGGCCCATTGTCTGGTAGCTGCTGCAAGTGTGCACCTCGAACTCAACGATAGCGAGAGTGCCGAGACCGCACTCATTGAAGCTTTGGAGTATTCCAATAGAATGATGCTGACAAATATAGAGGGTCCGATTGCAGGCAAGCTTGGGTCATTGTACCGCAAGCAACGCCGTTTCGACGAAGCGTTACCTCTGCTTCAACGTGCTGTTGATCTTGGAACTACCCAGCCTTTTCCGGTTGATGAAGCAAACTGGTTGTTCGAACTTGGTGTTTTGTTCAGAAGCCAGGGTGCGCCACAACGTGCAATCCCCTACTTACAACGTGCACTTGTTCTGTATCGAGACCTTCATGCTCAGGCAGACATACAGACCGTTTTCATGGAGCTAGCCCATGCACAGGCCGAACTCGATCTGCATGCAGAAGCCATTGTAGCACTTGCCGCAGAGAGCAATTCGTTCCTTCAGGAACAGATTTCACGCGGCGAGCAAGCGCGTCGCGTAGCTACTGAAGAGACTGAGTTGTACGCGTTAAGAAGTGAGCTTGCCACCGCCCAGACGGCGGTTACAGCGCTTTCCGCTCAGGTCTCTCAATTGCAATCGGATAATGCAGATTTAGCTGATCTAATCTCGGAGAAAGACGAGTTTATGGCAGTGGCTGCCCACGACCTGCGTAATCCGTTGGGTGACCTTCGTTCCATGCTTCAAACAGTCATAGGGCATTTTACAGAGCTAAGTTCTGATGATGTGATTTCGATTTGCCGCGACCTGCTGACGACGACAACTCGTATGCAAGCGACGGTGCATGCCTTCCTCGAGATCAGTCGCGAAGATGGGCGCTCAAAACACCTGCAGAACGAGACGATGGACCTCGTACGGCTTTCCTTTAGGGCTGTTGAACGTCATATAACGCGTGCGGAATCGAAAGACACTACACTTCGAGTATTACATGAAGAGTCAGCCTGGGCATCTGGCGATGCTTCGATTGTCGAAGCCATTCTCGACAACCTCGTTTCGAACGCCATCAAATTTTCACCGCCCGGCACCATGATTACCATGGATGTAACCGGCGGATCGGCTCCGTCGATTCGAGTAATTGATGAAGGACCTGGAATCCCTGAAACCGAGAGAACAAAACTCTTCACGAAGTATTCTCGCTTAAGTACAAGGCCGACAGGTGGCGAAGAATCGCTCGGCTTGGGACTGTACCTTGCGCAGCGCATGGCTTCGCGAATTCAGGCTGTTCTTTCATACGAGCAGACCGCAACGACCGGTGCCTGCTTTAAGGTCGCCCTGCAACCTGTTGCATAGCCTTGCAGCCAATTACATAGTCTTGTTATCCCGATAGTCGAGCAGGTCTTATTAAAAACAGCAAACCCCGGACTAGCCGGGGCTCACTGTGACCTCAATTCGCACTGTCCCACTATTACGACTCCCCTTTATACAGCAAGGCCCCGGCAAGCCGGGGCTCTAACTGTGACCTCAATTCGCACTAGTGGTGTAAGGTGCGATCTTCAAAAACCGTATTTCCAAATGAAGCCAACGCGTGCGATGAAGCCGTTCAGCGCAGTTGGCGACGCAACAATAGGCGTACCGCCCTGTAAAACGAAATACGGTGATATTAACTGATTTTTATACCCGAAAAGTCCGACCATGATGTCATGTCCAACCCCCAGCTGCATCCCAAATCTCACTCGCATGTCAGCCTCTGTTTTGAACTTGATGCTCGTCAATGCACGTCCAGGTTCACTACCCGTTGGAGTCTCAACTGGTAACTCGTGCTGCCACACGTAAACATCGGCAATAACAACGGGAACATCAACTGTAATTCCACCGAAAATGTAGGCCCCAGCCGGAGAAACCTGATACCGGACGAATGGTGCCACCGTAGCATACCATGCCGTTAAATGGGTCTCAAATATAGCGTTGAAGGCGTAAATATCATTTGAAACTGGTGTATTCGATGTGCTTTGAATCGTTCGAACCTCCCCAGCAAGCATGAGTCCGAAGGCTAGAGGCGACCGAAACGGACGATACTCGACGATTGGCCCCATTCCTGCCCCATATCCATAGCCCCCTTGCGTGTTAGCATTTAGGCGCACCGATCCTGGAGCATCGCTGCCAACATATTGAACGGTTAGTGTACCGAAGTTCTGTTGGTAAAAAGCGGATATGTTACCGCCTACCCACCATTCTTCTCGTAAAACAAGCGAGTCACTAGAATCGAGAACTTCATCTCCTGAGCTCGTGCTGAAGCCTTGCGAGAGCATAGCTATGGTACCGCTTACAAAGCACAAGAGAACGACGAGATGAGAGAGCGCTCGTCTCACTTTAACAATTGCGCTTTGATCACGACTCGTGAAAGATCTTCAACAGAGCGATCGTTAATGGGGACTGCGAGGAAGACGATGTTGTACATGCTTTGCGAAGCCACTTCAGGAGCCTCGAACTTAGCTTCATACTTAGCGCCCTGAGGATACTCACGGCTAATGATTGGATTACCCTTCTCATCGTTGAGGTAACTAATGAGTCGTCCACCTACATCGTATGCGGCGACGGTAAGGGTTAGTCGATCGTCAATATTGAATTGGACGGTCGTGCGGTCTCTGAAGGGGTTCTCTAGGAGTTTGGCATTAGAGATGATCGCGTTCGGTACCCGTACGAAAATCGTGTCGTGATATGTAATGACATCGGAGTTTCTTGCAACACTAGCTACTCGGTATGCATAGAGCGTCCGTCTATACAACACGTCGTCGATGAAATTCTCATAGATGGTCGGACTAACACACGTCGAACACGCCACGAGTAATGGGTTAGTCGTATACGTAAGACTTGGTAACGGCTCGAATGAGAGATTGGCGGGATCCACCTGAGTTACGATCGCACGTTCAATAAAATAGCCACGTGTGTACATCTCGCACTCAGCAACAAACCTCAGTCGTACCCTCAGATCTCCAATATACTCACCAGTAAATTCTGTTATTGTAAGGTCCGAACACGGCGCCCCGCGCTGGGTAATCGAGTATATCGTGTTCATTTCAACATTGTCGTCAAGTTGATACCAAACTTCACGTTCGGCACCAGAACCTGTGACGCTATCATGATCCATCTTGAATGCATTGGCTTGATATCGATAACCCCGTGTATCAACGATGCTCAGATAACTTGGAGCATTGCCACCGTCAAGGCGTCGAATCTCGAATCTGCCAAGTCTATAAAGTGAATCGCGCAACGGAATCGCAAATGCAGATCCAGATTGGTCTGGACCATGAACTGCAATCGTAACAAACGTTGTATCAAGCTGTGGATCGATGGTATACGCGCTCATAGCTGCGGGTGCATATGTGCCCACAGGTAATACACTTGTACCTGGGACGTACGCGATGGAATACTGCGCAGAATCGAGTGAAACAACCCCCAAACCTTCATTGGCCCAAAGGCGTATTGTAGCATCCGACCAGAGCAACCACTGATCGCTAACGCGCCTCACATCAATCTCAAATACAAGATAATCCGGACGTGGATCGAACAGGTTCGTCACAACAATGTTTGCCTGTACGGTTGTGTCCTGCGCAAAAGATGTTGCGAACGTAATACACGCTAGCACTATCAGAAGGAATCTAGCGAGGTACGGCACTGCTGCGTCCTCTGTTGTTCCATGACAAATTCCAGTCCCGTGTAGATAGGATGCCGTCGAGATCTGTATCAAACGTTGTATACGCTTCGTGAGATATGTTATCCCAAATTCGGTTCTGATCGTCACGGGCAATTGTGCCGTCTTGCGTTACATCGCCAGCAACAAGACCAAACAGTCGCTGACCCGATAGTAGTCCGAGCACTTTAAGTGCTGAGGCACCACCAAAGACACCAATGCCACGAGTCAAATCAAGCATTGCACCCTGTGAGGTTGGCGAAATGAATTGCGCGTCTTCTGTCATGACCGCAAGGTGATTACGGTGACGGAATACAATGTGATACTGCCCGGGTGCGATCCCTCGCACAGGCAAAGGAAGCATAGACGATGGGTCTACGATAACACCCGACGATGTAAGGAGACCTGTCTGATAGTGTACGACCGACGATTCACTCGTACCAGTTCTAAACTCTACTAGTATCCAGTCTACAATCGAATCGGGCATTACAGAAACCGAAATCGAACTGCGCGAAGGATCGAGTGTGTAGGGGTACAAAGGCGGCGGAGTTGTTGGCAATAGGCTATTCGCCACGAGATCAGCGGACATTACAGTAGAGATGCGTTCGGGGTATGAACGCATTGCTCCTTCGAGGAAGAGTTTTGTCCGGAGGACCCAGATCGTTGCGTATGTGCTGAGACCAATCGCAAAATCGCCGCTACTCTGTATGTTCGTTGCAGTTGAAAACCGCCAAAGCGAGTCACTCTGAGTCGGTAGCGCCGAAATACCATCTATTGTATACTTGTCTACGATAAATCTTTCAAGGGAGAGAGAATCTATTTTGAGCACAAGTGGACCAGGTGTCTCTTCAACGGCGCCTTCGGCGGAGTCGCGACGTTGTGCACGCCACGCATATCCGAACTGCACATTGAACGAACTGTCAGCAACTTTTGCACCCGCGACATCTTGCGCCTCAAACTGGAAATACCGCTTAACCTTGTCCGCACCAACAGGTACTGGTTCAGGGATGGTAAGGGGTTTCACGCGTAAGGATACGCGTTCAACGGGTCCGCGTGCAGCAACGTCTGCGAACAGAAGCGAAGTGCGCCTGTTGTTCATCACTATATTCTGTCCAGCAGAAACAGTAGTGCGAACAAGAGTACCATTCACTTCTTCGGTACCTACCACATACAATGGCTGAGCTGATGGTTTGAAGAAAAGGGTGTGGCGAACAGTGTCCGATTCTTCAGTAAAAATGTGTCCACGAAGAATTAGCGAGTCGTTCACCCATGCGTCCCATGGCAACGTAAGACCTTGTGTGTTATCCTGCTGAAGGATTCCGAGTTCTGTTGTTGACTGAACGAGCTCGGGACCTCCTAACTGCGGCGCAACACCGTAGTAACGAATATTCATTCGTTGGTCTACAACCGGACTAACGGACATAGATCCGCCATCGTTACGCCAGATCCACGCACCACGATTGAGGCGAAGATTATCGTTTGCGGTATTGTCGACACGTCCGTTCTGCAGATCTAATCGTTCTGCAATTCGTAGGCCGCCACCCCGAGTCACCTGGATGCCTTGAGCGTTGTCTACTTCAGCAACTGGTATAATGCCTTGGCCAGATACGTCTTGTAATGCCGTCCCGTTCATGCGCATTAGACCAAAACGCTGACCGGGATTGATGAGTCCATCGTGACGAACAGTGCCGCGCACTTCGATGCGCGTGGTCGCGAGCATGTCAAAGATTGTATTAGTATCTGCTGATGAGAAGAGGTTCGCTGAAACAAGTGGTCTTGAGATATCGCGAAGTAACTTCTTCGAAGAGCCTTCGAAGTACACATCAAAATACGTGGTGTGTGCAACCATCTGCGTATCAAGTGGACGATTTCGCAAATATTCAACACGTCCGAGAATTGTGTCTTGCGGTAGAGAAGCATCCCCAAATATTTTTATAACGCCAGTATTATAAATTACTCCCTGACTATTCAGCACACTTGGCTGTTGAGCAGGTAACTGCTGCGCTGTTCCAAATGCAAGAGCAATGCAAATGATTGTATTTGTTATGTAAGAGAGGCATGCCGAAAACCTGTAAGGCTGATTACTCATCATGGCGTGCCTACTTGCAGCGTACCTGCATTGAAGACAGTTGCGCCTAGACCTACAGTTAGATTCTGCATCGTTACAGTAGAGCTCGGATAAACAATCAGCCCGCCTTCGACGTTCGCGGCTGTGATGTCCTGCAGCATCATCGGTGGGTTTGTAGCCGCTTGGCGCAGAATCGCAATGTTCACGCTACCAAGCGGTACAAACGAGAACGTATTGAACGTGTCGGTACTTCCAAATAACAGCGCAGAATTGGGTGTATTGTTTACAGTTACTGCAGATGCAAGACTATCAGGATACAGCTCAAG
Source organism: bacterium (assembly GCA_034440235.1). GTDB lineage: Bacteria > Bacteroidota > Ignavibacteria > Kapaibacteriales > Kapaibacteriaceae > JAWXBR01. The sequence goes on from JAWXBR010000038.1 coordinate 19,562, forward strand.
TATTGCATAGTTGTCGTTAGCGCGAATGTATCCAACGTGTACGTTGAAGCCATCGATAATCACACGATCGATAGGCTCGGGTTCACGAGCTTCATCCCATGTGAACGGATTACTCCAACGTCCGGATGCGATTGCTCGTAATACATCACGGCTACCACGGAGCAGGATGTCATTGCCGTTGTCCACTCGAATATTGTCAGGTCCGGTGCTTCTTAATCCAAACAGCTCCAGATACGCTATTCCGGTGCTCTGTGCCAGGGCACGACGTCCGTACGTCGGCGGAAGCGTAGGAGTGAGCTTCAACGCACGTTCGTTGGGAGGGCCGTACGCGTTGTACATTTTGAGAAGCGATTCTGTCGTCGATGTTGCCCAGGTCGCGGGCATGTCTGTCACTTTATATCCAACTCGTACCGTGGCCATCCATTCTCCAGATGCAGTGACTGTCACTTTACGGCGAATGTCGGTTAAGGGGTCGTATGCATTCGGACGAGTATTCGGACGCACATCAAGTGTGAGGCTCTCAGGTACGGTTCTAAAGCGGAGATGTGTTTCTTCGTTGTTGTAGACGTAAGCTTCGTCGAGCAACGCACCAGTAAGCTGTCTTCTGAAGGCACCAACAACCTCTACGTTGTTGGTATACGATGCATCACCAAGTAGAAGACTCATCGTATGCGGTATCATTACAACGTTCGAATCATTCACCGACAATGCCGATGTTATGTACACATCGCCACTTGCATTCTTCAGTCCGTTCGAAGTTCTAACATTGCCATAAGGATGCGTCGAGGCTGTTGCTTGTATCGTCTGCTGAGACTGAGGTCCACCCGCGTAATGAACCAGCGATGATGCCTCGAATGTTGTGTTTGTTAACGGTGCATGCCGATTAGTAAATGCACCGTACACATCAACACGTGTTGCACGACCTACAAACAACTCTGCCTGATCTGATGCATGAATTGCTAACACAGCATTGGGCATAATAGACACGGTGTCGGAGTCATCCGCAACAATCAGTTTGCCTTCGACGACATCGACATTCGCATGCAGTTCTGAGATATCAGATCCAGTGGTTAACTGACCGCCAAGTACGACGCGAATTGGAGCACGTGCAACCGAACGAGTACCCCAAAAGAAATCTCCTTCAACATCGAGCGGTGAGATGAAATCGCTCTCAAATACGCCATCCATGCGCACTTCGTCGGGCTGTTGTACAGTTTTCGGACCAAGCAACAATGTCAAATGGTGATAACGATCGACGTTACCACTAAGACCCACTTCTGAAGCAATGTTCTGCGGTAGCGTTCCGTCGTATAAAAACGTTCCGGTGTATTGTCGAGGACCCGAAGCCGTAATTGTGTACGAGCCCCCTACCAGAACACTATCAGGGATGAGCTTTTGGGCGTCATCCGCGACTTCAAGATCGGTATACGATCGCGCGTGCAATTGCTGCGAGCCGCCAGTACGCTTGTAGCGCACGAGTCCGGGCACGCGCCAAGTGCGGTCCTGACCGAGTGCCGTACTGAACTTGTCGAGACCCAGAAGGTCTGTAAACTGGTTATCCGTACCAGTAAACTCTATTACAGAATTCGTTATTGCTGTGTAAGGGGCTGCGTTCTTGAATTTCCCAGTGTCACTTTTAAACCGAATGGTGCCACTGTTGTTTACGCGGCCTGAGGCATTGTTCTCAAGATGCTGCGACGTTGCCGAGAGAGTTAAAACAATCAGAGCAACGATTAAAAACATCGTACGATATGGTAAAGAGCGTATCATGGCCGACCGATGTTGATCTCTCCCTCGTTATTCAGTTGACCATAATTGATAATCGTGCCTTCAACGTCCAGCGTACCTGGGGCATACCGCCAAAGCACGGCGTCAAGTTCAACAATGAGGTTGTTTGAAACGACAGCAAGGCTGTTTCTTTCCATGTACAATCCACCGAACCGCAACGTGACATCTCCGCGGAAGCGCACTACTGCACCATCGTACACGCGGATTTCGCCAGCCTTGTTTTCTGTACTTCCGTTCACGACAACGAGTGCGTTTTCACGTATGTGAATCATCGCACCGTTGTTGACAAGGGTTTGAGCTGACGCCGAAAAAGCGCCGCAAGTCAAGAAGACAAGAAGCGCTGTGATGCAACACGCGATATGGCGTTGTGTGTTTCTCAATGTCCTAGTTATCGCTTCTCATTAATTCCACCCACACAGTGCTTGTGTTATCCCACATCAGAACAATTGCATCGCTGTCCTGAAGGTTTGCATCGCCGTTTAAAACGAGATTAGCACCGTCGACGAGTTGTACACCGTTACCGGCTACACCCGCGATGCACCGAATGACAAGGCGTATACCATCGATAACACCGTTTGGAATAGTCACGGTTCTATTTGCAGGTACATCGTTGCCGTCGAGGCGTAGAAACGTGACACGGTCTGCCTGAGCTGCTGTGATTGCCTGGTTATCGGCTGTGACATTCACTGTACCCACTGTTGCCGTCATCGTCTCCGCCCACTCAAGGGTTCCTGCCGTTGTTGTTGCACCCGAGGCAAGGCGCAGTGCCTGCCCAGAAAGACCAACGCGGTCAGGCAATGTATATACGTTGTTCAGGTTGCCGTTTGTACTTGTCGGAGATTTGAAGCCGATATAATTTGCTGAGTTAGGGAAAATTCCCGCTGTGTTGTAAGCTTCGTAGAATCGAAGTTCACGAGGCGTGTTGTCGTTATTAGCAAGCCATAGGTCGGTATTGCCTAACACAAATGAATTCGGCGAAGACACACTCATGGTTGTTGAGCCGGAATTGAATCCAAAAGAACCCGTAGCACCCGCAGCCAGCGTCATATTGCGTCCGCCAGGGATAGTACTGTAGTCTGCATTGACACTGTTCGTAGATCCGCCACCGATAAATGACCAACCTCCGGTGACGGCGTTGCTTTGGCCACCACCGATACCACTATGCGTACCTGTTGACACGCTATTACTTTGACCACCGCCGACAAATGCGTGACTGCTGGATGCTGTGCTCGATTGTCCACCAATGATGGCAGCGTACGGCCCACTAGCAGTATTCGATAGTCCTCCGCCGACAACGGACATTAGGCCTGAAGCGGTGTTGTTGTCACCAGCTCCAATAAACGATCTCGAACCTGATGCAACGTTGTTCGATCCTCCCACCACTACCGATCGGTTTCCGCTAGCAGTATTCGAAAGGCCGCCTCCAACAAACGCTCCTGTGTCTGATGCGACGTTGCTTTCGCCACCTGCAATTACGCCATACGCTCCCGAAACGTTGTTGAGCGTTCCTCCTCCAACAACACTATTGATACCAGATGCCGTGTTTTGCAGGCCGCCACCAATAAATGCATTTGTACCGCCAGCACCAATGGTGTTCGTCTGACCACCTCCGATTACGGCATTTGTACCAGCGTTTGTATTGAATGCACCTGCAAGAATACCCGACCCCTGACCCGAGGCGGTGTTAGATTCTCCACCACCTACGGCAGAATACAATCCACTTGCTGTGTTTGTATAGCCGCCTATCACAGACGAATATTTCCCACTCGCCGTGTTGTCCTCTCCACCGCCGATAAGTGAATAGTCACCACTTGCGGTTTGTGTGGAGTTATTACGACTACCTTGAAAATCGTTCGCCCATGCACCGGGCATACCGACAACATTACCTTCGTTGTTCGATGAAATCCGGCGTAGGCCCCCGCCATCTGCAACAAGAACCTCTAGTACAGATGCAAAGCTCGACGTCCAGCCGAGCTGATACGGACCCGAGCCCGTGACTTGCAGCACCTGACCCGTCGTTGGAGCTGTCGGTGGGAGGATAAGCGTATACGGAGTGATGGCCGAGGTCGGAGACGTAAGTGTAATAAACGTGCCAGGTGCAGCCGATCGTTCAAAGCGAATGCCCTGAAATGTCGTATACGATTGCGCCATGACAGCCACCGCACTCAAAGCGTAGAATGTAACCAAGGCTACAACGTGCAAAAGAAGTTTAGAATGTTTCATTAGTTCTGTACCGTCCTTCCTATCTCAATCCACTTCGTACTTGCTGCATCCCAGACAAGTGTGAGTGTATCGTTGGCGTCCATGTCAAAATCGACTGCGCCTTGTAGGTCGAGATTCGCGTCAGCGTCTCTCACGCGAATTGCATTGGCCCCAGAGAATCGAACTGTAATTACGAGACCATTCGTCACACCATTTCGAAATGTCATGATGCGAGCAGCCGCCGCTCCTGTTGATGTGACTCGAATGATGTCAGCATCATCGGTACCTGCAGGAAATGCACCTGCTGCTGCTGAATTGTGTGCTACAACATCATACGTTGGGGTTGCAATCCAGTCAAGAGTACCGTCAGTGGTTGTCGGAGCTGGCGACGTCGCAACTGAAAGGAACCGGAGCCCTATACCAACACGATCTGGTAATGTGTAGGAGTTCGAGTAGTCGTTGTATGTTGAAGCTGGTGCTTTAAACGCAACGTAGTTGATGTTTGCACCTACGATTGAACCACTCACGTTGTACGCCTCAAACAGCCGGAGTGATGCCGACGTATTGTCGTTGTCCGCAAGCCAGATGTTCATATTCGCTAGAACTGCCATGTTTTGAACAGAGATCGACATTGCAGTCGCTCCGCCGTTCATACCGAGAGTGTTCTGTCCGGAGATTGTCATAGACCTTCCGCCGATTGCCACTGCAGTCAGACCTGAAACACTGTTCGAAGAACCGCCTAGAACCGAAGCATGATTCGAGGTGGCGCTGTTTGATTGTCCCGTGAACGACGTCACGTGGGTTCCAGTCGTCGCTGCATTAGACTGTCCACCACCTACTGTGGAATGATTGCTCGATGCGGAGTTTGACTGTCCACCACCAATTGAAGGGTATGAGCCGATCAAGGTGTTGCTGCCACCTCCCAATAGCGACGATGTGGCCGCGCCCGTCGAAGTATTCGAGGCACCTCCACCGATAAAGCTAGAGTTAGTACCTACGTTGTTTGACAAGCCGCCGCCGACTGCTCCCATATTTGCAGCAGCGGTGTTGTTTGTACCGCCAAGTACGATTGCGCGGTTACCTGAAACCATGTTCCCATACCCACCTATGATTACGCCAATGTTGGCAGAGTTGGTGTTTAACCTGCCACCGAAAACCGTATTCAAGTTGCCTGAGCCAACATTGTCTTCACCGGCTCCAATGAAGCCGATGTTGCCGCTCTGTGTATTACCATTTCCACCAAGAGCGACAGATGTGTTCCCCGACACAAGGTTATCCTCTCCAGCTAGTATAGCACCACGAAATCCACTTACTCTACTATCGTTGCCGCCGATAACGGCGGCGAGTGTTGCAGAAACGGCATTCGAGTACCCTCCACCAATTGCTGCTTGATACCCCGAGGTCGCATTTCCCGCACCGCCAATTACCGTCGACTTGCTACCTGAAGCTCCACCACCGCTAAGGTTATTACCCTGAAGATTATTTGAATAGAACGCGGTGCCACCTACAACACCACCTTCTGTGGCGCCTGCAGGTCGCCTTAATCCTGTACCCGAGACAAGTTCAAGAGAGGAGGATGGACTTTGGCTCCAATAGAGCTGAAAGGGTCCCGCAGCCGAGGTTTGTAGAAAGTAGCCTGACGTTGGTAGGTCGGGCGGTAGCATCAACGTGTATGGTGGCGTAATAGCCGACAACGGTGGTGATATCGAGATATATGTTTTTGGAGCTTGCGGACGTTCAAACCGAATGCCTTGGAAGGTTCGGATATCCGTATCCTGGGCATGCACTACTGTCAGCGCGCAATGGGTCAAAAGCGCAGCGACTATCAGTGTAGAGGCGATATGGTGACGGTGAGGGGCCATCAGCATTCTCTCATTTTAGTTAGTTGTTTGAACGGCTGGTTTCAATCCAGTCCGTCCCTGTCCAAATTAGCGATAGAATGTCGTTTGCAGCACCCACCCAATCACCCGTAAGGTCTACGTTGCTTCCAACGACATCCGGAAGTGTAACCGACCCTGTCGCCGTTTCAAGAATTCGAAGAATCAGTAGTTGCCCTGGCTGAAGTCCGTTTGCCAAGATCAATCCTGTCCGCGCCGCGACACCTGGATCGAGAACCACATAACTGCGATTAGCAGGCGTGACTGTCTGACCGTTGGCTGCGACTGCAACGTTTGCTGGTGGACGCACCACAAGTCCACCGTCGATGTCCATAGACGCGGCGGGAGTAATGTTTCCAATTCCCACATATCCCGTCGCGCCATCGATTTCCATTCTCTTCGTAGCTCCACTAACACCACTAAAGAACGTTATGTCCTGCGGCGTGGCATTCGTAGTTGCAATTGTAAGGGGCTGCGTGCTGGTCGTTCCGAGGAATGACCCAGCTGCGCCATTCCAGGCAGTTGTTGTTGCATTTCCCGTAAGCGCCCAGCCCGCAAGACCTGCAGGGTCAAACCAGCTAAGTACACCCGCTGTTGTTGTAGCCAGGACATAATTATTTGCAGGTGGTAGTGCTATTGGAAGTGTGTAAGTTATGTCCGCGATCTGTGCACCGGCCTGGAACGCTGAGAAGTTCGTACCTACACCAGGAAAGGTTCCCGCACCTGCTTGTGCTTCGTAAAAGCGCAATTGAGACGGGGTGTTTGTATTGTTTGCGAGCCAAACGTTTGTGCTACCAAAGGCAACGACATTGTCGGTTGCAATTGTCATTGCCATCGTTCCACTGTTAAAACCCGCGGAACGAGAACCCGTTATTGTAAGATTACGTCCACCCCAAATCGCCGAATGATTACCTGCAGTGAGAATTGAGTTGCTTGCTCCACCAGCAATGAATGCATTTGTACTCGATGTTATAATGTTGTCCTGACCGCCACCAATAACAGAGTAGTTAGAACTTGTTTGGACAGTGTTGTTCGAGCCCCCTACAATTATCCCGTTCGTAGAACTCGCAATTGTATTGGTGTTGCCCGAAACAATAGCTGCATAGTTAGAATTTGTCATGGTGTTGGTGATACCAGCACCGATGAACGAATGTGTTGCTTGTGTGAGAGTGTTGTCCTGACCCGATACAATTGCTGCCGAGTTCGAGCTAGTAACTAGCCTGTTATTCCAACCCGAACCGATAAACGAGCGGAGAGAAGAAGTACTGCTGTTAGAAAGACCCGTAACAATTGCGGTGTAGTCCGAACCCGTCATTACGTTCGTACCACCGCTACCGATAAAAGCACGTGTTGATGATGCCGAAATGTCGTTGTCATCGCCGCCTGCGATAACGGAATAGTTGTCATTGCTGCCGATGCTGTTAGAGATTCCTCCACCAACCACAGAGTATATGGCTGCTGCTGTGTTATCACGTCCAGAAAGAACGCCAGAATAGTTTCCCGTTGCCGTTTGGGTAATAACTGCTCTGTTACCCTGAAGGTCGATTGCACCAGTACCCGGCGTACCCACAATTCCGCCTTGCACATATGCTGCACGTCGACGAATGTTTGAGACCCCACTTACTTCTTCTAGAATTCCGAGTGCACCCGGATCGGTCCATGACATAACGCCAGCTGTCGTACTACTCATGACATACCCATTTGCTGCCGGTGCTGCAATTGGTAGTGTGTAGGCAATGTTTGTTGCGCCTTGGGCACCTGCTGTGAACGATGTGACACCTGTACTGGTACCACGCATTGTAAGTGTACCTGACAAGCGTGCACTGTGCATTCGTGTAATGCTTGCGTTGGCAGTACCAGTGAGTGTTGTTACAAGTGATGCGGGTAGGTCGGCCACTGTAGAGCCAAGGTAAACATCGCGATTATCAGCGCTACTTACTACTAATGGCCACAGATTTCCTGTCGTTCCAGAGGTAGAAACCAATGCACCAACGCCAATACCGGTTGATGCACCAGTACTATTCGCATCAGCAAGTATTGCAACACCGTTCGATGCCCCAGATGAGCGAGCGTATGTTTCAACCCCCATGCGCGGACGGCTACCTGCAGACGTACCTGCGCGGAACCCTACACCGTTTCCGGTATTAGTTGGAGCATAGGTTACTCCATTCGTGCTTGCTTCGATTTCGATACCTAGATCGGGATCGTTAAGTCCGACAATGCTGCCAATGCGAATTCCTGCGCCAGTACCATTGGCGGTGCTTCCTAAAAGAATACCAGCATCACTTGCGCCTGTATTACCAATGTTTCTGACCACAATACCGCTGGACGTTGTAGTGCCCGTCATGTCGACGTTCAAGCCCACACCAGCAGTCGCAGCAACCGCACTAAGTGTTACCCTGCTGTTTGCAAGTGGCAACGCTGTACCAATTCCGACTTCACCTGTAGAAAGAACACGAAGGCGTTCCGTGTTCAGCGTTCGTATCACCAAAGGTTGAGCGTCTGTTGTCCCCAAGAAATTTGTCGCAGGGTTGATAGCTGTGTTTCCAAGAATCGTCCATGCGGCCGTGCCAAGTACAGCAGCAAACGACGCTTCATCGAGTGAGCCTGTGCTATTGGACAGCAC